>CAWJXQ010000005.1:0-80273 GCA_963846845.1 uncultured Pseudomonadota bacterium | reverse complement strand
GCCCCATGCTGCTCGGCACAGCCCGGCCCGCTCACATCCTGGAACCGACGGCAACCGTTCGCCGCATCGTCAATATGACTGCATTGGCAGCCGTACAGGCCGCTGTGGATATGGCGGCAGGAGAGCCAACCGATTTCCGCGAAGGGATTGAGGCTGCGACAACTATCGGACCCTCGGGATGAACCTGAAGGCGCTGCGCGCATTTCGACTGATCGTCGAGCGCGGGATCGCTATCCGTGGCATCAACGGAGCTCGGCCTCAGCCAGCCCGCTGTCAGCCGGCTGATCGCGATGATGGAGGAGGAACTGGGCCTCTTCGTTCGACCTCCAAGCGAGCGCTGCGTATGACCGAGAAAGGATCGGCCTTCTATACAGCGACGCGCCATCTTCTCGCGGGCATGGAGGAAATTCCTCTCATCGCGAAAGATATTCAAACGAGCGACAAACAGCTCAAGATCCTCACCACGCAACGCATCGCCCAAGGCGTGATTTCGCCGGCTGTTGCGCGAATGTGCGAAAATAACCCACCACCTGCGCACCCGCATCGATGTTCTGTCCGTTCGATCTCGATAATTTGGTCGGGTTGCGGCGCTTCGATCTGCTCTGGCCTCTCTGCCCGTCACGCATGCCCTTGCCGAGATCGAGAACAATCCATTGTTTCGCGTCCGGCTCGAAGCCGTGATGATGCCGCCCATCCGCTGGCGGCCCGAAACAGCATAACTGCGAGCGACCTGGCCGGCGAAGACCTTGTGGGACCGTGGGCCGACCAGCTCTGGCGTCAGCAGATGAATGACTCCACGCCGATCAGCCGGTCAGTCCGGCACGTACGTCGTCGAGACGCGATCCTCGCTGATGGCGTTTCAGATGGCAGGAGACGGCGTCGGCGTCGGCGTCTTTGATAGGCTCAGCGCGCGCGGCGTCGACATGAGCGGTAATCGCCATGGTCCCGCTCGAGCCCGAACGCTGGATCTCATTCGGATACCTGCACCACCGCGATCGCCCGTACCGTCTGCCATAAGGTGAAACCGAAGCACCGACCATCAAATTCGTGACTGCGATCTCCGACTTCAAGCGCAAGAGCTCCGCGAGCTTCTGCGTCCGTAGAGCTTCTGCCGGAAGCCGAAACGCCGCGACAATCCAAATCCCGCTGAGCTTGGGGCCGATAGCGTGATGCAATTGCGTCGCAACGCTGTCGAATTGTGCGGACACATCTTCATTTCCGGCAGAGACAATAAGCATTATGTTATAATTGGATAATAATCAATCGCCGCGCAAATTTCTGATCAATAATCCGATATTCGAATGCCGCTTCGCGCGGCCTCGCTACAAAGTTGCCGCAGGAAGCGTCTGGCGCAATGTCGCCGGGCGGCAAAGCAAGAAGTCTGTAAAGGGTATTTGCGATGCCGGGGGAAGTACGGGCGCGGTCGAACGTTAGCTGTGAAATTTGAGGCGGCCCATCACCGCTTTGTTTCTCGTCATGTCGTGTCTGGTGCTAGCGATGCCGAAGCATACGCCATGACGGGGACGAGACGGCTTCAGGCGAGCCAGCAGAGGACGGCAATACCAACGCCTCTGATCAGCCCCTAGGCACCGCCGCCGCCGGCACGTTCCCCAGCGGAAAAGTGCGAAACCTTCTGTCCATTGAAGCGATGGTTCTAGCCCGCCACGACGACCCCGCCAGCGAAGCGTTCACGAAACGCGGAGGTGGTGCCAATACGCCGTTCGTTCCGTTTCGCTCTGACGAACTGGATGGCGATGCGGTGGCACCCGCGGTGCGCGCAACGCTGCAGGCTGAAATATTCAACCAGGATATCGACTTTCGGATTTCTACATGAACCCGTTGCGGCGTGAAGCCAGCAAGTACGGGATGGGTTCAGCGGCCGGCGATCCCGACGACACCGACGCGATCTACAATATTCCCGCACCTGCACTTCCGTTCAACAACTCCGACAACATCCACGGCATGGTCGTGCAGCACGACACAAAGCTGTTTGGCGCGGAAGCGAACATCGTTCGTCCCTTTGGCATTCCTGGTCTCGCTCGTCGGCGCCCGCGGTCTCTTCTTCGGGGAGCAACTCGGCCTGTCGACTATCCAGGATCCGGATGATCTCCCAGCCGCCGTCGACGGAATTAGCGCGATCCACGTCGCCGTCCGCGTCGACAACCGTCTTTATGGCATTCAGGCGGGGCTGCAGGGCATGTTCGACCTCGGCGATGCCGTTCGTTTGGGCGGAAGCGCGAAAGTGGGTTTGTTCAACAACAGCGTCGAGACCAAGAAAATCCATCCACTCACAAAGCGCCTTTGCAAACTTTTTTGCAGCAACCGACCACGACAACGTTTTTGCCCAAGGCGTCGAAATCAATCCACGTGTTGAGGAACGGCTTATCGGACAAGTGTGTTTCTAACAGCCGCTGGCACCATGCTGTGGTTGAACAACGTTGGCGAAGCCCTGCCCAGCGTCGGCACGCTTCTTAATAAAAACGCCTTCGGCAAAGCCAACAATGACGCCATTTTTTATGGTGGTTCGCTTGGCCTCACCTTTCTCCTCGATGGAATCGGCGGCCCAAAGTCCAGCGACGGCGGGTTCGCTCTCGCTCCTCAAGGCACCGGAGGAACCACTGCACGGAGATCGAAGAACGCATAGCCAAAAACCCCAAGTCCACCGCTGCGGCTAAAGGCGATCAATGTCTCGTCGACCGGGTCTCCGGCTCGATCAATCGGGCAGTCGTTGGCTACGACGATGGCAAAGAGCAGAACGTGCACGTCGTCGACAACGTATCATCACGCTCCCGTCTGGAATTCGAAGGCGCGACAAAGATCGCGCGCGGATGGGGCGCCGGCTATTTTCTGTCGATTGGCTTCGACGACATGGCTTCCAACGACTTCAGCCAGATAATAATACCACCGGCGAAAACCAGGTGGAAGTACGCAACGTCTCCATGTGGTGCGTAGCAACTTATACGGAAAAGTTTTCCGTCGGCCTGACGTCTCCGGCGACCGACGACATCATCCTGAAGGATACCGGCAGCATCATGCCGGGAGCTGCGAACATCTCGACGCTCGGCGGCGGGCTTATTCCCAGACATGCCGATGAGCCTGAGCAGGACGACGGCCAGTCCGGCCCTGCGCGACACGCACTATCGAGCGCACGCCGCTCGATGAGTTGCCGCGGTGCGCCGTGACACATCGCGCCGCGACGTCGTGCGATACGATGCGCCGCGCATGAGCAGTCAATGGGGAAATATCCATCTCGCGGTGGCCTGGGGAGAGGACGATTTCGCGGATGTCGCCGCAGAATACGGCGTCACTTACAACGATTTCCGGTTCCGCTTCGGGGCAGGCGCGCTCAACGATCGCGACAAAGGTGATCGTGCTGGCACACGTGACCGGCGAGAATACAAGGGGTCCGCCAGCCTCCTGCATATGCCTAGCGGTCTGTTCGGCACAGCAGCGTATGTTCATCGTGAGTTTCACGGCGACGACAGTTCCGACCAGGCTGTCTTCGGCGAGAACACAGTTGGCCTAGTCACACCGAAGGGAAGCAATCGCCCTCCGACGCACTACCTCTACACCGCGTTCGGCCTGCGCCGCCCATTCACACAGCTAGGCGACACGTCAGTATATGGCGAGTTCGCCCGCGTGCAGGACGCGATAACGGGCCTGCGCGAAGGTGGCCTGGACGACCAGGCCACAGGTCACAATTCCGAGGTAACCGACAGCGAACTGGAAATGCTGGGCGGCGCCATCAGCCAGAATATCGATGCGGCCGATATGGACGTTTATATGGGTGTGCGGGTGTTTCGACGTCAAAGGCGTACGCGTGATCCCTGGAAGCACTGCGCGGCTGCAAGCGAACGAACCTATCGCGGACATGGCAATCGGCTATGCCGGCGCCCGTGTTAAGTTCTGAGAGGATCGCCAAGATGCCGAAATCAACTCACTACGCTACGCGATCCAAGAGCTGGATGCACACCGTACTCGTCGCACTAATGATCCTTATGGGAAACAGCGAACCCGGTGCAGCCTTTGATCGCTACAGCGAACCCGCCGGACTGCCCGTCGGTGAGGGCGAGTTCGAAGTCGATGGCATTCCGCGAGGGCCCGTCACCGTCTACAGTTATCGCCCGAAATCAGCGACTGCCGACAGCCCGATCTGGGTCGTCATGCACGGCACGCGCCGCGAAGCCTATCGCCATTTGTCATTCGACTACTACGACACATGGCGGCCACTTGCCGAGCGCTACGGCGCGATCCTGCTCGTTCCCGAATTCACCGACGACAAGTGGCCCGGCGCCTGGACCTATAACCTCGGCAACATCCGCGGGCAGAAAACGCTGCAAGAAAAGCCCTGGCGTCAAACGGCCTTTTACGTCGTCGAGGAGGCATTCAAGACTGCTGCGCGCATGATGGGGAGCAACCAAAAGAAGTTCAGCATTTTTGGCCATGGCGCCGGTTCGCAGTTCGTCCAGCGCTACGTGCTCCACTCCGGCTGCAAAATGATCGATCGCGCCGTATCGGCCAATCCGGGCTGGACATGTTGCCGGACAACGAGTACAAGTATCCATACGGGCTGGGCGGCGCACCGATCGCGCGGGCAACGCTGCGCAACGCCTTTGATTGCAATTATACGCTCCTGCTCGGCACCTCCGACGTAAACTACGCGGGACTTCGCGAAGAGCCACCTGCGGCCGCCCAAGGCAAGACGCGCTTTGATCGCGGCAACTTTTATTTCGAACGGTCGCGAAATGTGGCCGCCCAGATGGGCGCACGCTTTTCATGGCGACGCATTGAGGTTCCAGCAGTCGGGCACGAGGCGGACAGAATGGCACCGGCGGGGGCCGCCGTGCTGGCCGGACACGTGCCCGGCTCCTAGGTTTTCGACATTTTCCTTAGTTTTCGCGGGAGACGACCATTGTTTGCCGGACGACGCCTAGCCAGCCCGTGGATACATCTGCGCGCGCTACATCTCGCGGCATGTATCGCGATCACGATCGTGTCGGGCGCGTTCGCCCAGGAAATTGCCCCCGGCAATGGCCGTCAGGCTGTGAAGGAAATCTTCGAAGCCGAACAGACCAACCAGATTGTGATGGAGATCGAAGCGGCGATGGCGCGGGCGCAGGCTGCCCACGGCGCGATCCCCCAGCCGGCGGCCGACGAGATCACCCGCAAAGCAAACGTCCGCTACGCCCCGGTCGACGAGGTGAAGGCCGAACGCAAGATCGTGCAGCATCGCATGGTCGCTCTGCTGAACGTTTGGCGCAAATCCCTCGACGCCAGCGCGCAGCAATACCTGCACTTCGGCGCGACGACGGTCGACATCTACGACACCGCCCAGACGCTGCAGCTTCGCCGCTCGGCGCTGGTGATCATCGGACACCTGCGCGACATCGAAGAGGTTTTGATCAAGCAGGCACGCGACAACCAGGATGCCGTTATGGCCGGACGGACGCTGGGCCAGCATGCACTCCCGATCACATTCGGCAAGAAAGTCAGCACCTGGATTGGATCCAATCGCCGCAATATCGAGCGGCTGAAATTGGTTCTGGCCGAGTTGGATCAATCGGCGATCCTCAAGGGCGCCGTGGGCACCTATGGCGGGCTTGGCGAAAAGGCCATCGAGATCGAGAAGTCGTTTGCGAAGGAACTCGGGCTGAAGCCGCCATATGCCGATGACTGGCACGGTTCGCGCGATGTCTACGCGTCCTACGCGCTGACGCTGGCGTTGATCAGCCGGTCGTTCGCCCACGTCGGCCAGGAACTGTTCCTTCTGCAAAGCACCGACATCGCCGAGACCGCCGAGCCGCGCGACGAGTCTTCGGTCAGCAGCAGCTCGATGGCCCAGAAGATCAACCCCAGCAAATCCGAAGTGCTAATCCAGGCCGGGCGGACGATACCGCGCCTTGCCGAGGTCGTCCTCGACGACGTCGTGAACTTCTTTGAGCGCGACAACACGTCAGGCCCGAACGCGACACTCGAAGAAATCTCCGTCGCCACGGAGAAGAACCTCTTGGCGGCCAAAGACCTGCTATCGGATCTCAAAGTCAACCGCGAGCAAATGCGCGCCAATCTGCAGCGCACTAAGGGCTTCATCCTGGCGCAACGAATTGTCTTCGCGCTGTCGGACAAGCTTGGAAAGCACGAGGCGGACGAGAAAGTGCGGGGCATCATCCACAAGGCCATGGAAAATGGCACGGACTTCCGCACCAGCCTCCTTGCCGACCCGGACATTGCGAAGATCCTGACACCGCAGACGATCGACACCCTGCTTCTGCCCGAAGGATATACCGGCCTGGCCCAAAACGAGGTGGATGCCGTCATTTCTGCCGCACAGGCGCTCAGAGCCAGCGATCCGTGATCTCTCGGCCATAACGCCGCAATACCGGATAGCCGGCAGCGACGATCTTGTGCGGCTGCTCGTGACCTGCTAACGCAAGGCTTCCTGCGGACTCGGCGGCGACCGTGCGAGCTAGCGCTTCCGCGTCTCGTAGCGACGACGCGTGGATCGTTGCTTTCCATTCGCGTTGCCCAACTTGATCGCGCAGATAGCCTGGAACGCCACGCCGATAGTGGAATCGATCACCCTCGCCACGCCGCAAATATCGCATTTCGTTCAATCCGGCTTTTGTACCCAAGTCGCGCCGCTTTTGTACCGCGTAGCGCCTGAAGCTAAAGCACAAATTGAACTAATTGCATTAAATTGCTGTAAATAGGGATAGAATCCCACTCCCTCCGCCAGGGTTCTGTGCCTCCGATAGTGATCGTCCAAGCTGCGACCGATCGCTCTCTAGCTCCTCAGCAGCTCCGTTACGCACGCGAGTTTCACAATCGGCACCGCACGAGTGCGGCATCTTCTTCCAGTGGCGGATAGGGCCGGCCATTGCGTTCGGCCTGCATGCGGGCTTCATCCTACGCGCCTTCGGCTTGGCGATGACGATGGTGGCGACGCCTTGCCAGCAGCGACGAACTTGTGCGGCCGCTCGTGAACTGCTAACGCAAGGGCTCCCTGCGGACACTGCCCACGCCTTGTCGCGTCCTTCGAGAAATCGGAGGTGTCCGCGTGCACCCCTCAATTCCTCATAGGATACAATCGTGACGATTGCTGCCTCAGGCGCGTGCGGCTTTGACTTCGGCACGTCCAACAGCGCCATCGGCCATGCCGCGGGACGCGATCCCTCGCTGATCCCGCTGCAAGACGGCCGCGTCTCGATTCCCACCGCCGTATTCTTCAGCTTCGAAGACGCGAGCGTGACATTCGGCCGTGAGGCCGTCTCCCGCTACCTGCAGCGCGAGAACGGGCGCCTCATGCGCTCGCTGAAATCTGTGCTCGGATCCTCGCTGATCCACGAGCTGACCCAGGTCGGAGCCAATCGGCTCCGCTTCGATCAGATCATTGCGCTGTTCCTGAGCTACGTGCGCGATGCCGCCGAAGGACCGTCGTCCGTCGTCATGGGACGCCCGGTCCACTTCGTGGATGGCGACGAGCAGGCCGACAAGAACGCGGAAGATCAACTGCGGCAAGCGGCCCAACTCGCCGGCTTCGATCACATCGAATTCCAGTTCGAGCCGATTGCCGCCGCCCTCGACTACGAGCGCCATGTCAGGTCCGAAGAGCTGGCCTTCGTCGTCGACATCGGCGGCGGCACATCGGATTTCTCCATCGTCCGCGTCTCACCGGAAAGACGCGGCAAGGCGAACCGCAAATCCGACATTCTCGCCTATTCCGGCGTGCACATCGGCGGCACCGACTTCGACCGCCGCCTCGAACTCAATGCCGTCCTTCCCGATCTCGGCCTGGGCGCCAAGCTGCGCCACAAGGACATGGAAACACCGTCGTGGTGGTACCAGGACCTCGCAACCTGGCAGCGCATCAACTTCCTCTACGACCCGAAAGTCTTCACCGATATCCGCCAGGTCCGCCGCGATATGCTTGAGCCGGAAAAGCTCGACCGGCTGCTGGAGGTTCTGGAGAACAGGAAAGGCCACGCGCTGCTGACCGCCGTGGAAGACGTCAAGATCCAGCTTTCAGCTTCAAACCAGGTCACGCTGGATCTGCAAAAGCTCGCCGGCATCGAGCCGATCGACATCACGCGCAAGCAGTTCGAGCGCGCAATTGCCGACCAGATCAGCCAGATCGATACCACGATCAAAACGACGCTGAGACAGAGCAACCTGACCGCCGGCGCCATCGGCTCTGTTTTCTTGACCGGCGGCTCATCGCGCATACCGCTGCTGCTTGCAACGTTGCGGAAGGCATTTGCCAAGGCTCGCATCGTCGAAGGCGATGCCTTCGGCTCCGTCGCAACGGGCCTCGCGCTCGAAGCGCACACCCGCTTCGGGATGGTTGCCGTCTGAAAAGCCGCGTGACCGCTCTACGGACCCTTGATGCCGGCGATGTCGATCATCGGCTTCAGGAAGCCCTCGAAATTGTTCACTGTCCAATCCCGCTGCGGCGAGTCGCTGACGAGCGAAAAGCTCTTGTCCGGCCCTATCAGGCGCGCCTCGATCGTATACGTCACGGATCTGTCGGCCCACACCACCTCCCGGCTGATCTGCAGCACCCGGACACCGTCGATGAGGTGATCCTTCGGTTCGGCGAGGCGGACGTCTCGGATGTTGCCTGTCCCGGCATTCTGGTCTGCCAGCCGGCGATGATGCGTTTCAAAGTCCTGCAGAGTAATCGTGTTGCGGTGCGGCTGAACCTTGTAGCTCACCACCGAGCCCTTGGCGCAAATCTCGCTCGCGCACCTGTAGGTAACGACGCCGTCATCACCGGTCTGCTGGCGCCAGCCTTCGACCGCCAAAGCCACAGTCTCTTGCGCTGCCGCCGGCAAACTCCACATGATCATCATCACGAAAACGAGTGCTGCTCGCATCGACGCGTCTCTCCGCTATCCCTGTGCTGTGGTTTGCCCGGCCACGCGGTCAACCGTAATCAGGGACATTGCCGAAACGCAATGACGACCCGGCCCCGAACCCGTGGAACTGCGCCGCCCGCCGTCGGCTTTAAA
This sequence comes from uncultured Pseudomonadota bacterium, assembly GCA_963846845.1. GTDB lineage: Bacteria > Pseudomonadota > Alphaproteobacteria > Rhizobiales > Hyphomicrobiaceae > JAKAXS01. The sequence goes on along the minus strand of CAWJXQ010000005.1, from coordinate 71,265 downwards.
GCGAAAATGGAGTGCATCACATGATCAAGATCGCCCTCTCCGCCATCCTGCTCGCCGCATTCGCGAACCCCGCCTCCGCCGCCATTCGCTGCAACGACGATTACCAAGTCGTCCAAGGCAACGAGATCGCCACGCCCTACTGTGGCGACAACTACCTGGCGAACGTCGCGCGCAAGTACGGCATCCGGGTCTCCAACGCCGAGATCCGCAACAATCCAAGTCGCAAGGGCGAAGTGTGCCGCATGATCGGCCACGACATCCGCGTGAAGGATGCCTGCGCCGGCTACGGCGGAGACAAGGATCGCGGCCGCTAAGTCGGGCAGCAGCCAGTCGGCGACAAGCGCGCCGTTCAATTAGCGGAAGGCGCGATCGAGGTTGCGTGCGGTATCTATGCCGATCGCGCGATCCAGTCCGCGCACCTGCCGCAAGTCCGCGCTGTCGAAGTTTGCGCCTGAAACGTTTGCCCCCTCGAGATTGGCGCCCGTCAGGTTCGCCTTGGTGAGGTCGGCGTCCGTCAGGTCCGCACCTGACAGGTCGGCGTTTACGAAGCTCGAAAATTCCAGGATCGCGTGCCGGAAAATGGCGCGCTGCAGCTTGCTGTCCGTAAAATCGCACGACCGGAATGCTGTTCGCCGCGACGCGGGATATGCATCGTTGCTGAAGTGCTTCGACAAGGGGCTGAAGTCGGCGCCATTCATATCGGCACCGTGAAAATCGATCTGCCGGAAATTGCCGATGGCCCGGAAGCCGCCCAGCTTCGCCAAACCAAATTTCGGCGCTTCCTGGCCGGCCTTGTCGGCCCGCAGGAATGCAGCCGGCACCAGCATCGTCGCCCCGTCGAGATTGGCGCCCGAAAAATCCGTCCTGACGATTGTTGCGCGGTCCAACTTCGCGCCGCTCAGATCGACACCGCTCAAAGACGCATCCGTCAAGTCCGCGCCGAACAGATCCGCCTTGGTGAGTTTGGCCTTCTTGAAGTTCAGCCCGGAGAGATCCAACCCGCTGAAATTCTTGCCCGTCAGGTCCACCGGCTGGCCGTCGGTCGCCGCAAACAGCGATTTGGTGAGCTCGCTGACCGAGATGTCTGCGGCCTGGGCGGAACCAATGGCAACAGTCGCCGCCAGGAGCGCCAAAATTGGTCGTTTCAAGATGCACCCTCCAGGCCCGCCAGCCTCTGGCTATCGCCGGTGCAACTCCTGCATACCCGAGTGACGGCCTCTAAACCAGTCCGACCCGGCCGAAGGGGGCGATTGGAACCGCAGGCACCAGGCGTGCGTTGAGGCCCTTGCATTTTCCGTCATCTCGCAGAAAACAGGGCGGCGGCCGGACAGGCCCGGCAGATGACCCACTGGATACGATCAAGGAGTAGACGATGAGCGACTTGGCCCAGGCATTCTTGGAACGCTGGACCGAAGAAAACGTGACGCCGGTTCCGGCCGCCGACCGGCAGGCCGAGGCGGAACGTCTGGCCACCGCATGCCGCGAGGAAGCGGCACAGGAAGGCTTCACCGACGCGGAGCTTGACGAAGCCTGTACGCAGTCGTCGGATGAGGAGCTCACCGATCTCATGTCGTACATGTCGGCTGCGCTGGACACGGCCGCGGCCGCCGACGAAGAATACGCAGATAACGACGACGAAGAAGAAGAGACCTGATGGAACTTGAGATTGCCGACGCAGCGATGCGCATGTCCGCCGCGACGGCATCGGGTGCGATCATCGGCATCAACCGGGACATGGCGCAGGCACCCATCGGTGTCCGCACCCTGGGGCTCGTTGCCCTCGGCTCGGCCACGATCACCGTGGCGGCGATCCAGGTGCCAGGCATGAGCGAAAATGCCGACGCATTGAGCCGCGTCGTGCAGGGCCTCATCCAAGGCATCATGGGCGGCATCAGCTTCATTGGCGCCGGCGTCATTCTGCGCGATGCGCGCGCCCGCACCGTGGAGGGGCTGACGACGGCCGCAGCCGTGTGGGTTACGGCCGCGCTCGGCATCGCCTGCGGCCTTGGCAGCTGGCACACGGTCGTGCTGGGAACCGGCATCGCCGTCGTCTTGCTTGCTGGCCTGACGTGGTTGAAAGACTGGTTCCGCGGCGAAGAGCCCTCCGACGTCTCGCATCCGCCGTCCGACAAATAGAACCTGGCTGACGAAAAGTTGAAGCGCCCCACCGCAGCGACCTGCCGAAATTTATAGCAACGCTAAGCACAGCGTGCCCAAGCGATCCTCAGGCGCTGGTTCCATTGCGTCCTGTGGGCGTACCAAAACATGCCCGAAATCAAAGGCATCGGATCAAACGGATCGCCGCCGTTCGATTGGTGCCAATTTGGGCTTGTGAAGGGACACGGCACCAAAGCATATTTGGGAACGATTGCGGCTGCGTCGCCCGGGACAGCTTGAGCCGACAGGCGAAGCTAGCGACGCAAGCACACGCGATGGCCAAGTTACCCACGGCCGCGCGTCGCAGGGAATTGTATTTTGAGCGGGAATCATGGTTGCTTCTAGAACACCGCGTGCGCATCACGCGGAAGTGGTGCACGGCACGCGTCTGCTACGTAGGCAGGGCCGCTCACGCAACTTTTCTTCGCGAAATACGTTCTCGTTGGTATCAGCCTGCGTCAGCCATTCCGGCGTCGCGGGCTCATGCGTTAAAGCGGGCAGGGCGCGATGATGACGGAGCTGAAACGGCAGAGGGATGCACGGGTCGATTTCTTCCGCGGCCTCGCCTTGCTGTTCATCTTCATCGATCACATTCCCAACAACAGTTGGGCCCACGCCACCTTGAAGAACTTCGGCTTCTCCGATGCCAGCGAAGTCTTCGTGCTGCTCGCGGGCTACTCGGCAGCGATCGCCTATGGACTGGATCGCGACGGTTTTGAATCCTCCTTTCGCCGCGCCATGCGCCGCGCCGGCGAAATCTACATCTGGCACATTGGCATCTTCATCGCGTCGGCCGCCCTGCTGTTTGCAGCGGCGCACTATTTCAACAAGCCCGATTACGTCGACAACATCGCGCTGCGCGACATCGTCACCGATCCAGGGCGTTCGCTGTTGAGTGCGCTGGCGTTGGTCTATCAGCCCAACCAGATGAACATTCTGCCGCTGTATGTCGTGCTGATGTTGTGGCTGCCGGTCGTCCTGCTGCTGCTGCGCCACAGCGTTGCGCTGGCCCTGGTCGTCTCTTTCTCTTTGTGGGCGATTGCCAACGCATCCGGGTTCAACCTGCCGGCCAATCGTCCGGGTGAGGGTTGGTACTTCAATCCGCTGGCCTGGCAGCTTCTGTTCACGACAGGCGCGGCCGCAGCTGTTCTCACCCAGCAGCACGCCACGACCGTTCGTCGCGAAATCCTGGCCCTTGCTGCCGCCTACGTCCTGTTCGCATTTTTGAATGCGGCACCGTGGGTCGCCATATCGTGGCTGCCGGACGATACGCTGCTGCCGCCTGACCTCGTGGGCCAGGTTAGCAAGAATTACCTGTCCGTCTGGCGATACCTTCACATTCTTGCGCTGGCCTACCTCGTGGGCTCTCTTGTGCCAGCAAATTCAGCATGGCTTAAGCAACCGTGGGCCGCGGCTATTGTGACCTGCGGTAAACACTCGCTAGAAATATTCGCGCTTGGCACACTCCTGTCGTTTTTGGGATGGATAGCCTTGGTCGAGCTCGGCCCCGGTGGCCTGATCGAGCTGGTCGTGAATATTGCAGGATTGGGAGTGTTGAGTTGGGCGGCATGGCATCTTTCCCGTCGCAAGCTGGAACAGCGGAAAACCGCCAACTCGGCACCGCACGCTGCTGGCTGATCCGTGCCGCTACGCTGGCGATCAGCAGTCACTGCCACGTCCGCCGCTTCACTCGCCTGCACCGTTCCCAAGGAAATGACGCGCCTGTCGGTGCCGCTGGTGAAGTTCGCCGCGGCAGTCCACGACAAGGTGCCGCTGACGATCATCGCGCTCGGATCGTCCAGCACGGCCGGCGCCGGCGCCAGCAATCCGATGAAGAGCTATCCGGCGCGCCTGCAGGTCGAGTTGAGCAACATTTGGCCGAATGAAAAGATCCAGGTGATCAACGCCGGCATTGGCGGCCAGCTCGCCAACGACATGGTCGCGCGCCTCGACAAGGACGTGCTGTCGAAGAAACCGCAGCTCGTCATCTGGCAGACCGGCGTCAACGATGCCGTTCGCGGCGTGCCGGTCGACGCCTTCAAGAAGACGCTGGCGGCCGGCATCGATCGCGTTGTGAAAGCCGGCAGCGATATCGTGCTCATCGATCAGCAGTACTATCCGAAGTACGAAAAGCTGAAGAACGGCCCGCTTTATCTGACCGCGATCCGCGAAGTGGCACAGCAGTACCGCGTGCCCGTCGTGCAGCGCTATCGCATCATGAAGCATCTGCTGGACTCACAGCAGTTCACCACCCTCACGATGCTATCGCCGGATCAGTTCCACCTGAACGACACCTCGTATAGCTGCCTCGGCAAGCTTCTGGCCGAGTCCCTGCGTGGTGCCGCAACCACCACGACCGTGGAGCCCATGCTCGAAGGCAAACGCCTCTAGCAGAGCAATCGCCCGAGATACAAAAAAGGGAGAGGCCCGAAAGCCTCTCCCTTCATTTTCGTAGCGCGCAAAGTCAGCGGCGAAATGCTTACTTCGCGTCCTTGTAGGATGCGACCTGCGTCAGCAACCGAACGGTCATTGCCGAGGCGCCAGGCTGGCACGCCAGCTCCAGCGACTCGCCTTCAGCCGTGTCGACGCGAGCCTTGCCGTTGGCGGCAACGGACTGCTGCAATCTGGCCGCTGAACTGGCAGGCACTTCGTCTCCCACCTGCTTGTCGCTCATCAGGAACGTGAGGTTGCACGTGTCCTTGCTGGCAACGAAGTACCCGATGACGCGCTTGGAACCCACGTCGATGCTGACGCCGTGCGTGGGGAACAAGGTCTTCGCGCCGGCCGCGTCCTCTGCATAGGCGGCAGAAGCGCCGGCCAGGATCGAGAACGCTGCAGCGATACCGGCAGCGACGCGAGTAGAAACCCGTAGAGAACGGTTCATGATCAACTCCTCAAGTTTGGGGTGTCCGACACAAACCACCGCCCGCTTCGAGTGCTGGGATCGGGTGTCGTTCATGGCGCCGATAATGCATTGATTCCCAAGAATGAATTCTAGGAATTTGTGCAACGCAGCAATGCTGCCGATGCAGCGCGATCCTGCCGCAGATGGGTAGGTGCCGATGGGCCCCTGGAGCGAGATCCGCGCTACCCGCAATGTCAAATTATCCAGCATTCACCGCAATTTGAGGCCGCCAGACGGGGGCTCATGAAATCCTTCCGGGTAGGGGGCGCGTGTGTCAATGTGTCAAGCAACGCATCAAAGAAGCGTCGCGCACAGCATCTCAGACATGCGTGCAGCGGCGGCCATGAGGGAGAAACCGCGACTTGGGAAGGGCATCCTCCTCGGTCAGCACGTCCGGCATCTGCTGGGCGTCGAGCGAAAATCCGATTCTAACCGACGCGGTGACCGAGCTGCAGAGTGCCCTGGCCGGCCGCGCTTTGCAGCACATCGTGACGTTCTTTTCGCTCGATCATGACGCCAGTGCCTTGTCGGCGGCCTTGACCGCAGCCTTCCCCGGCGTCCGCATCACCGGCTGCTCCACCGCGGGAGAAATCACCCCCAGCGGCATGATGGAAGGCAGCATTGTCCTCATTGGCTTCCCGCACGACGGGTTCCGGATTCATACCGGCCTTATCGAGAATATCGACGAGTTCGGCGTCGAGCGTGCCACGCACATCGTTCGCAAGCTCAAGGAAGATGCGGCCAACGGTGGCGGCAAGCGCAACGACCGAACCTTCGCACTATTGATGATCGACGGCATGTCGAACGCGGAAGAGACGCTCGTCGCCGCCATCCATTGGGCCATGGACGATGTGCAGCTGGTCGGCGGCTCGGCAGGCGATGACCTGGCTTTCAAGCGCACAGCCCTCATCTACGACGGCCGCCCGGTCGAGAAGGCTGCGATCCTGATGATGATCGAGTCCGACTTCGATTTTCGCGTCTTCAAGACACAGCACTTCGACCCCACTACCGTGAAGCTCGTGGTGACGGCCGCCGATACCGAGAACCGCATCGTCTACGAGCTGAACGCCGAGCCCGCCGCGCGCGAATACGCCTCGGCCATCGGCCTGATGCCGAACGATCTCGGCCCCTTCAGCTTTGCGTCCTATCCGCTGGTGGTGAAAGTCGGCGGCGACTATTTCTGCCGCTCCATCCGCAATATGAATCCGGACGGCAGCCTGTCGTTCTTCTGCGCCATCGACGAGGGACTGGTGTTCACCGTCGCCCGGCCACAAGACATGATCCGTTCCACGACCGAAACGTTGGACGAGATCGAGCAATCGCTCGGCGGCATCGACTTCGTCATCGGCTTCGACTGCATCTTGCGCCGCCTCGATGCCGAGAACCGGCAGCTCCGCCGCGAACTCAACGAACTCTACCATCGCTACCGGGTCGTTGGCTTTCATACTTACGGCGAACAGTACAACGCCATGCATTTGAACCAGACGCTGACGGGCATCGCCTTCGGCACGCGCGCGGCGGCACGGCCATGACGACCGAGCGCTGGCAGATTCCACCGGACGCAGACGACAAGGAACGGCGCATCGCCAAGCTCGCCCGCATCAACGCCGCGTTGATGCAGCGTGTCGAACGGTCGATGGACCAGCAGGCCAACGCCTATTCTCTTTTCCAGACCGCGATCAGCCTGGAAAGCCAGGTGCGCGTGCGCACCGAAGAGCTGAAGAACACGCTTTTCCGCCTGGAGCAGGCCAACAGCGAGCTGCGCGCCGCGCGCGATGCCGCCGAGCAAGCCAACCGGGTGAAGACGCGCTTCTTCACGTCCGTCGGTCACGACCTGCTGCAGCCGCTGCACGCTGCGCGCTTGTCTCTGTCGGCCATGGCCGAATACGAGGAGACATCGCAGGGCAGCCGCCTCGCCGCGCAAGTCGACCACGCACTCACGACCATCGAAGATCTGCTGCGCACCATCCTGGATTTGTCGAAGCTGGAAGCCGGCGTGATCAAGCCGGCAATCCAGGACGTACCGTTGAGGGATCTCTTTGCCTCGCTGAGCCTCGACCTAGAACCGCTGGCCCGGCAAAAGGGCGTCAAGTTCTCGACCCGGCCGACCGACGCGATGGTTCTGTCGGACCCCCTGATGCTCCGGCGCATCTTGCAGAACCTGACGGCCAACGCCGTGCACTACACCGAGACGGGAGAGATCCTTCTCGCTGCGCGGCACCGCGGCACCATGGTCCGCATCGAGGTGTGGGACACGGGTCCCGGCATCCCCAATGCAGACTGCCAGCGCATCTTCGAGGAATTCCAGCGCGGCTCGTCTACAGGCGGCCGCAACGGCAACGGATTTGGCCTGGGTCTCTCCATCATGCGCCGCATGGCCGAGACACTGAACCACGGCGTTGGCCTGTGCTCGAAACTGGATCACGGCACCTGCTTTTCCGTCAGCGCGCCCTACGCCGGCATTTCGGCCAAAAAGCCGGTTGCGCCCGCCCAAGCCGCTACGCCGCGTCAGGCCTACGGCTTCAACGGCGCCAAGGTCATGGTCATCGATAACGAGCCATCGGTGCTGGATGCCATGCACGCGCTACTGGAACGCTGGTCATGCGATGTCCGCGTCGCCCTGCGCCTCGATCGCATGAAAAAAGTCGCCGTCAACGGCGCGGACGCTTTCCAGCCCGATCTCATCGTCGCCGATTACCATCTGGACAACGGCGATTGCGGCCTCGATGCCGTGCAGCAGCTGCGCGCGCGGTGGGATGAGAACTTGCCCGCCATCATCGTGACCGCCGACCATTCGCCCGGCATCGCGCAAGCCGTGCAAAATGCCGGCTGCGAGTTGCTGTGCAAGCCGCTGAAGCCAGCCGAACTGCGCGTGCTGATGCTGCACCTGCTGCTGGGCTGAATGCCGCGCAAGGTGAGCGAATTCGATAGCAAACGTGCTTTAGCGGTGCTTCGGCTCCTCGTTCATGCTGCCGCCCGCAACATGATCGAAATCGATGCGCGCAACCTCGATCACGGCTTGCGTGCGCGAGGCAACGTTGAGCTTGCGCAGGATCTCGGACACGTGCGCCTTCACCGTGGTCTCACCGACATCGAGCTCAAATGCGATCTGCTTGTTGAGCATGCCCTGGCGCAGCATCTGCAGAACGCGCAACTGCTGCGGCGTCAGAGTGCCGAGCCGCGTGGCCAGGTCCGCGGTCTTCTTGTCACCACCCGCCTCCGCACGCGGCGGCTCATAGCCACGCGGCAGATACACGAGCCCGTTCATCACATCCCGGATCGCTTCCGACAACTCCGGCTTGCGGACCGACTTGGAAATGAAGCCTGCTGCGCCATACGTCATCGCTTCGTGAATGATGCGCGGATCTTCCAGTCCTGACACGATCACGATCGGCTGCTTGGGATTGAGCGTGCGGATTTCCAGCAAGCCATCGAAGCCCTTGGTGCCGGGCATCGACAGATCCAGCAAAACGAGATCGAACGAGTTGCCGGCCATCGCCTCTTTGGCAGCCTTGATCGACGAGCCCTCTTTGATGACGGCATCCGGATAGGCGGTCTCGATCGCCAGGCGCAACGCCTCGCGAAACAGCGGATGATCGTCGACGATGAGAAATGAAGCAGCCACCGGCGTCCCTTTGCGAAAGGTCTGCGCAAACCTCAGGCACTGAGTAGCAAAATCCGGAGTGTGCACAATGCCACAAAGTGGAAAACGGGGTTACCGGGCCTTGGACTAAAGTCGAAGACAAGAGCACTGATTGTTTCTAGCTGCGAGCACTTAGCTCGCATCGAGAGCGTCAATCAGACGTGCTCTAAGCGCGCGGCTCGTAGCGCAGAAGGTGATAACCGGGAATTTCCAGCTTGCAGATCACGCCGTGCGGCCGGAACTCAAGCGTCGCATTGCCGTCCAACGTGCGCCCCACGGCCCGCTCGATGAATGTGCGCCCGAAGCCGATCCGTTGCGCATCCTGCACCGCAGGCCCGCCAGCCTCATCCCAAGTGAAGAAAAACCGCCGGTCCGCTCCGCTTCCGGTCACCGACCAAGTAATGGTGACGACGCCGTTCTCGTCGGATAGCGCACCGTATTTGCCGGCGTTGTGCGCCAGCTCGTGAATCGCGAGCCCAAGGTTCTGCGTGGCTTCCGGGCCCAACGTCACTTCAGGTCCGTCGCTCAGGATGCGCTTGCCGAGCAGCTTCTCGTATCGGGCCAGCTGACTGCGCACCAACTCGCTCATCTTCACGCCATGCCAGTCTTCGTTGACGAGAAGATCGTGCGCACGGGCCAGCGACTGCACGCGCGCCGAGAAGCGCTCGACGAATTCATCTTTGGTGGCCGTGCGCGAGGCCGTCTGACGCGCGATCGCGTTCACGACCGCCAGAACGTTCTTGGCCCGATGCGTCACGTCGCGCAGCAACAGCTTCAACTGCGCTTCGTTGCGCTTGCGATGCGTAATATCGATCGCGGCGGTCGTGATGCCCGTTACGTCACCGGCCTGGTTGATCATCGGATCGACGCCGATCTCATACCAGCGCGGGTTGTCTTGGCCGTCCAGTTCGATTTCCAGCCGTCCGTGTTCGCGTGTCGCCAGCGTTCGCGCCTTGAGCGACGTTAGCATCTGCGCCAGGGCCCTGGGGAAGACAGCATTATCGTCGTGACCCAGCATCTGCTCGGCAGTGTATCCGGCCGGCGGATTGCGAACCCACGTGTAGACGAGCTGCTGGTTTTGGTTGGAGACGAACACCGGCGCCTTGCGCAGCGTCGTCTCGAAGCGTTGCGTCGTTTGCGACAACTCGTCAGCGCTCGCCTCGATCTCGCCGGTCAGGCGCGGTCTTCTCTGTAAGCAAGGCCTGCAGTTCTACGCCGGTCGACTTGATCTGCCGCTCCAGCTCGCCGAATAGAGTGCGTTCGCGCCCTGAGGTGATGTTCGCGACCAGCGCAATACAGGCGCCGGCCGCACCGGCCGCGAGCAGGATGCCCGCCCACTCCGTCGCCGTCGAAGCCTTGGCAGGTATGGTGATGAGGTGGAACAGGCCGCTTGCGCAGAATGTGATGATCAGCAGCCACGCCGTTCGCGAGTACGGATAGACCTCACGCGACTTGCGGCGAACCAAGACGAACAGCGCCGCGGCCACCGCGAAACACGTAAGAGCCAGCAGAAGATGAGCAACAGTCAACGTGAAGGGCGACATCTAAACCTCTGAGCAGAGCCTCGTTGGCTCCCGGCGCCACTTCACCTCGTCCAAGTCCTGCATTTTTGCTTCCCATCCGCCTCCTTCGGCGCATGGCCAAGCCCACCGGCCAATTACGCAACAGCGTTCTGGCTCTCTCCATTGATGTGCGAACCTGGCACGCGCGCGCTTGTTCCAAAGAACAGCGCCTGGCTGATAATGGCCCGCACCGTGTTGGTCTCGAACGGCTTGGTGATGAGGAACGTCGGTTCCGGACGTTCGCCGGTCAGCAGCCGCTCCGGGAACGCCGTGATGAAGATCACCGGCATGTCGAACGACAGCAGGATCTCGTTGACGGCATCGAGACCCGAGCTTCCGTCCGCCAGCTGGATATCAGCGAGCACCAGACCCGGCCGCTTTGCCTTGACCGCCGCCACTGCATCGCGATGCGTGCGCGCAATCCCGCAAACCGTGTGACCGAGGCCCTGCACCAGGCTCTCCAGGTCCATCGCAATCAGCGGTTCGTCCTCGATGATGAGAACGTCTGTCGCGACCTGCTCGGCAATTTCCTTGCCGGCCTGATTGACGAGTTCCGTCACGCGCTCGATGGACGAGTCCATGATTTGCGCCGTCTGTGCGGTGGTAAAGCCTTCCACGGACGTGAGCAGGAATGCCTGACGCGCCACCGGCGTGATGGCATCCAGCGAACGATCGACTGTCGACTGCGGCTTTCCAGCCAGCGGCGTCGTGACCGTCTGATTGACCTTCACCGAATTCCAGACCTTGAGGAAGCAGCCGTACAGCGACACGCGCGGCTCGTCAGTCTGCGAAAATGAGCTGGGATCTTCGACGAGCGACTCAAGCACGGCGACGACGTAGGCGTCGCCACTTTCCTGGCTGCCACTGAGAGCCCTCGCGAAACGCCGCAAGTACGGTAAATGCGGCGCAATTTTTTCCGCTATGGCCATAAGATCCCCTTTCGATGTCGTACCGACACATTCCAACCCAACGCGATAAATCCGGAACCAGGCAAATAGTTCCAGCCTAGCCGGTATTTTTCGCGTCTTTGAAGCTTAACCCAGATCGTTCTCGGCCGCTAAAATGACGATAGATCGTTCACGAGGCCCCGCGGGCCTTGCCTCCACCGGTCATTAGCGGCTCTGTACCGTAGTCGCTGGCACCGGAGACATCCAAAACCTCCGACAACCTCGTGCGCGCGCGGTTCACGCGGCTCTTGATGGTGCCGACTGCGCAGCCGCAAATCTCGGCAGCCTCTTCGTAAGAGAAGCCTTCCGCGCCCACGAGCAAAAGCGCCTCGCGCTGGTCCGGCGGCAGGTTGCCCAGCGCGGACCGGAAATCGATGAGATCGAGGTGGCCGTACTGCTCCGGCCGCACGGCGAGCGAGTTCGTATGGACATCGTGCGGATCGTCGACTTCACGCCGCAGCTTGCGATGCTGGGAAAAATACGCGTTGCGAAGAATCGTGAAAAGCCATGCCCGGAAGTTGGTGCCCGGCGTGAAGCTGTGCATGCTGTTCCACGCCTTCACCAACGTCTCCTGCACGAGATCGTCGGCGCGCGCGCCGTCGTTGGTAAACGATCGCGCGAACGCTCGAAGATGCGGAATGGTGGCGACGAGCATCTGTTCGAACTCAGCCCGAGGGGTGCTCACGGGGGGTGTGCTCACGGTTGGTCGTCCCCGCTGCCCGCTTCCTTCTTCTTAAGCTGATTGAGCAGTGCAAGGAATTTTTCCGGCACCTCCTCGTTCACGACCTCCTGGTAGGAGTCGCGCAGCTTCCGTCCGAGCGAACTCTGGAGCAAGGAATCGACAGTTCCGGTGCCGTCGGCTCCGCCGTCGACTTTGCCCGGCGCGTTGAACCCCGGCCCCACCGCCGGTTTTCTGTGTGGTCATTCCAAAACCTTTGTCTGACACGTCAAAAGGCAGAGCAGCCAAAGCGGCTGCTGCGCCACCCCCACGCGTGGTGTTTTCTAGACCGGTGGAGGGCGACGCCCAGTGGTCATTCCATAGACGAGGGAAATAAGGAAGAGAACGATCGCGACAAAGAAAACGATCTTTGCCAACTCTACCGCTACACCCGCGATCCCTCCGAAGCCTAGCACGGCAGCGACAAGGGCGACGACCAGGAACAAAATGGCCCAGTTCAGCATGATCCGTCTCCAGCAACTGTTTCCGAGTTCAAACGTTGCGATCTGCCAATAAGTTCCGCGGTCTGCAGGCAAGATTTTGCATTGCCTAACAACAGCCTGTCCGGAACTCAAAAGCCCTTATGTACGTTCTTCATCCGAACCCGAGCGCCGCGGATTGACTTAGGCGCAACGGCCCACACGCGAAGCAAAGAACGAGGAGACAGCTATGAATTGGGATCGTATTGAAGGCAATTGGAAGCAGCTCAAGGGTAAGGCCAAGGAGCAGTGGGGCAAGCTGACGGACGACGAACTCGATGTCATCGCGGGCAAGCGCGACCAGTTCGTCGGCAAGGTTCAGGAGCGCTACGGCCTCGCCAAGGACGACGCGGAACGTCAGGTCGATGAGTTCGCACGCCGCAACGACATGTAATCGTACCGGCTTGAGTTGATGAAACGCGTTGGCGAGAAATCGCCGGCGCGTTTTCTTATGCATCTCACGCCGTCAATCGAGCGGCACCCGGAAGACGTGCCGCGTGCGGCTGCCGCTCGTCGTTGTCTCCAGACGCGAGGCGAAGCCATGCGAGGTGATCTGTGTTGCCAGACTTGCCTCTCCAGTCTTGATCGCCCCTTCCTCCGCCCAGGTGACAGTGACGGCCGGCTCGGCTCCCTCGGCCCGTTGCCACGTGATGTGCAGCGACGTCACACCGCGGCGGACGGCATCAACGGCCATTTCGTGAACGACAAGCGCCAGCGACTGCGAGACCTGCGGGCTGAGCGTTATCTCCGGACCCGTCGCGGTTGCCCGCGATGCCAATGGCGCCAGTTCAGATCGCACGAGTTCCCCGATCGCCGTCCCAAACCACGCATTTTCTACGATGAGCGTATGAGCGCGCGCCAATGCCTCCAGCCGGTTTGCAAATTGTTCATGGCTGCCGCCCGGATCGCCCTCACCGGGCAGCGTGCGATTGGCGAGGGACTGCACGACCGACAGAACGTTCTTGACCCGATGGATCAGTTCCAACTTCAACGCGGCGCTGTCCTGCCGAGCAGCTTGGGCGAACTGGCCGTAATGCTGGAGAGCCGCAAGCAACGCATACCCAAGCGCTGTCAGCGACAGGCCGGAAACCAACAGAGCCTGCGGCAACCACGATGTGTGCGCCACCTCGTAGGCAGGACGTGATGCAAAGCGGTAACCTAGCTCGGTGCCAAAGCGCTCTGTAACGAACTCCGCTGAGAGGTTGGGATGCGCAGCCGGATCGTAGCCATCCTGCTCCGCGCTGTCGAACAACTTGCTGCCGCCCGATGGCGGCCCGTCGAAGATCTCGATGTGAAAGTATTGTTGAGCGTCCTGATATCGATTTTGCATCAACCCTGTCACGAGTGCCGGCATCGCAAACGGCATGACGACGTAGCCGATCAGCGCCCGGCGCCTTTGCGGTACCGTCTCCCATCGCTCAGTGCGGCCATACACCGGCGCGAAAACGAGAAAGCCTGCCTGTTCCGGCACGTAGCCGGTGGCCGGAAAGCGGACCAATTTCGTTCGCGAAGGCCCGTCCAGATCGCGCGCGCGTTCCATCGCCGCCACACGTACCGAATCTCGCCCGGCCAGCCCCAATGGATCACGCCAATGTTCGGGCTCCATCAAAACGAGAGAGAGTGACTCGCCCGAAACACCACGCCTTTCATGCGATGCGCCCGAGAAAGCGGGATCGACCGTGGCCGCGTGATGGTGACCGAGCTTCAGGTAGCCGATCCCCTGGAAGCCAGGAAACCGCTGCCGCAGATCATTTGCATCGACAAAAATCCGCCAGTCGTCGACCGACAGGTTTGGATTGGTCGTGATCAGGCCGGCCGCGGACCGCAGCAGCATATCCGTTGCAGTCATTGACTGCCGCATCCCATTGATGAGCTTTGCGGCCTCGGCGCTGAAGAGGTCATGGTCGGCGCGCCGTTGATGGCCCCACGCCACCAGGAACAGTGCCGACGTAGCGATGAGCCCTGCCATCAATACGGCAACCGGCAAGGCCGAAGACCGCAACCAGCCAGGCCGGTCGAAACCGACGGTTCTCGAAAGAGACATCAGCCCATATCCAAAATGCTTTGTAATCAAAGAAGCAGTCCACAGATCAGAATTGTATGATTTTAAACATTCTTGGCCAAATCATTGTTCACTTTTGCCGTGATTGCACATCCCGCGCGGGCATACGTCCGTCATTCTGCCAGCCATCGTTGCATTTGCCTCTCTCGGCCCGGACCGTTGACATTGCTGGGACGTTCCAACATAAAGGCCGCTTCGCGCAGGGGTGAGAGCCCTTGCGAAAGAGAACGCTGCCCGAGGCTCCGGCTGCTTTATTGCGGCTAACCCTTTCAAAGTCCGCAGGTTTTCCTGCGGCGCCACAGGGCGCGAAGAGATCCAGAGCGCGAAAAATCGCGCGGAAAGAGACGTTGCAACCATGTACGCTGTCATCAAGACAGGCGGAAAGCAGTATCGCGTCGCCAAAGACGACGTGCTGACCGTCGAAAAGCTCACCGCCGACAAAGACGGCAAGCTCGAGCTGACCGAAGTTCTCATGATCGCCGGTTCGGGCGATCCCAAGCTGGGTGACGCCCTGTCCGGCGCCAAGGTCCTGGCTGAACTCGTCGAGCACACACGCGGTCCCAAGGTCATCGCTTTCAAGAAGCGCCGCCGCAAGAACTCGCGCCGCAAGCGCGGTCACCGCCAGGATCTCACGACGATCCGCATTACCACTATCATCGGCGCTTAACGCGCGGCAGGCATTATCGGCGCAGAACATGCAGCCGACCCGACAGAAGGACTTCCCCCTATGGCACAAAAGAAAGCCGGCGGCTCGACCAAGAACGGTCGCGACAGCCACAGCAAGCGCCTCGGCATCAAGAAGTACGGCGGCGAGCACGTCATCCCGGGCAACATCCTCTGCCGCCAGCGCGGTACGCAGTGGCACCCTGGCTCCAACGTCGGCATGGGTACCGATCACACCATCTTCGCCGTCGAAGAGGGTAAGGTCGAATTCGCCACGAAGCGCAATGGCCGCATCTATATCTCGGTCAAGACCGACAAGGCCGTTGCCGCCGAATAACGGACACACACGTCATCCTTGATGCGCGAGGGGAGGTGGATGTCCACCTCCCCTCGTTTGCGTTTTGGCGTTGCATCCTCAGGTGTCATCCTCGGGCTTGTCCCGAGGACCCAACGTGCCGAAACGTCGAAACCTAAGTCTTGGCGCCTTGCGTGCCGATGCTTGGGTCCTAGGGACAAGCCCGAGGATGACCGTTATGGGCATGTGACGTTCCGCGCCAGATTAGGGTCAGACCTGAGTCTGACCCTGCTCCAGGCACGGACTTGCATTTTGAGATTGTAGGCCTCCGGCCATGACAAAAATTGAAACCGCCGCCATCACCGGCGACACGCTCATCAGCTGGGGCATCAAGCCCGGCAAGACGTTCAAGGCTGTCCTTGCGGAGGCGCGCGCGCTCGCCGCCACCGGCCTCGATCTCGAAGCCGTACGCACAGCCATCGTCGAGAAATTCCCCGCGCCCGTGGTGATGACCCGCCGCGCCAGCGGCACGTTCGCCGAGGCCATCTCCGCCGAGACGGAGGAAGACGCAGCCAACATCGCCAGCGTGCGCGCGCACATGGCCGAGTTGATGCGCTGCCCTGTGCTGGAGCACGGCGCAATCATGCCCGACGCCTGCCCCTCCGGCAGCGCGCCCGGCACGATTCCGGTCGGCGGTGCCGTCGTCTCGCGCGCCATTCATCCCGCGTTCCATTCCGCCGACATCTGCTGCTCGATGTACGCCACGATCATCCCGCAGGGGCAATCGACGCGCGGCTTCATGGATGCGCTCGTCGCCACGACGCGCTTCGGCCCCGGCGCACGTCCGCAGGGCGACTGGGTGGCCGACGCAATCACAGACGAGATCGAAACCACGAAGAACCCGTTCCTGTCGCAGCTCGCCGGCCGCGCCAAGGCGCAGCTGTGCGACCAGGGCGACGGCAACCACTTCGCCTACTTCGGCGCGATGACGGTCACGCCGCAGCTGACCGATGCAGCTCGCCGGCTCTGGCCAGGCCGATCTTGCGCGTGCGCTAGAAGGCCAAGTCCGAAGTCGACGTTCTGGTGACGCATCACGGCAGCCGCGATCTTGGCGCCCAGGTCTACAAGCGCGGCCTCGCCGCAGCGATGACGCACGTCGCCAGCATCGCACCCGGCACCCCGGCGCATCAGGCCTGGCTTGATGCCGATTCAGACCTCGGTAGCGCCTACTGGGATGCCCTGCAGTACGTCGCCCGCTGGACCAAGCGCAACCACCAGCTGGTGCACGAGCGCACGCTCGCCCGTCTCGGGGTCAATCCTCTTGCGCAATTCGGCAACGAGCACAATTTCGTCTGGAAGCGGGACGGGCTGTTTTACCACGGCAAGGGTGCCACCCCGGCCTGGCGGTCCGACGCGGGTCATCCACTGCTCGGTTTGATTCCGTTGAACATGGCAGCACCCATCCTCTTGACGCTGGGCCGCGACAATGCCGAATTTGCGTCGTTCGCCCCGCATGGGGCGGGCCGCAACAAGAGCCGTACGGCAGTCCTGCGTCAGCTTGGCCTCCTCGGCCTGCCGCTTGACGAAGTGATCAGCCGGTCGCGGCGCATCGTCGACGAGCAGACGGAAGGGCTGGACGTGCGCTTCTTTTACGATCGTCCCGACGTCTCGGAGAGCCCGATGGCCTATAAGTCGGCCAATCAAGTACGCGAGCAGATCGAACGCTTCGGTCTGGCCGACGTTGTCGGACTGATCACACCCAAAGGGTGCGTGATGGCCGGCGACTACGACAAGCCGTGGCTGGCCAAAAAGGCGGCGAAGCGAGCGGGGAAGGCGAGCTGAATGATGCCACGCGGTCTCAGACTGGTGAAAACGCCGGCGCTCAAGACGTCGCGCCTGCTGCTGCGTCCGCTCGTCGATGGCGATGCCGAACGCATCGCCCAGCTGGCCGGCGACTGGGACATCGCTCGCATGACCGCGCGCATTCCCTATCCCTATTCCATCGAGCTGGCCCATCAATGGATCCACGATCTGGCCGAGGGTGAAGTCGTGCGCGGCATCGTCCACCAGGGTGAACTGATCGGCGTCACCGGCTACCTGCCGGACGACGACGGCTCGGCCGAAGTCGGCTACTGGATCGGCAGGCCGTGGTGGGGCCGCGGCTTCGCCACCGAGGCGGCCGAGGCCATGATCAAGTACTGCTTTGGCACCGGCAAGCTGGCGCGCGTCACGTGCAGCCACTTCGTCGACAACCCCGCCTCGCAGCGGGTGATCACCAAGCTCGGCTTTCAACTCGTCGGTCCTGCCCGCGCCTACTGCGACGCGCGCCGCCGCGATGTGGCAACGCTTCGCTACGAACGTCTGCGCCCGCGCCGCTTCGCCTGGCTGAGGCGCGCGGCATGACGGACGTTAACGATAATCACCGGATGCTACGCCTCCACGTCTCCATGTCGCACTCGTGGCGGCTATCCAGGGGCCGCACGGCATGCGCTGTCATCCCGCCTTCGCCAGCCCTCGGCAATCGGCTAAGGTAATTCAACCCAATTAAGGTAAGACGCATCTCGCGACGCCGCGGCAAACGCGGGTCGAAGGCGTCACTGGAGTCCAAGTTATGAAGTTTCTCGATGTGGCCAAGATCTACATCAAGTCAGGCGACGGCGGGAACGGCTGCATCGGCTTCCGCCGTGAAAAGTTCATCGAGTTCGGCGGCCCCGACGGCGGCGACGGCGGCCGTGGCGGCGACGTGTGGGTCGAGTGCGCCTCGAACCTCAACACGCTGATCGACTATCGCTATCAACAGCACTTCAAGGCCAAGAGCGGCGTCGGCGGTGCAGGCCAGCAACGCGCCGGCGCCAATGGCGACGATTGCGTCATCAAGGTGCCGCCCGGCACGGAGATCATTGCCGAAGACGAAGAGACGGTTCTCGGCGAACTGTTGAAGCCGGGCGATCGCATCCGCATCGCCAAGGGCGGCAACGGCGGCTTCGGCAACGCCCACTTCAAGTCGGCGACGAACCAGGCGCCGCGTCACGCCAACCCGGGCCTGCCCGGCGAGGAAATGACGATCTGGCTGCGCCTGAAGCTGATCGCCGACGCCGGTCTCATCGGCCTGCCTAACGCGGGCAAATCGACGTTCCTCGCAGCCGTCAGCGCCGCCAAGCCGAAGATCGCCGACTATCCCTTCACGACGCTGCATCCCAACCTCGGCGTCGTCCGCGCCGGCGACACCGACTTCGTGCTGGCCGACATCCCCGGCCTGATCGAAGGCGCCCACGAAGGCGCCGGCCTCGGCACGCGCTTCCTCGGCCACGTCGAGCGCTGCCGCGTGCTGCTGCACCTGGTCGACGCGACAGAGGAAGACATCGCCGAAGCCTACAAGACCGTGCGCCGCGAGCTGAAAGCCTACGGCGACGGCCTCGACAAGAAGAGAGAGATCGTCGCCCTCTCCAAGTGCGATGCGCTCGATGCCGACACGATTGCCGAGAAGGCCGAAGCGCTGAAGAAGGCCGCCCGCAAGACGCCGCTGCTTCTCTCCGCCGTCTCAGGCCAGGGCGTCAAGGACGCCCTCTACGCCATGACCAAGGAAATCAAACGCGCCGACGTCAAGGAACTGGAAGAAACCGAACCGGCCAAGCCGTGGCGGCCTTGAGCTACGGAATGCGATCCGTCTGCACGCCGTCGAAGCACTGGGTTAATCGCCCCCAACCTTGTCATCCTCGGGCTTGTCCCGAGGACCCATCGTGCTTCAGTTTCGGCGCCAGACGGGTGTGCTATTGCAATAGCTTGCGTTCGCCATATGCGGATGGATGGGTCCTCGGGACAAGCCCGAGGATGACATCTTGGATGGCTGGCGAACTCCGCGACGAGGCCCACCACCTGCTCGTTGCTCAGGCGAGCTGCGCCGTCTCTTGCTGGACACCAACGGCTATCCAAGAACGTAAGCTAATCCCGCTTCAGCCCCTTCGCCTTCACTTCGGCGAGGTACTCCGCCCAGCGGCGATCCTTCTCGCGGTACAGCTCCGCCAGGTACGGCCACGTGAACAGCCCCGTGTCATGGCCGTCGTCGAACACCACGCGGACGGCGTAGTTGCCGACAGGGCGTAGCTCGCGGATCTTGACGTTGCGCTTGCCGCCGACCGTCACGCGCTGCTCGGCCGAGTGGCCCTGCACTTCCGCCGACGGGCTCATCACGCGCAGCATCTCTGCGGTCAGCTCGTAGGGATCGCCCTTCGCCGGCACCACCGTCAGCTTATCGCCCTCCTTCGACACCTCGATGTCGATGGGCTTTGCCGGCGCACTGCCCTTCGCCGCCAGAACGCTTTCCCACGTCTTTGCCGCCAGCTCCTTGAAGATCGCCGCGTGCGGGCCGTCCGGTTCGGTCGCCGTCACCGGCTCGCCGCTGTCGGACTTGGCGCGGATGTCCATGTGCAGCGGCACGCCACCGAGGAACGGCACGCCCAGCGCCGCCGCTTCCCTGGCAGCACCGCCGTGGCCGAAGATGTCGCTGCGTTCCCCGCACTTGGGGCAGATGAACTGGCTCATGTTCTCGATGATGCCGAGGATCGGCACGTCCACCTTCTGGAACATGGCAAGGCTCTTCTTGGCGTCGATCAGCGCCAGGTCCTGCGGCGTCGATACGATCACCGCGCCCGCCAGCGGCACCGTCTGCGCAATCGTCAGCTGCACATCACCCGTGCCCGGCGGCATGTCGATCACCAGCACGTCGAGATCGCCCCACGCCACTTCGCGCAGCATCTGGTTCAGCGCCTGCACCACCATCGGCCCGCGCCAGACGACGGGCGTGCCCTCGTCCACCATGAAGCCCATCGACATCACCTTGATGCCATAGGCCTGCATGGGTTGCAGCGCTTTGCCCGACACCTCTGGCCGCCCCTTCAGACCCAGCAGCCGCGGCTGCGATGGACCATAGATGTCGGCATCCATGATGCCGGCCTTCAGGCCGAGCGCCTGGAACCCCAACGCCAGATTGACCGTCGTCGTCGACTTGCCAACGCCGCCCTTGCCCGAGGCAACCGCAATCAGATGCTTCACGCCTGGCACGTTCTGCGCCTGACGCGGCGCACCGCCAGCTGCGGGTGGCGCCGGACGCGCCGGTGCCGCGCGCACCATCGCCCGCTGCACCACGGGCACGCGCGGCCTGCACGCGCGGATGCTCTGGCGGCGAAACGCTCGCCGGCTTCGGCGCCGGCCGTGCGCCGCCCGGTCCCGCCTGCGCCGTCAGCACCACCGTGGCACCCGCCACGCCTTCGATGTCGCGCACGACGCGCTCGGCGGCCTGCCGCAGCGGCTCCAGTTCCTCCGCGCGATGCGCCGGCACGGTAATCGAAAAATAGACCTTGTCGTCCCGGATCAAGATCTCCGAGACCAATCCCAGCTCGACGATATTTCCCGTCAGATCCGGACCTTTGATCCGGCGCAGCTTGTCTTCCACCTGCTGCTTGGTAACCGTCATGTCTTCAGCTCCTCGCCGCGCCCGCCGGCGCCCGCGTTTCTATTGTTATGTTGATCACATAGGCAGCCCGCGGCGCCACAGCGACCCCGCCGCCTTTTCGCAGACCTGCGCCGCGAAGTCACCACTCGCCGGGCCGAACCCACCGAACACCACGCCCGCTCAGCGCCGTCCACCCAGCACGCACTCGGCAGCCGCGCCGGCATTGCGCATACGGGACTGGATCACGCTCGCCTTGCGGGCCGTGCGCGGCCCCGGATCGCCGGCTTCGCGAATGATCGGATTGGGCAACGACGCCGCAAGCTGCGCCGCCTCCCGGCTGTCGAGCCGCGCGGCCGGCTTGTTGAAGTGATACTGCGCCGCCGCCTCGGCGCCGAAGATGCCCGGACCCCATTCGGCAACGTTGAGATAGATTTCCAGGATACGCGACTTCGGCCAGATCAGCTCGATCATCAGCGTCAACGGCAGCTCCACGACCTTGCGGACGTAGCTCCTGGCGTTCCAGAGAAAGAGGTTCTTCGTCGTCTGCATCGAAATGGTGCTGGCACCGCGCGGAATACCATTGCCCGACTTCTCGATCGCCTGCTCGATCGCCTTGATGTCGATGCCGTAGTGCTCGCAGAACGTCCAGTCTTCCGAAACGATCACCGCGCGCACGAGCGACGGAGAAATCTCGTCGAGCGAAACCCACTGCTGCTGGACTTCGGTGCCCGTCAGCGCCTGCACCAGCATCAGCGACGACGCCGGCGGGTTGACGACGCGGTACAGCAGGATGAGCACGAACACGAACGCGAAATAGCCGCCGATGGCATAGCCCGCGTAGCGCAGCGCGGTGCGGCCGAGATCCTTGTATCGCTGCCAGTCCGAAGCCGGCGGCACCTCGAACCGGTCCCGCGCAAAATCACCGGGGCGCGAATCTTGGAATACCCGCGGCGCCGCAGGCCTCTCCCATTCCGGCTCGACGCGCGCATTGTAGTCAGCACGGCCACCTGTGTACGGTGTTGCAATCGGTGCGGGAACAGCGAGCGACGCCGATGCCGACCGCCTCATCCGAGCGCAGACGTTTCTGGCAAAACGCTCGGCTCGGGTGCGGCCTCAGCGGACGGGCCGGGCAACGGCATCTCGTGAGTTCGCAACGAGGGTTGCGGTGCGGAGCTTTGCAACGTTTCTGCGTCCGCAGGCGGCTCGGCGACCCGCGCGGCAACTCTCTCCCGCAACGGCACCGTGTATGGCAAGAAGCTCTTCCGAGGCTTGAGCAGCAGTGTTGGCAGGCTGCACCTCATCGCCCGGCAATTATGCCAGACGCGATCTCCCGTAGCAGATTCGCGAGGATCCTCGACTTCAGATGAACGCTCCTGAGCCTCAGACTGCAACGCCTCCTCCGCAACCGGTTCGCCGCGAGTTTCCGCCACCTCGCCGCGTACCGGCACGATATCCGGCTCCACATCGCGCCAGACCCAAGGAGGCGTCTGCGTCAACGGCGGCGGTTTATCCCAACTGCCACGCGCATACGCTGCGGATGTATCGTTGCCTGAAGGTCAGACCATCTGGCTGCGATCGAGGGTTTTGCCATCGGGCTCGACGTGCGCTCGGGAATGTCCGCAGCACCCTCCAGCGCCGTCACGGCCGGCGTTAGACTGGTGTCCTCAACCTGGTGCGCGTCTGTTACCGGAGCAAACCGTGCTCTTCGGCTTCATCCGGAACCGATGCGGAAACATCTTCAGAGATCGTCATTGGTCCCGGCCTCGTCGTCGGCCGGCGGCAATCGCGCTTCCGATGCCTGAAACACATCAGCGTGCCGAACAGGCAGCGAAACGAATACCGCATCTTCCTGCCGATAGGGCCTGACGACGGACTCGAGCGTGCGCGATTGCAGATCATCCTGTTCGTCAGACGTACTGACATCCGCATCGCGCACCGGTTCGGACAGGACATCGGCGGCATCGACGTGCTCGGAAGCGGCCTCGCCAGACGATGAGACAGCCTCTGGCTTATCGGCATCGGCAGTCGTCACGTATTCTCGGCGCTATCGCCATCTGCGGCGCATCCACGCGCCGCTCGGCGCTCGACTGGACCTGCCTCGACCGGCTCCCCGGCCGCGTCGGCCTGAGCCACGCTCAGTCTCCGGCACGCGGGAAAGCTCCGGCACGGTCCCGGCAGCCTGTGGCGCCGTATGCCGTCGCCGTCGTCGTCTTCGCTGTCCTTCTGCGTCACGAGTGCTATATCCGCCGCCTGGCCCACGCGCGCTTGTCCGCCGCGATCCAGGCGACATGGCGGCGGTACGTCAACTGAGCAAGAGTGCTTCCGGACAAAGTGTGCAGCGGTTTTCCGATAAGAAGCACGACAAAACAAGGAGCTAGAGTCGTTCCGCGATGCGATGAACAGCGGAAAGGCTCTAGGTACGACTTCATGAGCTTCGCGCAAACCCTCGGTCGACCGAGCGGAACAGATTGACGCAGAGTTAGCAAACCTTTTCGTTTCTGGCCCTGCGGCGGCAACGCCCTCCCGCCTGCGCGAGGCCATGCGCCACGCGTTGCTGGGCGGAGGCAAGCGCCTGCGCCCCTTTCTCGTTATTGAAAGCGCTAGCCTTTTTGGCGTGGAAACGCGCCAGGCGGCGGCCGCCGCCGCGGCCATCGAGTGCATTCACTGCTATTCCCTGGCCCACGACGACCTGCCGTCGATGGACAACGACGAAACCCGCCGCGGCCGCCCCACCGTCTGGAAGGCCTTCGACGAGTGGACCGCGATCCTGGCCGGCGACGGCCTGCTGACCCTGGCCTTCGAGATCCTGGCCGACCCCTCGGCCCACCCCGACCCCGCCGTTCGCGCCGGCCTCTCGCTGCTTCTGGCGCGCGCCAGCGGTTCGGCCGGAATGGTTGGCGGCCAGGCGCTTGATCTCGCGTGGGAGAAGCTGGACGCCACCAGCCCAGCCACCGCCGATCAGGTGCGCGAACTGCAATCGCTGAAAACCGGCGCTCTGATTACATGTGCCTGCGAAATGGGAGCCGTGATCGGCGGCGCGGATGAAGAGGCGCAACGCGCGTTGCGCACATACGGCAACGCGCTCGGCTTCGCCTTCCAGATCGCCGACGATCTTCTCGATGCCGAAGGCGACGCGAGCAAAACCGGCAAGGCCGTCGCGAAAGACAAGGCTCTCGGCAAGGCCACGCTCGTCGAACTGTGGGGACCGGCCCGTTGCCGCGACCTGCTGGCCGAACTACAGGGCGACTGCCGCACGGCCCTTGCGCCATTTGGCGACAAGGCCGCCACGCTCATCGCCACTGCCGAGTTCGTCGCGACCCGAGACCGCTGACACAAAAGGCGCCCGCCGAAGCGGACGCCCTTTGTTACGCAGTAATTCGCGATAAATTCAGAACCGATAGTTCAGACCAGCGCGCACGCTGTGAAAATCGGGATCGATCTTCGTGCTCACGTCACCGATGCCCAGGCGCCTGTCTTCAAGATCGACGTACTGGTATTCGAGCTTGGCACTCCAATTGTCGGTGAGCGCGTACTCCAGACCGCCGCCGACGACATAACCGTCGAGGATGTCGCTCTCCGAAATACTGAACGGGCCGGTGCCGTGAAGCGCGACTCGACATCAGCCCATGCGTAACCACCGGTGGCGTAGATCAGCGTGCGATCGGAGACGAAGCCGATGCGGCCGCGCACAGTGCCGAACGCATCGATCTGCGTGGATGCAGCGCCAAAAGCCGATCCCGTGCTGTCGCCGATATCGGCGGCCTGCACGTCGGCTTCGACGCCGAGCAGCAGCCGGCCTGTCACGTAGTTGTAGCCGATCTGTCCGCCACCGAAGCCGCCCTCTGCCCCAAGGTCGCCTAGCGAGGCGACGGGCGTGCCGGCGTCATAGAACGGCGCGTTGTTGGTGTCGGCGAATGCATAACCGCCGTTGAGGCCCAGATAGAAGCCGTCCCAGCGCGAACGCTGCTCGTAGACGCCCTCATCCTTGACCGAAGGTTGCGGCTGCCAGAGGTCGGCCGCCAGCGCCGGGCTGCCGCACGAAAGAATCGCGAAAGCAGCGAAAATCGCTTGTTTCTTGCTCATGATGTCCCCGTCTCGATATCTGTTGAGCGCGAAACGCGCCATGTGAGCCGCGGTTCCAACACCGCGCTCGAAGCGCCTGAAGCGGCGCATGTTTCTGACGTCAGCAGGCCAACGGCACGATGCGGCGGCCGTTGCGCTCTATTCGGCGACGTCCCTGGTGGACCGCACGCCATACCGCCGCTCGATATAATCTTCCACGATCGCCCTGAATTCGGCAGCGATGTTGGAACCGCGCAGCGTCATCGCCTTTTGCCCGTCGATGAAGACCGGCGCAGCAGGCGTCTCTCCGGTGCCAGGCAACGAGATGCCGATGTCGGCATGCTTGGATTCACCCGGCCCGTTCACAATGCAGCCCATTACGGCGAGATTGAGTGTTTCCACGCCCGGATAGCGCGTCTTCCAGTCGGGCATGCGATCGCGGATCATGTCCTGCACGTCGCGCGCAAGTTCCTGGAACACTGTCGACGTCGTGCGCCCGCAGCCAGGACAGGCCGCGACGACGGGCACGAAGGCGCGGAAGCCCATCGTCTGCAGGATCTCCTGCGCAACTTTCACCTCAAGCGTACGATCGCCGTTGGGCTCCGGCGTCAGCGATACGCGGATGGTGTCGCCGATGCCTTGCTGCAGCAGCAGGCCCAGCGCCGCGCTCGACGCCACGATGCCCTTGGAGCCCATGCCGGCTTCGGTGAGGCCGAGATGCAGCGCATAGCGGCAGCGATCGGCCAGCATCGTGTAGACCGAAATCAGATCCTGCACCGACGACACCTTCGCCGACAGGATGATCTTGTCGGCACCCAGCCCAAGCTCCTCGGCACGATTGGCAGAAAACAGTGCCGACTGCACGATGGCCTCGTGCATCACCTCGCGCGCTTCCAGCGGCTCCGGCGAGCGCGCGTTCTCGTCCATCAGGTGCGTCAGCAATTCCTGGTCCAGCGAACCCCAGTTGACGCCAATGCGCACCGGCTTCGAAAACCGCAGCGCCGTCTCGATGATGGCTGAGAAGTGCTTGTCCTTCTTGTCCTTGAAGCCGACGTTGCCCGGATTGATGCGGTACTTGTCCAGCGCCTCCGCCGCCGCCGGATTTTCGCCGAGCAGCTTGTGGCCGATGTAGTGGAAGTCTCCCACCAGCGGAACTTTCACGCCGCGCTTCAGCAGCCGGTCGCGAATATGCGGAACCGCCTTGGCCGCCTCGTCGCGATCGACCGTGATGCGAACGAGTTCGCTGCCCGCCCGCGCCAGCGCCGCCACCTGCGTAACCGTTGCGTCGATGTCGGCCGTATCGGTGTTCGTCATCGACTGAACGACGACGGGTGCCGGCCCGCCGACCAGCACGCCGCCCACGCTGACGCCGATACTGTCACGCCGTGACGGCCGGGCGAGCGAACTGGGTTTGGAGACAGCGGTCATGATGTTGCAAAGCCAAATGCTTGAACTGCCAATGATCTACTGCACCCGCCCCCTGAATGCCAGGGCCGCCCGCTACGTTGCCCTGCGAAAGCTTGCCGCTGTCAGGGAAAAACCGGCGGCGATCGCCATCACCAGCACGATGGCCGGACCTCCCGGCGCATCGAGCCAAACGGACAGCGCCATCCCTGCAAGTACGCTGACGATGCCCACAAGTGCGGTGAACAGGGCCATGCGCTCGGGCGTTGATGCCAAGGGCCGCGCCGCGACAACGGGCACGATCAGGAACGCGATCGCCAGCAGGATACCGACGATCTTTATCGCCACGGCAATGGTCAGCGCCAGCAGCACGGTAAACAGGCCGCGCACCCACGCGGCGCTGACGCCCTCGGCCCGGGCCAGCTCGTCATGCACCGCCATCCGCAGCAGGGGCTGCCAGAGATACGCGACCGCCGCCAGCACCACAGCGCCGCCGCCATAGATCCACGCAATGTCGAGGTCGGTGATGGCGAACACGTCGCCGAACAGATAACCCATCAGGTCCACCTGCCCGCCCTTCAGCTGCGCGGCGCCGATGACGCCCAGCGCCAGCGCGCCGTGATGCGTCAGGCCAAGCACCGAATCCATCGGCACGACTTTCTGCCGCTGCAGCAGGATCAAAAGCCCCGCCACCGCGGCCGTCACCAGCAGTACGCCGAGCGTGACATTCATCTGCAGCGCCAGCGCCAGCACCACGCCGATCAAGCTGGCCTGGGCCACCGTCTCGCCGAAGTACGCAAGCCGGTTCCACACGACGATGCAGCCGAGCGGAGCAGCAACCACGGCGAGCCCGATCGCTGCCGCGATGGCGCGCAACAGAAACGGTTCAAGCATGCGTGGCGCCCGTGCCCTGGCCTTCGCCCAACGGCTCGCCCGCCGGCCCGTGCCTGTGATCGTGCTGGTGGTGATAGAGGCCGAACGCGCGCGCCGCCTCAGCGCCGAACAGCCGCGTATACTCCGGATGCTGCGCCACCGTCTCGGGTACGCCCGAGCAGCACACATGCTGGTTGAGGCAGATCACGCGATCGCTCGACGCCATCACCACGTGCAGATCGTGTGAAACCAGCAGCACGCCAAGCCCCCGCGTGTCACGCAGCCGCGCGAACAGGTTGTAGAGCTCCGCCTCGCCCGTGAAGTCGACGCCGCGCACCGGCTCGTCGAGCACAAGCAGGTTGGGCGAACGCAACAGCGCCCGCGCCAGCACCACGCGCTGCAGCTCGCCGCCTGAAAGTTTGCTGATCTGGCGGTCCAGCACATGGCCGGCGCCGGCCTCCTTCAACCGCGCGGCGATGTCCTCTTGCGGCACGCGCTCTCCCAGGCTGAGGAAGCGCTGCACCGTCATCGGGATCGCGGGGTCAATGTCGAGGCGTTGCGGCACGTAGCCGATGCGGGCATCGCGACGACGCCGCACACTGCCGCTATCCAGCTTGACGAGCCCCAGCAGCACGCGCACCAGCGTCGACTTGCCGGCCCCGTTCGGGCCGATCAGGGTGACGATCTCGCCTTCGTGGATGTCGAAATCAACGTCGCCCAGCACCGGCTTGCCACCGAAGCTGAGTTCCAGCCCGCGGGCGCTGATCAGCGCCGTCTCGTCGAATGGCAATCTGCCCGGCACCGCGTGGTCATGCCCGCAGCAACAGGCATGTTCGCCATGGTCATGCTCATGACCGTGATGGTGATCTTGCCCGGCATGGCCATGCCCGTGTGAATGCGGGTCGCGCAAAGACACGCCGGAGGCCTCAGCCTCACGCCGATCGACGTCACTCATGCGAAAGTCCTTCAGGTCTGGTCGTTATCGCCGACGCAGCGCGGACAGAGCCCCGACACTTCGACGAACTTGACCCGGGGCGTAAAGTCCGCCTCCGCAGCCATCCGCCCGATCGTCTCGAATATATCGCCGCTGTCAACCTCGGCGACCGAGCCGCACTTTTCGCAGGCCAGCACCAGGGGCCGCTTGCCCTTCTCAAAGCCATGCTCGGGCCGCCGGCAGGCAAAAAACGCGTTCTTGCTCTCCAGGCGGTGGATGACACCCGCTTCCATCAGGGCATCGATGGCTCGGTACACAGAGATTGGCGCCAGCCGCGTGCCCTTGGCCGCCAGCTTGGCCAGGATGTCATAAGCGCCGATCGACGTGTGGATTCCGGCGATTTCCTCATAGACCAGTTGGCGAAGCTTCGTGAAGCGCAACTTCTTCTGCTCGAAGACGCGGCTCGCCCGCTCCACCGCCTGCGTCAGGCGCCGGCCATTCTGCTGCCCGGGAGCAGGAAACTGTGATTTCATCAGCGCTTCTGACATTTTGAGAATTTTCTCAGTTTTGGCAGCGTACACAGGTTCCTGGCGCAAGACTAGGCTGATTGCACAACTGTGGTCCTTGCAGGGCAAGCCCTCATTTCGCCCAAGGATGCCGAGGCAGTTCGCCGATATTTCAATGGCAGATCCATCCATCCGGCACGTCACCCCATGGGGCGGTCTGGCTCCTGGTGAACTAAAATTAACGTGGTTCGCCAGTGTTCAGATGGCATGAGTCATGCAACTTTGGTCTTCGCCTCCGTTCACCATTGGACCGTTTGTTAGTTTTCAATGGCTGAATTACCTGAAGACTTGGCCATTGCTCCGCTTTGAAGCAAACCGCTTGAAGCCAGAGTACTTGGTTAACTGGTTAATATCCGCCGCAATTCCGCCGCGAAGGCGCCCGGGACTGGCGTTATGCTCGTAGCGTTACCAGGCACTTGATGCCGGGTCTGGAGTTTGAAATATGGGCTGGGACGTCAAATCGACGATCGACACGATCTCACAGTCGTGGCCGCAGATACCGGGGCTCGAAAGCATCACTCCAGATGTCGCCTGGAAACTGTTGCTGACACTCGCCGCGGTTCTTCTGGTGTGGTGGATCGTCCACCCTTTTCTCGTTCGCGTCTGGCGCGCGGCTGAGAACATCCTGTTCTCCAACTGGCGCCTGGCTCTCCTAGGCACAACGGGCCTCGTCCTTTCCGCTGCAGCGTTCTGGACCACCTGGGATGGCATGCACAATTTCACGGGCGAGCCTGTGCTCTCGGCCATGATCACCTTCGGCATCCAGGGCATCCTGCTGATCGTGTCCTGGCTGATCGGCGAAAGCTTCGCCACCGGCATGAACGCCTCCGGCACCAACGGCTCCAGCCGCAGCGCCGGCCTGGCCGTCGCGGTTGCTGTGTTCTTCGGCAGCGTCTTGTTGATCCTTGCCCTAGGCGTCTATGGCGCCACCAACAACATCGAGACCAATACCTGGATCTACGGCCTGGCCGCCGCCGGCGCCCTGCTGTTGCTCACATCCGCCTTCATCAAGTTCCGCGGTGGCGACGTCGTCACGCCCTACACCCAGGCCGTTCGCGTCATCGCCAAGAACTCCATGCTCTGGGTGATGCTGCTGGCGTGCATGTCGATGTCCGTCTTCTTCTCGTTCGACAGCCGCTTCAACGCGGTGTTCCCGAAGGAAGAACGCGAGCGCGTTTCTGAACTGCGCGCCACCAGCCAGGTCACGGCCCTTCTGGCCGACATCAACTCCTCGATCCTGCAACAGCAGGTCGACCAGTCTGAGAAACTGTTCACGTCCGCAGGCTGGGCCTCCTACGAGGATCAACTCAACAAGCTCACGCTCGCCGCCCAAGGCGTGCAGGGCGAAATTGAAAACTACTTCAACCAGCAGATCGAGCAGCGCAATCGTGCCAATAAGGAACAGCAGGAGCGCATTGCATCGGCACAGGCCGGGCAGGCGGGCCTCACCGGCAAGAAGCAGACGCTGGCCGATGAGCTGTCGCGCCTGCGTGCCGACCAGCCGACGCTGTCGGCAGAATACAATGCCAAGAAGAGCGACCTCGACAGCCGCATGAAGGAAATCGACGCCAAGCGCGTCGAGGCGATGGCCGAAGATCGCGGCGTCGAAGGCAGCCTCAAGTCCGGACGTGGGCCCGAGTATCGCGCCCGCATGACCGAGCTGAACAAGCTGCAGGACTACCAGAAGATCGGCGAGCAGCGCGTCAAGGACGCCAAGAAGCGGTTCGACGACGTGAACGCACGCATCTCCGCCATCGAACGCGAGCTGTCAGGCGTTGACGGCGAACTGGCGAAGCAAAAAGGCGAAGTACAGTCGGCGGAAGAGCGCATCGCGCTGAACACGGCGGCCGGTGCGCCGGGCGACAGCCCTGCCCGCGTCGACCCCGCACGCATCCTGCCCGACTTCGAAAAGGCCCGCTCCGAATTCCGCCAGATGCCGGATTCCGCCAAGCTCGCAGCCGTCCAGCTCCAGTGCAACAACCTCTACAGCGCCATGGCCAACACACCGGCCACCGCCGGACGCGTGAAGGGCATCGATTGCGATCCAAAACAGGCCAGCGACGCGGCGGCCACCGTCTTCGCCCTGAACGACGGCAACAAGACTTTTACGCAGAACTGCGCCGGCGGCGACAAGCTGACCCAGCACAAGACCACCGACGGCCTGTTCGGGTTCGCCAAGACCTGCCTTGCTGACGCGAGTTTGCCCAGCGCCGCAACCGAAGAGCTGCGCACGAAGATCAGCTTCGTCGAACTGACGCGCGATGACAAAGCCCACCGCTTCGTCGTCACCTGGAACGCCTTCAACGACGGCAACCGCCTCGCCTACCTGGCCCTGGCGCTCGCTATCGCCCTCGACAGCTTGATCTTCATGTCAGGCCTGTTCGGTGCCAACGCCGTCCGCTCGCCGCTGTCCGACGTGCCAAGCTCAAAGGCCCGCACCGCCGAACAGCTGGAAGGCATCATCGAAAACGCCCTGTTGCCGGAAACATTCGACAACGCGCGCCTGACGCTGCAGTCCATGAGGCCGATCACCAACGTCGATGGCTTCATGGCCGAAGTGCGCATCTCGCGCCTCGACCCGCACGCCAGCGAGCGGGTGCTCGCCGTTCTCAACGCCGGCGCCACCATTCATGCCGTGCAGTACGACCCCCAGGAAGACCGCTACCTGGTGCGCTCGGAGCTGTTTGAGTTCCTTTCGACCACGGCGAAGAAGGCGTTCGAGAAGTCGACCGTCCACGCCAACAACATCGAGATGGAAAAGATTGTCGGCGTCGCGCTGTTACCCAATGTCGGCCCGAACGCCGAGACGGTGCTGCACTACATGTCACCGATCACCGAAAAGCACGGCTTCACCGCCGAAGTGAAGCTTGCCGAGGTCGAAGCCGCCGACAAGCGCGTCGTCCGCAACGTCCTGAACGCCGGCGCCACGCTGGGCAGCGTCCAGCGCGCCGGCGAAGATGCATCGCACTACTTCGTGCACAAGGATCTCTACAAGACCATCGCACGCATCCGCGCCCGCACGTTCTCCTATGACCAGACGGTGCCGCAGATCGCGTCTTCTGGCGAACGCCTCGGCGGTGCTCTGCGCGCGGACGCGACGAGCCTTCCCGATCAGTGGCAATCGCGCCGCCTGCTGACGCGTCTCAACGATGCAGCACCCCAGAACGATGACGACGAGGACAGCATTGACGAGACGACGCAGGACCGCGCCGTTCGCCAGCAGTACGTCGCCACACTGCTCTCCGCGCTCGAAGTGCATCCGGATGCATTCTACGAGTTGTCGGTCGAGGGCTTTTCCGCCGCCGTTGCCGCCGGAGACGCCTTCAAGCGTGCGCGCGAAAGCAACCGCTACCTGGCGCAGAAACTGTTCGAGCGCGATGAGGAAGCCCGCAACGTTCTCGACAGCATGAGTTCTCACCTTCAGTCGACCGGCATGGACCCTGCCGGCCTGCGTGCTGCCGACGAAGAGATCAGCCAGAACTGGCCGGTCTTGATGATGCTGCCAGCCGGTCCCTACGAGCAGGTCATCTCAGAGATGCTGGAAGAGCTCGAACCCCAGGCCGGCGAAGGCCGCCTCTCGGCCGATCAGGCCCAGTTGTTCGCCGTCGTCCGCAAGCTTCGCGAAGCCTTTGCCGGTAACCCGCGCAACAGCCAGCAGGCCTGGTCACGCATGACCTCGCAACTGAACCAGGCAGCCTCCATCGGCGTCGCCGCCGCCAGCAAGACCGAACTTGGCAACGGCCGTCCCTCGCGCCTGAACTAACTCCGGCCGGTCGTTCCACAAGCACCAAAGGGTCAGACCTCGGTCTGACCCTTTCTTCATTCGCGACCCATTCCTGGCGCTCCCCAAGCATCATCTGCAAAGCAGCAACAGCCCCCGCCTTCCATTATTTCGTCACCGCACATCCCAACATCCGCCGCCAATCGCACGCGATTCCGCCGCCGGTGTCCCCTAGCGTCTGACGCTTGAGCCACCCAGGAGATTTTCGCCATGACGATGTCTCGCCTCGCAATCGCCGCCCTCGGCCTTTCCGTTTTCGCCTTCACACCCGGTTTTTCGCTGTCGGCGAAGGCCGCCGAAATCCAGCTGCAGGCCGACCTCGGGCACTCGGTGCTGAGCACCCGCAAAGCCGACCGCACCTATCTCCGCCTGAGCCTCAAGACGCTGGCCGGCATCAAGCCGGAGCGCCGCACGCCCATTAACGTCGCCCTCGTCATCGACCGTTCCGGCTCCATGTCCGGCGACCGGATCGAGGCTGCCAAGAAGGCGGCCCACGTTGCGCTGGACCGCTTGAGCGCCGACGACATCGTCTCGCTCGTCACCTACAATCACAAAGTCGACGTGCTCGCTCCCGCGACGCGGCTCGGCTCCGCACGCCAGGAAATCGAACGCGCCATCGACAAACTGCAGGTCGACGGCACGACGGCGCTCTACGCCGGCACCCAGGAAGGCGGCGAGCAGGTCAAAAAGTTCCTGTCCGATACCAAGGTGAACCGCGTCGTCTTGATATCCGACGGCCTCGCCAACGTCGGCCCGTCGTCACCCGCTGAGGTTGGCGAACTCGGCCGCCAGCTGGCCGGCAAGGGCATCTCCGTCACCACGATCGGCCTCGGGCTCGACTACAACGAAGACCTGATGCAGCGTCTGGCGGCAGCGTCGGACGGCAATCACGCCTTCGTCGAGAGCCCGCGCCAGCTTGCCGACATCTTCGACAAGGAATTCGGCGACGCACTGTCGATCGCCGCGCAGGACGTGACGATCATCATCGAATGCCGCGCAGGTTTCAAACCGACGCGCGTGCTGGGCCGTGAAGCCGACATCTCCGGCTGCACGATCAAGCTCAAGATGAACCAGCTGCAGGCCGACAACGAGCGCTACGTCGTCATCGAGATGGAAACGCCGGGCGGCTCCAAAGCCGGCGAAGCCGACGTTGCAGATGTGAAGGTGGAATACCTCGACCTCGACAAGGGCAAGCGCAGCGAGACGCAGGCCAATGTCCGCGCGCGGCTATCGGACGACGACAAGGACGTGGAAGGCAGCATCAACAAGGGCGTGCTTGCGCAAGTGACGGCGCAGATCGCGACGGAGCAGAACGAAAAGGCCGTCGAATTGCGCGACAAGGGCGACATGTCAGGCGCACGCAAGATGCTGCAGGACAACTCGGCCTACATCAAGAAATCACGCGAGACGTTCTCGACGGGCTCTGCCGCCGCGCCTGCCGCCAGCGTCGAAGTGTTGAGCGACCTGGAAAGCAAGAACGAGGAAGCCTCCAAGAACCTCGACGGCGAACAGTGGAACAAGACGCGCAAGGCCATGCGCTACGACCAGCACAAGGCCAAGGTGCAGCAGAAGTATTGATGTGGCGATGCGGGGAAAACTGAGCCCCGCTAGCCCCCGCCGTCGAAATCACGAAGAAGATGCGGTCTTAAAATTGTCTGCGTGTATCGGGGCGTTGGTGCGCAAGCGTTGTTGTGTATTGAACGGAGCCTGGCCGAGCTTTGAACTTCAAACCTTCGGCTTTTGCGGCTTGGTCGGAAACGCTCCCGCGCGTCCGCCTTTGCCGGCCTCCCCGGGCGGCGGAACGCCAACCTTCTGTTGCGCCGTTTCCGTGACGGACGGTGCCTTGCCGCCTTTCGGCTTGGCCGGCACCATCGAATTGGAAGCCATCTTTTTCATAACGCTTCAACTCTGCGCGAGCAGTTTTGTTCACAGCAAGCGCTGCTAGGTTGGTCAGGCCTTCGCGCGACCGAGCGTTGCTGCACTGTTCTACGCCAGATGCGATTGTACGGCCTCGTCGACGAGCGTCATCGTCATGGCACTGGTCTCTTCGATGATCAGGCCGCATCCCCGCCAGAGTCTCCCCAGACTTGTTCCGGGTATCCCGGATGCGGCAAGGCGCTCACCGAGAGAATGCCGCCCCCCGCGGATGGCGGGACACTCGGGACAAGCCCGAGTATGACCCCTGTTGCAGGTGTTGGGCCGCGCTGCGCTTGACCCAACCTACCCACTCAAGTGGCGGTCGCGCTGATCCTAACCACCTATCTCCTCACGCAGCATTTCCAGCTCCAGCCACTGGCTCTCGGCGGCAGCAAGTTCGGCCTGCGCTTTCGTCAGCTGCGCAGTGGCTGCCGAAAACGCTGCCGGATCGCGCGTATAGAGATTGGCATCGCCGACCTTGCCTTGCAGCGCGGCGATATCTGACGTCAGCGTTCTCGATCGTCTCAGGCAAGCGTCTTCAAGGCATGGCTCTGCTTGAACGACATCTTGCGTTTCCCCGGAGACGGGCGCCGCCGACAGAGGCCGCAACGCTCTGGCTTGCCCAGACTTGCCCTGAGCGACGCCGCCGCGTCCGCCTTCACCATTCTTGCGCTGCGCCAGCATGTCGGAATACCCGCCGGCATATTCGGTCCACTGGCCGTCGCCCTCGCTGGCGATGACGCTGGTGACGACTCGGTCGAGGAAATCACGGTCATGGCTGATCAGCAGGACAGTGCCGGCATAGTCCGCCAGCAGCTCCTGCAGCAGGTCCAGCGTTTCGAGATCGAGATCGTTGGTCGGTTCGTCGAGAACGAGCACGTTGGACGGCTTGGCCAGCGCCCGCGCCAGCATGATGCGGCCGCGCTCACCGCCCGACAGCACCCGCAGCGGCGTGCGCATCTGCTCGGGAGCGAACAGAAAGTCCTTCATGTAGCTGGCGACGTGGCGCGGCTTGCCGTTGATCACCACCTGGTCGCCACGGCCGCCCGTCAGCGCCTCGGCCAGCGTCCATTCCGGCTTCAACTCGTCGCGCCGCTGATCGAGCGTCACCATCTCCAGGCTGGCGCCGAGCTTCACCGTGCCGGCGTCTGGCTCCAGCTGACCCGTCAGCATCTTCAGCAACGTCGTCTTGCCGGCGCCGTTCGGCCCGACGAGACCGATGCAGTCGCGCCGCAGGATGCGCGTCGAGAAATCTTCGACGATCACGTTGTCGCCGAAGGCCTTGGAAATATTCGTGGCCTCGACGATGAGGCGGCTCGATAGCCCACCCTCGGCGGCGGCCAGCTGCACGTTGCCCTGCACGTGGCGCTGCTGGCTGCGTTCTTCGCGCATCTGCCGCAGTTCGCGCACGCGGCGCACGTTGCGCTTGCGCCGCCCGGTGACGCCGCCGTGCATCCACTCGTTCTCGCGCACGATCTTGCGATCGAGCTTGTGCCGCTCCAGCTCTTCCTCTTCCAGCACCTTGTCGCGCCAGCTCTCGAACTGGTCGAAGCCCTGGTCCATGCGGCGCGTGATGCCACGATCGAGCCAGACCGTGGATCGCGCCAGCGTTTCGAGAAAGCGCCGGTCGTGGCTGATGAGCACGATGGCGGACTTCATCGACTTCAGCTCCTGCTCCAGCCACTCGATGACCGGCAGGTCGAGATGGTTGGTCGGCTCGTCGAGCAGCAGCACATCGGGCTGCGGCGCCAGCACGCGCGCCAGCGCCACGCGGCGCGCTTCGCCACCCGACAGGCGCGCGGGATCTTCGTCGCCGGTGAGACCCAGCTCGTTAAGCAGATATCGCGCGCGGTATTCCTCATCGAGCGGACCAAGCCCGGCCTCGACGTAGGCGAGCGTCGTGGTGTGCCCCTGAAAGTCGGCTTCCTGCTGCAGGTAGCGCACGCTGGCATTGGGATGGATGAAGCGCTCGCCATCGTCAGCTGCAACCAGCCCCGCCGCGATGCGCATCAGCGTCGACTTGCCCGAGCCATTGCGGCCGACAAGACAGGTGCGCTCGCCCGGCTCGACGTTTAACTCCGCGCCCGTCAGCAGCGGATGCCCGCCGAACGTGAGGTGGATGTTTTTCAGCGTAAGAAGCGGCGGGGCCATAGGTGTCCGGTCTGTTAGGCGAATGAATTTGGAGAACGGGCTACCCACCCACCAGCGTCATCCCCGCGAAGGCGGGGACCCACGACAGGTCTCTATCACTCGACGATCAGTTAAATCCAGCTTGCCGCGAGCCCATGCTGCATGTGTCGCGCAGGCCTGACGTGCCGCGGACAGTCGCCTCCGCGCCCATGACGTCTATTCGGTCGCCCGCCCCACCTCCACAAATGTCATCCTCGGACTTGTTCCGAGGACCCAAGGCTCCGCAAGCTCAGCCGCGCTAGGATATTACGTCGGCATCAACACCCGGCGTCACGACTCGCTGCACGTTGGGTCCTCGGGACGAGCCCGAGGATGACAACCTGGAGAGCGATCACATCACATCGACGTGTGAAACTCAGTTACGGCAGTTGTCAGCCCGGCAGGCTTCTCAACCCGACGGCAGCGTCAGCCCGACAACCCGCCGCCCAGCGTCGGCACGTCGAGAACCGAGAAGCCGTAGTGGCGCAGCCAGCGCAGGTCGGCGGAGAAGAAGGCGCGCAGATCCGGGATGCCGTACTTCAGCATCGTGATGCGATCCAGCCCCATGCCGAAGGCGAAGCCCTGGTACTTCTCCGGATCGAGGCCGCAGTTGCGCAGCACGTTCGGATGCACCATTCCGCAGCCCAGGATCTCCAGCCACTGGCCAGGCTTGCCGATGGCGGCAGCATCGATGTCGACTTCCATCGAGGGCTCGGTGAAAGGAAAGTGCGAGGCGCGGAAACGCATGCGCACCTCGTCGACCTCGAAGAACGCCTTCGCAAACTCCTCCAGCACCCACTTGAGATGGCCCATGTGCGTCGTCTCGTCGATCACCAGACCTTCGATCTGGTGGAACATCGGCGTGTGCGTCTGGTCGCTGTCGCTGCGATAGACCCGGCCCGGCGCAATGATGCGGATCGGCGGCTTCTGCGACTTCATCGTACGGATTTGGACCGGGCTCGTATGCGTGCGCAACAGCAGCCGCGAGCCATCGGCCCTCGGCGCAAAATAGAACGTGTCGTGCTCCTGGCGCGCAGGATGCTCGGCGGGAATATTGAGCGCGTCGAAGTTCAACTCGTCCGTCTCGATATCCGGACCTTCGGCGACGTCGAAGCCGAGATCGGCAAAGATCTCCACGCACTCGTCGAACACCTGGCTGACGGGATGGATGCGGCCCGACAGCAGCGAGCCGGCCCGCACCGGCAGCGTGACATCGGCCCGCTCGGTCGCCAGGCGGGCTTCAAGCGCCGCGCCGTCCAGCACGGCCTTGCGCGCATCGAGAGCGTCGGACACGCGGCCCTTGAGCGTGTTGACCGACTGCCCGAATGCCTTGCGCTCTTCAGCGGGCAACGACCCGAGCTTCGACATCAGCTCCGAGACGCGACCCTTCTTGCCGATCGCGCCCACACGAACTGTATCGAGCTGGCCAAGATCCGCCGCACCGGCGATCTCCGCCAGCAATTCCGTTTCCAGTTTCGACAGATCCGTTGCGGTGGTAGCCGTCGTCATGGGTGCCTCTGGCTCCGGCACAGCGTCCCAGGTTCGGCCGGGCGACACCGTGTCAGCTCTGAAGCCCCTCCCCCTGGTGGGGAGGGGTTGGGGTGGGGGAAGAGCTAGGAGTGTGGGGGGAAGAGCTAGGAGTATTGCGTGCTGTTCGTCAACGCGCTCTCAGCACGGCCCCTCGGCGTCCGGCACTTCCATCATCGTCTCTCCAAGATCTTCACCCCGTCCCTAACCCCTCCCCATCGAGGGGGAGGAAAACTCTGTCGAGCAAACTTGCTCGGCGAGTTCCGGTTAGAGACGTCAGAGTGAACGAACCAGAGACGTTAAGCAGCGGCCTTGGCAGGCGCAGCTTCCTTCGCGGCCTTCTCGACAGCCTTGCTGGCTGTGTCGACGAGAGCCTTGAAGCCGGCCGCATCGTGCACGGCCAAGTCGGCCAGCACCTTGCGGTCGATCTCGATGCCGGCTTTCGCCAGACCGTCGATGAAGCGGCCGTACGTGGAACCGTGCTCGCGAACGGCAGCGTTGATGCGCTGGATCCAGAGCGCGCGGAACGTGCGCTTCTTCCGCTTGCGATCGCGGAACTGGTACTGCATCGCCTTTTCCACGGCCTGCTTGGCAACGCGGATGGTATTCTTGCGGCGGCCGTAATAGCCCTTCGCAGCTTTCAGAACTTTCTTGTGCTTGGCATGGGCGGTAACGCCGCGCTTTACACGTGACATGGCAACTCTCCGGTAATGCGAATGTTAGCTTGAGACTGGATCGCTGGCTCTAGATCGTCGTGCTTGTCATTGGAAAATCGCTTTGCGGTTTTCCCGAAGCACGTCTGGAACTCAGCGGGCGTATGGCATGTACTTCTTGACGATCTTGGCATCCGAGTCGTTCAGCACCATCGTGCCGCGCGCCTGCTGGATGAACTTCGTCGTCCGCTTGATCATGCCGTGACGCTTGCCGGCGGCCGCAGCCTTTACTTTGCCGGATCCCGTAATCTTGAAGCGCTTTTTCGCACCACTCTTGGTCTTCATCTTGGGCATTTGGCTTATCCTTTCTGATCGTTGGCTGCAGAACAGCCGGATGCCGTTGCCCATCATCAAGGACGGGCAGCGAGCATCATGAGTTGCAAAAGCAAGAAAAGCCGCCACGGCATGCCCCGCCGGGCGGCTCAGAGCGGTCTTATAGGCAAGGCCATGCGGCTTGGCAATAACTGCTCGCAGCATACCTAAGCGAAACCCGGCTGCAGGGCTTCTAATCGACCAACATAGTATTCACTGAGCAGTTCGTAATATTCGATTGATTCTAAAAACGGAAGGATCCGATCTGACGACATACCTTTTCTTGCCGCCAGCAGTTGCTGCCCGCTCTGGACAGCTCCGCGCAAGACTTTCGTTCTGCTCGCGCGCTGTCTAAGCTGCCGGAAAGCCCGCAACGTCTTGCCATCGCCCGATAAGCGGTCCATATAGGGCCAATCGAACACGCCTTGGTTTACTCTACGACAGCACGAACGCTGAACTTGGAAGTCTCCATCGCGCGATTTGATGATCGCCCGAGTCCAACCTTGGGCAGCCTATTGCTTTGGAGAAAGTGGAATGTCGACTGGCACGGTGAAGTGGTTCAATGGGCAGAAGGGCTACGGCTTCATTCAGCCCGACGAAGGCGGCAACGACGTTTTTGTTCATATCTCGGCTGTTGAGCGGGCAGGCTTGTCGTCGCTGCGCGAAGGCCAGAAGATTTCCTACGAAACGGAACGCGGCCGGAACGGCAAGATCGCAGCAATCAACCTGCGTCCGGTTTGATCTGGATTAAGGCCTGTGATTAGCACCTGGGGGGCAGTTAACTGCTCCCCTCGTGTATTATTTGCGCCATGCATTATACGCCAGAGGGGCGGATGGCGCTCGCACTCAAGACGCCTTGAAAGGCGGGAGACTAGATGGCCAAAGAAGAAATGCTCGAGTTCGAAGGCGTGGTGGACGAAGTCCTGCCGGACGCTCGTTGCCGCGTGAAACTCGACAACGGGCATGAGGTGATCGCCTACACGTCTGGGCGGATGAAGAAGAACCGCATCCGTATTCTCGCGGGCGATCGCGTGACGATCGAGATGACGCCGTACGACCTGACGAAGGGGCGCATCAACTTCCGCCACAAGGACACGCGCTCGGGCCCGCCGCCGCCACCAGGTGGCCAGCAGGGTGGCCAGCGCCGCCGCTGATACACCGCGAGCAGAACGACGCAGAACATACAAGGCGGAGGACGAATGTCTCCGCCTTTCGCTTTTTAGGGCCGGCCACGCCACTCTCAGGCCAGCGCTCCGGCTGAGCCCTGCGGCAATTAGGAAGATGGCAATAACCTTGCGGATAGATGCCGCTAAACCTTTGCAAACCGGTGTCTGATAAACAGGCCGCAGACCTTTCGCTGACCGGCAGCTTTGAATTTCAGGAGACACCATGAGCAGGATCCCCCGCATCCTACATTATTGCTTCGGGATGGCTCCGGACTTCGGCGGCAAAAAGTGGGGCCTCAGCCACTACGTCTGCGTGCGCAGCGCGATCGACAAGATCCGGCCGGAGAAGACCTACCTCTACTACCAGTACGAGCCGACCGGCCCCTGGTGGGACGAGACCAAGAAGCTCGTCGACCTCGTCAAGATCGACGCCCCGACCTCGATTTTCGGCAACCCGGTCGAGCATCCAGCTCACCGCGCCGACATCGTGCGCCTGGAAAAGCTTATCGAAAAGGGCGGCATCTATCTCGATTCCGACGTGCTCGTGCACCAGTCGTTCGATCCCCTGCTCGAGAATTCCACCGTCCTCGGCGCCGAAGGCCAGGGCTCGGCCTATGGCACGGCAAATGCCGTCATCCTCGGCGAACCCAACGCGAAATTTCTGACCACCTGGTACAGCGAATACAAGACGTTCCGCGGCAAGCCCGGGCAGTTCTGGAGCGAGCACTCCGTGCAGTTGCCGCTCTATCTGGCCAAGCGCCTGCCCGACGCCATCACCATTCTGAACTATCGCGCCTTCTTCTGGCCGCTGTGGACGATGGACCACCTCGAGTGGATCTTCAATTCCACGCGCCCGTGCGTTTTTCCCGACACCTACGCCACGCATTTGTGGGACGGCAAATCATACCGCTACACCGAGAACCTCACGCCCGGCGACGTGCGCCGGCACGACACTAACTTCCACCGCTGGGCCAAGCCGTATCTCGAAGAGCTGCCCGACGATTTCGGCGTCGAGGAGCCGCGCAAGGACTGGAAGTCACGGCTTCCCGGTACGCGTGAACTGCTGCGCGACAAGGCGACCAACATTGCACGCCGCGTCCGCACGATGGTATCGCCGCGCCGCTTCGAGACCCGCTAACACGTTGATGCCGGCATCAGCCCGCGGGCGCCTTAAGCAGCGCAATCTGTTCTGCGGCCTTGCCCGCGTGCTGCCGGCCGAGACCGTAGGCGACCGCCAGCCACAACGCGGCTATCGGCATCGTCAGCAGCGCCAGGGTGCCGCCCGCTAAGCCGAGCGCTTTGGCACCGGTGTTGAACACCCAGCCCGACGCCGCATCGCCGCCGCGATACACGACGGTATCGATGAAGTTCTGCGCCTTGTACTTCTCGTCCGGCGTGACGACGGTGTAGAGCACCTTGAGCGCCGGGTTGGACAGCGCGAACGAGATCGCCCGTTCGGCCACCATCACGGCCGCCACCACGTACAGCGTCGGCGCCAGGCTAAGTGCCGTGAGGCCGATGGCGGCCGTAAGCGGCAATGCCGCAAGTGCGACGCCCAGACCAAGCCACTGCATCAGGCGCGCGGTAACGAACAGCTGCAGCAGCACCGAGATGAAGCTCACCACAAGATCGCGCGAGGCGAAGAACTCGACGCGCGCGATGCGCTCCGGGATTTCCAGCCCGACGATGCGGATCTGCTCGAGATAGAAATACGTGCCGATGAGATTGGCGATGAGCACATAGAGCGCGATGAGAAACAGGTAGCGCGACGTGAACACGCGTTGGGCACCA
The DNA here is from genome assembly GCA_963846845.1 of uncultured Pseudomonadota bacterium. Classification (GTDB taxonomy): domain Bacteria; phylum Pseudomonadota; class Alphaproteobacteria; order Rhizobiales; family Hyphomicrobiaceae; genus JAKAXS01. The sequence goes on along the minus strand of CAWJXQ010000005.1, from coordinate 29,167 downwards.
GCGAAGATGCCGTTGCTTCCCGCCGGTGCATTTTCCTGCCGGTCGAAGTCAGCGGGCAAGGCCCGGAACGCCCGGCGCAAATCAAGTGCTGCGAACAACGCCAGCCCGAGAAAGCCCGCCGCGATCAGCAGCAGGTCGTTCGGCTGGATCTGCGACGCCAGCGTGCGCGCCAGCATCGGCCCGACCAAGGCGCCGGTCGAGCCGCCGGCCGCGATGAAGCCGTAGAGGCGTTTCGCCTGAGCGTTGCTGTAGAGCTCCGACGTCAGCGACCAGAACAGCGACACGATGAACAGGTTGTAGACACTGGCCCATACGAAGAACAGGCTGCCCGCAAGAACACCGGGCCGCTCCGGCGAAGCCGAAAACACCGCCCAGAACATCAGCAGATTGACGATGAAGAACCCATAGATCGCCGGTAGCACATGCCGCCGCGCCAGCGTCTGCACGATCCAGCCGAACGCGGGCACCAGCGCCAGCATCGCACCGAACACGGCGAGGAACAGCCACTGCAGGCCCTCCTGCCCGATGCTCGTGCCGATCTCCTCGCGAACCGGCCGCAGCACGTAGTAACCGCACAGCACGCAAAAGAAGATGCCGAACGAGCGCAGTATCACGCCGGCCTCACCGGGCTCGACAGGCACGGCCCGGCGCAGCATGCGATCGATCGGAGTGAGCGGAGGCGGGTCGGAAGCGATCACGCGGGCGGCGTCCTCAGCAATGAAGCGTTCGGCTGCGTATCATGCACGCATACCGAAACGAAGCGCCATCGCCGCCTTTAGCGGGCCAGCCGCGGCACACCGGCAAAGCGCAGCGGCAAAGGGCGGCCTCGCTGCACGAACAACGCCCGCTCGACGTTCTCGACGAAGAGGCGGGAGGCCGCGTCCCAGGTATAGGCCTCGGCCGCACGCCGGACGGCCGCCCGGTCCAGCGCCAGCGCGGCCAGCGCTGCATCGCGCAGGTTGTGCGATAGGATACCGGAGACACCCTGGGTCACGACATCGATCGGCCCGGTGACCGGCAGCGCGGCCACGGGCACGCCGCAAGCCATCGCCTCCAGCATCACGATGCCGAATGTCTCCGTAACGCTGGGAAAGACAAAGACGTCGGCTGAGGCGTAGGCATCCGCGAGTTCGGCGCCCCGACAGCGCGCCGGTAAAAACCACATCCGGAAAACGCGTCTTCAGCTCATCGAGCTGCGGACCATCGCCGACGACCACCTTGACGCCCGGCAGATCCAGCACCAGGAACGCAGCGATGTTCTTTTCCACCGCAACGCGCCCGGCATACAGGAACACGCGCCGCTCTCCGAAATGGCGCACGCTGCTCGGCCGGAACAGGCTCATGTCGACGCCGCGCGTCCAAGGCAGGATGTTGCGGAAGCCACGCTCGGCCAGCGCCTGTCGCAGGCTGCGCGTCGCCACCATCGTGCCGGCCCCGGCATTGTGAAAGCGGCGCAGCAGCGCGTACGTCCAGGCTCCAGGCACCGCGAACCGGCGCTCGAAATATTCCGGGAACTTGGTGTGAAAGCTCGTGGTGAACGGCAGGCGGCGGCGCCGGCAATACGCACGCGCCATCAGGCCAACCGGCCCCTCTGTCGCAATGTGGATCGCATCGGGCTTGACGCCGTCGATGAAACGCGCGCAACGGTCTCTGTCCGGCACGGCCAGCGCGATCTGCGGATACGTCGGACACGGCACCGTGCGAAATCGATCCGGCGCCAGAAGCTCGACAGCGGCACCGATGCGCGGCAACTGCTGCGACAGCTGCTCGTAGGTGCGCACCACGCCATTGACCTGAGGCCGCCAGGCATCCGTGGCGACCAGGATGCGCATCACGCAGCCACAAGCTGCGGCGACGGCGCCAGCGCCTCGATGCGCAGGCGCACTTCGTCATGCCAGTGCACCAGCTGCATCTCTCCATCCATCGTCTCGCGGATGGCCGTGCAGCTCTCGACCCAGTCGCCCGTGTTGAGATAGTGCACGCCGTCGATATCGCGCGACGCCGCGTGATGGATGTGGCCGCAGATCACACCGTCAGCGTTATGGCGGCGGGCTTCGTCAGCAAGGTTCTTTTCAAACTCGCCGATGAAGTTCACGGCCGTCTTCACGCGGTGCTTGAGATACGCCGACAGCGACCAGAAGCCGAGCCCCAGGCGGCGGCGCACGAAGTTGAGCGGGTTGTTCATCCACAGCGCGAACTCGTACCCTCGGTCTCCGAGGAATGCGAGCCAGCGTGCATAGCGCACGACGACATCGTATTCATCGCCATGCATCACGACGTAGCGCTTGCCGTCCGCGGTAACGTGCTCGATCTGGCGTTCGATCTCGATGCCGCCGAACTGCATGCCGCAGTAATCGCGCAAGCCCTCGTCGTGGTTGCCCGGAATGAACACGACGCGCGTGCCCTTGCGCACCTTGCGCAAGATCTTCTGCAGCACGTCGTTATGCGATTGCGGCCAGACCGGCCCGCGTTTCACGCGCCAGAAGTCGACGATATCGCCGACGAGATAGATCGTTTCGGCATCGTGATACTTCAGGAAGTCGAGAAGCATCGGCGCCTGGGCGGAGCGCGTACCCAGATGAACGTCGGAAATGAAAAGCGCCCGGTATTTCTCAGCGTGGTCGGTCATGGATTACCTTCCGTCGGTTCACGGAGGCCAGCGTTCATCCATGCTTTCAACGGATTCTCGTTTCAGGAGTGTGACACCGGTGGACTTTCCGCCGGGCTGCGGCCAAAAGGCTGGGCCTGCCTGCCCGCCTTGCTGCCGTTAACCTTTCCCCAAGGCAACCTGGACAGCTTGATCCAGGGGGCGCGGCGGGCTAGCAGTACGCCCGATTTCCCACCAAGCTCAGGACGACCCGAAAAATGGCGACGCACAAGCTCCTCCTCCTCCCCGGTGACGGCATCGGTCTCGAAACCATGACCGAGGTGGAGCGCATCATCGCCTTCTTCAACGCCAAGGCGAACGCCGGCAAATTCGAGATTGAGCGCGACGACGTCGGCGGCACGGCCATCGACAAGCACGGCGTACCGGTCACCGATGCGGCGATGGCCAAGGCCAAAGCCTCCACCGCCGTGATCTTCGGCGCCGTCGGCGGTCCGCAGTGGGACAAGGTGCCCTACGCCATCCGCCCGGAGGCCGGCCTGCTGCGCCTGCGCAAAGACCTGGATCTCTTCGCCAACCTGCGGCCCGCCATCTGCTACCCGGCGCTGGCCGACGCCTCGTCATTGAAGCGCGAGATCGTCGAGGGCCTCGACATCCTCATCTTGCGCGAGCTGACGGGCGGCACGTATTTCGGCGAGCCCAAGGAGATCGTGACGTTGGAGAACGGCGAGAAGCGCGCCGTCGATACCACCGTCTACACCACGCGCGAGATCGAGCGCATTGCCAAGGTCGCCTTCGACATGGCGCGCAAGCGCGGCAACAAGGTGCACTCCGCCGAAAAGCGCAACGTCATGAAAACCGGCGTGCTGTGGAATGAGGTGGTCACCGCCACGCACAAGAGCTACGCGCCCGACGTGCAGCTGGAGCACATCCTGGCCGACAATTGCGCCATGCAGCTGATCCGCAATCCCAAGCAGTTCGACGTCATCGTGACGGACAACCTGTTCGGCGACGTGTTGTCGGATGAAGCCGCGATGATGACGGGCTCGCTCGGCATGCTGCCGTCCGCCTCCCTGGGTGCGCCCGACGCCAAGACCGGCAAGCGCCTGGCATTGTATGAACCCGTACACGGTTCCGCGCCCGACATCGCCGGCAAGGGCCTCGCCAATCCCATCGCCACCATTGCCTCGTTTGGCATGGCGCTCCGCTATTCCTGCGACATGGTGCGCGAGGCAGACCTGCTCGATAAGGCGATCGCCGATGTCCTGGCCCAGGGCCTGCGCACCGGCGATATCATGCAGCCGAACATGCGCCAGGTCGGCACAACCGAGATGGGATCGGCGATTCTCAAGCAGCTGGAGACTGTGGCCGCTTAACGCCACCCCCGCCTGAACTCCGCCAAACCGCCTGTTGAAGGCCGGGACAAGGTGTGAATTACCCTCCGCGCGCGTTTCGTTCGCTTGCCGGGCCATGCGAATGTTGACTGGCCGCTACGATTCGCATCGTGGCGCGGGGGAAGTAGTGGGGATAGTTTTTCATGACGACATCGAGTGAGCTGCGCACGGGGCTTTTGGCCGTTGCCAAAAGATCCATGGCCATCGTTGAAGGCTGCAGCAATATCGAAAGCACGCGCCTATATCTGGCGCTGCCGTTCCTCGGCTTGCTGGGCTACGATTACTCCAACCCTTACGAAGTCTTCCCTGAACATCGGGCGCAAGACGGCGCCGGCACCCCGTCGAAAGTGGATTTCGCTGTCCTGCGCGACGGCAAGCCGATCATCGCCATGGAGTGCCGTATTGCCGGCACCGAGGGCCTGGGCGAGCGCAACAATCTCAGCGGCTACTTCCGCTCCGTCCAATCCGTCAAATTGGCAATCCAGACAAACGGCATCCTCTATTCGTTCTTCGTGGACAGCGACAGCCCCGACGAGATGGACCACGAGCCGTTTCTGACGCTCGACCTCGAGACGGTCGATAGCGTCGGCGTCGCCGACGATGTCCTTGAGAGCCTTCAGCTGCTGACCAAAGACAACATCGACACCGACACGCTGGCAGAGGCCGCCCACGTCCAGCTCGTAAGAAAGCGCCTGCGCAATGCCTTCATCGAAGAGGCGGCTGCACCCTCTGCCGACTTCTGCCGCTTTGCATTGGAGCGCATTGGCCTTCGCAACGTTCGCACGGATTCCCTTGAGCGCTATTATGCGCCGATGGTGAAAACCGCTTTCGAAGAAAGCCTCGTGATGCCCGTCGTGCAGCGGCTGCGCGGCGAAAACGGCTCAGGCGAGGGCCGTGGATCTCCGCATTTGCTTCACAAGCTTGGCCCGCGCATGCAGATCTCGGAGCGCGAATCCTCGATCTTGGGTTACGTCCGCCGCCGCCTGGCGTACCTGGTCGACGACGAGAAACTGTTCACGGCCATCGAGAACGTGCACGCCAAGGACTACGTCGGCCGTGTCGTCGTCTACTACGAGCGCGAGCGCAAAGGCCGCATGTTCGATTTCATTGCCGGTGGCGACAAGGCCGACAAGTACGTCTTCCCCGAACCGATCGGCGAAATTCGTACGCACTCCATCTCCGACATCGACCAGGCCCTGAAAACCATCTTCCTGGCCAACGTTCGAGAGCAGCCGGCCGGCATGCCGTCATCTGGGTTCCCGCTCTTGCGCCGCGCCGACAGCTTCGCTGGCTGAAGGCCGGGCAGGGTGCTCGACCGGTTCACAGAAGGACGTGTTCCAGCCTTGGGTGCCCCGGACCGCAGATGAAATCGTTCTCGATTTATGCCGTAACGGCCCTGGCGGAAATCGCCGGGTGCTTTGCGTTCTGGGCCTGGCTGCGCCTCGACAAGAGCGTGTGGTGGCTGGTTCCGGGCATGGCCGCCCTGGCCCTGTTCGCCTGGCTGTTGACCCAGGTCGACAGTGAAGCTGCCGGCCGGGCCTACGCGGCCTACGGCGGCGTTTATATTGTCGCGTCTTTGCTCTGGATGTGGGCCGTTGAAGGCGTTAGGCCAGACCGCTGGGACATGGTAGGTGCAGCGGTCTGTATCGCTGGCGCCGCCGTCATCCTGCTGGGTCCGCGCACGGCCTGACTATTCGCCTCCTCATTGCCTCTCGAATTCGCCATGTCGACCAAAACGAAATCCCCTGCAGTTCTCGCCGCGCGTCCCGAATGGGCCAGCGCGAAGCGCATTGTCGTGAAAATCGGCTCGGCCCTGCTTGCCGACCGGGCGAGCGGCAAGTTGAAGGCCGACTGGCTGAACTCGCTGATGGACGATGTCGCCGAGCTGGCGAATGCCGGAAAAGACGTGGTGCTGGTCTCGTCCGGTGCCATCGCCCTTGGCCGCCACGCCCTGAAGCTGCCGAAGGGCCCACTCGAACTGGAACAGAGCCAGGCCGCCGCCGCAGTGGGGCAGATTTCGCTGGCCCATGCCTATCAGGAGATGGGCCAGGCGCGCGGTCTCACAGTCGCACAGGTGCTGCTGACGCTGGGCGATACCGAGCAACGCCGGCGCTACCTCAATGCCCGCCACACGATTCAAGAGCTGCTGCGGCTGCGCGCCATTCCCGTCGTCAACGAGAACGATACGGTGGCCACCACCGAGATCCGCTATGGCGACAACGACCGCCTGTCGGCCCGTGTCGCCAGCATGGTGTCGGCCGATTGCCTCGTGCTGCTGTCGGACATCGACGGCCTCTACACCGCGCCGCCAGCTTCCAATACATCGGCGACGCACATTCCGCTCGTGCGCGCGATCACGCCCGAGATCGAAGCCATGGCGGGTGACGCCGGCACCGAACTTTCCAAGGGCGGCATGAAGACCAAGGTCGAGGCCGGGCGCATCGCGCTCGCCGCCGGCACCAACATGGTCATCACAACGGGCAAGGTGTTGCACCCGCTGCGCGCGATTGCCCAGGGCGCCACCTGCACATGGTTCCTGGCGCCGTCCGATCCCGTTACTGCCAAGAAGCGCTGGATCGCCGGCCAGTTGGAACCGCGCGGCGTAATCACCATCGACGCGGGCGCCGAAAAGGCGCTGTCGGGCGGCAAAAGCCTGCTGCCGGCGGGCGTCAAAGCTGTCACCGGCACCTTTGAGCGGGGCGACGCCGTCATCATCCGCGCCCTCGATGGCCGCGAGCTGGGTCGCGGACTGGTGGCCTACGGCCGCGCCGACGCCGAGCGCATCATGGGCAAGCGCAGCGCCCAGATTGCCGAAATCCTTGGCTACGAAGGCCGCGACGAGCTGATCCACCGGGACGACATGGCCGTCGGCCGCGGCGAGGGCCGACCTTGAACCTGGCCCCCGCGATGCGTAGGTTGACGCCAACCGAGCACGCTAAAGCCTAGCCATCGGGCGTCGCCGCCCCTCCCTGCCGACTACGACCTGGACCAATGTCATGAACAAGCCGGAACGGTTCGATAGAGACGAGACCGCAGCGACCATGCTGGAAGTGGGCCGCGCCGCGCGTATTGCCGCGGCCGAGCTGGCTCTGGCCCCGTCCGACGTCAAGAACCAGGCGCTGCTCGCTGCCGCCAAGGCCCTGCGTGCGCGTACGGCAGACATTCTCGCCGCCAATGCCAAGGACGTCGCCGCAGCCAAGCAGTCGGGCCGTCCGGACTCGTTCGTCGATCGTCTGCTGCTCGACGACAAGCGCGTCGATGCCATCGCCGTCGGCCTGGAGGAAATCGCCGCGCTCGCCGATCCGGTCGGCACCGAGTTGGCGCAGTGGCAGCGGCCGAACGGCCTCAAGATCTCGCGCGTGCGCGTGCCCATCGGCGTGATCGGCATCATCTACGAGAGCCGCCCCAACGTAACCGCGGACGCGGGCGCACTGGCCCTCAAGGCCGGCAATGCCGCGATCCTGCGCGGCGGCTCGGAGAGCCATCACTCCAGCACAGCAATCCACGCCTGCCTCGTCGAGGGGCTCAACGCCGCGGGCCTGCCTGAGGCAGCCATCCAGCTCGTCCAGACCACCAGCCGCGAAGCTGTCGGCGAAATGCTGAAAGGCCTCGACGGCGCAATCGACGTCATCGTTCCGCGCGGCGGCCGCAGCCTCGTCGAACGCGTCCAGCATGAAGCGCGCGTGCCCGTCTTCGCGCACCTCGAAGGCATCTGCCACACCTATGTCGACCGCGGCGCCGATCTCGACATCGCCGTGCCGATTGTCGTCAACGCCAAGATGCGCCGCACCGGCGTCTGCGGCGCGACGGAAACGCTGCTCGTCGACAAAGGCGCGCATGAGGATTACCTGACGCCGCTGGTTAAGGCTTTGCTTGCTGCCGGTTGCGAAGTCCGCGGCGACGCGGCAGCGCAAGCAGCCGATGCACGCGTGAAGGCCGCAGCGCCCGAGGATTTCGGCAAGGAGTTCCTTGAGCCCATCATCGCCGTGAAGCTCGTTGACGGCGTCGACGACGCCATCGCCCACATCGCGAAATACGGCTCGCAGCACACCGATGCGATCATCACCGAATGCAATGGCACAGCCGAGCGCTTCATCAAGCGCGTGGATTCAGCCATCGTTCTGGTCAATGCCTCCACGCAATTCGCCGACGGCGGCGAATTCGGCATGGGCGCGGAGATCGGCATCGCCACCGGCAAACTGCACGCTCGCGGGCCCGTCGGCGTAGAGCAACTGACGAGCTTCAAGTACGTGGTGCGTGGCACAGGCCAGACCCGGCCCGGCTAGCTTGAGCTAGCTTTGGTTCATCGCGCTTCTAATCGGATCCGCTTCACCCTTCTCCGAAGCGCACTAGGAACAAGCCAACGTGGCCAGCCGTGCCGCCGTCACCATCCGCCCGCCATTGGCTCTGCCGGGGCAGCGCGTCGGCGTCATGGGCGGCTCGTTCAATCCACCGCACGACGGGCATTTGATCGTAGCACGCACGGCGGTGCGGCGCTTGCAGCTGGATCAGCTGTGGTGGCTGGTAACGCCCGGCAACCCGCTGAAGGCCCACGACGGCCTGGCACCGCTCGAGCAGCGGATGGAAGCCTGCAGCAAGCTGGCGGGCACCGATCCTCGCATGAAGGTAACCTCCTTCGAGGCGCAACTGGGCAGCGCCTACACCGCGCTGACGTTGCAGTACCTGACGCGGCGATTTCCCGACGTTCATTTCGTCTGGGTGATGGGGGCCGACAACCTGGCGAACTTCCACCGCTGGCAGAACTGGCGCGGCATCGCCGGCATGATGCCGATCGCCGTCGTCGATCGCCCCGGGTGGCGCCTCCGCGCGCTCGCCAGCCCAGCCGCCCAGGCCCTGCGCAACAACCAGATCCCCGAACCAGGCGCCGCCTCTCTGGCAACCGCTCCCACCCCATGCTGGACATTCCTGACGTCCAAGCTGTCGTCCTTGTCCTCGACCGAACTACGGCGCGGGCAATCGCTAGCGGGTTCGCGGCACCTGGCGGCTCTTGCCCTGCCTGATGTTTGCAACCAATCGATCGCGGACCTGCCGAAAGAACCCAGCAGGTAGCAGACCGTAGACGACGGAGTCTGTATTTGCTCACCGGCCGGAGGTCGGGGCCAGGCCAGATGAAAACGTTGATCTCCGACACGACCACCCAAGACGGCTGTTCGTCCAGTTTCAGGTGCCGTTTTATAGCGGCCGGGATCTCCAATGCGTCGGCTTCGGCGGCTGGTCTGGAATGTGTGATGGGAACAACCACAACCCGGCTTTCACCATATTCGACCTCGACCGTCAGAACGACGACGGCTGGACGATCCTTGCGTCCTTCCTCATGGCCAAGCCGTTGGTCGTCAGCCCACAGGTAGCTATATCGAATGACCTGCGCGGGCCGCGGCGGTGGAATGTCCACTTACGTCCGTTTTCCCGCCATCGTTTGCTCTAGCAGTTCGGAGTCGTTTGGCGGTTCTACAGCTGCAATCGCCTCAGCCAACTCTTCGGGAACCTCGCTGGCTCGATAAACTTGCCGATCACGACGCTTCAGTCGTGCGTACTCGTCAGCCGACAACAACACCAAGTGCTCTCGTCCGTATTTCGTGATGGTTACTGGCTCCACGAGCGCCCGATCGGCGAATTGGCCGAACGCTTTGGCGACCTCACCTGCGGTTACTTTCATGATCGCATCCATTTATGCACATGTTACGTAAGATACGTGCAAATAGCCAATAGCGCAAATACAAATTTTTGGTGATTTAACGATAAGCCTGCCAACCGAAATCGGTTGCCGCCGTGCCGCGGCGCACCTATCTTTCGCCTATGCGCGGGTGCTTCAACCCGTCGCAGGCTGTCGTAGGGCCGTCAGAGACGTGCCATACGATGGGACTTAGCCCGGCAACGGGTTCGTTGAGGAGGAAGAGGACATCCCGCAAACGATGCGAACCGCAACTGAAGGCGCCCTGGTTGGTGCTCCTTCGCTCGAGATCCCGGCAGACGGCCGGAACTCGCATGCCATGCTCAAGGACATCGTCCACTGGCTCGACGAGGCGAAAGCCGAAAAGCTGGTGACCATCGATCTCAAGGGCAAATCATCCATCGGCGACTTCATGGTGATCGCAACGGGCGGCTCAGACCGTCACGTGGGCGCCATTGCCGAGCAACTCCGCCGCAAGCTCAAGGAAGCCGGCGCCGACCACGTCCGCGTGGAAGGACTGGATACTTGCGACTGGGTGCTGGTCGACACCGGCGACATCATCGTTCACGTCTTCCGTGCCGAGGTGCGTGAGTTCTATAACCTCGAGAAGATGTGGTCGGGCGAGCGTCCGGCGGATCAGACGGCCCACTAGTCGGGGTCGTAGCTGAACGAATTCGATGGCGCTCCGGCTGAATGGGCTGGGGCGCGGAAGGTTTCATGCGTCTCACCCTTGCAGCCGTCGGACGCCTGAAGGACGGCGCCGAGCGTGAGCTTTATGCACGCTACGCCGACCGCTTCGACGCCCAGGGTCGCGCCGTTTCGCTCGGCCCGCTCAAGCTGGTCGAATTGCCAGAATCGCGCGCGCAAACCCCTGACCTTCGCAAAACCGACGAAGCCGAACGGCTGCTGAAAGCCTGCGGCGATGCCGAGATCCGCGTGGTGCTTCACGAGCGCGGCAAAGCCCTGACCAGCGACGCGTTCGCCCAGTGGCTGGCGGCGCGGCGTGACGGCGGGACCAAGTCCCTGGCCTTGATGATCGGCGGCGCCGACGGCCACGGTGCTGCCGCCCTCACGAGCGCGGCGCTACAGCTCTCGCTGGGATCAATGACCTTGCCCCACGGCCTGGCGCGCGTGGTGCTAGTGGAGCAACTCTATCGCGCGGCCACGATACTGGCCGGCCATCCCTACCACCGGCCTTGATCTCCCTCCCTCATTCCGCCGCGACGAGCTGCATGAGTTCGGCTGATGGCGCAGCCTCGCTGGCGTCGCTGACGACTTGAGGCGGGGAAGCGATCTTCTTGGCTTCGGCCATCACCACGCAGTTGCGGCCATTCTTCTTGGCGGCATACAGCGCTGCATCTGCCGACGCGATCAAATCAGTCATTTGCGAGGTGATCAGCGGCATGGACGACACGCCGAACGATGCCGAGATGCTGGTTCCGTGGTGTCCGGACAGCGCGTGAATTCGTTCGCGAATGTTTTCTGCTTTGGCGCCGGCATCTTCGATCGAGCAATCCGGCATGATAACGAGCAGCTCTTCGCCCCCGTAACGGCAGGCAACATCGGACTCGCGCAAGGCGCCCAGGATCGCAGCCGCCGTCTCGCGCAGAACCGCGTCTCCCATCGCATGGCCGTGGTTGTCGTTGAGCTTCTTGAAGTGATCGAGATCGATCATCATCAGGGACAGGTTCTTCTTCTCGCGGCTTGCCAGACGCACGAGCCGTTCCAGCGAGTCTTCCATATAGCGCCGATTGTAGAGACCCGTGAGAGGATCACGCAGCGCCTGGCTGCGCAGCTTCTCGCGCAGGGCAATATTCGACAGTGCCAGCGACATTCCGTCGGCGATCGCCATTGCCAGATCGCGCGTTTGATTGAGCCGCTCCTGAGCCTCCTCACCATGCGCCGACACCTGCAGAAGCCCGAGCAGTTCGCCGCGCGCGGTCATCGGGATTTCCAGAACCGCGGAGTCCGGGCAATCGTGGTGATCGCAACACAAGGACGCTGAGCCCAGTTGATTGATGTGCGGCTTGCCGCGCTTCAGCGCCCAGCACTGGGTGGGAGAAATCGTCTCTGCCGCATAAGCCGTTTCTTCCGCGGGCCCGAACGTAGTGGACCGGTCCAGGCGGTCGCGCGAATTGTTGAAGATATAGAGCGCGCCGCCCAGGCCCGGCAACAAACGCTCAGCCGTAGCCCTCAGGACGGCGTTGGCGTCCAGGTGACCGGACGCGCTTTGCAGCATGTCGGCCATCTGAAAAAGTTGATCCATCTTCAAGCCGCGCGGCATCCGCAGCCGTCTTGGCCGCAGCGCGGCCTTCCGACTCCCTCGTGGTCATGCGGAAGATCAGCAAGATACCAACGATACTCAACAGACCGGCAGCAATCTGCAGTGCCACGGTCAAATTCTGGAATGCGCCATCGTTTTGTACGCTCGCCACTGCCGTACGTTCGCGCCAATAGCGCTCCAGATCATCCCGCAGGGCGCCATAGCGAGCTTGCGTGCCGCTGCTAACGAGGTGCTCGCTCGCGCCATCGCGCTTGCCTGCCTCGATAAGCCGGACAACCTCCGCCCAATCTGCCGTCAGCGCCGCGATGTCCTGTTCGGTCTTTTGCTCGGCACGCTTCGGCCCCTTGAAGTAGACATCGATCTTGCGCACTGCCGCAGAGTGCGTGCCAAGCGTACTCAGGCCGTCGTAGTACGGCTGGAGGGAAACCTCGCCCGGCGTAAATGCCGTCGCAAGAATTGCGATCTGCGCATCGCTGGCGGCCTGCTGCAGGACGCGGACGTTACGCGTTTCCTTCCGCACATCGACAAACGTATTGAAGCGGTGGGACGTGTAGGCGAAGCCCGCTAGGGCGGCCAGCACCGACGCGATGATCATACCGATGAGGCTGAGCGTCAGGGTGGGCAAGCCGATTGGATGGCGAACGGATGCGGGTTGTGTCATTGGCGTAGCCAGGGTCCAGATACTATGCGTACGGACTATCCAGGCAGCAACTTAAATTATTCGTGAAGAATGCCGTTAAACAATCGCTCACGGCAGAAAAAAATCACATCCGGCGCAGTATCGCGTCCAGCAACGCGCCTGGCGCCAGCCACTTCGCGGCAGCCGTGATGTATGTCAGCGTCGTGACGTAATAGCGCCGCCGCGGGCTTGGACTTTCCAAAGCGTGCACGAGCTTGGCCGCAACCGCTTCCGGTTCGAGCTTGAACGTCGAACGGCCGCCCGTTTCCATGGCTTGCAGGCGCTGGCGGTAGGTTTCGCGGTGCGGGGACGTTTCGATCGCGATGCGGTTTCTGAAGTGCGTGAGCGCCGTTGGAACGAAGCGGGTATTGATCGGGCCAGGCTCGATCAGCGACACTTTGATGCCCGTACCGTGCAGCTCCAGGCGAAGGGCATCGGTCAGGGCCTCCAGCGCGAACTTTGAGGCGCAGTAGGCACCCCTGTAAGGCGCGGGTGCCAGCCCCAGCACCGACGAGCACATCACGATGCGCCCGGATCCCGCACGGCGCATCGCCGGGATAATTCGGCGCGTCAGCTCATGTGTTCCAATGACGTTGACTTCGATCTGCTCGCGCAGCAACGCCGCCGGAATATCTTCCACCGCACCGACTTGGCCATACGCTGCATTGTTGAACACGGCGTCCAGGCGCCCATTGCAGCGTTCCAGGACGGTCGCTGCGCACAGCGCGATGCTTGCCTCGTCCCGCAACTCCAGCGCGATGGCCTCGAGGCCCTCCTCGGCATCCAGCCGCTCGAGGTCGGCAGCGGCGCGCGCCGTTGCAAACACCCGCCATCCGCGAGACTTGAGCATGCGCGCCGAGGCCAGCCCGATGCCGGACGAGCATCCCGTGATGAGAACCGTTCGTTGTGTCATGGCTCCGCTTAGCCGGTATCGGTCGCGCGGGAAAGGCGACAGAGCGCCGGAGTTTTCCACGCTTTCCGCAGGCTGCCGGTGAGGCGCACTCCATGAAGTGACTATAGTCACTTTGCGAAGCGAGTCGTTGGGAGGCTCCATGGCCAGAACAGTCAAGGTCAGCGAATTCAAGGCCAAATGCCTGAAGCTGCTGGCGGAAGTCTCCGAGACCGGCGAGGAGATCATCGTCACCAAGCGTGGCAAGCCGCTGGCCCGCGTCGTGCCCGAGCGCAACGCTAAGCCCGCGACGCTGCAAGGATCGATGAAAGGCCTGATCGAAATCCTCAACGCCGATAAGACCCTGCCGCCGGCGTGGGAGAGCGAGGCTATTGACGGCCGCACCGCACGGCTGGCCGCCAACCTGGTCCCGGAAACGCCCGAGGCCGAAGGCTAGCGCATGCTGCTGCTCGACACCGACGCCCTGATCTGGTGGCTGCTCGACGACAAGCGTCTCGGCATGCGCTCGCGGTCGCTGATCCGCTTGACTGCGCGCGGCAAGCTGTCGATTTCGGTCGCCACGTGGATGGAGCTCGGCAACCTTCAGCGTCGCGCCGACATCCGCTTCCGCGAGACCATTCCGGCTATCCGCAAGCGCGTCATCGAAGGTGGTGTGGTCGAACGCGAGGTGACGGGTGCGGTTGCAATCGATGCAGCCGATCTTACCGAACTGTCGGCCAATCCTATGGACCGGCTGCTGGCCGCAACCGCGCGCCAGTTCGGATCGACGCTGGTGACATCCGACGACCGCATCCTCGCCTGGACCGGCACACTAGACCGGCTGGATGCGCGGGTGTGAGGCCATGCTCACACCGTTCTCACTGCTGCTGCAGATCGCCACAGCGCAGTCTCTTCCTCGCCCGGGCCGATAATGCTATCGACCGGCCACCTTCCTCTGCACGCGCCTTCAGCACATCGTGCCTCCAACACATCGTGAAAGACCATGACGCAGCAAACCGAACGCGCCACGCCGCCGCTTGACGATCGCCGACATCTGAGGGTTCTGGCGTCCCTGATCTTCGGATCACGCTGGCTGCAGGTGCCGCTGTATCTGGGGTTGATCGTGGCGCAGTGCGTCTACGTCTTCCTGTTCGTAAAGGAACTGATCCACCTCATCATGCACGCGTCGACCTTCAGCGAGCAGCAGATCATGCTGCTTGTTCTGGCGCTGATCGACGTGGTCATGATTTCCAACCTGCTCGTGATGGTCATCGTCGGCGGCTACGAAACCTTCGTTTCGCGACTGAACCTTGGCGGCCATCCCGATCAGCCGGAATGGCTCGATCACGTCAATGCCAGCGTGCTCAAGATCAAGCTGGCGATGGCGATCATCGGCATCTCGTCGATCCATCTGCTGAAAACGTTCATCGAGGCCGGCAACATCGGCGCGGAGGGTGCCAAGTTCACCGAGGCCGGCGTGATGTGGCAGACGATCATCCACGTCACCTTCATCCTGTCGGCCATGGGCATCGCCTGGGTCGACAGCCTTGGCCAGCGCCCGCACGCACCGCGCGCCGAACGGCACTGACGGATCGGCTCAGCCTTTGCGCGCGCGGCGGCGAACCTCGTCGCGCCGCATCGGCATGGCGTCTATTATCCCGCCCAAAGCCTCTGCGCTGAGCGGGGCGGCCGCGGTTTTCTTCACGCCACCGTCTTTGCCAACGAGAACGGCCCGGAATTCGCCGTCCTTGATGCCATATTTGCGGCGCAGGACACTGGCGCTGAGCCCAGGCGGCGGCCCAAGCGCCGTAGTAACATCGTCTCCGACGACGTAAATCACCACGAGGTCGCGTTCCGCCAGATCGGCGCGATGGGCTTCGATGATGCGCCGCTGCTTACCGAGTTTCTCCGTCTTCTCGCTGTCGGCGAAGACGACAAGCGGCCGCTTCTTCCAACGATACGTGCTGATAGCTTCAGCAGGCACGTGAGATGCGACGAGGGCCGCAAAAGCGGCCAAGAGTGCTGACTTGCGCATGATCCTAACCAATGCGGCATCGATTTCTGCGTTCCATGCAGAATCTTGCGATCTGGTCAGCAGATTGTGAGGTTTGAAAGCTCAGAAAGCTTTGATCTTCAGCTGTCTTCCATCTTCAAGGCAGCGATGAACGCTTCCTGCGGGATCTCGACGCGGCCGAACTGACGCATCTTCTTTTTGCCGGCCTTCTGCTTTTCCAGCAGCTTGCGCTTACGCGTGATGTCGCCGCCGTAGCACTTGGCCGTCACGTCCTTGCGCATCGCTTTGATCGTTTCGCGGGCGATAATGCGCCCGCCGATTGCAGCCTGCACGGGAATGACGAACATATGCTGGGGGATCAGATCCTTCAGCTTCTCGCACATGACGCGGCCCCGAGACTCGGCGCGCGAGCGGTGCACGATGATCGACAAGGCGTCGACCGGCTCGGCATTGACCAGGATCGACATTTTCACCAGGTCCTCGGGCTCGTAGCCGATGATCTGGTAGTCGAACGAGGCATAGCCGCGCGAAATCGACTTCAGCTTGTCGTAGAAATCGAACACCACTTCGTTGAGCGGCAGCTCGTAGACGAGCATGGCGCGCGTGCCCGCGTAGGTCAGCTCCTTCTGGCGGCCACGGCGGTCCTGACAGAGCTTCAGCACGGAGCCGAGGTAGTCGTCGGGCACCAGGATCGTCGCCTTGATCCAAGGCTCTTCGATGCGGTCGATGTACACCGGATCCGGCATGTCGGCCGGGTTGTGCATCTCGATCGTCTTGCCGTCGTTCATGTGCAGCTGATAAATGACGCTCGGCGCCGTCGTGATCAGGTCCAGGTTGAACTCGCGAGCCAGCCGCTCGGTGATGATCTCCAGGTGGAGAAGACCAAGGAAGCCGCAACGGAAGCCGAAGCCCAGCGCGGCAGAGCTTTCCGTCTCGTACGAGAAGCTGGCGTCGTTCAAACGCAGGCGCGACATGGCCTCGCGCAGGTCTTCAAAATCGGCAGCATCGACCGGGAAGAGCCCGCAGAAAACCACCGGCTGCGCCTGCTTGAAGCCCGGCAGGGCCTCCGCCGTTGGCTTGCGCTCGTCGGTGATGGTGTCGCCGACGCGCGTATCGGCCACTTCCTTGATCGCGGCGGTGAAGAAGCCGACTTCACCGGGGCCAAGTTCATCCAGCATCTGCTGCTTGGGACGGAAGATGCCGAGGCGCTCGATCGAATAGCTTTCGTCGGCCGCCATCAGTTTGACCTTCTGGCCCTTCTTCAGCGTGCCATCGATGATGCGCACGAGCACGACGACGCCCAGATAGGCATCATAGAAGCTGTCGATCAGCAGCGCCTTGAGCGGCTTGGTGGCGTCGCCCTTGGGCGGCGGCAGGCGCTCAACGATCGCCTCAAGCACTGCTGCAACGTTTAAGCCGGTCTTGGCGGAGATCGGCACGGCGTCCGAGGCGTCGAGGCCGATGACGTCTTCGATCTGCTTCTTGACGCGATCACTATCGGCGGCGGGCAGGTCGACCTTGTTCAGAACCGGCAGGATTTCCAGGTTCATGTCGAGCGCCTGGTAGACGTTGGCGAGCGTCTGCGCCTCGACACCCTGGCTTGCGTCGACCACCAGAACGGCGCCTTCGCAGGCGGCCAGCGAGCGCGAGACCTCATAAGCGAAATCGACGTGGCCGGGCGTGTCCATCAGATTAAGCTGATAGGTCTTGCCGTCCGAATGCTTATAGTCGAGCCGGACAGTCTGAGCTTTGATCGTGATGCCACGTTCGCGCTCGATGTCCATCGAGTTGAGAATTTGCGCCTTCATGTCGCGATCGGCGACGTTTCCGCACAGCTGGATCAGCCGGTCGGAAAGTGTCGATTTGCCGTGATCGATGTGGGCGATGATGGAGAAGTTGCGGATCAGAGAAATATCGGTCATGCGGCCAGCTAATACACTGCTCGCTGGCGCCGTGAAAGGCCTCTCGCATGGCCATCCAGGCTGGCCCTACGCAAGTTCACTAACTGCCTTAATCGCAAGCGGTTTCCGCGAATACTTAGCTGTTCTCCAAATTGCCGCACGCTTCTGCTTTACTAGCGGCTCATTGAAGCATCCCGACCGGAACGAACGCCTACGCCTTGCGTTCGCCCAACAGGGGAATACGTTACCCGAATATTCAGCCCCCACCCTAAAAGGAGTTTCATCATGGCCTCTTCCGCGCCTATCTTGGGCCAAGGCTTTGACGCCGAGACGCGCAAATCCTTCAATGCCGTGTTCGACGCCATGTCGACCTGGCGCGACGACCTTTCTGCCCTGACTGAGAAGAACTCGGACGCCGTCTTCGAACAAGATGTCGACCGCAGCCAAGAAAGTCGGCTGGCCGGAAAATCTGGTCGACGCGACGCGGCAGCAAATGCAGCAGGCGTCGAAGATCCAGCTGCACATGCTCGATCAGGTGATGGATGCCTGGCAGCAGCAGGTGAAAAACCCGTCGGCGATGGTCAATCCGTCCGACTACATGAAGAACATGCCGCAGTGGCCGGGCATGCCCGCAGGCGGCAACCCATTCATGCCGGGCAACATGCCCAACTTCGGCGCGATGGGCGCAGGCAATCCGATGCAGTTCTGGATGCAGGCCGCCGAGATGTGGCAGAAGAGCTGGACTTCGGCGATGGACATGTGGACCAAGGGTCCGACCAACGGTTCGCGCTAAACTTATCCGGTTATCAGAAATAAGGGGGCAGTCCAGCAAGGCTGCCCCTTATTTCGTTGTCCTACCAGCCCCCTGCTCTGTCATCGCCGTGCAAGAGCAAAGCTGGCCGGCACCACGCCGGCTAAGTTGCCCAATGCCCGCCAGCCTAACGGTTGGCGGGCAGCCCTCGTCAGGGCTGGAAATCCGGTAACGGCTCGCCGCCGGTCGCAGCGCCTCCTTGCTGCGGCGCCGATTTCGTCTCTGGCCGCTTGGCCGGCCGCGGTGGGCTCGGCTGTTTTTCGGACTTCGCCGCGGGCGGCGCCTGCTGGGCCACGACCTCGGCTGCCTTGCGCGCCTCTTGCTCCTGCTTCAGCCGCTCCGTCGCTTGCTGCAGACTGAGTTCGGCACGCCTGCGGGCCTCGCGCTCTTTTGCCAACGCGGCGTCCGTCTCCGCCCTGCCTCTTTCGAGAGTATCCTTGGCAAGCAGCTCTTTTTCCAGCTGCACCTTCAAATTCTGAAACGCACGTTCAGAGCGCTGCTTGCCCAGCCGCTCCTTATCGAGGCCCTGCGCAAGCTCGTCGGCGCGGCGCCGGTTGGCCGTGCGCTGTTGGCGTTCACCCATGGCCTTCGCCATCAGCCGTTTTGTCGCCCGCTCGGCCGCTTCCTTGGCGACGGTTAAGTGTTCGAGCTGTTCTCGCAACTTGTCGCCATCCGTCTCCGTGGCATCTTTTTCCGTCCGGAGGCTGGAAAGTTGACGCTCCGCCGCAATCCGTGCGCCGCGTTCCTTGAACAGCGCGATCGCGCTCGGCCCCTGCACAGTCGATGCCGCGACCGGCTGTTCCACCGCCGTGCCTTGCGACAACACGGCCAGTGCCGCGCCGCCCGCGAGCAGACCCATCGCAGACATGACAGCCGCCGCCAGTTGACGGCGCGGATCGGCCACCAGGCCCATGACCCGCGAAAATGGCCCACCGAAGGCTGCCGGACCCGGCGCATTCCATGGATCGAACGTTCCGAAACTCCACAGATGGCCTTCGAGGTCACGGCAAAGATAACCGCGCCCCCCGTGCTCAAAATTCTGCAGGTCGAGAACGATTTCGGCGCCTTGCGCCGTGGCAGCCGCATAATGCGCATCACTGTCGGCAATGACGAAGTAGCAGCTTTGCGTTTCCGCGCCGCCAATCTCGTCCGGCTGCTTCATCAACTCGTCGAAGCCGGATTGGCCGACGGACGCCAGCATGACCATGCCGTTACCCGAAACGAGCTGGGCTGAGACGATGTTGCCCCCGGAATCCTGCGCGACACCGCGCGCCGTGAAGCCGAACGCCGCGCACAGCCATGGCACCGCGCGATCGAGGTCACGATAACGCAACGTCGGAACAACCGACGACCCACCTGGCTGCAAAATCACTTTTTCGACCAACTCGCCGCTACACCACACATCTGCGCGTGAACGGCAAGTATAGCCCGCTGGGCCCAAAGTTGAACCCGGTTTATCTGCCTTATGCGTTGGCAGCTTGCGTAGATCGCGTTCTCGCGCGCGCTGGCGGGCGCCGCCACGCCGCAACGGCCCGGTATAGCAGCAGCATCGCGACGATCGCCGCATAGACCAGCGGTTCAGGCGGCCAGGCCTTGACCACCATTATGAAATGAACTGCGGCAAGCACGGCTGCCAGATACACCAGGCGGTGCAGCCTCTGCCAGGCTGCGGCCCCCAGGCGCTTGATCATGGCCGCATTCGACGTCACCGCAAGCGGAATGAGTATAACGAAAGCCGCCATGCCGATGGTGATGTAGGGCCGCTTCAAGATGTCCTTGACGATTGCATTCCAGGCAAAGCCCTGGTCCAGCACCAGCCACGCCAGAAGGTGCAGAAGCGCGTAATAAAACGCCAGCAGCCCCAAGGTGCGCCGGTAGGCCAGCAGGCGGATGCCGAATAGATCGCGCAACGGCGTAACGCAAAGGCTGGCGATGAGAAATCGCAGCGCCCACAAGCCCAGCGTATGCTCCAGTGCCTTGATCGGTTCGGGCCCGAGCCGATCGATCACGCCGAGCCAGAACGTCACGACAGCGGGCATCAGGCCGATCGCATAAAGCGCCAGCCGCGACCAGTTGTGCCGCGCCGGCACCATCAGGATCTCGTTAAGCCGCGCGATACCTGTGTTGGACGTCGAAGCCATCAGAAGTCTTTCGTCAAATCCTGTTTGGAATATAGACCGGCGACCTGGTCACCATAGCCGTTGAACATCAACGTCTCGCGGCGCTTGGAAAACAAACCGCCCTCGCCGATCCGCCGTTCCGTGGCTTGGCTCCAGCGCGGATGATCGACCTTGGGATTGACGTTGGAATAGAAGCCATACTCGTTCTTGTTCTGCAGGTTCCACGACGTCTTCGGTTCCTTGTCCACCAGCGAAATGCGCACAATCGACTTGATGCTCTTGAACCCATACTTCCACGGCACGACAAGCCGCAGCGGCGCGCCATTCTGGTTCGGCAGCGTTTCCCCATAGAGGCCAACGGCCAGGATCGTCAGTGGGTGCATGGCCTCATCAAGGCGCAAGCCTTCCACGTATGGCCACGGAAGCGGCTGCAGGATGCCGCGCTGTCCCGGCATCTCAGCCGGACGCTTCAACGTTTCGAACGCGACGTACTTCGCGCTGCTCTGTGGCGCGACCCGCTTCAAAAACTCCGCCAGCGAAAAGCCGACCCACGGGATCACCATCGACCAGCCTTCGACGCAGCGCATTCGGTACACGCGCTCTTCCAGCGTCATGCCCTTTAAAACGTCTTCGATCGCATAGTCTGCCGGCTTGTCGACAAGCCCATCCACCTTGACCGTCCATGGCTTGGTCGTCAGCGTATGGGCGTTTGCCGCAGGATCGGTCTTGTCGGTCCCGAACTCGTAGAAGTTGTTGTAGGCGGTGATGTCGTCGAGCAGCGTGATTTTCTCATCCGTCGTGTACTGGCTCTTGACCGCTTGCAGCGGAGCGGCCGCGGCCGGCGAAACCACCGCCGGCAGCAGCCCGATTGCTGCCGCACCGAGCAGGAAATCTCGGCGGCGCAGATAAACATCGCGCGGTGTTATCTCCGAACTTCTGATGCCGTTACCCTTGCCGATCAACACGGGACAGTCCTTTCAAAATCGAGTTGTCAGTTGCGTAAGCCAATCCGGCGACCACGCGACGAGGAGCGCCTCCAGCCGCTTGTCCAAGCCGCTGGCAATCAACAAGCCGGCAGCCAGCAGCAACACGCCGAGGATGATCTTTCCTCCGCTGCCGGCCTGCATCAGGCGGCCGCGCATTTTCAGCATCGTTTCGCGCGACAGCATCCCCAGCACCAGCAGCGGCATGGCCGCGCCGAGACCGAACACACCCATCACAAGCGCGACCTGACCGAGGTTCTCGCCTTGCGCCGCCAGCACCGATGCTGCACCCAGCGTGGGCCCGACGCATGGGCTCCACACGGCCCCGAGCAAAAGGCCCAGGGCGAACTGCCCGCCCAACCCCGATGAATCGAAGCCCCCGAAGCTCGACTGGGCCCAGTTGCTGATCGGCGCACCCGCCCCGGCAAGCTGCGTTTGCAGCGGCGGCACGAGCAGCACAATTCCGATGGCAATCAGCAACACGGCCGCCAGCGTGCGGAACACTTGCGTATCGAGACCGATGCTGAACCCGATCGTCGCAACGAACAGCCCGATGGCGACAAACGACAACGCCAGCCCGGCCGCCATCGCAGCTGGCCCGAAGCGGTGCTGGCTGACCGCCGCGCCAAGTATGATCGGCAGCAGCGGCAGCACGCACGGCGACAGGGTCGACAGCAAACCGGCGATGAAAGCGAAAGCTGCACTGAGTGCCATGACGGCCGCCTACTTGACCGTCGTCGAGATCAGTGCCTCGATCTTACGTGCATCGGTCTCTCCCGCCGATCGCCCCGTCTCCTGAGTGCCCTTGAAGGCGATCAGCGTGCTCTGCGATTGCGCCTTGAAGCTGCGCAGCACATCTTTCTGGCTGTCGAAATCCACCTTCATGATGATGACGCCCGCAAACTCTGGCTTATTACTCAGCTCTTCGAAAACCTCCTGCTGCGCCTTGCACGTGGGGCACCAGGGCGCGAACACATCGACCACCACTGATTTTCCGGCGGCTTGTGCAGCCTTGAAGGCAGCATCCGTAAAGTCAGCCCGCTCGAAAGCTGACGCCGGCGTCACGGCCAACAGGGCGAGAGCCGCAGCAAATACGACAGCGGACAAACTTTTGGCGATCACACGGCGCAGCATTTTGGAACTCCCGGATTTTTCTCTCTGATGACCTATCTACGGCCGCGACCGTGGCTTGGTTACGCCTTGGCGCCAGAAATCTTCCGGCCGCCGCAGCCGCAAGGGACAAATCTATGAAACTTCAATGCCTTGGGGAGCCCTCCACCGTCTTGAATTCGGCTCCAAGATCGTTGGCAATTTGCCGGGCGTGCCTGAGATCGTCCACGAACCGCCGCCGCTCCAGTTCCGCCACCTCAGCGTCGGGCAGCCGCAGCAGGTACGACGGATGAACCGTTATCAGTGCCTGCGGGCCTTCCGGTAAAGCAATGGCCTGACCTCGCTCGGCAGATATTTTCACCGTCCGCTGCAGTAGGCTGGCAGCAGCCGTCGCCCCCAAGGCAACGATCAACCTCGGCTTGACCAACTCGATCTCGCTGGCCAGCCACCACCGGCAGACATCGATCTCCGATGTATTCGGCTTCTTGTGCAGCCGCCGCTTGCCGCGCGGCTCAAACTTGAAATGCTTCACCGCATTCGTGACGTAAATCGCATCTCGCGGAAGCCCGGCCGCCTCCAGCGCACGATCCAACAGTTTGCCGGCAGGTCCCACGAATGGCTCGCCCTGCAAATCTTCCTGATCCCCCGGTTGCTCGCCGATCAGCATCACGTCGGCGGACCGCGGTCCCGCACCCGGTACAACTTGCGTCGCATCGCGCCACAGCGGACAGCGGCGGCACCCGGCCAGCTGAGCATCGAGGGCCTGCAGGCTGCGCGGCGCCTCATCAGGCTCCATTTGTTTCTGCGAGTTGCGCATCACCAGCCTCTTTATCCAGCGCGGTAACGCGCGGGGGCCGTGGCGGGTTCTCCAGCATCGCATTCGTGCGCCGCGTCGCACTTCGTACCAGATCCGGAATCAATCCGGCCTCCGGCATGTTCTTCCAATACTTCTTCGGCATCTCCCGCTGCATCGCTGGCGTGTTGAGCCGGGCAGGATTGAATATGCTGGAGAAGTAGACGCGCCAGTGATCTTCCAAAGCGTCGTCCGATGGCGCGTCCGCGCGCACCGCGCCCGTCGTGAAGACCAGTTGCTCACAATTCCAATGCGCACTGATTGCAGGTGTCAGAATTGACCATTTCATATTGGCAAATCTGCGCACGAAGAACGGCGCGGTGGCTTCCACGATGTGATGCTGCGGCTCAAACCACGCGATCCAGACGCTCCCGCGCTCGGTCACAGCTTCGCGAAACCGCACGAACGCCGTCATTTTGTGCTTATCGCGCCTCACCGCTTTCGCCAGCGCTTCGGCCTGCTGCACGTCGGCATCGGCGGCGATCTCCATCAGGTGCTTGTCGCGCCGCAATCGCCAGAGCAGCCGGTACAGCAGCGAGAACCGCTCGGCAGAGCTATGGCAAATGACATGCTTCGCCATATCCACGAAGCCACGCGGCACAAAGACCGCTTGCTCCGGCACGGGCACGTTGATGGCTTGATCCGGATCAGCGAAAAGATCACCGCCCTCACCACGCCCCGATACGGTCCAAACCGCCTCCTCGGGGCGGACACCCGCCAGTAACAATGCGCGTGCCTCGTCGCGCCAGCCGGCGAAGTCCGCTTCAGCGGCGAGAACGACCAGTCTCGTCATTATCCGAAGAGATCCAATTGCTTTTGCTGGCCTTGCAAAATGCGTTGCCGCAACTGCGCCGCGTCGAGGCTGCCGCCGGGATGCCAACCCTCTGCCGTCATGAACGTCCGCGCCGTCTTGATGGTTCGCGTCACCCGCGCGACGTCATCGAGACGCAGCCGCCGCCAGCGGCGGGACGCAATGATGCGCTTGACCGATCGCGGGCCAAGACCCGGGATGCGAAGCAATTCCTCGTAGCTGGCCGCATTGACGTCGAGCGGAAAGAAATGCCGGTTGTGCATGGCCCAGGCGAGCTTCGGATCGATCGCGAGATCGAGCATGCCGTCGTCCGTTGCCGAAATGATTTCTGGCAGCGCGAAGCCATAGAAGCGCAGCATCCAATCCGCCTGATAAAGCCGATGCTCGCGCATCAACGGCGCTGGCTTCACGGGCAGCACGCTGCTTGCATCCGGAATCGGGCTGAATGCCGAATAGTAGACCCGCCGAAGCTGATAGCCGCTGTACAGCGCCGTGCTCGTGGTCAGCACATCTGAATCGCTAGAAGCATCCGCGCCAATGATCATTTGCGTGCTCTGGCCGGCCGGCGCAAACCGGCGGCGCTGTCCCGATGAAGCGGCCGGTCTTGCGCGCTCTTCGTCTCGCTGTTCGTCGATCTTTAGGCGCAGCGCGCCCATCGTCTTGCGGATGCGCCGGCCATCCTTCTCAGGCGCATAGTCCGCCAGCGCCTCCTCGCGCGGCAATTCGATGTTGATCGACAGCCTGTCGGCAAATCGTCCCGCCTCTTCCAGCAGTTCAGGCGATGCGTCGGGAATTGTCTTGAGGTGAATGTAGCCGCGAAACTGGTGATCCTCACGCAGCGACCGAGCCACAGCTACGACCTGTTCCATCGTGTAGTCGCTATCGCGAATAATGCCGGACGAAAGGAACAGTCCCTCAATGTAGTTTCGCCGGTAGAACGACAACGTCAGATCCACGACCTCTTTCACTGTGAAGCGCGCGCGGCGCACGTTGCTCGACCGGCGATTGATGCAGTAGGCGCATTCGAACTTGCAGTAGTTGGTCAGCAGGATCTTCAGCAGAGAAATGCACCGGCCATCGGGCGCATAGGCATGGCAAATTCCGCTGCCCTCGATCGATCCGATGCCGCCCGACTGCAGCGCATTTTGCTTAGTGCCGCCGCTCGATGCGCAAGACGCGTCGTATTTCGCCGCGTCAGCTAATATCGCGAGCTTGGTTTTCAACTTGCAATCCATACGGGGTACACCATCCGGCAGAATTTCATTCGTTCACTATATGTTCCTTTAATTTGAAATGTCCAGCTTTGAGATTGTGGCGGACGTAGATCATTTGACCTACCTCTTTGATCCCCTTGCGCATTCTATAAAGTTGCATATTCTTAGAGACGCAGTGGGTATATATTTCATTTGTCCATTTGCCGGGGCTCCCCGGCCCTGACGTCTCTCCTGTCGGAACGCCCGGTGCTCCCTCGCCGGGCGTTCTTCGTTTCAGATGCTGTGCCCCGAGACCTTCGCGCGCCCTTGAGACAGCCACCCGATCAGACTTTGCCTTTTCGCGCGTTTGCTTTTTTGCTGACAGCCATGTTGTCGACGAGGTTTGGATAGGGTCGGCCTGACTTCTTCGCCCGCGCCTTGGCAGCCGTCTTCTGCGCCGGCGTCAGCTTGCGCGACGCCTTCGATTTGGCCTTGGGGTTGGGCTTGCGCCAAGGCGCCTTGCGCGAGGCCGTCTTGCTTTTCCCCACTGCCATGAAGCTCTCCCTGTTTCACGTTTAACAGCACGGCGAATTAGCGGTTCCACCGCCCACAGACGCATCGGTTGACGCATTCCGTGTTCGACCTTAGTCATGCCGGATAGTTGCGAAGTTATCGAAGAGAGCTGCCATGAAACTCGTGCGATTTGGTCCTCGCGGATCCGAAAAGGCCGGCGTCGTCGATCAGGACGGCAATGTCCGCGACCTGTCGCAGCACGTGGCCGACATCACGGCCGAGACCCTGGCCCCGGAGATCCTGGCAAAGCTCGCAGCCGTCGATCCCGCGTCCCTGCCCCTCGCACCCCAGGGCGCCCGCCTTGGCGCCCCCGTCGCCCGCTCCTGGAACTTCATCGCCGTTGGCCTGAACTATGCCGACCACGCCAAGGAAACCGGCCAGGAAATTCCTGCCGAACCGATCCTGTTCAACAAGCTCGGCAATTCGATTTGCGGGCCCAACGACGATGTCGTCTACCCCCGCAACTCCGATCGCATGGACTGGGAAATCGAGATCGCCTTCATCATCGGCAAGCGCGCGCAGTATGTCGCCGAAAAGGATGCGCTGAGCTACATCGCCGGCTACGCCATCTGCAACGACGTCTCCGAACGCCGCTTCCAAATCAAGCGCAACGGTCAGTGGATGAAGGGCAAGTGCGCGGAGACGTTCGGGCCGCTCGGTCCCTGGCTCGTCACCACGGACGAATTGCCCGACCCGCATGCCCTTGCCATGGAATTGAAGGTCAATGGCGAGGTGCGGCAGACCGGCTCGACCTCGACGATGATCTTCTCGATCCCGTTCCTGCTGTCCTACATCACGCAGTTCTGCACGCTGGAGCCGGGTGATGTCGTCACCACCGGCACCCCGCCCGGCGTCGGCTCCGGCATGAAGCCGCCGCAATACCTGAAGGCCGGCGACGTCATGGAGCTGTCGATCGAAAAGCTCGGCACGCAACGCCAGCGCGTAGTGCCGGCGATGTAATCGATTAACCGGACCTCTCCGCTGAGGTCAGATCAGCCCAGCTCAATCCTTCGCGCGTTCCACGTAGGAACCGTCCACGGTCATGACGACGACCCGCGTACCGGCGCCGATGTGCGGCGGCACCATGACGCGCGCGCCGTTCGCCAGCTTGGCCGGCTTGTAGGACGACGACGCCGTCTGCCCTTTCACCACCGGATCGGCCTCGACGATCTCGACCGTCACGCGCGCCGGCAGCTCGATCGCGATCGGCGTGCCCTCGAACAGCTGCACCGAGCAGGTCATGCCGTCCTGAAGCCACTGCGCCTGGTCGCCCAGCACATCCTTCGGCACCACGATCTGGTCGAACGACTCCGGCTGCATGAAATTGAAGCCCATGTCGTCTTCATACAGGAAGTTGTAGTCCTTCTCGTCGAGGTAGGCGCGCTCCACCTGGTCGGTCGTGCGATAGCGTTCCGTCACCTTCACGCCATCGGCGATACGGCGCAGTTCCAGATGAGTGACGGGCGTGCCCTTGCCGGGATGAATGTTCTCCGCAGTGATCACGACGGCAAGTTTGCCCGCTAGATCCAATACGTTGCCCTTGCGGACCGTGCTCGCGATCACTTTAACCACTGTCGTCGTCTCCGTTGATTTGGCCGCAGGCACGCCCGCTCATACGCGGCAGCGCAGCCATTTGGGGATGAATCTCGCTGGTTCATACTCTTTCCGCTTGCGAAGGCCAAGTCCGACGCGGCATGAAGCCCAAATGCCTTACTTTTCGCCGTGGTGGACCCCTGAAGTCCATGCTGACCGCCGGCCGTTCCTGATGGCGCGCGGGCGGATCAAAACCGCGCTGCGCCATTGGTTTACGGACCAGGGCTTTACCGAGGTCGAGCCCGGCTGCCTGCAGGTTTCGCCGGGTAACGAGACCCACCTGCACGCCTTCAAGACCGAGCGGATCGGCAGCGATATGGTCAACGCGCCGCTCTACCTCCACACGTCGCCTGAGTTCGCCTGCAAGAAACTGCTGGCAGCCGGCGAGACGAAGATCTTTGCGTTCACGCCGGCGTTCCGCAATCGCGAGCGCGGCGCGCTGCATGCCCCCGAATTTACCATGCTCGAATGGTACCGGACCGGCGAAACCTACGAATCCCTGATGCGCGATTGCAGCGACATCCTGCGCCTCGCCGCCGAAGCTGCCGGCACCGATGTCTTCCGCTACCGCGCCCGCAGCTGCGATCCGGCAGCAGCCGCCACGGCAATCACGGTCGCCGGCGCCTTCAGCCGCTTTGCCGGTATCGACCTGCTGTCGTCCATCACGCCAAAGGGCGTCAATCGCGAAGCGCTTTCCCTGATGGCCGAAGCCGCCGGCATCTCCCTGCGCGCCGATGACAGCTGGGCCGACATCTTCTCCAAAGTTCTGGTCGAACGCATCGAACCGCAACTCGGCAACACCACACCAACCTTGCTGACCGAATACCCCATTGCCCAGGCCGCCTTGGCCCGGCCCAAGCTTTCCGACCCGCGCGTCGCCGAGCGCTTCGAGCTTTACGCGTGCGGCGTCGAGCTCGCCAACGGCTTTGGCGAGCTGACGGACGCCACCGTGCAGCGCTGGCGCCTGGAAGCGGAGATGGAAGAGAAGCAGCGCATCTACGGCGAACGCTACCCGCTCGACGAAGACTTCCTCACCGCACTGGAGATGATGCCGCCGGCCTCCGGTTGCGCGCTCGGCTTCGATCGCCTCGTCATGCTGGCCACCGGCGCCGATCACATCGACAAGGTGCTGTGGACCCCGCTACCGCAGGAAGCCGGGAGCAACATCAAATGACCAGGCCGCTGCAGACGCTGCGAACAGCCGGCGACATTGTCGCCGCGGGCCTAGCGCCGCACGAGCGCCGGGACGGCATCGCGCGCGTCGAGCAGCGCTACGCCGTGGCGATTTCCCCCGCCATCGCCGAACTCATCGATCCAAGCGATCTCGACGATCCGATCGCGCGCCAGTTCGTACCCGACGTCCGCGAACTCGAACACGCACCAGCCGAACGCGCCGATCCGATCGGCGACGAGGCCCACAGCCCTGTGCCCGGCATCGTCCACCGCTACCCGGACCGCGTGCTGCTGAAGATCGCCAGCGTTTGCCCGGTCTATTGCCGCTTCTGCTTCCGCCGCGAGATGGTCGGCCCGGAGCATGGCCACGCGCTTTCGCCTGCCGAACTGGATGCCGCGCTCGACTACATCCGTTCGCACCCTGAAATCTGGGAAGTGATCCTGACCGGCGGCGACCCCTTCGTGCTGTCCGATCGCCGCATCGCCGAG
>CAWJXQ010000004.1:0-300768 GCA_963846845.1 uncultured Pseudomonadota bacterium | reverse complement strand
AGCCGCGCACACGGCGCGGCCGGACCCTCACGGTTCCCTGCGTGACCTCAGGCAGATCACCATTGCCTGCCTGAGGTTCCCTCGGGTCAACGCCACAAGAAAAAGCCGCGCTAAACGCGCGGCTCCTATTCAATCGGCTGCATTCCAGATCAAGTTAAACTCATTCGGATCGTCAGTATCGACGGGTTGACCGAGGTTCGCATAGAGCGTCTTCGGCCCAAACTCCGGCGCCGCGATCGAGAGAGACACATAGTCCTTCTGCGAACGCTTGCCTTTGCGGTTCCAGCCAGCACCGCAATCGA
The DNA here is from genome assembly GCA_963846845.1 of uncultured Pseudomonadota bacterium. Classification (GTDB taxonomy): domain Bacteria; phylum Pseudomonadota; class Alphaproteobacteria; order Rhizobiales; family Hyphomicrobiaceae; genus JAKAXS01. Next base: position 300,466 of record CAWJXQ010000004.1, on the reverse strand, counting down.
CGTTGCCGCTGAACACCTGATAATCCGGCTGCTTCTCCGAGCTCTTTTCGAGCACGGGGATGATCTCGATGTTCGCCTGGATGGAAAGCGTCTTCAGCTTCCCAACGTACCGACCATCGGGCTGCTTCGTTACGTGTCCGATCGTAGCCATCTTGAATGACCTTTCTGTCATCCCGCACTACGAACCATTCGAAGGCGGGCGGCTGGGAATTGATGGCCAATTACTCATGGCGCCTGGACGATGCATGTAGTCGTCCATCCTTCGGTTCTACACCTAGTCCCAGCAGTCCACCTTCGATCCTCCTCCACCATTGTATAATCTCCGTAGGCAGATGGATAGGAGGACACAATGGCGTCTGTCGATTTCGACCACATCAGGAAAACCGTTTCGGTCGTCGATGTGCTGCCGTGGCTCGATATCGAGCTCAAGGCGAAGAACGGTGAGCTACGGGGGCCGTGCCCACTTCACGGTGGTGAGCGACCGTTCGTTGTAAACCCTGGCTTGAACGTGTGGTCATGTTGGGTGCCGTCGTGCAGACTCGAAAAGGCAACAGCCGGCGGCGGCGTCATCGAGCTGGCGGCGAAGGTAAAGAAGCTACCGTTTAGAGCAGCAGCGATTGAAATACAAAATCAGTTCTTGGTGGCGAGACCTGCCGCACCGGAAGGACTGCACAAGGTCGCGGCATACCTCGAACCAGGCCATGAAGCAGTAAAGGCTCTGGGAATCTCTGAGGAAGATGCTGTGAGACTTGGGATCGGATACGCGCCAAAGGGTGTGTTTCGAGGCCGAGTGCTCTTGCCCATCAGAACCATCGAGGGAAAACTCATTGGCTACGCCGGTTATACTGACCAACTGCAGCCGGCATTGAAAATCCCCTCGAAGCTTTTCTAGTCTAGACTTCAGCCGTCGCTCTTTTTGCGGCGGTTTTCTTTTGGCGTCTCCCTTCGGGCCGCGCCCTCGCATGCGGCACTCCGTTGCCGCCCTGGCGGGCTTCGGTCGCTGACGCGCCATAACGCTTCTTTGCGTAGAATTCGGTCATTACCATATCAGTCTCCACCTCATGGAAGATGGCCCAGATACGAACAGCCGCACGCTCCTGGTAATACTCCGGCAATTCCTTCAACTCCTCCACCACCATCTCTAGCCTGAAATGCATGACTGCCTCCGTCAATTAAAGCCGTTTTACAAATCCAAGTCAGGATACCGAAGCCGCATCGCTAAGACATACTCCCTATAAGACTTATATCCACTCCGCTTCGCCATCGCCTCCCGGACAGTTTGATGCTGCGCTTCCTGCTGTTCCTCGGTCATCGTCATCTCTTCCTCGGCAATGAATATGGTTCGATGCACGTAGCGAAGCGCTTGCCTCTGGTACTTCTCAGGCAAATCCTTGAGCAGCACTAACGCATCTTCTAGCTCTCTAATCATGACAATCTCCTGAGTTAAAATAGCCTCAGCCTCTCACTGTGAGAGGAGACTTGGAGGAAATCATGTCGTCGGAAATTGCGGCTGGTATCCGTGCAGCAAGCCGCTGCGTACCCTGTCTACCGCTCTCGAAGTTCACCCACTGGCAGTTCTGTAGCAAAAGCTGCTGCCATAAGTAGTGCGACTACGAGAAGGCCAAGAAGCGCCAGCCAATCCAAACCTACTCGAATCATATGCTCTGACGTCAACAGCCCTGCCGTCTCGGTGGGGTTGTTTCAGTAAGCGCTCATGAAGAAATACAAACATCGTGAAGTCATGTCGATGAGCACCACTCCCCGGCTCAAGCGAAAGATCAAAGCTATTGATAAAGAGATTGCGGGACCGGCCAAAGACCCTGACTAGGTAGCCGACTGATGAAGAGTGCCTCGCAAATTGGCGCGCGAAGGCCGTGGTAAAATAAATCGCGGAGCCAGTGAGCACACTGGGGGGCAACCTCAGCGGGGACCTGGGCGCAAGCCCCTCCATCCGATGCGAGGATTATCACAGCTCTTTCGACAACAGCCGTGACCCGGCCCTCGTACATCACAGCCCTCGTTTCGCCGAGGGCTGTTTCTTTGCAGTTTTAGCAATGACTACCGCACATCTTTTCGCCGCACATGGCCAATCAGAATGAGTGCACGCGCGCCCGGAGAAACATTTCCCCGACGTGGGTTCGCTTGACTGGCCTCTCCCTCCCGCAAGGCCTTTCTTTGTCTATACCCGCGTGCTGCGGCACAATTACATTTAACCGGGAGAGCTTTTCACCCTTTCAACTGCGCAAAGCGCTCGAAGCGGCATCGTTCAGATCCTTGAATTTTAGTACAGTAGCGGCGCGAGCTTATCTTCGTCCAACTCCTCTTAGAGATGTGGCGCGGCCGACCGACGCAGAGTCGAACGAAGATAGTGGTCGTCGTGACACATCGCGGCTTGTCGCACGATGTCGTGCCAAGGCACGACGTGTCGCGACTGTGTCTTCCAGGATTACTTTGCAACGGGTGGAAGGTCGGGAGTTTTTTCCTCTGTAAGGATTTAAGCCAACATTGGGCAGTCAGTGAGCGCCGACAAGCGTGATCCGGATCGCGCCAGATGGTCTTTTCGGGCAGACCTACCGGTTTGGGCGCTTTAGGATGACATCGATCAGAATCAGGGCGTTCGCGCTCGACGAGCTTTTCAGCCTCGGGTTTCGTCGCAGCGCGCGCGGCTCCGAAAGTCATCCATCTATAGTCGGCGAGTTAAGCTGCAACTGACAGTGAATTGGCTGGAAGCGATGCCGCCAATTGCAGCGCAGCGATGAAGGCGGGCGTGACACCAAACCGGTTCATAATCGCCGACTTTGCATGGCGGCGCACGCCGATTGAGATTTTTGTTCTGAAGCGCTGTCGCCAAGTTCACCAGCAGTACGGCACGCGCGAACAGCTCTAAACGTAACCTAGTCACAACCGGACGTACCTACTTGAGACCCGCCAGGGCGGGTCTGTTTAAAATCCGCACCTGGCCCCTGCCGTTTTCGACCCATCCGGCTTTCTCCCACTCGGACAGGTAGCGGCTAACGACCTCGCGCACCGACCCCACATCACTTGCCAGCTGCTGATGAGTCTTGACGACAATATCCTGCGGCCCGGCCTCTGCGATCAAACGCTGTGCGAGGCGTCCATGCGTGGTCGAAAACGCGATGTCCTCGACGAGAGTGAACATCTGCCCGAGCAGCTTCGCGTAATCGTCGAGCACGAAGGTCCTGAATTCCTGCGAGGAGTTTAGGAGATGGTGGAACGTGTCCTTCGGAATCGCGGCAAGGAGGGTCCGTTCAAGCGCCGTGCTCTCCGCCGGAAAATTCGTGTTGCTGAACAGGCATTGCGTCGTTAGCACGCATGTGCCGCCGGAGCTGACTTTGTAAATGAGGAGCTCCCGCCCTTCTGCTGAATTCTTGAAGACGCGCGTCAGCCCGTCGATACACATCACGTAATTAGGACATTCGCTTTCGACCCGGTAGGCAACGTCACCCGGCTCCAGCACAGGAAACATAACCGTCCCGCGCGCCAGCTGCAGCTCTCGCTCTGTCATCGACTGGAATGCCGGAAACCTCTCCAGCCACAGTTCCAGATTGTGGTCGTTTCTCATCCCGGACGCTTGCTCTTGCTGCTTGTTTTGCGACCAAAATGGACCGGATGGAGCGCCGCCGCAATGGCTTAGCGGTTTTGGCCGCCCGGTCAGGAATTAGGCAGGTCTGAACCCGCGGCAGCGTCGTTAATTCAGGGCCGCATCAACCGATGCGTCCGGTTCCGCGCGCAATGATGTAGATGCCAACAGCGGATACGATCAGCGCAAATACGCGGGAGAGCAGTTTGCTGTTGTTGGCCAGCCGCTGCGACGCGAGATTTCCGGCTAGACCTCCGGCAGCCGCGCCAGTGATAAAGAAAGCGACAAGCTTCCAGTCGATAAGACCGGACAGAGCGTAATTGCCCGACGTGACAAGGCCAAAGCCAGCGACCGATACGAGGGATGATCCGATGGCGTAAACCAGTGGCATGCCCGTAGCTGCCATCAGCCCCGGAACGACAAGAAATCCCCCGCCGATCCCGAAAAATCCCGACAGGGCTCCGACTGCCGTTCCATACGCGAGAAGAAACGGCATGAGATGCGGTGCCGAGCTGGCCGTCAGATGGACGTCGCTGTCTCCAGCATCTGATTTTTTAAGAAACATCGTGATGGCGATCAGGATCATCAGGGCACCGAAGAGGACGAGGAGCTTCTGCCCGTCAAACTGTTTTCCAAAGCTCGATCCCAAGGCGGCTCCGACCATCCCGGCAGCCGCGAACACCAAAGCGCACCGCCATTTGACGTGGCCCTGACGGGCATGCGCGACGAGGTTTGCGAGGGCGCTGAGCGCAACTGCGACGGCGCTCGTTCCGATGGCGACATGCGGCGAGGCAACGCCCACGACATAGACAAGAAGCGGCACGGCTAGGATCGATCCGCCGCCGCCGATAAGCCCGAGAACAAAGCCGACAATTCCGCCCGAGAATACGGTTAGAAGATCCTGCATCACGCGGCAGCTTCAGGCTTGGCCATCCATTCGCGGCCCTTCAGCATCGCATCCCAGTAAAGCGTCGGCAGAATGCTCTTCTTTAGAATCCTCGCAGCTCTCGATGGCCGTGTGCCGTCAAGAAGCCACTTCGGAAACGAGGCGCAGACTTTTCCGCCGTAAGCGAATTCGGCAAGAACGATCTTGCCCTTTTCGACTGTGAGCGGAGGGGAACCATAGCCATCGTAAACAACATTGCTTCCGCCCTTGCCAAGCGCGTGAGGCAGATTCTCTACGACGACGGGAGCCTGTTTGCGGGCGGCTGCAGCGGTTTTGGCATTTGGCGTGTTGGTCGCATCCCCAAGACCGTGAACATTCTCGAATGTCTTGTTGCGAAGCGTCGCCGGATCAACATAAATCCAGCCCGACGGATCGGCTAGCTCGCTGTTCCGGGCAAACTCATCGGCTGTCTGCGACGGACAGATATGCAGCATATTGGCAGCGGCGTAGCTGTCTGACAAGTTGCGGAATTCCATTTTCCTGAACTCCGTGAGGATTTTATCCTGACTGAACACATGGGCAGGAAGGTGAGCCGCTTTCAAGCGGCCTGTGGTGGCGGGCGCAATCACTGTATGTTTTGCGAAATAGCGATGCATGGCTTCGTGAATGCTATCTCCGACATAGTTGACGTCGAGCGTGATGGCGGCAAACCACGTCGAGAGGCTCGCCCTCCCGTTCACAACCGGCGCATGAATAACGGGTATCGTCCTGCACGGGTCTGCCGTTGACGGAGATCGCGCTGACCCGCTGTCCTTTTGGATGATGGGCTGTGAAGCTAACGGTGAGGCCGGATGCCCGAGGCCCCAGCCGCCCGACAGCTTCCAGGGATTTTCATTATGGGTCAAGATTGCCTCCTCCTTGTTGGGAGAAGATTACGCTTAATGCGCCACAGCGAGATCAGGGGTGAACGTAGAGGAATGATTTTTGCTGCAAGCGGATCAGTTCTGCGACGCCGCTTGGAACAAGATCTTCCTCTTGCACGCCGTAGAGCTGTTTCCAGTCGACCTTGCGTTCTGTCAGGGTGTTTTTGCAGATCAGAAACTGTACGCCTTTGCCGCGGAGGGCGTCGATCTGCGCGGCGACGTTTTTGTCGCTCTGGGCCTGCTGAAAGAGCGTGATGCCGTCGCCATGGTTGACAACCTTGATGTCAACGTGATCCTTGCCGACGGCTTCGATGTGGTTGCCGAGATTTTTGAGAAGGGCATTGAAATAGTCTGCGCTATCTTTGCCCTTTGCGTTGTTATGATAGACGACCTTCTGATCCTGGTAATAATCCGCGGGCACATCCGATACCGCACGGGATGGCACCGGCGCAGATATCAGTGCTGCGAGGAATAGTGTGGCCACTAATCGGGAGATGTTCATCATTCACCTTCACTGAGTTGCGCTATTCGCAGCCGCAGACATCGGAGAAACCATCGAATTTGTTGAGCGGGATACGCAGATAACGGACGCCGTTTGGATCGGCTTCCGGCGCGCGCCCTCCGCGGATATTCACCTGCAGCGCCGCCAACATGAGATTGGGAAGAGGCATTTCGGAATCGCGCGCCTCGCGCAGCCGCACGAAATGATCTTTTGTCATCGCGCCCCGGAGATGAATGTTGGTTTCTCGCTGCGCCTTGACCGTGCTCTGCCAGACGACCGGCCGGTGTCCGTCGCGTCCGTAATCATGGCCGACGAATACACGGGTTTCGTCCGGCAGGCTGAGAATCCGCTGGATGCTGTCGAACAGGACTGCCGCATCGCCGCCGGGAAAATCCGCGCGCGATGTGCCTGCATCCGGCATCATTATTGTGTCATGCACAAAAGCCGCGTCGCCGATCACGTAGGTGATCGAGGCGAGCGTATGACCGGGCGATAGCATGATCCTGCCGTCGAGCCCGCCGACTTTGAACGTCTCGCAATCTTTGAATAGCCTGTCCCATTGCGAGCCATCGCAGGGGAACGCGTCAGGGAGGTTGTAAATCTCCTTCCAGATTTGCTGGACCTCGATCACTTTCTCACCGATGGCGGTCTTGCCGCCCAGCTTGCTTTTCAGATAAGGCGCGGCAGAAAAGTGGTCGGCGTGAGGATGCGTGTCGAGCACCCATTCCACCTTTAAGGCTGCTCGGCTGACATACGAGGCGATCTCGTCAGCACTGTTCGTACAGGTGCGCCCAGATTTTTCGTCAAAGTTCCAAACCGGATCGATGATGGCCGCGGCTTGGCTTGCAGGGTCGGAAACGACGTACTGAACGCTGCCTGTTTTATGGTCGTGAAATGCCTTCACGACAGGGACGTCTGCTAACATGCGTTTCTTGTTCCTTCGCCTTAAAGCAGGAGAATGTCACGGCAAAGCTCCGCGGTTGGTGACAGAGTCACATAGCCCCCAACATCAGTGAGAGGCAGCAAGTTCCGTAAGCGCAGGAAAATTGAGGATTTCGACCTCTCCCCGTGTGCCAAACCCCAAGAAAAAGAAAGGCATCGGCTTGCCCGGGCGGAAAATCTGGGTCGCTCGCGGCAATGCTACGAGGTTGCTGTGAAAAAGGTTCTCCCGTATGCCTAGTTCTAGCCGCGACAGGCCAGGAAATTTCTCGATCCAGTCGGCATCCGCCAGGTCATCTCCTCACTTCACGGCTTCTACTATAGCAGACGGACGGCGCGCGATTTGAGAGAAGGGGTCGATCTGAGGGGACTAGGCGGTCTGGGCCAGGGAGCGATGAAGACCGTGAAAGCGATCGAGCTTCAGACCGCCGTAGTCACGGAGCCAGCGATAGTGCTCTGCTCCGAGATGTGAGGCCCCGGCAGATCGTGCCGAGCCCCTAGAAGGCGGACCTCCGCTTCGCGCAGAAGCACGACGATCTGCTCTGTAATCTCTTCCGCCATTCCCTTCTCTCCTCGTCAAGGTCTGACAAAAACGATCGGAAGAAGAATTCGTGGCCCTCACGAAAAGTGCGACCGCGAATTGCAGTTACCGAAGCTCATCTAGCTTTCTCTGCAAGTGAACATCCGCAAAATTCGGCGTCCGTAACCGGAAGGAGACGGGAAGCGTTATCTCATGATTCTTCTCATTGCGCTCGGAGATGCGCCCCGGGAAGTGAGGGCCGCTTCTCTAGATCTGAGGAAATCGGCAAACGAAATCTCAAAATAACGCGCTTGATGCGCTGACGGACGCGCTAGGCTATTCGGGGCACGCGGTTTGCTGCGATGTTTCCCCACTCTCAACGAAGAGTTGCGCTGCAACAAGAAGTGCGGATTATGACCAACAATAAACATTCCTCGGGATGGCAAGTATCTGTCGAGACGCCCATCCCCGAGCTGCAAAAAAAACTCCGGTTCCGGAAGGCAAGGATAGGCCAGGGTTCGACCGTCGAGGAGCAAAGGAAAAGCCGCGCTCCGCAGAAAAAGCCCAATTCCAAGTATTGGGAGGTCATCCGGATAAGGCGTGCGTGAGCGCGGTTCGTCCGCAGCCGTATCAGGTTAATTCGGAGCCTACTCAATGCGTCGCGCTTTGACCATATTTCAGATCAATGACACACATGGCTACTTGGAGCCCCATCCTGAACTGATCTGGACCTCGGACGGAGCCACCTATCCAACGATGGGCGGCTACGCGCGGATCGCCTCACTTTTAAAGCAAGCTCGGAATGACAGTCCGGATGGCGTGATTGCTCTCGATAATGGGGACACATTTCACGGGACCTACCCCGCTGCGTCGAGTAAAGGGGAGGCCCTCATTCCTCTAGTAGATGCGTTGCAGTTAGATGCCATGACTGCGCATTGGGAGTTTGCGTGGGGTCCACGGCACTTTCAAAAGCTCGCTCAACGGTTCAAACACCCTGTGCTGGCTATCAACTGCTATGAGAAGGAGTCGGGAAGCCGGCCCTTCAAAAGTTCTATCGTCTTACCTCGACTCGGCCTTCGCGTCGGCGTGATCGGCATCGCGGCGACAATTATCGACAAGAGCATGCCGCCCCATTTCAGTGAGGGACTTCGTTTCACTTCGGGCATCGATGAACTTCCCGCTGAGATCGCAAGGCTCCGATCTTCGGAAGAAGTGCACCTCATTGTGGTCCTGTCACATCTGGGGTTTTCGCAGGACGTGAAGCTAGCCAAGTCCGTTGACGGCATCGACGTTGTCGTCAGCGGCCATACGCATAACCGGCTTGATCGTCCTGCGCGTATCGGCGAGACCCTGATCATTCAATCCGGATGTCATGGGTCCTTTGTGGGAAAGCTGGAATTAATTATCGAAAGCGGCAGGGTTGCCGGAGCCCGACACCAACTCATACCAGTGGATGAGGGCATCGAGGCCGATGCCGAAATGGAAGCCCTGGTCGAGCGCGCAATGGCGCCATACCGTGGGATCCTTAGCGAGGTGATCGGCCACACTTCTACAGGGCTCCACCGCAATACTACCCTTTATTCATCAATGGATGACTTATTGCTGGCGGCCATCGCACAGGCGGCGAATACAGAAATTGCGTTTTCGAACGGCTGGCGGTACGGAGCGCCGATCAAGCCCGGCCCCGTTACCGTGAATGACCTCTGGAATATCATCCCCACAAACCCGCCGGTCTCGGGCGTTGATATGACCGGAGCGGAAATCCGTGAGATGATGGAGGACAACCTCGAACGCACATTTTCGGCGGACCCATTTGGTCAAATGGGCGGTTATCTGAAGAGATTTCGAGGACTGACCATCTATGGCAAGATCGAAAATCCACCCGGCCATCGGATCGAACGCATCTTCACGCAGACCGAGATCCTTGAAGCTGGTCGAAACTACCACGTTGCTTACGTGACCGAACAGGGCGTGCCGGAAAAATTTGGCCGCAATCGACGAGATCTTCCGATCGACGCCATTGCGGCGTTGCGAGAATATTTCCGATCGACCCGATCGAACTTAGATCCCCTGGTGGGTCGGTTCATCGCCTCCTGAAAACGGAGCGCAATTGTCTTGGCCGAATCGAACCAAGGGCAGATGAGCGACGTTACGTTGGACGCATTTTCGAGAGGTCGATGCGCGCTTTCACTCAAGAACCTCCTGGTCTCCCTACGTCGCTGGCATCGGATTAGGCGTGGTGAGCTGGTTTGCGTTCGCAACCGCGAGCAAGCCGATCGGCATCACGACAGCTCTCGAATACACTACGGCGCTCACTGAGCCCTACTTGCTGGCCAAGGAGTGACGGCAAGGCGCCCAAGATCGACTGGGAGTGGATGCTGGTGGTCGGCGTCTTCGCTGGAGCGTGGCCATATACTGTCTCAGGATGGGTGTTGTGAGTGGCCAACAAATTAGCTCACCGCGAGTACCGGAAACGATACGATAAAAGTATTTACTTAGCGACCTTCAGCGCGGGCGGAACGAACATGTTTGCCGGGCGTTCCAAACTCGAACTTTCACAGGCCAGGACGTTGCGCAGGGTCAAGCCCGCAGCCTTTGGCGAAGTGATTGTCCGTCCGATCCTGTTTGGAACGGAGATGGCCATCTTTGGGTATTATTGGAGCTGACCTCGCCGAGCCCGAAACAATGCAATGTTGACCAGCGCCAGGATCAACTAAGAAGGACCGTTGCCGGTGACATCAGCATGCTCGACGTCGATCCGGCCCGCGTCACGGCAACGTAGGAAATACCATGCCCCTTATTTTCGAGCGTATTCAGACTGAAGGTATCGCCGAGTTGTCCTATTTGCTGGGCGATGACGGAGAAGGGGTTGCTGCAGTGTTTGACCCCACACCGGACGTGGAAAAATATATTAAACTTGCACAATCCAAGAGCGTTTCGATCACGCATATTTTCGAAACCCATATTCATGCCGATCTTGTAAGCGGCGCGCGTGAACTTTGTGAGCGAGTGGGGTCTGCCAAAATCTTTCTCAGTCATGAAGGGGATGCACGGTACGGATTCGAGCATGAAAAGCTGAAGGACGGTGATGAGTTCACGATTGGCAAGACCGTACTCACGGTAAAGCGCACACCCGGGCACACCCCTGAGCACATCTCTTTTCTGATCGCCGAAAAGAAGCATGTCGAGACGCCGTGGGGCGTTATAACTGGGGATTCCTTGTTCGTTAATTCCGCAGGTCGCCCCGATCTTCTAGGCTCCAGTGAAACGGATAAGCTCGCCGAACAGCAGTTTCATACCTTACGAGAGTTTTATCTCAGGCTGCCGGATAGCGTCATTATCTATCCGGCCCACGGTCACGGTTCGCCTTGCGGGGCAGACATTGGCGATCGACTCGAAAGCACGATTGGTTACGAACGCCGGTTTAACCCGTTTCTTCAGTTTCAGAATTTGGAGTCCTTCAAGGATTATGCTCTGAGCACCGCGCCGCCTGTGCCGAAATATTATCCCTTGATGAAAAAGATCAACGCCAAAGGACCTGAAGTCCTCGGTAAGCTACCCCGGGTTGCAGGGTTGCCGCCCAAGACCTTCAAACAGGCGATTGATGATAAGGCCGGTGTGCTTATCGATACACGCAACATGCTTGGCTTCGGGGGCGGGCACATTGCCGGGGCGCTGAATATAGGCGGCACCCCGATGCTCTCGATATGGGCAGGCTGGCTCCTCGATCCCGAAAAACCGCTATTGCTCGTGCTGAATAGCGACGAAGAGCTCGACAAAATTGTGAAGCTGTTTCTGCGGACCGGTTACACCAAGTATGCTGGCTATCTTGCTGGCGGTATGAAGGCCTGGGATAATGCGGGCTTCCATCTCGCTGAAGTCGACCAGAAAACCGTTCATGAAGTTCATGAAGCAAATGGTCAATTGCAAATTGTGGACGTGCGCGCGCCCAGCGAATGGCGCAGCGGACATGTGCCTGGCGCACGCCATATCTTCCTACCGGAGCTTCGAGAAAAGTTGTCCGAACTTGACCCCGCCAGGCCTACGGCGGTGTACTGCGACAGCGGCTATCGAGCCAGCATCGGCGCCAGTATCCTAAGACAGGAAGGTTTCGAAGACGTCAGCAATATTCCGGGCAGTTGGCAGGCTTGGAAAAAGGCGAACCTTCCTATCGACGGGAAAATCGAATGATATCGCGCTCCTTTGTTTTTGTAGCATGCGCATTCTTGCTGCTCATTGGTGAGGTGGCCGACGCGCTTGCGATCGAACCAGCTCTGGATGCGCGCAATTATCCGGCTCCGTCTTGGTCACCGTATCTCGTGGGCGCGGGCATCGGCGTTCTCTCCTGGCTGACCTTCTATGTTTCTGACAAGCCGATCGGTGCGTCCTCGTTCTATGCGACCGTGGCGGGATTCATCGGCAAGGTTTTTGCGCCGCATCGCACAGAAAATCTGGACTACTTCAAGACAAATCCCCCAAAGCTTAACTGGGAGTTGGTGTTCGTCCTCGCAGCAATTGCGGGTGCATTCGTGGCTGCCCTTACGGGCGGCAGCTTTGTCAACGAATGGGTGCCGGCAATGTGGTCCGCCAGATTTGGCGACAGCACACTGTTGCGGGCGGCGTTCGCATTTGGGGGCGGGGTTTTGATGGCATTCGGGGCCCGCTTGGCCGGCGGATGCACGAGTGGGCACGGGATAAGCGGGACGCTCCAACTCAACGTCGCATCATGGATCGCGGTCATCTGCTTCTTCATTGGCGGGGCTGTGATCGCAAACCTGATGTTCAGGATTTAAGCGATGCTGGACCCAGGTAAAGCCATTAAGAAATCTAGTGCGACGGATCACCCCCCGGTCGCACCCGCGACCAAGCTTCTCGCGGGGATCGCGTTTGGATTTGTGTTCGGCTTCCTTTTGCAAAAAGGAGGGGTTGGCAGCTACCATATTCTGATTGGGCAGCTGTTGTTTCAGGATTGGACCGTCGTCAAGATCATGCTCACGGCGATCATCGTCGGCATGGTAGGCATCTTTACGCTCCACCACTTCGCCAAGGTCAACCTCCACGTAAAGCAAACGAAACTCGCTTCGAATATCGCAGGAGGCCTCCTGTTTGGAGCCGGGTTCGCCCTGATAGGGTACTGCCCGGGCACAGCTGCTGCCGCTGTTGGTCAGGGAAGCTGGGACGCGCTGTTAGGCATGGCCGGCCTCGTGATGGGGTCGTGGTTCTACGCGGAGATGTCGGGCACCTTGAAGAAAACTATCGAAAAATGGGGCGATCTCGGGAAGCTCACTTTGTACGATCTATTGCCTTTACCCAAAGTAGCAATCGTGGTTTCGGGAGCTACACTTTTGACCGGGGTTCTATTACTGCTTGAAACCTTCACGATACGTTGATTAAACACGCAAAATATTGACCAGACACCTCCTCTCTGGCTGGCGGACAGGCTCTCGTGAACGGAACCCTCCGCCAATCTCGACCCCTTGCGAATGCTTCGGGGCAGCGTGAGCTAGTTTGAGATTGCTGAATTGCGCTCGCAACCTTTTGACTGCCATCACAGTGTGCTCCATCAGGAGCACGCGGCTTCCTAGCTGCAAGAGTACGACTTACCCGAGCAAGCATGTCCAAGGCTAGGCTGTCTTCGCTGCAACTAGTTGGGTGAGCCAATTGTCCGCTAAGGGTCTTGTTCAGTCATGTGTGTTTGTGTGCGGCCAAACATCGCCGCTGACGGGCGCTCGATTAGCACTTAGGCTCCGGCCGCTCGATCTCATCGGTCATGCACGCCCGCGGCAGCAACTGTGCCCGATGCGGAGCGCGTGGGGATAACGACCGGCCGCGACAGGCCGCGACTGCTACACTGCACGCATGCCGACACCCGACGAGGACCACCGCGACCGGCCCGGACCTGTCGCGACAGGCCGCGACAGCCGCTATTCCCTGACGATCGACGAGGCCGCCGAGCTGTACGCCAAAGCCGGCCATCCGCGCACGCTGCGAACCGTTCAGCGCTACTGCGCGTCCGGGCATCTTGAGGCCATCAAAGTCGCAACAGCGCTCGGCGACAAATACTTCATCGACCCCACGTCATTGTCGCGCCATGTCGCGCAGATCGAAGAGTTGTCGCAGTTTGATTTTCGCACGACCGACCGCGACCTGTCGCGACAGGTCGCGACCGATGTCGCTCAAGATTTTCCACGCGACGTGGCACGACAGAGCCCTGCGACGGGGCACGACATGTCGCCGCATGTCGCTCCATCGCTGCGCGATACCAATGATGTTTCGGCGGGCGACACACCGCGACCGACCGCGACAACGGAACCGCCTCTGTCGCCGCCTGTCGCGACAAATGCAGAAGATATGTCGCGCTATGTCGTGGGTCTCGAACGGGAAGTCGAACGTCTGCTCGAGGACCGAGCATTCGCGCGTGAGCAAATCAACACCAAAGACACGCAGATCGCCGCCTTGCTCGAACGCGATCGCGAGACCAACATTCTCGTGCGCGGCCTGCAGCAGATGCTGACGCCGCTTCTCGGTCGTCCTCGCCATGAGCCCGACCAACCTGAGCCACGCTTCGACTAGCGTGACGTGTTGATAACCTCATAGCGTTGAAGCAGCGGAGCTATACTGCAAGCAAGGTATGGACCACATCGGCGCCCAGGTGGCGCACCTTAAGCGCAACATTGAAATCATCGGAGCCGATCCGGTCACGCGGCATGGTTTTACCCAGGTCCCGAACTTCATCCTCACGAACAAGGATCTGTCAGTCGGCGCCAAGCTCGCCTATGCCATGCTCCTGAAGTACGCTTGGCAGGATGACTACTGCTTTCCCGGCCAGCAGACGCTCGCTACCGACATGGGAGCAGGGGAGCGGAGCATCAGAACCTACCTCAAGGAACTCGAGGGCGCCGGCTTCCTCGAAGTGAAGCAGCAGGGGCTGGGCAAGACCAACCTCTATCGGCTGCATCTGACCGTGAAAGAGAAACGAGCCCGCCGCGCCTGACCGGCAAATTCTGCCGGTCTGGACCGGCAAATTCCGCCACTCAGGACCGGCCGCATTTGCCGCTCACTCATTATAAGAATACTCATTTAAGAATACGCATTTGTAAAAAAGATCCAGTATGAGAATTCATTTTATCAATTAGAAAACGAAAGCCCGAAGAGGTCAAGGACGGCTCCATTCCATGGCTCTGTTGAGCCATTTTCCAAAGGCATGTCGTAAATCAGATAATGTGCGACGTTACGGAATGGCTCTGTTGGCCGCTTCCCGAATGAGGGTCACTGGAGGCCAATGAGCGCCCGTTGGAGCACGGTCAGGTGCCCATACCTTCAAGAGATGACAACAGACGGTCACCCGCCGGCGCGCTTTAAAAGGCGCAGCGGCCGTCCTCCCTGGGGCGGCATCATCGATTGCGTCGTTAAGGATCTTTCGGATACCGGAGCCCGGCTTCAAGTAGTGAGCGGCCAGTAGCACGAACTCGCCGTGACATGAATTGCATCTGAACGCCCCGTTCAGTATCTCGTCAGGCGCGGCCCGCTAACTTTTTGACGCTGGCATCAGGCCAGCGCTGGAGACCTCATCATGACGCGAACAACAACGGCGGCTGCCGCTGCGCTCGCTGCCATGGCGCTGCCGATGACAGCGATCGCGCTACCGGCTGCGCCGCACGCCGTCAACTCAGCGACCCCATCCATCACGCACCGGATTGCCGACTATGACTACGATAGTGACCGCGGCTGGCAGCACCGTCGCTCTGGCTGGCGTCACAGCCACCGGCACGGTGACCGCGGCTTCGGACGCTGCCGTTCCTGGCGCCACGAATGCGCCGATCGCTGGGATTGGGGAAGCCGACGCTTCTACCGCTGCCTCTGGCGCCACGGCTGCTAAGTCTGAGTGCCAACGTACTAGTCGGACACGTCACGGCACGCGGCCATTGTGTTCTCAACTAAGAAGCCGCGGGGGTGCCCCACTGAAAGTAACCTTGAAGCTTGAGCCTGGGACACCAGCTCGGGGACTAACGGTCAACTGCCCACTTAACTGGCTAGCTAACGTGGTCACCACCCGCATTCCGAGGCTGTTGTCGACAGCGGCGGGGTCAAAATCAGTTGGTAGACCTTGGCCTTCGTCCGACACCACCAGGACGTGTTCGCCATTCGACGAATAGTAAGCGACGTTAATCTCGCCCTCGGCATGCTTGGCGGCATTGGTTACGAGTTCATTAACGAGCAGGCCGATCGGCTGAATCCAGGTTTTCGGGACTTTGCCTTCGTCACCTTGCACAACGATCGGACGATCAAGTATGGAAGCTAGGTCCTCGCACAAGCGGCGAAGAAAAACCATGCACGAGGTTTCCTCTGCAGCACCGGAGTAAAAGTTGCGATGCACCTGTGCAACCGCTGCTACCCTTTTAGCTGCGATCTGCAGGTGAGCGGCCGCATCGCCGACATCCGGTGATCGACTTTGCATCGTCAGCAGGCTGGAAACGAATTGCAGACTGTTCATTACGCGGTGATCGATCTCCTTTGCCATTAGCTGTGCCTGCTCAAGCGCCTCTCGCGCCGATAGCTGTAGCTCCAGCTGATCCACGACAACGGATGCAAGGTCTTTAAGATCGGCAATCTGGGCCTGATCTATCGGGCGTGGCTCTTTGTCGATAATGCACAAAGTTCCCAGATTATACCCGTCGCGCGTGGTGAGCGGGACACCGGCATAAAACCGCAATCCAAAATCCCCTGCGACTAACGGGTTCGCAAGCGAGCGAGGATCAACACTAGCGTCGGTCAAAATATGCGGATCATCCGTCAGAATGGCTGAGGCGCACAAGCCGGGGTCGCGTCCGATCTGTTTGACGTCGACGCCGTGATGCGATTTGAACCAGATACGATCTTCGTCAACGACACTGATAATGGAGATTGGTACGCCGAACCGTCGGGCCGCTAGGGCGGTCACCCGGTCGAACGCGCCATCAGGTGGCGTATCTAAGATGTCGTAACGGCGGACGGCCGCCATCCGCTGCGCTTCGTTGGCCGGAATGATGTCACTGTCAGGCATGATACGCTCCCGCCGCTACACTCGGCCTTGATCGTCGTAACTTACACGAGTTCGAATTCGTCCGCCTCGGGGGACGTGGCATCTCCAGCATTTTAATGTAAGCGCCGATGCCCGCTATCGCGGAGTTCCCCTTCAGCTTGCTTGACGAAGTCCATGCGGATGAAATCTCGTCCTCGAAGACCACCATTTTGGGTTTCAGATCACCACAGCTGCTTCAGTTTTAGCCGCCGCTTGACTGACTTGCATAGCAGTTTCGGTTGAGCAAGCAGTTTCGAATTGGCGCTGGTTTAGTACGTCCGGAACTTCGAGCCCGAGGCTGCTTGTCGAAAAGCAACACCCGGTTGAGCGCCCTCGCGGCCCTTCGCTTTTAATCACTTCAGCCATTTTCTGCGCGAGCCGTTCCACCTCGAAATGCATCCTCTTGTCCGTTGACCGTTACCAGCGCGTACGCGGCATAGCCCGTGATGAATAGCACCTTGAGGTTTGGGTTAACGAGCCGCGCCGCATCGGCGACCTGCCGGCCATTCATACCGCCAGACTGGCCGACATCCGTAATGAGAAGATCAACTTTCGCCCGCGATTGACAGATGCGTAGGCCGGCGGAGCTGCCGGATGCCGCCAATGCGATCGTCGAGATCACCCCGTCCTATTGCGCTCGTACTTGAGCAGTCCGGCCGACACCGCCAAGTGGCGCGCTCAGCCGTAGTCAAATTGGTCGAGAGCAATTACAGCGATCAACGGAAGATGGTCGGACCCTGTTCGCGGCAGAACTTTCATATCACTGATTGAGAAGTGTTTCGTGAGGAAGACGTAATCCAGCGGATAGCGAAGACCAGGTAGACGCGCGGGGTAAGTGTTAAAGAAACCTCGGCCCCGCCGTGGGTCGCGTAGGTCTCCGGCTCGCACAAAGTCGCCCGTCGTTGGTGACCATGCAACGTCGTTGAGGTCTCCGAGCGCTACAGACGGACGCCCAGTGCTTTTAATTTCGCGGCCAACGAGGACCAACTCAACATCGCGCTCGGTCGAGTCCTGAAGGGGTGCGGGCGGCTGAGGATGCAAGCCGTACAAATCGATGACCGCACCGGAACGTAATTGCACGCCCGTCTTTATCGAAGGTATTGCATCATCAACCAGGAAGCGGACAGCCGGCTGTAATAGCTCGAAACGGGAAAACAAGGCCATCCCATATCCGTTGGAAAGCGGATAGGTCAGCCTGTACTGGTATCGGGTTCGAAGAGCTTCGGACAGCCGCGAGCACCACCACTCGTCGGTCTCCACGGCCAATATCAGATCTGGGTCGGCGTCGCTGATAATCTGCAGTAGGGCGCCGGCGTCGCGACATTCCTTGAACACGTTCGTCGTCAAAAGAGAAAGGCAACCCGGCGTACCAGACCCCGCACCGCTGCTTGGCACATCCATCGGCGCACCGGGCAAATAACGCCATATCCACGAAATTTGCCACAAGCCCCCGAGAGCGACGGCGATAAACAATGCTAGTTCGGGCGCCGTCAAAGGCCCCAGGAGAAGAGGCATCAAAATTACAAGCGACAGAGCTAGAACGGCGACCTGAAAGCGAGGAAAGTCGCATAACCTCACCCACCAATGGCTTGACTTCCATATCGGTAAAACCGTCGCGACGAGAACGGTTACCCCAATTACATACA
Source organism: uncultured Pseudomonadota bacterium (assembly GCA_963846845.1). GTDB lineage: Bacteria > Pseudomonadota > Alphaproteobacteria > Rhizobiales > Hyphomicrobiaceae > JAKAXS01. The sequence goes on along the minus strand of CAWJXQ010000004.1, from coordinate 282,388 downwards.
ATACAAGCGCCAATGCTGTCATAGCCCCCCACGACGCCTATAAGGCAGTCCATTCTTGCACACCCCGATTGGGGCATGTTTCTGGACATCGTCCATCTTTCGGCTTGACTTGTCGACACCGTCCTGCGCAGGCGCTAGTTCTCAAGCTCCAAGTTCTTCATGCTTCAGGCTTGTAATTCCTCTGCACGCCAAGATCGACGAGCTCATCCACTCAAGTACGCAAGCGCGGAATTACGTAGCAAACGTTGACGACAAAGAGCCAGAAGAAATCGAAGAACACCGCGAGCAAGAACGCAAATAGCTTTGGGCTCGCCCGCAAACGTTGACGTATTACCTTGAGGCAGGGCAAGAAAGCACTACCATGATCTGGAAGTGCTTCATAAGATCGGTTTCCTAAACCGGTGCTGCGCTACCAGAGCCGAAGTCGGATGCAAGTTGGCAAAAAATGGTTGGGCCCGCCGATGTCGCTGGAAAACATGCGGCAGGCGCGGCACAGGCGTTGCTAACGGCAACGAGGTCTCGGTGGCGATCGATGCCAAGGGTGATATTTTAGCCCAGTGAAAGCGGAGAACGCGTGCCTAGTCCCGAACTAGAAAGGTTCTCGTTGACTTTCATCATCCCGACGGTCTGGCTTGGCTACACTCTGAAAGCCTACCTGATCGCGCGGAGCGATTGGGCGCAGTTCTCTTCCGACACGAATCTCACCACATCCGAATTTTCAGCCATTCAATACCGCCATATCGGGTCATCGCTCTAATTGTCTTCACCATGCCGATATCCTGCCGAGTGCTCCACTCGCGGTCGAACAAGAACGATTAACTCTCGTCCGATGTTAGCCGAGACGCGAGCGCATGCGTCAATACTTCCGATGCCGTAGGTTTGATAAAAACCTGGGCATCTGGATATTGACTGCTTAACTCGGTTGGAAGTGAAACTCCTGTGCAAAATATGACCGGCACGTTGCCCTGCAACAGTAGCTTCGCAAGGGGCGTCACATGACCGTCGAGCAAGTTTACGTCCAAGATGGCGCCGTGTGGCGTGTCCGATGTTATTGCTGCCATGGCTTCATCGACACGAGCAAACGGTCCGACAACCTCCGCACCCTGAAGCTCGAGTTGGAACGACACATCCATCGCCACCATCAGATTATCTTCGGCGACAAGAATACGAGTGCCCTTGACAAACGCTTTCAACGACCGATGTCCTTTGCGAAGCTCGCGAACGGATGGGCTGACGGTGCGCGAAGCGTTCCTCGTATCTTGACTTCAATTCCCTCGGACGGATATCTCACTTCGACAGAGCCGCCGAGTTGACTGCCCAGAATTCGCTCTAGCAAAATCGACCCAAAACCTCGTCTCGATGGCGCATTCACGGGAGGACCGTCGCGCTCTTTCCACAAGAGGTTAAGAACTTTCGCCCCACTTTGCCCGATTTCGACCGCCCATGACACGCAAACAATGCCACCGCCAACGGAAAGGGAACCGTACTTGGAAGCATTTGTGGTCAGCTCGTGGGTAGCCATGGCAAGCGCCATTGCAACATCGTCCGCGACCTCGACCTCGGGACCTTCCAGTTCCACGCGATTGCCGTCATTATAAGGCTCCAGCTCGCTCAATATGATTTTACGCAGAGAGGATAAGCGCTGACCGCCGCTCGTTAGAAGCGAATGACTGCGGGCAAGGGCCGCGATCCGATTGGAGACGCTCTGGCCGAATTCTTCCATCGTCGATGAAGTCTTCAATGTAAAGTTGACCATCGACTGGACGGTGGCGAGATTGTTTTTTACGCGATGATGCAGCTCTTGAACGAGCAAACTCTGCCTCTCTTCAGCTTCCTTTCGCTCATCAATATCTAGGACTGATCCGATGTAACCAAGGAACTCTCCAGCAGGGCCGAACCGTGGCGCGGCAGCGTCGATTGCCCATCGATAGGCGCCATCTGCACGCCGTAGCCGATACTCAATTCGGAACGGCTCCTGCCGCTCGTTCGCCTTCAAGAAGATCGTTTCGGCGTTGGCTTTGTCGTCGGGATGAGTGGCATTCAGCCAGCCAAATCCTTTGGCTGTCTTCGCTGGTCTGCCCTGTAAATGCATACCATGCCCGGTTCAGGTAGCTACAAGCGCCATCGCTTTCGGTCACCCACATCATGACTGGGGCATGATCGGCCATGTTTCGGAACCGCTCTTCGCTTTCGCGCACAGCTGTTTCCCGGGCCCTTTCTTCAGCGATACCGCGAACCTCGATAATCGTGCCTATGGGCTGGCCATCGTCGTCGCGTATCGGACTTGCGGTAAATGCAACCGGATAAAAGGTACCGTCCTTATGCACAAAGGTTTCCTCACCCTGCATCCGATTACGCTCGGGAAACGCTCGGTCGATCGGGCAATCTTCTAACGGATAATGGCGGCCGTCGGGATGTGTATGGTGCACCACGTCATGCAGAGCACGGCCTTGGGTTTCACCCAAACGGTAGCCGGTCAGTCGTTCGGCCGCCGCATTCATGTAAGTGCATTGCTGGCGCTCATTCATCAGGAAAATCGCCACAGTGGCGTTGTCCAGGACGGCGTTCAGCTGACGCCTAACGTCCTTCTCCCGATCGAGCGAATGAATATTAACGGGCGCGGCGCGGTATTCTGTGTTCTGTGCCAGGATGTATCCAGTCGATGTAGCGTGGCCGAGCGTCCGCTAACGCTACGTCTCAAACTGTACGCAACCGTAATGCACACCCCGCAACTTTGTTCCTGCCGGTCTTAACGAACATAGTCGATCCCTGGAATGCCAATGTGGGGCGAGAACTTCCAATGGCCGTAAAGGTAGTGCACGAAGCATGGCCCATCAGGGTTCACGCACTACCCAATGGGAATAATTATTTAGGTCTTCCTTCCCTTTGCTACACTGGACATGTCCGACACAACGCGCCATGCGCGCCGCAGCCCGACGACGTGCAACACCCTGCGCGACGTCGAGGTGCTGCTTGCCGAGGCCGGCGTCCAACGCTCGCATCGCCACGTCCTTCGCTCTGCCAATCCGCCATGCTTGATGCCGTAAGATTCCCGGCGGACCCTCGTGCGAAGAATGGTATGTCGCACCAGCCTCTGTTCCAAAAGCGATCGGCGGTATTTACACCGAGCGCGATGTAGCGCGCCACAGCCGGCCATGTCGCCCGTCGCGAGGAAACAGCCCCCCAGATCGGGACTGATACAGCGCGCGATGGCGCGCTGCAGACTGTCCTGGCGAAGAAAGAATTAAGCCAAAAAGAAGTGAGACAGAACCCGCCTCTCTCGGGATAAGACCCTACGTAAAAACGTCATTTTCGCTTTTCAATTTCACGGCCAGCGATGTTGCCGTCGATCAGGTCATGCGACGGTGCACGGCGAACCGTGGCTCTCATAGTGGCTGAATCTCCGCAAAACTAAGTACGCCGGTGGAGTTGGTGCTCGCGGGCCGCTCACGGCGCATGAGCCCAATGCCAACTCGCTTGCCGACCACCTTCGGATAGGTATAAAGACAGGACGCGCGGATTGCCAAGTGCAAAAACAGTGCAAAATTGTAGGAATTCGCTGGGCTAATCCATTATAAAGGCGGGCGTAGTTCAATGGTAGAACGGCAGCTTCCCAAGCTGTTCATGTCGATCGCCGCTCTATAGATGCTTTCTCCTCGCAGCAGAATGACGCTTACCCGATCGTTGCCGGACATTAGGGCGAAAGAGTTTGCGCGGCAGCTGAGCTGATTCAGCGGGACGCACCCGGGGGCTCTATGCTTTCGTGGCACGTATCCAGGGCAGTTCGATCCACCGCTGATGCCAGCTCACTTGCCGACAACGTACGGCCATATATAAAGACAGCGCAGCAACGCGCAGCGACTTCGCCAGGTGCAAAAATAGTGCAAAATTGGCGAAACCGACTGACCTAAGACGCTGAAAAAGCGGGTGTAGCTCAATGGTAGAGCAGCAGCCTTCCAAGCTGAATACGTGGGTTCGATTCCCATCACCCGCTCCATTTCCTTCAATCGCAGCCTGGCTTAGCCGGATCGGGCGGGCTTCAGATCGGTGCCGCGCCATGTGAGCGCGGAGCCGGCGATGGCGCTTGCCCAGAGCAGTGGCAGCAGGGCGTCGCGGAGGAGCCAGGCCGGGAGTGACCGGCGCGACAGGTGCCATCGCATCTGGTGCGCGAGCACGGCTTCCGTGCCGTACCAGGTCACCGTAAGCGCGGCGGCAAGGGGTAGTGCCGGGGACGCCGTGATGTGGCTCCAGGCAAGGACGGCGGCGAGCGGCGGCAGAAGTCCGCTGAGAATTTCGGGCGCGAAGGCCAGCGGGAATGTCATGCGGCGCAGGCGGGCCCAGCGGAGCTGACGGTCCCAGATCTGGCGTGCGGTCCGCGCACCGAGAGGCTGGGCGAACGGTGTTGCGGTGAGGCGGACGCGCAGGCCGCCGTCGCGAACGATCTTGGTGGCGGCGGCGTCTTCGGCAAGCTCGCGGCCGAGCGCTTCGATGCCGCCCGCGCGATCGAGGAGATCCCGGCGCCAGAGCATGGATTTGCCCTGGGCAAAGCCGAAGCCGGCGCTGTCGGCCGCCAGCTGCCAGCGCGCCTGGTAGGTGTTGAGGAAGCCCGCTTCGACTTCGGCCATGAAGGTATCGGGCAGGGTGCCGACCGGCGGCGAGCAGACGAGCCCCGTGCCCGGGTGCCAGGCGCCCAACAGCTGCTGCAGGTAGTCCGCGGGCATCAGCACGTTGCTGTCGGCCATGACGACCCAATCAGCGGTTTGCGCCCGCCAGGCCTTGACGAGGTTGTTGAGCTTGGGATTGGGGCTGACATGCTCGTTGCCAATCAGCAGCCGCGCGCGGCTTGCCGGGTAGCGTTCGATGAGCTGCGTCACGAGGCGGACGGCTGGATCGTTGGCGGATGCGGCGCAGAAAACGATGTCGTAGGCGGGATAGTCGAGTTCGAACGTCGAGCCCAGGGTGAGGGCGTCATGCTGGTCGAGACCGCAGACTGGGCGCAGGATCGTGACCGGTGGAAGCGCGATCGGGGTCGAGCGGCTGCGGCGGCTGCGCAATGCGGCTATGAGCGCGGTTAAAACATGCAGCGCGGTTGCGAGGGCAGCGAAAACGAGGAGCGTGTCGGCCGGGTCAAGATCGGGCATGCGGCATCCATCGGCGGGGACTCGATCACATCGAGGGTGTCTGTCTCAATCGCCCGGGTGGATGACAGGGGGATGACACCGATTTTGCGTTGCAGACGGTGCAGGCTCTTGGGTATGGCGCAAGCGTCACTATATGTGCGCTTCTGCAACATGGCCTTTGGCGTTAGCTGCAAAACAGGCGCCGAGCATGTCACTTGCCTATTGAACAAGTCGGCGCAGGACTTTACAGGAACGGCGAAATCGCGGTCCGGAGACGGCCGCCGCGGGTCGCATCATAAGTGAGGACAAAACGAGATGGCCAAGGCGAAATTCAACCGCGAAAAGCCGCACTGCAATGTCGGCACGATTGGTCACGTTGACCACGGCAAGACGACGTTGACGGCTGCGCTGACGAAGGTTTCTGCGGACAAGGGCTGGACGCAGACGGCGATTGCGTATGACGAAGTCGCCAAGGCATCCGAGAGCCAGGGCCGCCGCGACCCGACGAAGATTTTGACGATCGCGACCAGCCACGTCGAGTATTCGACGGCGAACCGCCACTATGCGCACGTCGACTGCCCGGGCCATGCCGACTACGTGAAGAACATGATCACGGGTGCCGCCCAGATGGACGGCGCGATCCTGGTCGTGTCGGCCGTGGACGGCCCGATGCCGCAGACGCGCGAGCACATCCTTCTGGCGCGCCAGGTCGGCGTGCCGCAGATCGTGGTGTTCCTGAACAAGTGCGACGTGGTGGACGACGCTGAGCTTCTCGACCTGGTCGAGATGGAAGTGCGCGACCTGCTGTCGAAGTACAACTTCCCGGGCGACGACACGCCGATCGTGCGTGGCGCTGCCATCAAGGCTTTGAATGGCGAGAAGGGCCCGCTGGCCGACGAAGCCATCGTGAAGCTGTATGACGCTCTGGATACGTTCATCCCGCTGCCGGACCGTCCGAAGGACCAGCCGTTCCTGATGCCGATCGAAGACGTGTTCTCGATCTCGGGCCGCGGCACGGTTGTCACGGGCCGTATCGAACGCGGCGTGATCAAGGTCGGCGAAGAAGTCGAGATCGTGGGTCTGCGCGATACGCAGAAGTCGGTCGTGACGGGCGTTGAAATGTTCCGCAAGCTGCTGGACTCGGGCGAGGCCGGCGACAACGTGGGCTGCCTGCTGCGCGGCATCGACAAGGAAAAGGTCGAGCGTGGCCAGGTTCTGGCCAAGCCCGGCTCGGTGAAGCCGCACAAGAAGTTCAAGGCAGAAGCCTACATCCTGACGAAGGATGAAGGCGGGCGCCACACGCCGTTCTTCACGAACTACCGTCCGCAGTTCTACTTCCGCACGACGGACGTGACCGGTGTGGTCACGCTTCCGGAAGGCACGGAAATGGTTATGCCGGGCGACAACATCGCGGTGGACGTCGAGCTGGTCTCGCCAATCGCGATGGAAGAAAAAGTTCGTTTCGCCATCCGCGAAGGCGGCCGCACCGTCGGCGCCGGCGTCGTCACCAAGATCGTTGAATAATGGACAACGATTGGGCTTCGAGGACGAGCGGCGTCGACTAGCTTTTGTATGCCGAAGTGCGGTGAACCGCACTTCGGGCCGGCGCCGGCGTCGTCACCAAGATCGTTGAATAATGGACAACGATTGGGCTTCGAGGACGAGCGGCGTCGACTAGCTTTTGTATGCCGAAGTGCGGTGAACCGCACTTCGGGCCGGCGCCGGCGTCGTCACCAAGATCGTTGAATAATGGACAACGATTGGGCTTCGAGGACGAGCGGCGTCGACTAGCTTTGTATGCCGAAGTGCGGTGAACCGCACTTCGGGCCGGCGCCGGCGTCGTCACCAAGATCGTTGACTAATGGACAACGATTGGGCTTCGAGGACGAGCGGCGTCGACTAGCTTTGTATGCCGAAGTGCGGTGAACCGCACTTCGGGCCGGAGCAGGTGTGGTGACGAAGATCGTGGAGTAACCTTCTACGATTGCGTTTTTATTGGCGGCGCGTCATCGTTCGGTGACGCGCCGTTTTCTGTTGGAGACCAGTCCATGATCGTCGTTACGACCAACGAAATGCACGGCTATCGGGTGGTGAAACAGCTTGGGCTGGTGCGTGGGTTGTCGGTGCGGTCGCGGTCAATCGTGGGCAATATCGGGGCGGCGATCCAGATCGTCTTTGGCGGCAACATTTCGGTCTACACGAAACTCGCTGACGAGGCCCGGGCCGAAGCGCTGCATCTGCTGGAGCAGAACGCAGCGGCGATGGGCGCCAACGCCGTCCTCGCCATGCGCTACGACGCCAACGAAATGGCGTCTGCAGTAACTGAGGTGCTGGCCTATGGGTCTGCAGTCGTCGTTGAAAAAGCCGGCTGATGCCCACACTTACGGTCCGTGCTCACTCGCGTGCCAAAAATTCCGGTTGAGGCGGTGACAAAGGGTTGGACATCGGCTAAGCATGCGCGCCCTAGGGCAGCGGCGCCTGAAACGGCGCGCGTAGGGGTGTAGCTCAATTGGTAGAGCGTCGGTCTCCAAAACCGAAGGCTGGGGGTTCAAGCCCCTCCGCCCCTGCCATCTGAATTTGGTAAGCCGATCCAGCAAAGGGCGCCGGATCGGCTAGAAGGCGTCGCGTTGTGCGGCGTTATGTCGCATGGCGCCCGCTGGGAATTTGGCTCGATGGCGAAGTATAACCCGTTCCTATTCATCCAAGAGGTGCGGCAGGAAGTCGGCAAGGTAACTTGGCCGACATGGAAGGAAGTTTGGATCACCACCATCATGGTGTTGATCATGGTGACGCTCGCGTCGATCTTCTTTCTGCTCGCAGATCAGGTGTTGGGTTGGGTCGTCGGGCAGATTTTGCAGCTCGGCCGCTAAAGCGTGATGCGGGTTTCGCATTACCAAAGCCGGGGCAGTGGTTGAACTTCATATGATAGCGCAGGCAGAGACCCAGACGATGGCGAAGCGCTGGTACATTGTGCACGCCTACACGAACTTCGAGCGGAAAGTCGCCGACTCTATCAAAGAGCGCGCCAAGGCCGCGGGTCTGGCCCACCTCTTCGACGAGGTGATGGTGCCGACTGAGGAAGTCGTTGAGGTGAAGCGGGGCAAGAAGGTCCAGGCGGAGCGCAAGTTCCTGCCGGGCTACGTCCTCGTGAAGATGGAGATGACGGACAGTGCGTTCGTCCTGATCAAGAACACGCCCAAGGTGACCGGCTTCCTTGGTGCCGACAATAAGCCGGCTGCGATCTCTGAGGATGAGGCTATGCGCATCCTCAACCAGGTGAAGGAGGGCGTCGAACGCCCCAAGTCTACCATCACCTTCGAGATCGGCGAGCAGGTGAAAGTTGCGGACGGTCCGTTCGCCTCGTTCTCCGGCCACGTGGAAGAAGTCGACGAGGAGCGGTCGCGGCTCAAGGTTGCCGTGTCGATCTTCGGACGGCCGACGCCTGTCGAACTCGAGTTCACGCAGGTTGAAAAGGTGCCGGCCTGACGGGCGGTGCAATCGCTTTATAGAGCGACACGAACGACGACGAATTCCGGTCCAAAAGGCCGGAGGCCGCTGAGGGATCCGATTGGCAAGTTTTGCCTCGCGGAAATCAAGGCAGCCAAGTGCGGGAGGGCTCTCCGAATGACCGGAGTGCCCGCTGACCGCTAACCCTGGAAGAACCAACCGGTTCCTTCCGCATGGAGTAGGGGACGCCAGATGGCGAAGAAGATAGACGGCTACATCAATCTGCAAGTGAACGCGGGGCAGGCTAATCCTTCGCCCCCGATCGGTCCTGCGCTGGGTCAGCGCGGCGTCAACATCATGGAATTCTGCAAGGCGTTCAACGCCAAGACGAAGGACATGGAGCAGGGCACGCCAATCCCGGTGAAGATCACGGTCTTCTCGGATCGCTCCTTCACGTTCGAAATGCGCACGCCGCCCGCCTCGTTCTTCCTGAAGAAGGCGGCGAAGGTGACCAGTGGCTCCAAGACCGCCGGCCGCGATGTCGCCGGCCAGGTGACGATGGAGCAGGTGCGTGAGATCGCCAAGACGAAGATGAAGGATCTCAACACGGATAACTTGGATCAGGCTGCGCGCACGATCGCCGGCTCCGCCCGCTCGATGGGCATCACGGTGGTGGAGTAAGCGACCATGGCAAAAGCAAACATTTCGCCTGAGACGATCAAGGCAACGCGCGAAGCCGGTGGCAAGCGCATGGCGGCCATCAGCGAAGGCCACGACCGCAACAAGTCATTTGCGATCGACGAAGCCGTGAAGCTCGTCAAGTCGAAGGCGAAGTCGAAGTTCGACGAAACCGTCGAGATCTCGATGAACCTCGGCGTCGATCCCAAGCACGCCGACCAGATGGTTCGCGGCGTGTGCAATCTGCCGAACGGCTCGGGCCGTACGGCACGCGTGGCCGTGTTCGCACGTGGCGCCAAGGCTGAAGAGGCCAAGGCTGCAGGCGCTGACATCGTCGGTGCTGAAGACCTGGTCGAGATCGTGTCGAAGGGTCAGATCAACTTCGATCGCTGCATCGCCACGCCGGACATGATGGGCCTCGTCGGCCGCCTCGGTAAGGTGCTGGGCCCGCGCGGCCTGATGCCGAACCCGCGTGTCGGCACGGTGACGATGGATGTCGTCGGCGCCGTCAAGGGTGCCAAGGGCGGCTCGGTCGAGTTCCGCGTCGAGAAGGCGGGCATCGTGCACGCCGGCGTCGGCAAGGCTTCGTTCACCGAGCAGGCTCTGGTCGAGAACATCAAGGCGTTCGTCGACGCGGTCGTGAAGGCTCGTCCGCAGGGCGCGAAGGGTACGTATCTGAAGAAGGTTTCGATCAGCTCGACCATGGGGCCGGGCTTCAAGGTCGAAACGTCGACTGTTTCGTCGGGCCCGACGGCTTAAGCGCCGGGTTCGATCACGAGCTTCCGGGCTTCCGTCGCGAGATGGAGGTCCGGGAAATCCCAGACGGGGCCGCGAAAGCGAAAACGTCTGGCCTGTCCGAGATTGCAGGTGCGGGTTCGAGATACCATATCTCGCCTCCGCTTAAGCCTCTCACGAGGGCCTACATGAGACGGGAGACAACCCGGGCTTAGGCGCCAACGCGCAGATTTCCGGTTTGAACCTTCTGGGTCGGCACCGTGCCGCTGTCACCAGCGCGCGGTCAGGACAGGACTAGCGCCGCTCTTTTCGAAGTTCCCAAGCTGGGAAACTCCGGGTGAGCGGCAAGGTGCAACCCGCGGACGGCCAGATGATGGCAGTCCGTAGAATGAAGTGAGGCTTAAGTGGATAGAGCCGCGAAACGTGAGCTCGTGACATCGCTCCACGACGTGTTGAAAGACACGGGCGTGGTCGTGGTCGCCCACAACACCGGGATGGTGGCCGCACAGTCAGCTGAATTGCGCAAGCGCGTCAAGGAAGCTGGCGGCAGTGTGAAGGTCGCCAAGAACAACCTGGTGAAGCTCGCGCTCAAGGACACCAAGGCTGAAGGCGTTATCAATCTTCTGAAGGGCCCGACTATTCTGGCCTATTCGAAGGATCCGATCGCCGCAGCCCGGGTCGCCGTCAAGTACGCCAAGGAGAACGACAAGCTCGTGATCCTCGGCGGCGCGATGGGCGCCTCGATCCTCGACGCGAACGCCGTCAAGGCTCTCGCTGAGTTGCCTTCACTGGACGAACTGAGAGCCAAGCTCATCGGTCTCCTCAACGCGCCGGCGACCAAGATCGCCCGCACCGTTGCAGAGCCGGGCGCGCAGCTCGCCAGGGTCATCCAGGCAAAGGCCGCAGCAGGCTGACAGCAATCAAGGGCGGCATCTCTGACCGAGGTGCCACGAGACTAATAAATCCGGCAGCTGAGGCTGTCTCATAACTGGTTCAAATCGAAGGAATACCAATCATGACCGATCTCACCAAGATCGTTGACGATCTCTCGAAGCTGACGGTTCTGGAAGCCGCTGAGCTTGCAAAGCTGCTCGAAGAAAAGTGGGGCGTTTCGGCTGCCGCTGCAGTCGCCGTTGCTGGTCCCGCGGGCCCCGCAGCTGCAGCTGTTGAAGAGCAGACCGAGTTCACCGTCATCCTGAAGGCAGGCGGCGACAAGAAGATCAACGTCATCAAGGAAGTCCGCGCCATCACGGGCCTGGGTCTCAAGGAAGCCAAGGACCTCGTCGAGGCCGGCGGCAAGGCCGTGAAGGAAGGCGTCTCGAAGGACGAGGCTGCCAAGCTCAAGAAGCAGCTCGAAGACCAGGGCGCAGTGGTCGAAGTGAAGTAATTGGTTTCGGCGCCGGCCAGCAGTGGCCGGCGCCGGCCTCCAACGGTTCTCCGGAGGGTCTTGCGTTGGCGAAAGCCGGCAAAAAGACCTTCCGGCGAGCCGTTTCAAGGCACGAAAGCCCACCAGGGCTCACGACACGATACGCCCTAACGGGTGAATGCACGAGCGACGCCCCAACGGGCGGCAAAATTTCGGAGGCGGGGTTTGGCGGCCCTGCCCATCGACGTAGCAAGCGGGCCCGTCACCCCGCTGACAGAATGAAGGAGCGGACATGGCTGAGACGTTCAACGGTCGCAAGCGCATCCGTAAGACGTTCGGATCCATCCACGAAGTCGCGAAAATGCCGAACCTCATCGAGGTTCAGAAGAGCTCTTACGACGACTTCCTGATGGTCAAGGAGCCGCCGGGCGGCCGCGCGGACGATCACGGCTTGCAGTCCGTTTTCAAGTCGGTGTTCCCGATCTCGGACTTCTCGGGCAAATCCACGCTCGAGTTCGTGCGCTATGAATTCGAAGCGCCGAAGTACGACGTCGACGAGTGCATGCAGCGCGACATGACGTTCTCTGCGCCGCTGAAGGTCAAGCTGCGCCTGATCGTGTTCGATATCAACGAGGAGACGGGCTCCAAGTCGATCAAGGACGTCAAGGAGCAGGACGTCTACATGGGCGACATGCCGCTCATGACGTCGAACGGCACGTTCGTGATCAACGGCACCGAACGCGTGATCGTTTCGCAGATGCACCGCTCGCCGGGCGTGTTCTTCGACCACGATCGCGGCCGCACGCATGCGTCCGGCAAGCTGCTGTTTGCTGCGCGCATCATTCCCTATCGCGGTTCGTGGCTCGACTTCGAGTTCGATGCCAAGGACGTCGTCTATGTCCGCATCGATCGCCGCCGCAAGCTGCCGGTGACGACGCTGCTGTATGCGCTTGGCCTCGACGACGAGCAGATCCTGTCGACGTTCTACAAGCAGATTCCCATCAAGGAATCCAAGCGCGGCTGGAAGATGCCGTTCGTCGCCGAAAAGCTGCGCGGCATGACCCCGCTGGCCGACCTCATGGACGCCAAGTCGGGCGACGTCGTCGCCAAGGCCGGCGAGAAGATGACGGCACGCAAGGCGCGTGAACTTGCCGAAAGCGGCCTCAAGGAAGTGCTGGTGTCGTCGGAAGACCTCTCCGGCCGCTACCTTGCCGAGGACATCGTCGACCTGGAAACCGGACAGATCTACGCCGAAGCCGGCCAGGAACTGGACGCGAAGCTGCTTGCCGAAATCAAGGAGCAGAAGGTCAAGGAATTCCCGATCCTCGACATCGACCATGTCAACGTCGGCGCGTTCATCCGCAACACGCTGAACATCGACAAGAACTCGAACCATCAGGAAGCCCTGATGGACATTTACCGCGTCATGCGTCCCGGCGAGCCGCCGACGGTGGAAGCGGCGACGAACCTGTTCCACGGGCTGTTCTTCGATTCAGAGCGCTATGATCTGTCGGCCGTCGGCCGCGTCAAGATGAACATGCGCCTGGAGCTTGACGCAGAAGACACCGTGCGCGTGCTGCGCCGCGAAGACATCATCGCGGTGATCCAGACGCTGGTCGGCCTGCGTGACGGCCGTGGCGAGATCGACGACATCGACCATCTCGGCAACCGCCGTGTGCGCTCGGTCGGCGAGCTCATGGAGAACCAGTACCGCGTTGGCCTGCTCCGTATGGAGCGCGCCATCAAGGAACGCATGTCGTCGGTCGATATCGACACGGTGATGCCGCAGGACCTGATCAACGCCAAGCCGGCAGCTGCTGCCGTGCGCGAGTTCTTCGGCTCCTCGCAGCTGTCGCAGTTCATGGACCAGACCAATCCGCTGTCGGAAATCACCCACAAGCGCCGTCTCTCGGCGCTTGGACCGGGTGGTCTGACGCGTGAGCGCGCGGGCTTCGAAGTCCGCGACGTGCATCCCACCCACTACGGCCGCATCTGCCCGATCGAGACGCCGGAAGGCCCGAACATCGGTCTGATCAACTCGCTGGCGACGTTTGCGCGCGTCAACAAGTACGGCTTCATCGAAAGCCCCTACCGCAAGGTCAAGGACGGCAAGGTGACGGATACGGTTTCGTATCTGTCGGCCATGGAAGAGATGCGCCACCACGTCGCCCAGGCGAACGCGGAGATCGACGGCAAGGGCAAGCTGACCGGCGACCTCATCACCTGCCGCTTCAACGGCGACGTGCTGCTCGTTTCGCCCGACAAGGTCGACTACATCGACGTGTCGCCGAAACAGCTCGTGTCGGTCGCTGCCGCGCTCATCCCGTTCCTCGAGAACGACGACGCCAACCGCGCGTTGATGGGCTCGAACATGCAGCGTCAGGCCGTGCCGCTGATCAGGGCGGAAGCGCCGCTGGTCGGCACCGGCATGGAATTGGTCGTGGCGCGCGACTTGGGGGCTGCCATCGCTGCCCGCCGGTCGGGCATCGTCGACCAGGTTGACGCAACGCGTATCGTTATCCGTGCAACGGAAGAAACCGACGCCTCCAAGCCGGGCGTCGACATCTATCGCCTGCGCAAGTTCCAGCGTTCGAACCAGAACACCTGCATCAACCAGCGTCCGCTCATCAACGTGGGCGACACGGTCGTGGCAGGCGAGATCATCGCCGACGGCCCGTCGACGGACCTCGGCGATCTGGCACTCGGCAAGAACGTGCTCGTCGCGTTCATGCCGTGGATGGGCTACAACTTCGAGGACTCGATCCTGCTCTCCGAGCGTGTCGTTTCCGACGACATCTTCACCTCGATCCATATCGAAGAGTTCGAGGTGATGGCCCGCGATACGAAGCTCGGGCCCGAGGAAATCACGCGCGACATTCCCAACGTCTCGGAAGAAGCGCTGAAGAACCTCGACGAAGCCGGTATCGTCTACATCGGCGCGGAAGTGCAGCCGGGCGACATCCTGGTCGGCAAGATCACGCCGAAGGGTGAAAGCCCGATGACGCCGGAAGAAAAGCTTCTGCGCGCCATCTTCGGCGAAAAGGCGTCCGACGTTCGCGACACGTCGCTGCGTCTGCCGCCGGGCGTCGCCGGTACCATCGTGGAAGTTCGCGTCTTCAATCGCCACGGCGTTGAGAAGGACGAGCGCGCGATGGCGATCGAGCGCGAGGAAATCGAACGCCTCGCCAAGGACCGCGACGACGAGCTGCAGATCCTCGACCGCAACGTCTACGCGCGTCTGCGCGAAGCGCTGATGGGCAAGGAAGTCTCCAAGGGGCCGCGCGGCGCTCGCAAGGGCACCAACATCGACGCCGCGATCCTGGACGACATTCCGCGCAGCCAGTGGTGGGAAATCGGCCTGGCCAACGAGAAGTCGCAAGGCGAACTCGAGGCGATCAACAAGCAGTACGAAGACGCCAAGAAGAGCCTCGAACGCCGCTTCGTCGACAAGGTCGACAAGCTGCAGCGCGGTGACGAACTGCCTCCCGGCGTGATGAAGATGGTCAAGGTCTTCGTTGCCGTGAAGCGCAAGATCCAGCCGGGCGACAAGATGGCCGGCCGTCACGGCAACAAGGGCGTCGTGTCCCGCATCGTACCTTGCGAAGACATGCCGTTCCTCGAAGACGGCACGCACGTCGACGTGGTGCTGAATCCGCTGGGCGTGCCATCGCGCATGAACGTCGGGCAGATCCTGGAGACGCACATGGGCTGGGCCTGCCGAGGCCTCGGACGTGTGATCGACCGCGCGCTCGAGGAGTTCCACGAGAGCGGACAGTCCAAGGAGCTGCGCGATACGATGACGCGCATCTACGGTGCCGACCAGATCAAGCCGAGCCTCAAGGAGGAAGACCTGATCGCGGTTGCCCAGCAGACGAAGACCGGCGTGTCGGTTTCGACGCCGGTGTTCGACGGCGCACGCGAGCCCGACATCGTCGAGATGCTGAAGGAAGCCGGCTTCGACACGTCGGGGCAGGTCAGCCTGCACGACGGACGCACGGGCGAGCAGTTCGATCGTAAGGTCACGGTCGGCTACAAGTACGTGCTGAAGCTGCACCATCTTGTCGACGACAAGATCCATGCTCGCTCGATCGGACCGTACTCGCTCGTTACCCAGCAGCCGCTGGGCGGCAAGGCGCAGTTCGGCGGCCAGCGCTTCGGCGAAATGGAGGTCTGGGCGCTTGAAGCGTACGGCGCCGCCTACACGCTGCAGGAGATGCTGACCGTGAAGTCGGACGACGTGGCCGGCCGTACCAAGGTGTACGAGTCCATCGTGCGCGGCGACGATGCGTTCGAAGCGGGCGTGCCCGAAAGCTTCAACGTGCTCGTCAAGGAAATGCGCGCGCTCGGCCTCAACGTCGAGCTGGCGAATTCCGATGTGCCGGTGCCGCCGGGCGAAGAGGTCGTCGAGCATCCAGAGGTGCGGCCCATGCTGCCGCCTGCCGCTGCCGAATAGCGAGACCTAAAGGAGACGAGGTGCTGATGTGCCTCGTCTCTCACTGCTTCTCCACAGAGAAGCGACAGACAAGAGATTCCTTGGATCGAGGTCCCTGCCTCAGGTCCGCACTGGAGAGAGCCGAATGAACGAGATCACCAACCTCTTCAAGACGCAGTCGCCTATCCCGACGTTCGACCGCATCAAGATTTCGATCGCCAGCCCGCAGGACATCCTGTCGTGGTCGTTTGGTGAGATCAAGAAGCCGGAAACGATCAACTACCGTACGTTCAAGCCCGAGCGTGACGGCCTGTTCTGCGCGCGCATCTTCGGGCCGATCAAGGACTACGAGTGCCTGTGCGGCAAGTACAAGCGCATGAAGTACAAGGGCCTGATCTGCGAAAAGTGCGGCGTGGAAGTGACGCTGGCCAAGGTGCGCCGCGAGCGCATGGGCCACATCGAACTGGCCGCACCCGTTGCGCACATCTGGTTCCTGAAGTCGCTGCCCTCGCGCATCGGCCTGCTGCTCGACATGACGCTGAAGGATCTGGAACGCGTTCTCTATTTCGAGAACTACATCGTGACGGAGCCCGGCATCTCTCCTTTCAAGGAGAAGCAGCTGCTGTCGGAAGACCAGTACAACCAGGCGCTCGACGAGCATGGTCCCGATAGCTTCACCGCCGGCATCGGCGCGGAGGCCATTCGCGAACTGCTGATCGCCATGGACCTGCCGAAGATCCGCGACGACCTGCGCCAGGAAATCTCCGAGGCAACGACGGAGCTGAAGCCCAAGAAGCTCGGCAAGCGCCTGAAGGTCATCGAGGCTTTCATCGACAGCGGCAACAAGCCGGAGTGGATGATCCTCAAGGTCGTGCCGGTGATTCCGCCGGAGCTGCGCCCGCTGGTGCCGCTCGACGGCGGCCGCTTCGCCACGTCCGATTTGAACGATCTCTACCGCCGCGTGATCAACCGCAACAACCGCCTGAAGCGGCTGATGGAGCTGCGCGCGCCGGACATCATCATCCGCAACGAAAAGCGCATGCTGCAGGAGTCGGTCGACGCCCTGTTCGACAACGGCCGCCGCGGCCGCGTCATCACGGGCGCCAACAAGCGTCCGCTGAAGTCGCTCGCCGACATGCTGAAGGGCAAGCAGGGCCGGTTCCGTCAGAACCTGCTCGGCAAGCGCGTCGACTACTCGGGCCGTTCGGTGATCGTTGTCGGTCCCGAACTCAAGCTGCACCAGTGCGGCTTGCCCAAGAAGATGGCGCTCGAGCTGTTCAAGCCGTTCATCTACGCGCGCCTGCAGACGCTTGGCCAGGCGGCCACCGTCAAGCAGGCCAAGAAGCTCGTGGAGAAGGAAAAGCCGGAGGTCTGGGACGTCCTCGACGAGGTCATCCGCGAACATCCGGTGATGCTGAACCGCGCGCCGACGCTGCATCGTCTCGGCATCCAGGCGTTCGAGCCGATGCTGATCGAAGGCAAGGCGATCCAGCTGCATCCGCTGGTATGCGCGGCGTTCAACGCCGACTTCGACGGCGACCAGATGGCCGTGCACGTTCCGCTGTCGCTTGAAGCGCAGCTGGAAGCGCGCGTGCTCATGATGTCGACGAACAACATTCTGCATCCCGCCAACGGCTCGCCCATCATCGTGCCGTCGCAGGATATCGTGCTGGGTCTCTATTATCTCTCGATCCTGCGCGAGAAGGAGCCCGGCGAGGGCATGATGTTCGGCTCGGTCGGAGAGATCCGTCACGCGCTCGAAGCCGGCGCCGTGACCCTGCACGCCAAGATCAAGGGCCGCTTCCGTGCGCTTGATGCGGAAGGCAACGAGGTCATCGAGATCCACGACACGACGCCGGGCCGCATGATCCTGGGCGAAGTGCTGCCGCGGCAGCCGGGCGTGAAGTTCGCGCTCGTCAACCAGCTGCTGACGAAGAAGGCGATCTCGGGAATGATCGACGCCGTCTACCGTAACTGCGGTCAGAAGGAGACGGTGATCTTCTGCGACCGCATCATGCAGCTGGGCTTCCACCACGCGTTCAAGGCCGGCATTTCGTTCGGCAAGGACGACATGGTGATCCCCGACACGAAGGCGAAGATCGTCGAAACCACGAACGACCTCGTGCGCGAGTTCGAGCAGCAGTATCAGGACGGCCTGATCACGCGTCTCGAAAAGTACAACAAGGTCGTCGATGCCTGGTCGAAGTGCACCGACCAGATCGCCAAGGAGATGATGGACCGCATTTCGACGGTCAAGAAGGACAAGACCGGCCGCGATCTGCAGATCAACTCCGTCTACATGATGAGCCACTCCGGTGCGCGTGGTTCGCCAGCGCAGATGAAGCAGCTCGCGGGTATGCGCGGCCTGATGACGAAGCCTTCGGGCGAAATCATCGAGACGCCGATCATCTCGAACTTCAAGGAAGGCCTGTCGGTTCTGGAGTACTTCAACTCCACCCACGGTGCCCGTAAGGGTCTCGCCGACACCGCCTTGAAGACCGCGAACTCGGGCTACCTGACGCGCCGTCTCGTCGACGTCGCCCAGGACGCCATCATCTCGGAAGAGGATTGCGGAACCGACGCCGGCATCAACGTGCAGGCGGTCGTCGACGCCGGCCAGGTCATCGTGTCGATCGGCGCGCGCGTTCTGGGCCGTACGGCGCAGGAGGACATCATCGTCCCCGGCACCAAGGGCAAGAACGCCGAGATCATCGTCAAGACCGGCGAACTGATCGAAGAGCGTCATGCCGAGGCCATCGAGAAGGCGCAGGTGCAGGAAATCCGCATCCGCTCGGTGCTGACGTGCGAGACGGAGCAGGGCGTTTGCGGCAAGTGCTACGGCCGCGACCTTGCTCGCGGTACGCCCGTCAACATCGGCGAGGCTGTCGGCGTCATTGCCGCTCAGTCGATCGGTGAGCCCGGCACGCAGCTGACGATGCGTACGTTCCACATCGGCGGCACGGCCAACCTCGTCGACCAGTCGTTCGTGGAGTTGAACTTCAACGGTACGGTCAAGGTCAAGAACCGGGCGATCGCCAAGAACGGCGCCGGCCAGCTCATCGCCATGGGCCGGACGATGTCGGTCATCATCGTCGACCAGTCGGGCAAGGAACTCGCGACCCACAAGGTCGCGTACGGCGCCCGCCTGCATGTCGACGAAGGCGACGAAGTCAAGCGCGGTACGCGCCTGGCGCAGTGGGATCCCTACACGCGTCCGATCCTCACCGAAGCCACCGGCAAGGTCGACTTCGAGGATCTGATCGAAGGCATCTCGGTGCGCGAGCAGACGGACGAAATGAAGGGCACGACCAATCGCGTCATCGTCGACTGGCGGGCCACCCCGCGTGGTTCGGAGCTGAAGCCCGCGATCATCATCAAGGACGGCAAGGGCAAGCCGATCAAGGTTCAGCGCGGCGGCGACGCCCGTTACCTGCTGACGGTCGAGGCCATTCTGTCGGTCGAGCCGGGTCAGGAAGTGAAGGCGGGCGACGTGCTGGCACGTATCCCGCTGGCGTCCGCCAAGTCGGGTGACATCACGGGCGGTCTGCCGCGCGTGGCGGAGCTGTTCGAGGCACGCCGTCCCAAGGACCACGCGATCATTGCCGAGATCACCGGCACGATCGAGTTCGGCAAGGACTACAAGAACAAGCAGCGCATCGCGATCCGGCCCGACGACGAAAGTGCCGAGCCGGTCGAATACCTGATCCCGCGCGGCAAGAACTTGGCCGTGCAACCTGGCGACCACGTGGAGCGGGGCGACTTCATCTATGACGGCCATCCCGCGCCGCACGACATTCTGGCGATCAAGGGCGTCGAAGAACTGGCGAACTACCTGATCAACGAAATCCAGGACGTCTACCGTCTGCAGGGCGTGACCATCAACGATAAGCATATCGAGGTGATCGTCCGTCAGATGCTGCAGAAGGTCGAGGTCACGGACGTCGGCGAGACGGAGATGATCAAGGGCGAGCAGATCGACAGGCTGGAGTTCGAGGAGAACAACGCGCTCGCCGAGAAGGCCGGCAAGCGCGTTGCGACGGCAACTCCGGTTCTGCTCGGCATCACGAAGGCGTCGCTGCAGACCCGCAGCTTCATCTCGGCTGCTTCGTTCCAGGAAACGACTCGCGTGCTGACCGACGCAGCCGTGATCGGCAAGTCCGACACGCTCGAAGGCCTGAAGGAGAACGTCATCGTCGGCCGGCTCATCCCGGCCGGCACGGGTGGCATGCTGCGCCGCCTGCGCAAGGTTGCCGCCAAGCGCGACGAACTGATCGACAAGGAGAAGAAGGCCGACGCGGATCGCGCGCTGGCCGGGCCTGGCGAGGGTGTGGCACGGCGCCGCCGCCGCGCTGCGGAGTAATCTTCACCGGGCTGGGTAAGCGCTCCGAAAGGCGCGTTTTTCCCTTGAAACACGTATATGAAGGGGCCGGACCGCGAGGTTCGGCCCTTTCGCGTTGCGAGTGCGAAAAAAATCGTAATCGTTTGGGCGACAGGTGTTGACCCGATAAGCAGTGAGCTATATAGCTGCGCCCACTCTCACGGTAGGTGGTAGGCCACTTCTGGTGCTTCGGCGCCCCAGCCTAAACGCTGCCGTCCAAAAGCAGAGGACATATTCGGGGCCACGATCGTCGGGACCGCAAGGTTCGGGTGATCCTCTGGTTTTTTCGTGCCAGGCCGCGCTCACGCGCAGCTCGGCAGGTTTTGTTTGGCGCATGCGCATGCATGGCTAGCTGGAATGGACGAGGCGAATGCCGACGATACAACAGCTGATCCGGAAACCCCGGACCCAGAAAGTCTACCGCGAGAAGTCGCGCCACATGGATGCATGCCCGCAGAAGCGTGGCGTGTGCACCCGCGTCTACACGACGACGCCGAAGAAGCCCAACTCGGCGCTTCGTAAGGTCGCCAAGATCCGGCTCACCAACCAGCTGGAAGTCATCGGCTACATCCCGGGTGAAGGCCATAACCTTCAGGAGCACTCTGTCGTGCTCATCCGCGGCGGCCGCGTGAAGGACCTTCCCGGCGTCCGTTACCACATCATCCGTGGCGTGCTCGACACGCAGGGCGTCGCTAATCGTAAGCAGCGCCGTTCGAAGTACGGTGCGAAGCGTCCGAAGTAATCGTTAAGCCCCGCGCAGGCGGGGCGATGGGGCTGGGTGAGACCAGCCCTTTGTCGTTTGAATTGATGGAAGAAGCGAAGGGCTGAACGCATGTCCCGCCGTCACAGTGCTGAAAAGCGCGAAGTCAATCCGGATCCGAAGTTCTCGGACCTCGTTCTCACGAAGTTCATGAACGCCGTGATGAAGGAAGGCAAGAAGTCGGTCGCAGAGCGCATCGTGTATGGCGCTCTGGAGCGCATGGAAGCGAAGCAGAAGTCCGACCCGGTGCAGATGTTCCACTCTGCGCTCGAGAACGTGATGCCGACCGTCGAGGTTCGCTCACGCCGCGTCGGTGGTGCGACGTACCAGGTGCCCGTCGAAGTCCGCACCGAGCGCCGCCAGGCACTCGCCATTCGCTGGATCATCACGGCAGCACGCGCGCGCAACGAGAACACGATGGTTGACCGTCTGTCGGGCGAACTGATCGACGCTGCCAACAACCGCGGCACGGCCGTGAAGAAGCGCGAAGACACCCACAAGATGGCCGACGCAAACCGCGCCTTCTCGCACTACCGCTGGTAAAGAGATCGAGAGCAAAGAATCATGGCTCGCCAATACGCTATCGAGGACTACCGCAACTTCGGCATCATGGCTCACATTGATGCTGGAAAGACGACGACGACCGAGCGGGTCCTCTATTACACCGGCAAATCGCATAAGATCGGCGAAGTGCACGATGGCGCTGCGACCATGGATTTCATGGAGCAGGAAGCCGAGCGCGGAATCACGATCACGTCCGCTGCAACGACCTGTTTCTGGCCGGGCCGCGATGGCCGCATGCGCCGCCTGAACATCATCGACACGCCAGGCCACGTTGACTTCACCATCGAAGTCGAACGCTCGCTTCGCGTTCTCGACGGCGCTGTCTGCGTGCTCGATTCCAACCAGGGCGTCGAGCCGCAGACGGAAACCGTCTGGCGCCAGGGCGACAAGTACAACGTTCCGCGCATCATCTTCTCCAACAAGATGGACAAGACCGGCGCCGACTTCTTCATGTGCTTTGACGACATCAAGGAAAAGCTCGGCGCGCGCGCCGTGCCGATCCAGATCCCGATCGGCGCTGAAGCTGACTTCCAGGGCGTTGTCGACCTGATCCGCATGATTGCCATCGTGTGGGACGGCGACGGCAAAGACGCCAAGATGATCGAAAAGGAAATTCCTGCCGATCTCATGGACAAGGCGCTCGAATTCCGCGCTGCCATGATCGAAGCCGCCGTCGAAATGGACGACACGGCGATGGAAGCCTACCTCGAAGGCAAGGAGCCGGACGAGGCGACGCTTCGCAGCCTGATCCGCAAGGCCACCATCACGCGCACGTTCTATCCGATGATGTGCGGCTCGGCATTCAAGCACAAGGGCGTGCAGCCCATGCTCGACGCCGTTGTCGACTTCCTGCCGGCACCGTCGGATCGCGAAGCCTACAAGTGCATCGACGCCAAGACCGGCGACGAGACGGTTCGCCGCCCGATCGACAGCGATCCGCTGTCGATGATCGCCTTCAAGATCATGACGTTCCCGCACGTGGGTTCGATCACGTTCTGCCGCATCTACTCGGGCAAGCTCGAAAAGGGCATGGCGCTCGCTCAGACCACGCGCGACAAGAAAGAGCGCGTCGGCATGATCTACGAGATGCACGCTGAAAAGCGCGAGCCCGTCGACGTCGCCTACGCCGGCGACATCATCGCGCTCGCCGGCCTCAAGGATACCCGCACCGGCGAGACGCTGTCGGATCCGAGCAAGCCGGTCATCCTGGAGAAGATGGAATTCCCCGAGCCCGTCATCGAGCGCAAGGTGGAACCCAAGACCAAGGCCGACCAGGAGAAGATGTCCCAGGTCCTGCACATGCTCGCGGTCGAGGATCCGTCCTTCCGCGTCGCTGTCGACCAGGAATCCGGCGAGACGATCATCAAGGGCATGGGCGAGCTGCATCTCGACATCAAGGTCGACATCATGCGCCGCGAGCCCCACAACGTCGACGTCAACGTGGGCGCACCGCAGGTGGCCTACCGCGAGACGCTGGCTCGTGCGACCGAGATCGACTACACGCACAAGAAGCAGACCGGCGGTACCGGCCAGTTCGCTCGCGTCAAGCTGAAGCTTGAGCCGAACGAAACGGGCAAGGGCAACGAGTTCGTGGCCACCATCATCGGCGGCACCGTTCCCAAGGAATACATTCCGGGCGTCGAAAAGGGCGTCGAGTCGGTTTGGGACAGCGGCGTTCTGATCGGCTTCCCGATCGTCGACATGAAGGTGACGCTGTTCGACGGCGCCTACCATGAAGTCGACTCGTCGGCGATCGCCTTCGAAATCGCGTCGCGCTCGGCCGTCAAGGAAGGCTGCGACAAGGGCGGCATGAAGCTGCTCGAGCCGATCATGGACGTTGAAGTGGTGACGCCTGGCGACTTCGTCGGCGGTGTCATCGGCGACATCAACTCGCGGCGCGGCCAGATCCGCACGCAGGAGATGCGCGGCAACGCTACGGTGATCCGCGCCTACGTGCCGCTCGCCAACATGTTCGGCTACGTGAGCCAGCTGCGGTCGATGTCGACGGGACGCGCGTCCTACACGATGCAATTTGCCCATTACGCGGACGTGCCGCGCAATGTGGCTGACGAGGTGAAGGCGAAATACGCCTGATCTTGAGACTTGAGCTTGATGGAGCACCGGCGTTCCTCATCTGAGGGATTGGCCGGAGATGATTACGAGAGACTGAAGGAGAGCCACGATGGCCAAGGCGAAATTCGACCGCGAACAAGCCGCACTGCAACGTCGGCACGATTGGTCACGTTGACCACGGCAAGACGACGTTGACGGCTGCGCTGACGAAGGTTTCTGCGGACAAGGGCTGGACGCAGACGGCGATTGCGTATGACGAAGTCGCCAAGGCATCCGAGAGCCAGGGCCGCCGCGACCCGACGAAGATTTTGACGATCGCGACCAGCCACGTCGAGTATTCGACGGCGAACCGCCACTATGCGCACGTCGACTGCCCGGGCCATGCCGACTACGTGAAGAACATGATCACGGGTGCCGCCCAGATGGACGGCGCGATCCTGGTCGTGTCGGCCGTCGACGGTCCGATGCCGCAGACGCGCGAGCACATCCTGCTGGCGCGCCAGGTCGGCGTTCCGCAGATCGTGGTGTTCCTGAACAAGTGCGACGTGGTCGACGACGCTGAGCTTCTCGACCTGGTCGAGATGGAAGTGCGCGACCTGCTGTCGAAGTACAACTTCCCGGGCGACGACACGCCGATCGTGCGTGGCGCTGCCATCAAGGCTCTGAATGGCGAGAAGGGCCCGCTGGCCGACGAAGCCATCGTCAAGCTGTATGACGCTCTGGACACGTTCATCCCGCTGCCGGACCGTCCGAAGGACCAGCCGTTCCTGATGCCGATCGAAGACGTGTTCTCGATCTCGGGCCGCGGCACGGTTGTCACGGGCCGTATCGAACGCGGCGTGATCAAGGTCGGCGAAGAAGTCGAGATCGTGGGTCTGCGCGACACGCAGAAGTCGGTCGTGACGGGCGTCGAAATGTTCCGCAAGCTGCTGGACTCGGGCGAGGCCGGCGACAACGTGGGCTGCCTGCTGCGCGGCATCGACAAGGAAAAGGTCGAGCGTGGCCAGGTTCTGGCCAAGCCCGGCTCGGTGAAGCCGCACAAGAAGTTCAAGGCAGAGGCCTACATCCTGACGAAGGATGAGGGCGGCCGTCACACGCCGTTCTTCACGAACTACCGTCCGCAGTTCTACTTCCGCACGACGGACGTGACCGGTGTGGTCACGCTTCCGGAAGGCACGGAAATGGTTATGCCGGGCGACAACATCGCGGTTGACGTCGAGCTGGTCTCGCCGATCGCGATGGAAGAAAAAGTTCGCTTCGCCATCCGCGAAGGCGGCCGCACCGTCGGCGCCGGCGTCGTCACCAAGATCGTTGAATAAGAGGGTTGGTCGGGACGCTCGCCAATTGTGGGCGTCCTAACCTTTTGTGGGTCTGAGGAACATGAACGGCCAGAACATTCGCATCCGATTGAAAGCGTTCGACCATCGCGTGCTCGATGCGTCGACGCGGGAAATCGTGAACACGGCGAAGCGTACCGGCGCTGAAGTACGCGGGCCCATCCCGCTGCCGACGCGCATCGAGCGCTTCACGGTCAACAGGTCGCCTCACGTCGACAAGAAGAGCCGCGAGCAATTCGAAATGCGCACGCACAAGCGGCTCCTCGACATCGTCGATCCGACGCCGCAGACCGTGGACGCGCTGATGAAGCTCGACCTGGCTGCCGGTGTCGACGTGGAAATCAAGCTGTAAGGGAATTGGATCCTCCGCTCGGGCGTTCGCCCGGCGCGATCCTGGATAGAAGGGAAGGAATGCTGATGCGTTCCGGAGTGATTGCACAGAAGGTCGGCATGACACGCATCTTTACAGATGCGGGCGAGCATGTCCCCGTCACCGTCCTGAAGCTGGAAAAGCTGCAGGTGGTGTCGCACCGCACCGAAGAGAAGAACGGCTACACCGCCCTTCAGCTCGGCGTTGGCACGCGTAAGCCCTCGCGCCTGACGAAGGCTGACCGCCAGAACTTCGCTGTCGCCAACGTGGAGCCGAAGCGCAAGCTTCAGGAATTCCGCGTCAGCAAGGACAACCTGATCGACGTCGGGTCGGAGATCACGGCCGAGCACTTCGTGCCGGGCCAGTTCGTCGACGTTACCGGCACCTCGCAGGGCAAGGGCTTCCAGGGCGCCATGAAGCGCTGGAACTTCGGCGGCCTGCGCGCCACGCACGGCGTGTCGGTCAGCCACCGTAGCCACGGTTCGACTGGCCAGCGCCAGGACCCGGGCAAGGTGTTCAAGGGCAAGAAGATGGCCGGCCACATGGGTGATGATCGCATCACCACCCAGAACCTGGTCGTCGTGAAGACGGACGCCGATCGCGGTCTGCTGATGATCCGTGGCGCAGTGCCCGGTTCGAAGGGCGGCTGGGTGATCGTGCGCGATGCGGTCAAGAAGGCCGCGCACAAGGATGCGCCGAAGCCCGGCGCCGTGCGCGCAGCCGAGAAGAAGGAAACAGCGTGATGAAACTCGACATCACCACGCTTGAGGCCAAATCGGCCGGTCAAGTTGAGCTCGCGGATGCAATCTTCGGGCTGGAGCCGCGTCAGGATCTGCTGCAGCGCATGGTTCGCTATCAGCTTCTGAAGCGCATGGCCGGCACTCATCACGCCCAGGACCGCTCGGAAGTGACGGTCACAGGCAAGAAGATGTACAAGCAGAAGGGCACCGGCGGCGCGCGTCACGGCGACAAGTCGGTTCCGCAATGGCGCGGCGGCGGCAAGGCGTTCGGTCCCAAGCCGCGCAGCCATGCCGTTGACATGCCCAAGAAGGTTCGTGCGCTCGCTCTGCGTCACGCGCTCTCTGCCAAGGCGAAGGCCGGCGAGATCGTCGTCCTCGACAAGGCCGGCGGCGACGGCAAGACGAAGTCGCTGCTCAGCAACTTTGCAAAGCTCGAGCTCAGCAATGCGCTGATCATCGACGGCGCGGAGTTGGAAGTGAATTTCGTTCGTGCGGCGCGCAACATTCCCAACATCGACGTGCTGCCGGTTCAGGGCATCAACGTCTATGACATCCTGCGCCGCCGTAAGCTGGTGTTGACCAAGGCCGCCCTCGATGCGCTCGGCGAGCGCTTCAAGGACGCCAAGGTTCCTGAAGCCAAGGAAGGAGCCCGGTCGTGAAGCTCAGCGCATACGACGTGATCCTGTCGCCGGTCATCACCGAGAAGGCGACGTTGATCTCGGAAGCCAACCAGGTCGTCTTCAAGGTTGCCCCCCGGGCCTCCAAGAAGGACATCAAGTCGGCGATCGAAGGCCTGTTCAAAGTCAAGGTCAAGGCCGTCAATACCATCGTCCGCAAGGGCAAAGTGAAGACGTTCAAGGGTCAGCGCGCCCGGCTCAGCGATGTCAAGAAAGCCATCGTTACGCTGGAAGCGGGTCACTCTATCGACGTCACGACGGGCCTTTGAGAGGGGCACGCATAAATGGCACTGAAAACATATCGCCCAACATCTCCCGGTCTGCGCCATCTGGTGCAGGTCGACCGTTCGAGCCTCTACAAGGGCGCTCCGGTGAAGATGCTGACCGAGGGCCTGAACAAGAACGGTGGCCGTAACAACGACGGGCGCATCACGACGCGTCACATCGGCGGCGGTCACAAGCGTTCGTACCGGCTGATCGACTTCCGCCGTCGCAAGCACGACGTGTCGGCAGTCGTCGAGCGGCTGGAGTACGATCCCAACCGCACGGCCTTCATCGCCCTGATCAAGTATCAGGACGGCACCGTCTCCTACATCCTGGCGCCGCAGCGCCTGGCTGTCGGCGATAGCGTCGTCTCGGGCCAGAAGGTCGACGTGAAGCCGGGCAATGCGATGCCGCTGGCATCGATGCCGATCGGCACGATCGTGCACAACGTCGAGCTGAAGCCGGGCCGTGGCGGCCAGATGGCGCGCTCGGCAGGTGCCTTCGTGCAGCTCGTCGGCCGCGACAGCGGCTGGGCCGTGCTGAAGCTGTCGTCGGGTGAGACGCGCCGCGTCTCGGCCAGCTGCATGGCTTCGGTGGGCGCGGTGTCCAACCCGGACCACAACAACGAAGTTACGGGCAAGGCTGGCCGGACACGCTGGAAGGGCACGCGCCCGACCGTACGTTCGATCGCCATGAACCCGATCGACCATCCCAACGGTGGTCGTACCAAGGGCGGCAAGCACTGGGCGACGCCCTGGGGCAAGCCGACCAAGGGCTTCAAGACCCGCAAGAACAAGGCCACGGACAAGTACATCGTCCGCAGCCGCGCGAAGCAGAAGTAAGGCCAGAGCGCCAAGGAGACTGATAAGTGTCACGCTCAGTTTGGAAAGGCCCGTTCGTAGACGGCTACCTTCTGAAGAAGGCCGAGAAAGTGCGCTCGGGCGGCCGTAACGAGGTCATCAAGATCTGGAGCCGCCGCTCCACGATCCTGCCGCAGTTCGTCGGGCTGACGTTCGGCGTGCATAACGGCCACAAGCATGTGCCGGTCAATGTCAGCGAAGACATGATCGGTCACAAGTTCGGAGAATTCGCCCCGACCCGTCTCTTCCAAGGGCATGGCGGCGACAAGAAAGCGGTGAAGAGATAATGGGCAAGCCATCCCGAGAGCGGGCGCTCCCCGACAACGAGGCGAAGGCGGTTACCCGTAACCTCCGCGTCTCGCCGCAGAAGCTGAACCTCGTCGCGGGCCTGATCCGCGGCAAGAAGGTCGATCATGCGATCGCCGATCTGCAGTTCTCGCGCAAGCGCATCGCCAACGACGTGCGTAAGTGCGTGATGTCGGCTGTCGCCAACGCCGAGAACAACCACGGCCTCGACGTCAACGACCTGATCGTTGCCGAAGCCTGGGTCGGCAAGAACCTGGTCATGAAGCGCTTCATGGCGCGCGGCCGTGGCCGTGCTGCCAGCGTGTCGAAGCCGTTCTCGCAGATCACCGTGATCGTGCGCCAGACCGACGTCGACGCCAAGGCCGCCAAGAAGGCGAAGAAGGCTGAAGCAAAGGCCAAGGCGACCGCTGGCGCCAAGCCGAAGAAAGCCAAGCCCGCTGCCAAGACGGCCGCAGAGCCGGCGAAGGAGACCGCATAATGGGTCATAAAGTTCATCCCACGAGCCTGCGTCTCGGCATCAACCGCACCTGGGACAGCCGCTGGTTCGCCTCGCGTGGCGAGTACGGCAAGCTTCTGCATGAAGATCGCGCCATCCGCGCTTTCATCATGAAGCAGCAGCGCGCCGCCGGCATCTCCAAGGTCGTGATCGAGCGTCCGCACAAGAAGTGCCGCGTAACGGTTCACACCGCGCGCCCCGGCGTTCTGATCGGCAAGAAGGGCGCGGACATCGAGAAGCTGCGCTCGCAGCTGGCACGCCTGACCTCGTCGGAAGTGCACCTCAACATCGTCGAAGTGCGCAAGCCCGACATTGATGCCGTTCTCGTTGCCGAGAACATCGCACAGCAGCTCGAGCGCCGCGTGGCGTTCCGCCGTGCGATGAAGCGCTCGGTTCAGTCGGCTCTGCGCGGTGGCGCGGTTGGCATCCGTATCAACGTCGGTGGCCGTCTGGGCGGCGCGGAAATCGCGCGCACGGAATGGTACCGCGAAGGCCGCGTGCCGTTGCACACGCTTCGTGCCGACGTCGACTTCGGCTACGGCATCGCACGCACGGCCTACGGCATCATCGGCATCAAGGTCTGGATCTTCAAAGGCGAGATCATGGAACACGATCCGATGGCGTCAGAGCGCCGTTCGATGGAAATGCAAGAAGGTGGTGGCGGCGGACGTCCGCGCCGGGAACGTCCGGATCGCGAGCAGCGTCGCGATCGCGAGCCGGCTCCTGAGCAGGCCACCTGAGAAAGCTGAGCGGGAATCACTACAATGATGCAACCGAAGAAGACCAAGTTCCGCAAGACGTTCAAGGGCCGCATCCATGGCAAGGCCAAGGGTGGTACGGACCTGAACTTCGGCTCGCATGGCTTGAAGGCCATGGGCCCGGAGCGGGTGACCGCACGCCAGATCGAAGCGGCTCGCCGCGCCATCACGCGTCACATGAAGCGTGCCGGCCGCGTGTGGATCCGCATCTTCCCGGATGTGCCGGTGACCAAGAAGCCCGCCGAAGTCCGCATGGGCTCGGGTAAGGGCGGCATCGAACTGTGGGTGGCCCGCGTGAAGCCCGGCCGCATCATGTTCGAGCTCGACGGCGTGACTGACGTGATTGCTCGTGAAGCGTTGACGCTCGGAGCCGCCAAGCTCGGCGTGCCGACGCGCATCGTCACGCGGCTGGGTTGAGATTGAGGACAGTTGAGATGAAATCCTCCGACATGAAATCGATGACGCCGGACCAGCTGGATGACCAGCTGCTCAAGCTGAAGAAGGAGCAGTTCAATCTGCGCTTCCAGCGTGCGTCGGGACAGCTAGAGAACACGTCGCGCGTGCGTCAGGTGCGCCGCGATATTGCCCGGGTGATGACGCTCTCGCGCCAGAAGCGCGCCGGCTCTA
Organism: uncultured Pseudomonadota bacterium; assembly: GCA_963846845.1. GTDB lineage: Bacteria > Pseudomonadota > Alphaproteobacteria > Rhizobiales > Hyphomicrobiaceae > JAKAXS01. The sequence goes on along the minus strand of CAWJXQ010000004.1, from coordinate 252,400 downwards.
CCGCCACTGGTAAGGGAGTTTAAGAGACATGCCGAAGCGCATCCTGCAGGGCACCGTCGTATCGGACAAGAACGACAAGACCATCGTGGTCGAGGTGGAGCGCCGCTACACCCACCCGCTGTTCAAGAAGACCGTGCGCCGTACCAAGAAGTACCACGCCCACGACGAAGCCAACGTCCACAAGATCGGCGACAAGGTCGCCATCGAGGAGACGTCACCGATTTCGCGCAACAAACGATGGATCGTCGTTGCGCAAACGACTTGAGAGCTTGAACGGCGCGGGAAGTCCCGCGAAGGGCAAGCGGGAACAGAGATTAGGGACTGCTCATGAGGGCAGTTACCCAGGATTAGAAGGAAGAACGCGATGATCCAGATGGAGACAAATCTCGACGTCGCCGATAATTCGGGAGCGCGCCGCGTCCAGTGCATCAAGGTGCTGGGCGGGTCGAAGCGCAAGTATGCCACCATCGGCGACACGATTGTCGTGTCGGTGCAGGAGGCTATTCCGAAGGGGCGCGTCAAGAAGGGCCAGGTCATGAAGGCCGTGGTCGTGCGTACCGCGAAGGGCGTTCGCCGCCCGGACGGATCGCTGATCCGCTTCGACCGCAACGCGGCCGTGCTGGTCAACGCCCAGGGCGAGCCGGTCGGCACCCGCATCTTCGGGCCGGTCACGCGTGAGCTGCGCTCGAAGAACCACATGAAGATCGTGTCGCTTGCGCCGGAGGTTCTGTAATGGCGTCGCTTAAGATCAAGAAGGGCGATCGCGTCATCGTTCTGGCTGGCCGCGACAAGGGCAAGCAGGGCGAAGTGATCGAGATGCGCCCGAAGGATGGCCGCGCCGTGGTGCGTGGCGTCAACGTGGTGCGCAAGCACCAGCGCCAGACGGCGAAGGATGAGGGCGGCATCGTTTCGAAAGAAGCCGCCATTCAGCTTTCCAACCTCGCGCTCGAAGATCCCAAGGACGGCAAGCCGACGCGCGTCGGCTTCAAGTTCCTGGACAACGGCAAGAAGGTCCGATTTGCGAAGCGCTCGGGCGAAGTCATTCCTGAGAAGGGCCAGTAATCATGGCTGAAGAGAAAAAGGGCCCCAAGGGGGCGCTCGCCAACGCTGCAGCCGAAAAGGGCAAGCAGGCGAAGGCCAAGAAGGAAGCGAAGGCTCAGGCCGCCGCCGACAAGAAGCCTGCGTCGCCGCGCCCGGCCGACTACAAGCCGCGCATGAAATCGCACTACGAGAAAGTAGTGCGCGAGGCGCTGTCGCAGAAGTTCGGCTACAAGAACCACATGCAGATCCCCAAGATCGAGAAAGTGGTCTTGAACATGGGCATCGGCGAAGCGGTCAACGATCGCAAGAAGGTCGACAACGCTGCGGGCGATTTGGCCCTCATCGCCGGCCAGAAGCCGATCACGACCAAGTCGACCAAGTCGATCGCCACCTTCAAGGTGCGCGAAGGCATGACGCTGGGCGCCAAGGTTACGCTGCGCGGCGACCGCATGTATGAATTCCTGGACCGGTTCGTCACCATCGCGCTGCCGCGCGTGAAGGACTTCCGCGGTCTCAACCCGAAGAGCTTCGACGGGCGCGGCAACTACGCCTGCGGTCTCAAGGAGCACATCGTGTTCCCCGAGATCGACTATGACAAGGTCGACGAGATCTGGGGCATGGACGTGGTGGTCGTCACCACGGCCGGCACCGACGACGAAGCGCGCGAGCTGCTTCGTGGCTTCAATTTTCCTTTCCGCAGCTAGAGGACCTCGGGCTCGATCCGAAAGGCCTTTGGGAGACATGAATGGCTAAGACTAGCTCAGTTGAGAAGAACAACCGCCGGCGCAAACTGGCCGCACAGTACGCGGGCAAGCGCAAGCGGCTGAAGGACGTTGCCTCCAACCTCAAGCTCTCGGCCGAGGAGCGGTTCGCCGCCCGCCTCAAGCTGGCCGAGCTGCCGCGCAACTCCTCGCCCACGCGCATCCGCAACCGCTGCGAGATCACGGGCCGCGCCCGTGGCAACTATCGCAAGCTGAGGATGTGCCGTAACCAGCTGCGTGAGCAGGCCAGCCAAGGCCTGATCCCCGGCATGACGAAGTCGAGCTGGTAAGGGAGCGCTCAGCAAATGGTAAACGATCCAGTTGGTGACATGCTGACCCGCATCCGCAATGCGCAGATGCGTCGCCGTCCCAAGGTTTCCACGCCCGCATCGAACATGCGCGGCCGTGTTCTCGACGTTCTGGCCGAAGAAGGCTACATCCGCGGTTACACGCGGGTTGAGCCGAAGGGCGGCCTGCCCGAGTTCGAGATCGAGCTGAAGTACTTCAACGGCACGCCGGCCATCAAGGAGATCGAACGTATCTCCAAGCCGGGCCGCCGCGTGTACTCGCCGGTCAAGGATCTACGCACGGTCGCCAACGGTCTCGGCGTCGCCATCCTCTCCACGCCGAAGGGCGTGATGTCGGATGCGCGCGCCCGCGAAGAGAACGTCGGCGGCGAAGTTATCTGCAACATATTCTAACGGAAGGAGCGCCGGTTCTCCGGCGCCAAGCGAAGGTCAAAAGCCTATGTCGCGCATTGGAAAGAAACCGGTCGCCATTCCGTCCGCCGTCACGGCGACGGTCGACGGCCAGACGGTGAAGGTCAAGGGCGCCAAGGGCGAACTCTCGTTCACCGTGCCGGAAGACATCAAGCTGGAAAAGACCGCGGATGGCATCAACGTCACGCCGCGCGACGACAGCAATAAGGCGCGTGCCATGTGGGGCATGTCGCGCACCATGATCCAGAACCTGGTGAAGGGTGTTACGGACGGTTACTCGCACACCCTGGAAATCCAGGGCGTCGGTTTCCGTGCGACGATGAAGGGCAAGGATCAGCTGACGCTGTCGGTCGGTTTCAGCCACGACGTCAATCACACGATTCCCGCCGGCGTCGAAGTCAAGGTTGCCGGTGCGAAGTCGGACGTGATTACGGTTACGGGCATCGACAAGCAGCTTGTAGGACAGGTGGCTGCGGACATCCGCGGCTCGCGTCCGCCGGAGCCCTACCAGGGCAAGGGCGTGCGTTATAAGGGCGAATACGTCTTCCGCAAGGAAGGCAAGAAGAAGTAAGGATCGGGCAGGCCAATGGCTAAGGTCGCAAATTTCGATAAGCGTAAGGCGCGCGTGCGCCGGTCGCTCAATGCTGGTCAGGGAAAGCGCCCGCGTCTGTCGGTGCACCGTTCCTCTCAGCACATCTACGCGCAAGTCATCGACGACGCAGCGGGCAAGACGCTCGCCAGTGCTTCGACGATGGAAAAGGATCTGCGCTCGGCCGGTAAGTCCGGTGCGAACAAGTCGGCGGCTGAAGCTGTCGGCAAGCTCGTTGCAGAGCGCGCTTTGAAGGCCGGCGTCAAAGAGGTCGTGTTCGACCGCGGCGGCTACCTGTTTCATGGGCGCGTGAAAGCGCTCGCCGATGCTGCCCGCGATGGCGGCCTCAGCTTCTGATGAAAGGACACTAAAGTGGCACGTGGACCCGAAAGAGGCGGACGCGGACGCGAGCGGGATCGGGAAGAGCGCGACAGCGAATTCTCCGACAAGCTCGTTCATATCAATCGCGTCGCCAAGGTGGTGAAGGGCGGCAAGCGCTTCGGCTTTGCTGCACTCGTCGTTGTCGGCGACCTGAAGGGCCGCGTCGGCTTCGGCCACGGCAAGGCCCGTGAAGTGCCCGAGGCGATCCGCAAGGCAACGGAAGCGGCTCGCCGCAACCTGCTGCGCGTACCGCTGCGCGACGCCCGCACGCTGCATCACGACTCGGAAGGCCGCCATGGCGCGGGCAAGGTCGTGCTGCGCGCGGCACCTGCCGGTACCGGCATCATCGCCGGCGGCGCCATGCGCGCCGTGTTCGAGATGCTCGGCGTGCACGATGTCGTCGCCAAGTCGCTCGGTTCGACGAACCCCTACAACGTGGTTCGCGCCACGTTTGACGCCCTGAAGCATCAGGAAAACCCGCGCTCGGTCGCAGCGCGCCGCAACAAGAAAGTGTCCGAGATCGTCTCGCGGCGCCGTGACGGATCGGCTCTTGCCGAAGCCGCTTCGGGCGTGGCTGACGCCGGGCTCTGAGCCAAGTTTTCGAAGGTGACGTGATATGGCAGGCAAGAAGACAGTAACGGTCGAGCAGATCCGCAGCGCAACGCGCCGTCCGGAGAAGCAGACGCAGACGTTGATCGGCCTCGGCCTCAACAAGCTGCATCGCCGCTCGACTCTCGAAGACACGCCGGCAGTGCGCGGCATGATCAACACCATCAGCCACCTGGTTCGCGTCGTCGACGACGCGCCCAAGGGCTGAACGGCAGATTACCAGGAGCAAGGCCCATGCGGCTGAATGAACTCAAAGATATCGAAGGCGCGCGAAAGTTCCGCGTCCGCATCGGCCGTGGTATCGGCTCGGGCGTCGGCAAGCAGGGCGGCCGCGGCGGCAAGGGCCAGACGGCCCGTACCGGCGTCGCCATCGGCGGCTTCGAAGGCGGCCAGATGCCATTGCATCGCCGTCTGCCCAAGCGCGGCTTCAACAAGTGGCGCCGCAAAGACTATAACGAGGTCAGCCTCGGCGCGCTGCAGAAGGCCGTCGACGAGGGCAAGCTGAAGTCGGGCCAGGACGTGACGACGGCCAACCTGGTGGAAGCCGGCATTCTTCGCCGCTCCAAGGATGGCCTGCGTTTGCTGGGCTCAGGTGAGCTCAAGGCAAAGCTGACGCTGACGGTCAACCACGCCACGGCTTCGGCCAAGGCAGCGGTGGAAAAGGCCGGCGGCTCGATCAAGCTGATCGAGAAGAAGATCCTCGAAGCCGACGTCGCAAAGGCCAAGAAGACGGCCGCGAAGAAGGCAGCCAAGGCCAGTGGCAACGCGCCCAAGCCCGCTGCTGCTGCCGCCGCGAAGGCTGAGTAACGACGCAACGAGACTAAGATCGGCCCTTGTGGCCGATCTGCCGCAGCAGACGAACACGGGCCTTAAGATCGCAGGGGGCGGATTGGCGGGCGGGGTCGCTGTACCTATCTAAGCGGCACGATGTCCACACGGGACGGTCAGGGGACGGCCTGCAGCCTTCCGGGGCCTTGCAGGGTCTGGAGAAGAACACATGGTTTCCGCTGCCGAGCAGCTTGCCTCGAACCTGAACTTTGGCGCCTTCGCCAAAGCCGAAGACTTGAAGCGCCGCATCTGGTTCACGCTGGGTGCGCTGCTCGTCTATCGTTTCGGCACCTTCATTCCGCTGCCGGGCATCAGCATCGATGCGTTCAAGGCCGTTTTCGCCCAGCAGTCGTCCGGCATCCTCGGCATGGTCAACATGTTCGCCGGTGGCGCCGTGGAGCGCATGGCGATCTTTGCGCTGAACATCATGCCTTATATCTCGGCGTCCATCATCATGCAGTTGATGACGTCGGTTTCGCCGCAGCTGGAAGCCCTCAAGAAGGAGGGTGAAAGCGGCCGCAAGCAGATCAACCAATATACGCGTTACCTAACCGTCATCCTCGCCGCGTTCCAAGCGTACGGCATCGCTATCGGCCTTGAAGGATCCCGTGGGTCCGCAGGCGCCGTCGTGGCCGATCCGGGCTGGTTCTTCCGCATGTCGACCGTCATCACGATGGTTGGCGGCACGATGTTCCTGATGTGGCTCGGCGAGCAGATCACGCAGCGCGGCGTCGGCAACGGCATTTCGCTCATCATCTTCGCCGGCATCGTCGCGGGTCTGCCGTCCGCCATCGTCGGCCTGTTCGAGATGGCGCGTAACGGTTCGCTGAACACAGCTCTGCTGTTTGCGCTTCTACTCATGATGCTGGCCGTCGTTGCGGCAATCGTTTTCATGGAGCGCGCGCAGCGCCGCCTGCTGATCCAGTATCCAAAGCGGCAAGTCGGCAACCGCATGTTCCAGGGCGATGCCTCGCATCTGCCGCTGAAGCTCAACTCTGCCGGCGTTATTCCGCCGATCTTCGCCTCCTCGCTGCTGCTGTTGCCGATCACGGCCGCGCAGTTCATGAGCCAGGGCGGCCAGATGGGCGGCGGCGAATGGTTCAACACGGTCGTCGCAGCGCTCGGCCGCGGCCAGCCGGCCCACATCATCGTCTACATCCTGCTGATCGTCTTCTTCGCGTTCTTCTACACCGCCGTCGTGTTCAATCCGAAAGAGACCGCCGACAACCTGCGCAAGTACGGCGGCTTCCTGCCCGGTATACGCCCCGGCGAGAAGACCGCGGAATACATCGACTACGTGCTGACGCGCATCACCGTTGTCGGCGCCATCTATCTGGCCGTGGTCTGCGTATTGCCCGAACTGCTCATAGCGTACGCTGCCGTTCCGTTCTATTTCGGTGGCACGTCGCTCTTGATCGCGGTTTCAGTCACCATGGACACCGTTGCCCAGATTCAAAGCCACTTGCTCGCGCATCAGTACGAGGGCCTGATCAAGAAGGCGAAACTGCGCGGCGCAACGTCCAACAAGGGGCGGCGATGATCGTCATTCTGCTGGGGCCGCCAGGTGCCGGTAAGGGCACGCAGGCTCAGGTCATCGCCAAGAACCGTGGTCTCGTTCAGCTGTCGACGGGCGACATGCTGCGCGCGGCCGTCAAGGCTGGCACGGAAGTGGGCCGTCAGGCCGACAGCATCATGAAGTCGGGCGGCCTCGTCTCGGACGAGATCGTCATCCGCATCATCTCCGACCGCATCCAGGAACCGGACTGCGCCAAAGGCTTCCTGCTCGATGGCTTCCCGCGCACGCTGCCCCAGGCAGTCGGCCTCGACAAACTTCTGGAGCAGCAGGGCAAGACACTCGACGTCGTCGTCGAGATGAAGGTGGACGATACGGCGCTGATCGAGCGCATCACGGGACGCTTCACCTGCGCCAAGTGCGGCACGGGCTACCACGATACCTTCAAGCCGACGAAGGCCAAGGACACGTGCGACAGCTGCGGGAGCCACGAGTTCTCGCGGCGCGCAGACGACAACGCCGAGACGGTCAAAAGCCGCCTCATGGCCTACTACCGGGAAACCGCCCCGCTCATTGGCTACTACTTTGCCAAGGGCAAGCTGAAATCGATCGACGGCATGGCCCAGATCGACGAAGTGGAGCGGCAACTAAACACTGTTCTGGATGCTGCTGCGGCATGATCGCAGCGTCGACCAGCGACGCATTGACGCGAGGGGGCTGGACGCGCTACAACGCGCCCGACCTCAGAACGCATTCGTCGGGAACGGCCGCGCGATTCATTTCGCCTTGGCCGATCGCGGCGCATTTTAGCTTGTAGAAGTTCAATGGGTTGGCGATGAGCTGACCCACCGGAAATGCCCGCAGGGCAATGAATGAGATGCCCGCTGGGCAAAAGAGTGAAATGCCCGCTGGGCAAAAGTCGAGGCCCCGCAGGGCATAGGAGAGGGACGTCGTGGCACGTATTGCAGGTGTAAACATTCCGACCCAGAAGCGCGTTCTGATCGCGCTTCAGTACATTCATGGCATCGGTCCGAAGTACGCCAAGGACATTTGCACGAAGGTCGGCATTCCGGCTGAGCGTCGCGTCAACCAGTTGACCGACGCCGAAGTGCTGCAGATCCGCGAATCGATCGACCGCGACTTCGTCGTGGAAGGCGATCTTCGCCGTGAAGTGGCGATGAACATCAAGCGCCTCATGGACCTCGGCTGTTATCGTGGCCTGCGTCACCGTAAGGGCCTCCCGGTTCACGGCCAGCGCACGCACACCAACGCACGCACGCGCAAGGGCCCGGCCAAGCCGATCGCCGGCAAGAAGAAAGCCAGCTAAGGCGGCTTGAGAAGATTTGGCGCGCTGCTGCGTGAAGGCGTGGCGCGCCGCGATGGATGAACATTACGTCTGCTAGCAGGGCGGACATCAGGAGTTCGAGACGATGGCTAAAGAGGCAACCGCCGGCCGGGCGAAAGTCCGCAAGCGCGAGAAGAAGAACATCACGTCGGGCGTCGCCCACGTGAATGCGTCCTTCAACAACACGATGATCACGATCACCGACGCGCAGGGTAATGCGCTCGCCTGGTCGTCGTCGGGCACGATGGGCTTCAAGGGCTCGCGCAAGTCCACGCCGTTCGCGGCGCAGATGGCTGCGGAAGACGCCGGCAAGAAGGCCATGGAGCACGGCATGAAGGTGCTCGAAGTCGAAGTCTGCGGCCCCGGCTCCGGCCGCGAGAGCGCGCTGCGCGCCCTGCAGTCGGTCGGCTTCCAGATCACGTCGATCCGCGATGTTACGCCGATCCCGCACAACGGCTGCCGCCCGCGCAAGCGCCGCCGCGTCTAACGCACGATCCTAGCGACGACCTGCTACCTGCCGGAGGTGCCAATTTGCACGCTCCGGCAGCGCTACGAAAAGACGATCCGCAATACGAACGACCCTGGTGAGACGAGCGCGGCTTTCCCTCAGCCTGGCGCTCGAACCGAATGAGGCCCCCATGACGCAAGCAAGTGTACTGCAAAAAAATTGGCAAGACCTGATCAAGCCGAACAAGCTCGATATCCAGCCCGGCCGTGAGCGCAACCGTGTCGCCACCGTCGTCGCTGAACCGCTGGAGCGTGGCTTCGGCATGACGCTCGGCAACGCGCTGCGCCGCGTGCTGCTGTCGTCGCTGCAGGGCTCGGCCATCAAGACCGTGCAGATCGACGGCGTTCTGCACGAGTTCTCGTCGATCCCGGGTGTCCGCGAAGACGTGACGAACATCATCCTGAACATCAAGGAAATCGCTCTGCGTCTCCACTCGGACGGCGTGAAGCGCATGGTGCTCAAGAAGGAAGGCGCCGGCGCCGTGAAGGCTGGCGACATCGAGGCGGGCTCGGACGTCGAGATCCTCAATCCTGATCACGTGATCTGCCACCTCGACCAGGGCGCGAACATCCGCATGGAGTTCACGGCCGACATGGGCAAGGGCTACGTTGCAGCCGACCGCAACCGTCCGGAAGATGCGCCGATCGGCCTGATCCCGGTCGACAGCCTGTACAGCCCCGTCAAGAAGGTCTCCTACAAGGTCGAGAACACCCGCGAAGGCCAGATCCTCGACTATGACAAGCTGACGATGCAGGTCGAGACCGACGGTTCGGTCAAGGCCGAGGACGCCGTGGCACTCGCTGCCCGCATCCTGCAGGACCAGCTGGCTGTGTTCATCAACTTCGAAGAGCCCAAGAAGGCCGTCGAAGAGACGCGCCATCCCGAGTTGGCGTTCAACGCGGCGCTGCTCAAGAAGGTCGACGAACTCGAGCTGTCGGTACGTTCGGCGAACTGCCTGAAGAACGACAACATCGTCTACATCGGCGACCTGATCCAGAAGACGGAAGCCGAGATGCTGCGCACGCCGAACTTCGGCCGCAAGTCGCTCAACGAGATCAAGGAAGTTCTCGCGGCCATGGGTCTCCATCTCGGCATGGACGTGCCGAACTGGCCGCCGGACAACATCGAAGAGCTGGCAAAGCGCTTCGAAGATCAGTACTGAGTTCGCTCACGCCGCTGATCCGCGCTATCGCGCGGGCAGCTCCGCGAGGGCGGCGCAGGAGCGCCGGCGGCCCTTGGCCGCTGACCTCCGGTAAGAGAAGAATTCCCTCGCCCCGTTCTTACGGGAGAGGGGTTAGGGGTGAGGGGCAGGTTCTAGCCTCATCGGCAAGTGATTGCCCTCATCCAAGCCTTCGCCCGCATGCGGGATGGAGGCAAACACGACCGGCGAAGGTGAGGCCATAGAACCTCCCGCGTCACACGAGGCTGGATTGTCCGGTCTCGCCTGCAACCACGTAAGGGTGACTAGATATGCGACACGGTAAACTGGGACGGCGTTTCGGCCGTCAGAGCGGCCATCGTCAGGCGATGTTTTCCAACATGGCCGCCGCACTGATCCGCCACGAGCAGATCGTTACGACGCTGCCGAAGGCGAAGGATTTGAAGCGCGTCGTCGACAAGTACATCACGCTCGCCAAGCGCGGCGATTTGAATTCGCGCCGCCTGGCTGCAGCGCGCCTTCGCGACGACGACATGGTCAAGAAGTTGTTCGACGTGCTGGCAAAGCGCTACGCAGGCCGCCCCGGCGGTTATTCGCGCGTGCTGAAGGCCGGCTTCCGCTTTGGCGACAGCGCGCCGCGCGCCGTCATCGAGCTGGTTGACCGCGACGTCGCCGCCAAGGGCGCCGAGGACAAGATCCGCCACGCCGAAAAGGTGAAGGCCGAGGAAGCCGCCAACGCTTAAGCGTCGCACCTCGACTGGAAATACAAAAAAGGCGCCGAGCAACTCGGCGCCTTTTTTGCTGTTCGACTGGGTGGAGCCCGAAAGCTGTCGCTTTTTGCCGGCCCTTACCGGGCCGGGAAATCGCGGCGGTCGGGGCCGATGTAGAGCTGACGGGGACGGCCGATGCGCTGCTCGGGATCTTCGATCATTTCCTTCCACTGCGCGGTCCAGCCGATCGTGCGAGCGACGGCGAACAGCACCGTGAACATCGACGTCGGGAAGCCCATGGCGCGTAGTGTGATGCCCGAATAGAAATCGATGTTGGGATAGAGCTTTTTCTCGACGAAGTAGGGATCCTGAAGCGCGATCTTTTCCAGCTCGATCGCCACCTTGAGCAACGGATCGTCGTGGAGGCCGAGGGCATCGAGCACCTCGTGGCAGGTCTTCTGCATCACCTTGGCGCGCGGGTCGTAGTTCTTGTAGACGCGGTGGCCGAAGCCCATCAGGCGGAAGCCGGACGTCTTGTCCTTGGCCTTGGCGATGAACTCGGGGATGCGCTCGACGGAGCCGATCTCCTCCAGCATGTTGAGTGCTGCTTCATTGGCGCCGCCGTGGGCGGGGCCCCAGAGACAGGCGATGCCGGCTGCAACGCATGCGAACGGGTTGGCGCCTGATGAGCCGGCGAGGCGCACGGTCGATGTCGATGCGTTCTGCTCATGGTCGGCGTGCAGGATGAAGATGCGGTCGAGCGCGCGGGCCAGAACGGGATTGACGATGTAGGGCTCGCACGGCACCGCGAAGCACATCTGCAGGAAGTTCGACGCGTAATCGAGATCGTTGCGCGGATAAATGAACGGCTGGCCGATCGAGTACTTGTAGGCCATGGCGGCGATCGTCGGCATCTTGGCGATCATGCGATGCACGGCAATCATGCGCTGGTCGGGATCGGAGATGTCGGTTGAGTCATGATAGAATGCCGACAGGGCGCCCACGACACCGACCATCACCGCCATTGGATGCGCGTCACGGCGGAAGCCGGTGTAGAAGCGCGTCATCTGCTCGTGCACCATCGTGTGGTTCACGATCGTCTTGCGGAAGGCCAGGAACTGCTCGTTGGTCGGCAGTTCGCCGTGCAGCAGCAGGTAGCAGGTCGCCAGGAAGTCTGAGTTCTCAGCCAACTGGTCGATGGGATAGCCGCGATACAGCAGCACGCCCTCGTCGCCATCGATAAACGTGATCCGCGAGGCGCAATTGGCCGTCGACGTGAAGCCGGGATCGTAGGTGAAGCAGCCGGTATCCTTGTAGAGCTTGCCGATGTCCATCACGTCGGGGCCGAGGGTTCCCGAGCGCACAGGGAACTGCGATGACTTCTCGCCGAACGTCATCTCGGCCGGACCCGCAGGGGCCGCCGCCACATTTTTCTGCTGTACGTTCATGAAGCTCAATCCTTCTTCGTTCCGGTGCGGACGAATTTGTGCGGTGCGGTACGCACTATCGCATTGGCGAGACGACTCGCCAAGCTGACTGTTGGTGCAATTTTAGGCAGCACCTCGTTTTTGTCGTGCTTCTTATCGGACAACCGCTGCACACTTGTCCGGAAGCACTCTAGCAATTTGAATAGGCTCGCAAGCTTTCGTGGAGTTATCCAGCTGCGTGATCCTGGATACGCGCCGAGAGATTCATCGCGGCCAAGAACTTCCATGACGTCAAATACCGGAGGCGAAACGGACTTGCCGGTGAGCGCCGCGCGTAGAGGCTGGGCGATCTTGCCGAGCTTGGCACCTGTTTCCTCGGCGAAGGTCTTGATGTCGGCTTCGAGACCGGCCGCCGTCCACGTGTTCAGCGCGGCGAGACGCGGCAGCAGGGCTGAGAGAATGGCCTGAGCATCCGCGTCCAGTAGCTTTTGCGCCTTCTCGTCGAGGTTCAGGGGCCGTTGCACGGTTAGAAAGGCTGCGCCGTCGATCAGTTCGACAAGCGTCTTGGCGCGATCCTTCAGGCCGGGCATGGCGGCGGCCAGGCGGGACCAGCCGTCGTTGGCATCGAGCTTCTGGCTCGTCACCGCGCCGCCCTCAAGATGGGGCAGCAGATCGCGAATGCGGCGGACGAGTTCGGCATTCTCGGTGCCGCGAATGTAGTGGCCGTTGAGCGCTTCGAGCTTCTTGAAGTCGAACCGGGCTGCGCTCTTGCCGACGCCGTCTACATCAAACCATCCGGTGAGTTGTTCCGTGGAGATGATCTCGTCGTCGCCATGGCTCCAGCCCAGGCGCGCCAGATAGTTGCGCAGGGCGGCCGGCAGATAGCCCATGTCGCGGTAGGCTTCCACGGCGAGTGCGCCGTGCCGCTTCGACAGCTTGGCGCCGTCCGCGCCGTGGATCAGCGGTACATGCGAGAATTCCGGGACGCCCCAGCCCATGGCCTTGTAGATCTGCTGCTGGCGTGCGGTGTTCGTCAGGTGGTCGACGCCGCGGATGACATGCGTAATGCCCATGTCGTGATCGTCGACGACGACGGCGAGATTGTAGGTTGGGTTGCCGTCGGAGCGCAGGATGATGAGATCGTCGAGATCCTTGTTCGGGAACGTCACGGTGCCCTGCACGTGGTCGGCGACGATGGTCTCGCCTTCGCGCGGCGCCTTCAGGCGGATGACGAACGGTACGCCAGCGGGCGCCTCGGCGGGGTCGCGGTCGCGCCAGGGCGAGCGGATGGTCAGCGGCCGTTTTTCGGCCTCGGCCGCCGCCCGCATGGCATCAAGCTCCTCGCGTGTGAGGTAGCACTTGTAGGCGTTGCCCGACCCTAGCATTGCTTCGGCGACTTCGCGGTGCCGGGCGGCGCGCGAAAACTGCGAGACCGGTTCGCTGTCCCAGTCGAGTTCGAGCCACCTGAGGCCGTTCAGGATGGCATCCACCGCCTCGGCGTTGTTGCGCTCCCGGTCCGTATCCTCGATGCGCAGCAGGAACTTGCCGCCGCGGCCCCGGGCGTAGAGCCAGTTGAACAAGGCGGTGCGGGCGCCGCCGATGTGGAGATAGCCGGTGGGGGAGGGGGCGAAGCGAACGACGGGGGCTGCGCCGGATTTCGAGACGTCGGTCATGATTGCTTTCGGATATTAATCTTTGGACTGAGCGCTGCTGCGCCGGTGTTGCGCGGCGTGTAGCATAGGCGGCCGGGACGGGTAAGACCCGGCTCGTTCACGCTTGGCTGAGGACTGAAATGAAGGGGGAGGGCGCATACGGGGGCCGGGAATGAGCGCCAAGCTTTCGGCTGACGCCATTTGCACGGCTGCGTGACGCCCTGGAGACGCGAGCGCGAGCATTGGTTCGTGTTCCAGCCGTTGTTTTTCGGGCTCGGCATCGGCACGTATTTCGCGCTGCCGGTGGAACCGCCACTATGGACCGTGGTCGCGACGGTTGTGCTTGCCGGTCTGGCTTATGCCGGTTCGCGAGGATTTCTGGCGATCGTGTTGGGCATGATCACTGTGGCGGCCGCGGGATGCGCTGCTGCCAAGTTGCGGACGGAGTACGTCAGGGCGCCGGTGCTTGAGAAGCGGACCGGGCCGGTGCAGGTGACGGGCACAGTCGTGCTGGTTGAGCCGATGGCCAAGCGCGGCCAGCGGCTGACGCTCAATGTCACGGCCATCGAGGGGTTAGCTGCGGAAAGGTTGCCCGCGCGCGTTCGCATCCGGGCGATGACGCCGCTTGCCAGCCTGAAGCCGGGTGACGGCGTTCGGTTGCGCGCAACGCTTGCGCCTCCGTCAGGTCCGGCGCTGCCGGCGGGGTATGACTTTGCCAGGACCGCCTGGTACCAGGGCCTTGGCGGCGTGGGCTTCAGCCTTGGGCTGCCGGAGCGCCTCACCGAGCCGCCTGCCGCATCGTTTCAGGCCTCGGCGCTTATCGCGCGCGTGCGGCAGGCCATCGGGGCGCGCATCGTGGCGGCGTTGCCGGGCGAGGCCGGCGCCATCGCCAATGCGCTGATCACGGGGGAACGCGGCGGGATTTCCGAGGCCACGAACGACGCGTTTCGCGATGCGGGGCTCTATCACATCCTGTCGATCTCGGGCCTGCACATGGTAATCATGGCGGGTGCGGTCTTCTTCGTCGTCCGATTGATACTTGCGTGCTTTCCGTCGATCGCGTTGCGCTATCCCATCAAGAAGTGGGCGGCCGCGGCAGCTGCCATAGCGGCGCTGGGCTACCTGCTGATTTCGGGTTCGGCGTTTGCCACCGTGCGTTCCTACATCATGATCTCGATCATGTTTGCAGCGGTGCTGCTGGATCGTCCGGCTCTGGCTATGCGCAACATCGCGCTCGCGGCACTCGTTATCCTCGTCGCCTATCCGGAAAGCTTGCTCGACGTCGGTTTCCAGATGTCGTTCGCCGCTGTGGTCGCGCTTGTTGCAGCATACGAATGGATCAACACCAAGCGGCAGGCCGCAGCAAGCTGGCGACGCAGCGTGTTCGGCCGGGGAGCCATGTTCTTCGGTGGCATCGTGTTGTCGACCATCGTGGCGGGTGTCGCCGTGGCGCCATTTGCGGCCTACCACTTTCACACCAGCCAGCAGTTCGCGGTCTTGGCGAACCTCATCACTATTCCGGTGTGCAACCTGATCGTCATGCCTGCCGCGCTGCTGGCGCTGGTTCTGATGCCGTTCGGCCTGGAATGGATCGCGCTGGCTGTCATGGGCGCCGGCATCGACGTGATGGTCTGGTGTGCGAAGTGGACAGCGTCAATACCGGGTGCGGTGAGCCATATCAGGGCCATCCCGCTCTCGGCATTCCTGATGATGGTGGCTGGCGGTTTATGGCTCACGTTGTGGCCGGCGCGTTCGCGCGTCGTAGGGATCGCTGGCTTTGCGGCCGGCTTGGCGTTGACGCCGATGCTGCCTCGGCCCGACGTCTTGGTCGGCCGCGATGGCGCCCTTGTGGCACTGCGCAGCGGCGAGGATGGCCGCTACACGGCGCTGGCGTCGCGAGGTTCGAACTTCGAACTCAAGCGCTGGCTGGAGCATGACGGCGACCCGCGTGACGTGCGGGCTGCAACGTACTCGGCGAAATCTCCGGCGGGTGTTCGTTGCGATGGCATCGCCTGCAACGCCGCCGTGAAGTCGCGCACGGTGGCGATCGTCCGGCACCCGGCGGCACTGCGCGACGACTGCGCGCGCGCCAACATCCTGGTTCTCGATATTCCACGGCCGCGGGGCTGCGATCAGCCTGCGACAGTGATCGATTTCTTCGGCTTGCGCCGCCTGGGCACGCACGCCGTCTATCTCGAAGACGACGGCAAAGTGCGCATTGAAACCGTCGCGCAGTATCGCGGCGAGCGGCCGTGGGCGCCTGCGCCGGCACTGCCGCAGCCGCGCATCGTGGATCGATCGGCTGCGCCGCCGGGTGGTTCTGCGACTGCTCCCGATGCCGAGCTCCGTCCCGAGGCGGAAGGTGAGGATGATCCGCGCTTCGACCAGGAATGACATTCAGGGCGGCGCTCGCCGCTTGATTACTCCGCGGCATCTTCCGGCTTGTGGAAACGGGCGATGAGACTGGAGGCGTCCCAACGGCCGCCGCCCATCTTCTGGATCTCGGCGAAGTAGCCGTCGACCATCTTGCCGAGCGGAAGCTGGGCACCGTTGTTGCCAGCTTCGTTGAGGCAGATGCCGATGTCTTTTTTCATCCAGTCGACGGCGAAGCCGAAGTCGAATTCGCGTGCGTGCATCGTCTTCCAGCGGTTGTCGAGATACCAGGATTGCGCTGCTCCCTTGCCGATCGTTTCCATGACGGCTTCGACGTCGAGCCCGGCACGCTCGGCAAAGTGAATGGCTTCGGCGGCGCCCTGCAGCACGCCGAGGATGGCGATCTGGTTGACCATCTTCGTCAGCTGCCCGGCGCCCGATGGGCCGATGAGGCGCGCCATGCGGGCGTAGCTGGCGATCAGGGGTTCGGCACGGCGGAACGCATCGGTATCGCCGCCCATCATGACGGTCAGCACGCCGTTCTCGGCGCCAGCCTGGCCGCCGGATACGGGGGCGTCGAGGAAGTGCAGGCCGCGGCCGGAGGCTTCCAGGGCCAGTTCCCGGGCGACGCCGGCCGAGGCCGTCGTGTGGTCGGTGAACACCGCGCCTGCCTGCATGGAGGCAAATGCGCCGTCGGGGCCGACGGTCACGTGCCGCAGGTCGTCGTCGTTGCCGACGCAGGCGAAGACGAACTCGGCCCCGCGCGCGGCCTCGGCGGGCGTGGCAGCGGCCTTGCCGCCGTTTTCGGCCACCCAGGCCTGCGCCTTGGCGGCCGTTCGATTGTAGACGGTGACGTCGTGGCCGCCCTTTTTCGCCAGGTGCCGGGCCATTGGACCGCCCATTACGCCCAAACCGATCCAGGCAACCTTGGCCATGTTCATCTCCCGTGAGGTTTCTTCATTCTGGGCATGGTTTTACGGCAAGGTTCGCGGCATACAAGGCCCGCGGCGACGCCGCTGACCCGCGCGGCGGCGCGGCTGCAATCAAACCGCGGTCCAAGAGATAAAATGAGCCAGCTTCCATCCACCCTGCCGGTCAAGCCCGAGGACATCCGCAAGGCGGCCGAAGTCCTCAAGGGCTCGGTCATCGATACCGATTTCGATTTCAGCCGCACGCTGTCATCCAACCTGGGTTGCGAAATCTGGCTGAAGTTCGAGAACCTGCAGTTTACGGCTGCCTACAAAGAGCGCGGGGCGCTCAACAAGCTGTCGTCGCTGACCGAGGAAGAGTGCGAGCGCGGCGTCATCGCCATGTCGGCGGGCAATCACGCGCAGGGCGTGGCCTATCATGCCGGGCGGCTGGGTATTCCAGCGACGATCGTGATGCCGGAAGGCACGCCGACCGTAAAGGTGCGCAACACCAAGAAGCTCGGCGCCAGGGTCATCCTGCACGGCCAGACGTTCGACGATGCGGCCGCTTTCGCGCTGGGTCACGGCTCCGAAAAGAAGCTGGTCTTCATTCACCCGTTCGATGATCCGCTGGTGATCGCGGGACAGGGCACGGTCGCGCTGGAAATGATGCGCGTCGCACCGGAACTCGACACCATCATCGTGCCGATTGGCGGCGGCGGGCTCATCTCGGGTGTCAGCATCGCCGCCAAGTCGATCAAGCCGTCGATTCAGATCGTCGGCGTGCAGGCCTCGCTCTATCCGTCGATGTACAACGTCATCAAGAACTCGAAGCTGCCGGTGCAGGGCGACACGCTGGCTGAAGGCATCGCCGTCAGGAACCCTGGCCAGATCACGCGGCAGATCGTGCGCGAAATGGTCGACGACATCATGCTCGTCGGCGAGAACCTGATCGAGGAGGCGGTTTGCTCGCTGATCTCGATCGAGAAGACCGTGGTAGAGGGCGCGGGTGCTGCGGGTCTTGCCGCCATCATGGCTGATCCGCGCCGGTTCGCGGGGCGCAAGGTGGGGCTCATCCTGTGTGGTGGCAACATCGACACCGGCCTGCTTGCCAGCGTGCTGACCCGCGACCTGGCGCGTCAGGGCCGCCTTAGCCAGCTGACGCTCGACCTGCCTGACCGCCCGGGGCAGCTGGCGCGCGTTTCCGGCGCGATCGGCGAGGCGGGGGCCAACATCGTCGAAGTCTACCACCAGCGCGTCTTCACCGAGCTGCCGGCGCGGGGGACTGAGCTGGATCTTGTGATCGAAACCCGCGACCGCGACCACCTGGAAGCAACCGTCGCCAAACTGGAGGCGTGCGGCTACCGCGTGGTGATCAAGGGAACCGGGGCCTAGGTCTGCAGAACGAGGGCTTTAACGGATCTGGGCCCCACCTCCGTTAGGAGGCAGGGCCCAAGGCATTGCACGGCAGTAAAGAAATCGGTCAGATCGTCAGCGATCCGATCAGGATCACGGCAGAGATCAAGAACAGGGCGAGTGGAAGTTTCGCCCAAATCCGGGTCGACACGGTGCCAGTTTTGCTGAAATCGGAGTCCATGAGGGCCTCGCGGTGCACGTCGTCAGATGCAAAATCCATTGGCAAAACGGTAACCACTAACGCGGCGTTAGTCCAACTCGGGCCTGCAACATAGCTAATTGAGAAATCGTTGATTTTACCTTTCGTTAAGGTCTGCTGGTGCGGCCGCGACGAGAACGCGGCTATAGGTCGGGCGAGACTGCCAGTTCGCGGGGCTTTGCGAGCGAATGCGTAAAATTGGAATGATCATTTGCTCGTGCGCGGCCGGTGTCGGTGCCTTGGCGCTGCTTGTTCTGATGTCTGGAGCGGCGAGCTTTCCTGCTCATGCCCAAGACGGTCAGCTGCCTGCGACGCCCGCGGCGGCCGAGGCTCCTGCCATCGTGCCGGGACCTGCCGAGACCGCACGTGCCGTTCTCGACAAGCATTGTGCCCGTTGCCATCAGCGGGGCCGTGGTGATCCCGCCGCGGTCCAGGCGCTCGACTATGTGCTCGATATCGATCAGTTGGCGCGCGCCAACACGTTCGTGAAGCCCGGCCGGCCGGACGCATCGCGGCTGTATTCAGTGATGACCTCCGGCCATGTTCCCGCGCAGGTCTACGACGCGGTCAACGCTGGCCCGACGGCCGACGAGATCGATCAGGTGCGCGGCTGGATCGAAGGCCTATCGCGGCTGGAGCCGCCCTCGTGTCCTGAGCGGCGGCAGGTGACACTGGCCGACGAAGGGCGTGCACTTGCGAAGCTGCGCGGGCCGGGGGGCGCCGCTCTGAAAGGTATCCGGTTCATCTCGCTGGCGGCGTATCAGAATGGCTGCGCGAGCGCCGAAGAGATGGAGGCCAAGCGCCGCGCCGTGGGAGAGCTCGTCACCGGGTTGCGAACGACGCTGGTCGAGTTCGATTTGCCGCTGGCAGCCGACGACATGCCCATTCTCGCGGTGCGGCTGGGCGACATGGGGTGGGATCCTTCTCAGTGGGATGCATTGGCTGCGCAGGCGGGCGCACCGCAGTTCACGGAGTCGGCGCTGGCCGAAACCTATGGCACCGCGACGCCGCTGATCGATGTGCGCGACTTGGCATCCGCCGCACTGGCCAGCGGAAATTTTCCGGGGCTCGCGGCCTTGGGGCGCGAGGCATCGAAATTCATTCGCGATGGTTCGGCCAGTGTCGATCTGGCGCGTGCGTCTGCCGATATTGGGCGGGCGCCGGGCGCCTTGCTGGAGCAGTTGGCAACCGTGCAAGGTGCCGCCGAGGGTTATGCCATTGCCCTGCGTCAAGGAACGATTTCGGCTTCGGCGTGGCATGAACTGCGAAGTGTGCTGGCACGCTCGGGCTCGCCGGAGGGTCCGTTGGCGTATTCCGGCAAGACGCCGCTGGGCGAGCCCGCGCGCCTCGATGTGGCGCTCTGGACGGACAAGCTGACGTACCAGAAGGGCGACCTCGTCGTTCTGACGGCGCAGGCCAATCGGGACTGCAATCTGACGGTGATCAACGTCGATACGCAAGGTGAAGGGACGGTGCTGTTTCCCAGTGATTCCGATCCCGACAATGCGGTGAAGGCCGGCTCGAAGGTGCGGATACCCAGCGATATCGAGCCCTATCTGCTGCGGGCCAACGAGAGCGGAACGGAGACCTTCATCGCGGTCTGCACGCTGAACCGCAAGCGCATGCTGGGTATCGACCAGGATTTCGAGAAGCAGCGCTTCAGCGTGCTTGGCAACTGGCGGACATTCCTGAAGACGGCGGCAACGCGGGAGACGCTGGTGGGGCGGCGCGATACGCCGCGGGAAAAACGGGCACGGGCCAAAGCGGCTGCGGCGCAGGCGGCGGCGGTGACGGCGCCCGAGCAGGAAGCCCGCACGGCGATCTACGTCAAGATCGAGTAGCGCTCGCTGGCCTTGAGCCCAGCTATTGCACCGGCAACAATGGCGGCTGCTGCAACGATTGATCCGGCTGCGAGCGTGGACAAGCCCGTTATGCCTTGTCCGATGCTGCAGCCCAAAGCCAAGACGCCGCCCACGCCCATCAGGATGCTGCCCGCGAGATTGCGCAGGGTGTCGCGCGTATCGGCAAAGGTCGACAGGTGAAAGGTGCCACTTGCCAGCGCGGCCAAAACCGCGCCGAGCAAGGTGCCCGCAACGGCCATAACGGCGAACCCGGGGAGGCCTAGGGCCGTCGAGCGCTTCAGCCAATCCATCGTGTCGGCCACGGGTTTCACGAACGTCAGCGATTGGGCCTGCACGGGCATGTCGGCAAACTCGTCGTAGGCAAGGCCGGTGAGGGCCCAGCCTGCCGCGACGCAAAGGCCCGCGACGACGCCAGCAGTGACATGGGCTGGCGAGGTGAGGAAGGATCTGTCGCAAAGGCAGAATACCAGCAACGCGGTGGCAACCAGCAATCCCAGCATCAGGCCGTGCGTTGCACTGAGCGTGTAGGGCTGCGCCACGCTGGTGGCGCTTACGAACGCAACACGGGCCGGGCCCAGAATGCCGCTCAACGTGACCATCACGACAACGCCGATGACGAGCAGCGAGAGCAGGGCTCGCAAGTCGCCCGATCCGGCGCGGATAAGGTTGCGGCTGACGCAGCCGCCGGCCAGCACCATGCCGAAGCCGAAGAGCAAGCCGCCGAGGATGTGACCGCCCAGCGGCATCGGGCCCATGCGGTAGAGCGACTGGTCAAGATTGACGGCCCCGGCGGCGTGAAGGGCCTGGGCTGCAGCCACAGCAATGGCGATTGCCAGACCCCACGAGCGCAGACGCCGTTTGTCGCCGAACAATGTGCAATCGGAAATTGCACCGAGCGTGCAGAAGCCGGTGCGCTGGGCCATGGCGCCAAACACGAGACCGATCAGCAAGCCGCCGATGGCGAGGCTGGCTGACGGATGCTGCAAAACAAGCGTGTGGAGTTGGTTCATGCGTGCCCAGTACCTGATGGAGGGCCTGGCGGGAGGGCTTTGCGGCCCTCCCCAAAACACAAAGAGCAAGGCGAAGCCCTGCTCTCTGGTAAGCGACTGCACTGTGACGAGATCGGACGCTTTGCGCGCCTCGGTGATCCCGCAGAAGCCTTCGGCAAACGTGCCTCGTTCAAGAAGCACAATCCGTGGCTGCTTAGTTCTCCCTAGACCTGGGCGCTCGAGTCACACGTAACATGTGCTCCTGGACCCTTGCCGTTCGACGCGCGGAACATAACCGAAGGGCGTCCCTTTGTCACGGGTTTCCGATAAGAAAAAATGTTGCTGCCCAAAGACTTTGCAGATTGCCGGTAACGTCAAGTGACGGGTGGGCCATAACACGGTTCGCTGCTTGCTAGCCGGGCATTTTGGAAAGTGCACGCCAGTCGAGCATTGCCCTTAACCAGTTTCCTGGCTATGAGCGCGCATCGATTTTTTTCAGTCTTGCCGCTGTCCGGTGATGTCACCGGACGGTGCAGCCGCGACGGGTATCAATGCTTCTCTCACGCTACTTCCTGCCAGTGCTCCGCGAAACGCCGAAGGAAGCCGAGATCGTTTCGCATCAGTTGATGCTGCGAACCGGCATGGTCAAGCAATCGGCGGCGGGCATCTATTCCTGGCTGCCGCTCGGCCTGCGTGTGCTGAAGAAAATCGAAGGCATCGTGCGTGAGGAGCAGAATCGCGCCGGCGCCATCGAAGTCCTGATGCCGACGATCCAGTCCGCCGACCTGTGGCGGGAATCGAAGCGCTACGATGCGTATGGCAAGGAGATGCTGCGCATCACCGATCGTCACGAGCGCGACCTGCTGTTCGGGCCCACGGCGGAAGAGGTGATTACCGCGATCTTCCGGGACTGCGTACGCAGCTACAAGGATCTGCCCAAGAACCTCTACAATATACAGTGGAAGTTTCGCGACGAGATCCGCCCGCGCTTCGGCGTGATGCGCGGGCGCGAGTTCCTCATGAAGGATGCCTACTCCTTCGATCTGACGCCGGAGGCCGGCCGCCTGGCCTATCAGAGAATGTTTGTTTCCTATCTCCGCACTTACGCGCGGATGGGCTTGAAGGCGATCCCGATGGCTGCCGACACCGGGCCCATCGGCGGCGACCTGAGTCACGAGTTCATCATTCTTGCGGAAACCGGCGAGAGCCAGGTGTTCTGCGACAAAGACCTGATCGAGGGCGCCGTCCCGCCGGCCGATATCGATTTCGGCGGCGACCTGTCGCCGATCATGAAGGCCTGGACGACGAAATATGCCGCGACCGACGAGAAGCACGACGTGGCGCGCTTCGAGGCCGAAGTTCCCGCAGACCGGCGCGTAACCGCGCGCGGCATCGAGGTTGGACACATCTTCTTCTTCGGCACGAAGTACTCCGAGCCGATGGGCGCGCGCGTGCAGGGGCCGGATGGCCAGATGGTCACGCTGCAGATGGGATCCTACGGCGTGGGTGTCTCGCGCCTTGCCGGTGCCATTATCGAGGCGTCCCACGATGCTGCCGGTGTTATCTGGCCGGTGCCGGTGGCGCCGTTCGAAGCAGGGCTCATCAATCTGAAGGCAGGCGACGCGGCGACCGATGCGGCATGCGCCGATGCGTATGCCAAGTTGCGCAGTGCCGGCATCGATGTGCTGATGGACGATACGGACGAGCGGGCGGGCGGCAAGTTTGCGACCATGGACCTGATCGGGCTGCCTTATCAGCTCATCATCGGGCCCAAGGGTGTGAAGGCCGGCGAAGCGGAGCTCAAGGATCGCCGCAGCGGCAACCGCGAGACGCTACCGATCGAGGCGGCGATTGCAAAACTGGTCGAGGCCGTGACGAGCCAGCGTGTGCTGGCCTGACGACGGCATCAGGGAGACGCGCGTGAGCAGACCCGGCGATACGAGACCCTTTGCAGCGTTCGAATGGCGCCTTGCCTCGCGCTATCTGCGGCCGCGCCGCAGCGAGGGCTTCATTTCCGTCACGGCCGGTTTCTCCATCGCCGGCATCATGATCGGTGTGGCCGCATTGATCGCCGTGACGTCGGTGATGAACGGCTTCCGCTCGGAGCTGTTCTCCAAGACGATGGGTCTCAACGGCCATGCCGTTGCCGTGCGTATCGGCGAGGCGTTCACCGACTATGAGGATGCCGCGGCCAAGGTCGCGACCGTTCCTGGCGTGACGGCTGCGTTGCCGCTGATCGAGGGGCAGGTTCTGGTGTCGGCTGCGACAGGCGGCTTCGGTGCCTTCGTGCGCGGCGTCTCGGAAAAGAGCGTCAAGTCTGTTCCGCTGGTTGCGAAGAACGTGATCGCGGGCACGCTGGACGGCTTCGATCATCAGACGGGCATCGCCGTCGGCATCGGCATTGCCAATTCGCTCGGCGTCAACGTCGGCGACAGCATCACGCTCGTCTCGCCGCGTGGCTCATCGACGCCGTTCGGCGTGACGCCGCGCGTCAAATCCTATCCGATCTCGACCATCTTCGAACTCGGTCAGTCCGGCTACGACAAGTCGGTCATCTTCATGCCGCTGGCCGAAGCGCAGCGCTTCTTCAACAAGAAGGAAGAGGTCGACCTTCTCGAGATCTTCGTCACGAATCCCGATCAGGTCGACACCGCCGCCATGCGTGCGGCAACCGGCGGGACGCTGCAGGTTTCCGACTGGCGGACGCGCGATTCCATGTACGCCAACATGCTCGTGGTCGAGCGCAACGTGATGTTCATCATCCTGTCGCTGATCGTTATCGTGGCGGTGTTCAACATCATCGCCGGACTGCTGATGCTGGTGAAAGACAAAGGCCGCGACATCGCCGTGCTGCGTACGATGGGTGCCACCAGCGGGGCGATCATGCGCGTGTTCCTGATCACCGGCGCCTCGATCGGTGCCGTCGGCGCCGTGCTCGGCTTCATCTTCGGCATCATCATCAGCTGGAACATCGAGAGCATTCGCAAAGGGCTGTCCTGGATGTTCGGCATCAACCTGTATGACAAGTCGATCTACCTGCTGAGCCAGATGCGCGCCGACATCAACCCCGTCGAAGTCGCGGTCATCGTGTTTACGGCCTTCGTGCTGGCGGTGCTGGCGACGATCTATCCGTCGTGGCGAGCCTCGCGGCTCGATCCCGTCGAAGCACTGCGATACGAGTGAGGGAAGGGCCAACCGTGCTGCAACAGACCCAACCCGTCCTCTCGCTGGAGGAGCTGCGCCGCACCTTCAAACAGGGTGAGCGCGAGATTACCGTGCTGAACGGCGCCTCGGCGCAGATCTGGCCGGGCCAAGCGGTGGCGCTCGTCGGCCCATCGGGGGCGGGCAAGTCGACGCTGCTGCACATCGCCGGCCTGCTGGAGACGCCGACCGGCGGCCGCGTCATCATCAACGGACGCGACTGCTCGCGCCTCGACGATGCCAACCGCACGCGCATCCGGCGCGCGGAGATGGGGTTCATCTACCAGTTCCATCAGTTGCTGCCCGAGTTCTCGGCCATCGAGAACGTCGAGATGCCACAGATCATCCAGGGCCGCCGCAAGCGCGAGGCCAAGGAACGGGCGCGCGAACTGCTGACGTCGCTGGGCCTGGGTGAACGCCTGGACCATCGTCCGGCGCAGCTTTCGGGTGGTGAGCAGCAGCGCACTGCGATCTGCCGCGCGCTGGCGATCCGGCCGAAGTTCATTCTGGCGGACGAGCCCACGGGCAACCTCGATCCGAACACGTCGGAGCGGGTGTTCACCGAGCTGATCCACCTAATCCACAGCCAGGGCGTGGCCGCCCTGATCGCGACCCACAACCTGGCGCTGGCGGCCCGCATGGATCGCGTTCTGCGTCTCGAAGACGGGCTGCTGAAAGAAGGCATGCCCGCGACCGTGATCTAGGGATCGGGCGTCTACAGCCGTTGTGGCCGGATAAGCAGTCGCGGCTTGAAATCCGCAGTTCTGCGACGATTTCAACAGCCCGTTATATCCCGCGCTCCTTGACCCAGGGGTGGCGGCTGGGCCTGATACAACCATGAACGCACCGATTCAGACCCCCGCCAGCGGGACGCCCTTGAAGCGCGCCATCGGCCCGCGTTTCGTTCACCTGAAGGTGCATTCGGCCTATTCGCTGCTCGAAGGCGCGCTGCCGATCGGTCAGCTGGCAAAGCTCGCTGTGGGCTATGAAATGCCGGCGTTGGCGCTGACGGATACGAACAACCTGTTCGGCGCGCTAGAGTTCTCCGACAAACTGGCTGGTGCCGGCGTTCAGCCGATAACGGGCGTGTCGCTTGCGATCGATTTCGTCGAGAAGAAGCCCGATCGCTTCGCGGCAGCTGCGGGCGCACTGAAGGCGCCACCGGCGCAGCGCGATGGGCTCGTGGCGCTCTATGCCATGAACGATGCCGGTTACGCGAACCTCATGAAGATCGTGTCGCTGGCGCATCTCGGCGTCGGTGAGGCGGACGCACCGCACATCACCGCGGAACAGCTCGCACGCTACGCCGATGGATTGATCGCGTTGACGGGTGGTCCTCAGGGCCCGATCGATGGTGCGATCCGCGACGGGCAGATGGCTGTCGCACAGTCGCGATTGACGACGCTGCACGCGATGTTCGGCAACCGGCTCTATGTCGAGCTGCAGCGGCACGGCATGCCGGCCGAAGCTGCCGTTGAACCGCAGTTGATTGCGCTCGCCTACGAGTTGGCTCTGCCGTTGGTGGCGACCAACGAGGCCTATTTCGCAACGCCCGGCGATTACGAGGCGCACGACGCCCTGATCTGCATCGCCGAGGGCAGCTACGTTTCGGAAGACAATCGCCGCCGCCTGTCGCCGGAGCACTATTTCAAGTCTGCCGACAAGATGGCGGAGCTGTTTTCCGATCTGCCCGAAGCGCTGGCGAGCACACTGGAAATCGCCAAGCGGTGCGCGTTCAGGCCGAAGGGCCGCAAGCCGATCCTGCCGCGGTTCGTGGCGACGACCGAAGGCGTGTCCGACGCAGATCAACTGGCCGCCGAGGCCGCAGAACTGAAGCGCCAGGCCGAAGAAGGCCTGGCCGCGCGCCTTGCAGTAACCCCGCTGGCAGACGGTTTCACGCGAGAGGATTACGAGAAGCGGCTCGCATTCGAAGTCGACGTTATTACCAAGATGAAGTTTCCCGGCTACTTCCTAATCGTTGCCGACTTCATCAAGTGGTCGAAGACACATGGCGTGCCGGTCGGCCCCGGCCGTGGTTCGGGTGCGGGCTCGGTCGTTGCCTGGTCGCTAACGATCACGGATCTCGACCCGCTGCGCTTCGGCCTGCTGTTTGAACGCTTCCTCAATCCGGAACGCGTGTCGATGCCCGACTTCGACATCGACTTCTGCCAGGAGAAGCGCGACCAGGTCATCCGCTACGTGCAGGACAAGTACGGCAAGGATCGCGTCGCCCAGATCATTACGCACGGCAAGCTACAGGCGCGTGCCGTGCTGCGCGACGTCGGCCGCGTGCTGCAGATGCCGTACGGGCAGGTCGACAAGCTGTGCAAGATGGTGCCGAACAATCCGGCCAATCCCGTCACCTTGCCAGAGGCGATCGAAAGCGAGCCCAAGCTGCAGGAGGCGCGCGACAGCGAGCCGATCGTGGCGCGCCTGTTGGAGATTGCACAGAAGCTCGAGGGCTTATACCGCCACGCCTCGACGCATGCCGCCGGCATGGTTATCGGCGATCGTCCGCTCGATGAACTGGTGCCGCTCTATCGCGACCAGAAAACCAACACGCCGGTCACCCAGTTCAACTGGAAGATGGTCGAGGCCGCAGGCCTGGTAAAATTCGACTTCCTGGGCCTGAAGACGCTGACCGTATTGCAGAAGGCGCTCGACCTCATCGAGCGCGGGCGCGGCCTGAAGATCGATCTCGCGACGCTGCCGCTGGACGACAAGCGATCCTACGAGCTGCTGGCCAAGGCCGACACCGTTGGCGTGTTCCAGCTTGAGTCTACGGGCATGCGCGAGAGCTTGAAGCGGCTGAAGCCCGACCGCTTCGAAGACATCATCGCCATGGTGGCGCTCTATCGCCCCGGTCCAATGGACAACATTCCGACCTACATCAACCGCAAGCATGGCGACGAGCCGGTCGATTGCCTGCATTCGCTGTTGGAAGGCATCCTGAAGGAGACCTACGGCGTCATCATCTACCAGGAACAGGTGATGCAGATCGCCCAGGTGATGGCGGGCTACTCGCTCGGCGACGCCGACCTTTTGCGCCGTGCTATGGGCAAGAAAGACAAGGCCGAAATGGCCAAGCAGCAGGCCCGCTTCGTCGACGGCGCGCTGAAGAACGGCGTCGGAAAGTCTGACGCGGTCTACATCTTCGAACTGGTCGACAAGTTTGCCGGCTACGGCTTCAACAAGAGCCACGCCGCCGCCTACGCGCTCGTCAGCTATCACACGGCCTATCTGAAGGCGAATTTCCGCGAGGAGTTCCTGGCCGCATCTATGACGCTGGACATGGGCAACACCGACAAGCTCTCGATGTTTGCTGCGGAAGCGCGCCGCAGCGGCATCGTGGTCAAGCCGCCGTGCGTGAATTATTCCGGCGTGGATTTTCTGGCTGAGCCACCCAAGGGCGCCCGGCCGGCAGACCCGAAGGCGCCGGAACCGCGCGGTGCGATCCGCTACTCGCTGGCCGCGCTGAAGAATATCGGCGCCTCGGCGGTGGCGACAATCGTCACGCAGCGCGAGGCCAAGGGGGCCTACAAGTCTCTCGCCGATTTCGCGTCTCGCCTCGATCCCAAGGCCCTGAACAAGCGGGCGCTGGAGACGCTGAGCATGGCCGGCGCCTTCGACGCGCTGGAGCCGAACCGCGCGCTGGTGAAAGGCAACGTCGACCTGATCATGGGAGAAGCCAACCGGCGCGGCGCCGATGCCGCGATCGGCATGATCGATATGTTCGGCGGAGCCGACGTTGCGCCGCAGTTGCCGCTTCGGGCAGCGACCGCTTGGACTCCGATGGAGAAGCTGCAGGAGGAGTTCGATGCCATCGGCTTCTTTCTTTCCGGCCATCCGCTCGACCAGTACGAAAAGATCCTGGCCAAGCTTGGCGTTCGCCGCTTTACCGATTTCGAGACGCTGACCGAGCAGGGGGCCAAGGGTGGCCGGCTGGCCGGCATCGTCATTGCCGCGCGGGAGCGCCGGTCGCAGAAGGGCAACAAATTCGCCTTTGCCATGTTCTCAGATACCAGCGGGCAGTTCGAGGCGGTGATCTTCTCCGACACGCTCGCGCAGGCTGGCAATTTGCTTGAAGCGGGCACGCCATTGCTGCTCACGGTGGAAGCCGAGCGTGAAGGCGAGACGCTGAAAATGCGCGTCCAGGGCATGGAGTCGCTTGATCGGGCAGCTGAGAATGTTGGGCGGGGGCTGCGCCTGGTGTTGGATCCGCGGCAAATGAAGCTGACCGAACTGAAGAAGATGCTCAAGCCTGGCACGAAAGGTGCAATCGAGATCTGGATGACTGTGTTGGGGCGCGAGGTGCCAATCAAGCTGCCGGGGAGCTGGGACGTCTCGCCGGTGCAGGCAGGAAGTCTTTCGACGTTGCCTGGCGTACTGGAGGTTCTGGAGATCTAAAGCGCTTCCGGAAAAGTGTGCAGCGGTTTTCCGATCTGAAGCGCGTGCAAACGAAATCGTCACGGGGGTGCACGATGAGCTACGATATCCGTCTCTTCTCGCAGTCGACGCACGCGGTGTCGGTGCTGCAGCTTCAGTCCGCGTTGGACGATTGCCGTTTCGAAGTCCTTCACGGGGACGATGCGGTGTGGACCCAGCTGCTGGTCACGTCTCTCTACGGCGACGAGATCTGCATCGTCGAACGTGCCAGCCGCCGCCTGATGTCGAAGGAAATCGAGGCCCTGCGCGACGACCTCGACGACTGCTGCCCAAGGTCTGCAGCGCTTTGGGCTGATGCCTTCATTGCCTCATCGCGTGTGCTGTACGGCTGCCGCTATTTGTCGTTTGGGCTGTCACACGTCTATGCGGCTGTACCGAGCAGCGTGATGTGGGCCATCCAATCGATTGCCGATAGCGGCATTATCCACGCCGAGGGCCAGGGCTTCTCCAACGAGGACGGCTATCAGATCACGTGGGAGTTCTCCGATCGCGTGCAGGGGCCGCGGCAGATGGCGGTTCTGAGTGATGGCGGGCGGTGGCAGCCGTTCGAGATGGATCTCGGCAACGACCAGCAGCGGGCGGCTTTCCGGGCGGGAGACCGGCCGGCAGGTGTCGAACTTCTCGAGTTCAACTAGCGACGGATCGGCCGCTGCGTTCCGTTCGTCTGCCTGAGATCACGGCAAAGTCTGCTCGAATTTCGGACTTGCACCCTGTTGCGGACAGGAGTGAAATCTCGGTATTGAGCCTATCAAGCGCCTCGCGGAGGCCCGCCGGTGACAACGTCGCGCTTCAAGCTGGGAGCGATGGCCCTTTCAGGGCTTTTGGCCGTGTCGGCTCTCGTTACGCTTCACCTCAGCAAGGCAGAAGCTGTGGGACGCAGCTGTCCGATGGCATTGCAGGATGCCAAGCGCCTCGTGCTGGTGACCGCGGGTACGATCGACAGTAAGCACGGCATCCTTCAGACGTTCGAACGAGACACGCCGCAGTCGGCCTGGCAAACGGCATCAGGGCCGCAGCCGGCGATGCTGGGCAGCCAAGGCATCGCTTGGGCGCAAGGCTACCAGTCGTTCGCGCAGCCGGGAGAGCCTATCCAGGTGGAAGGCGACAACCGCTCTCCCGCCGGCATTTTCCCGCTCGGGCAGACATTTGGCTTCGATCACGCCGGCAAGCCCCTGCATATCTCGCTGGAGAGCAACCGCCATATCTGCGTCGATGACCTCGCCTCTCCGTATTACAATCAGATTGTCAGCCGTGAAATGGCGGGCCCGGGCACGCACGCCGAGGAGATGCGGTCTATTCCAACGTATCGCCGGGGCATCGTCATCGACATGCCGACCGATCGGGACAACCGTACGGGATCCTGCATTTTCCTGCACGTCTGGAACGATGACAGCGCCGGCACGGGCGGCTGCATCGGCCTGCCGGAGAACAGCGTGGAAGAGCTGCAGGACTGGGGTGGCGGCGGGCAAGCCGTGATCGCCATTCTGCCGGCCCTCGCGCGGAAGCGTCTTGGGTCCGTGCTTGCCGCCGGCTTGATATCGCGCCCCTGCGGGTTGCCAAGCCTCTGAAATCCCCCTATAAGCCCGCTCATCTCACACGCGAACCCATGCGCATGGCGGATTAAAAGCCCCGTCACGTGCTCCGGTGGATGGCCGAAAGGCCAATCTTCTCAAGGTTCGCGGAGGATTAACCGGAAAAGGATCTACACCTCATGACGCTTCCCGCGTTTCAGATGCGCCAGCTATTGGAAGCCGGCGTTCACTTCGGTCACCAGTCGCATCGCTGGAATCCCAAGATGCAGCCGTTCATCTACGGCGCCCGCAACAACATCCACATCGTCGACCTGACGCAGACGACGCCGCTGCTGCATCAAGCGCTCGTCAAGGTCTCCGACACCGTCGCCGGCGGCGGCCGCGTGCTGTTCGTGGCAACCAAGCGCCAGGCTTCGGATGCCATCGCAGACGCTGCCAAGCGCTGCGCGCAGTACTTCATCAACCACCGCTGGCTCGGCGGCACGCTGACCAACTGGAAGACCATTTCGCAGTCGATCCGCCGCCTGCGCCAGCTCGACGAGATCCTTGCCGATCCGCAGGGCCGCACGAAGAAGGAAGTGCTGAACGTTCAGCGCGAGCGCGACAAGCTCAACATGGCGCTCGGTGGCATCAAGGAAATGGGCGGCGTGCCTGACCTGCTGTTCGTGATCGACACGAACAAGGAAAGCATCGCCATCCTGGAAGCCCGCAAGCTGGGTATCCCGATCGTCGCCATCGTCGACACGAACTGCGATCCGGACGGCATCGACTTCCCGGTTCCCGGCAACGACGACGCCGGCCGCGCCATCACGCTCTATTGCGATCTCGTCGCGCGCGCCGCGCTCGACGGCCTGGAACGCAGCCAGGGTGCGCAGGGCGTCGACGTCGGTGCGTCTGAAGCCCCGCCGGCCGAGAACCTGCCAGAATTCGTGGGCATCGAAGGCGCGCGTGGCGAAGCCGACGACCTGAAGCGCATCACCGGCATCAATCCGAAGCTGGAACTGCGCCTCAACGACGCCGGCGTCTACCACTACTGGCAGATTGCCGACTTCGATGCCGACACGGTTGCCGCCTTGGACCGCAAGCTGCGCCTCAAGGGGCAGATTGCCAAGGACGACTGGGTGGCACAGGCCAAGAAGTTCGTTGCCGCCGCGGCCGTCTAAGACCGCGCCGCGCACTTCGTTTATCTTTTAGTCGCGGAGGTCCATCGGGGCCTCCGCCAACCAATGGGTACACCCATGGCAGACATTACCGCATCGATGGTCAAAGAGCTGCGCGACAAGACCGGCGCAGGCATGATGGATTGCAAGAACGCGCTGAAAGAGAGCAACGGCGATATCGAAGCCGCTGTCGACTGGCTGCGCAAGAAGGGCCTGTCGAAGGCTGCCGGCAAGGCTGACCGCATTGCTGCGCAGGGCCTCGTTGGCCTCGTTGCCAAGGGCCGCCAGGGCGCCGTCGTCGAAGTGAACTCGGAAACGGACTTCGTTGCCCGTAACGCCCAGTTCCAGGAGATGGTGACCACCATCACCGACCTCGCGCTGAAGTCCAACGGTGACCTCGCCAAGCTGCTCTCTGCCCCTTACTCGGGCGGCAAGGAAACGGTCGAAGAGCACGTCAAGGAAGCCGTCGCCACGATCGGCGAAAACATGGGCGTTCGCCGGACCGGCGCGCTCACGGTCAAGGAAGGTGTCGTCGCCGACTACGTACACGGCAAGGTGCAGGACGGCCTGGGCAAAATCGGCACGCTGGTTGCGCTCGAAAGTGCCGGCGATGAGCCCTCGCTGTTCGAGTTCGGCCGCCAGCTGGCGATGCACATCGCCGCGACCAGCCCGCTCGCCCTCGATCTCGCCGGTGTTCCCGCCGACACGTTGGAGCGCGAGAAGGCGATCCTGCGCGACAAGAACCAGGGCAAGCCCGCCGGCGTGATCGACAAGATCATCGACAGCGGAATGAAGAGCTACGCCAAGGAATACACGCTGCTCGAGCAGTCCTACATCCACGACCCGTCGAAGACGGTGGCGCAGGCTGTCAAGGACGCGGAGAAGGTGGCGGGTTCGGCCATCAAGGTCGCTGGATTCCTGCGCTATGCGCTGGGCGAAGGCATCGAGAAGAAGACGGAAGATTTCGCAGCAGAAGTCGCCAAGACGGCTGCTGCCGCCGCCCGTTGATCTGGGAGGCTGGTGCAATGGAAAAGGCGATGCAGCTCCCACGAGCCGCATCGCCTTTTTGCTTGTTTGGCGGCGTGAGGTGCGTCTGTTCTGGCTTGGCGGCCGAACAATCTGTGCAGGGAGCCGACGATGACAGAACGCGAAACATCCGAGTTCCTGGTGATCTCACGCGGGCAGTGGGACAGGGACGCGTCACCGGAAACGATCCAGGCGGCGATCGATACCTTCTACCCCTGGATCGAAGGGCATATCGCGGCCGGCCGGATGCGCGGCGGCTCACGGTTGAAGCGCGAAGGGGCGACGGTTTCGCGCCAGGGCGTGGTGACCGACGGTCCGTACGGCGAGACCAAGGAATTGATCGGCGGCTATTGGATCATCGTGGCGGGCAACCTCGAAGAGGCGGCGCGGTTGGCGTCGCAGAACCCTTGCATGCCGCTGGGCCTGTTCTATGAGATCCGGCCTCTCGATCCCGAACAAGCCAACGCCTTCGTGCGAGCGAACGAAACGCCTGATCATTAGCGATGCCGATTGCGTGCCGATGGCCCGGCGCAGTGAGCAGAAGGGGTGATCGGGGCCGCGAAGGCGTGTAAGAGCATGGCGCAACGGTGAATGGGTGCGGCGGTGGCCGTCGCGAGGCGCGCGACAGGCGAATGCGGAGGCGGACATGACGGCGGGTCTCAAATACAAGCGGCTGCTGGTGAAGCTCTCCGGCGAAGCGCTGATGGGCGAAGGCAGCTTCGGGCTGGACATGCAGGTCGTGGACCGGCTGGCGCGCGATGTCGCTGCAGCGTCCGCTGCCGGATGCCAGATCTCGGTCGTCGTTGGCGGCGGCAATATCTTCCGTGGCCTGGCGGGTGCCGCCAAGGGCATGGACCGGGCCACTGGTGATTACATGGGCATGCTGGCTACGGTGATGAATGCGCTGGCGTTCCAGAATGCGCTCAGTCATGCCAAATGCGAGGCGCGCGTCTTGTCGGCTATCCCGATGCCGACGGTCTGCGAATCCTACGTGCGGCCGAAGGCGCTGCACCACCTGAACAAGGGGCGTGTCGTCGTGTTTGCCGCTGGCACCGGCAACCCGTTTTTCACCACGGATACCGCTGCAACGCTGCGTGCCATCGAGATGGATTGCGATGCGGTTGCCAAGGCGACGCAGGTCGACGGCGTCTACTCGGCCGACCCGAAAAAAGATCCTTCAGCCGAGCGCTACGACCGGCTGAGCTACGCCGATGTGCTGGCGCGCGACCTGAAGGTGATGGACGGGGCTGCGATCGCCCTTGCCCGCGACAATCGACTTCCGGTAATTGTCTTCTCCATCAAGGAGGAAGGCAATCTCCTCAAGGTCTTGCGCGGTGAAGCGCGAGCCACGGTAATCGAAGAGCGGCGCACCGGCGCGTAACGAATGGGCTGCCCAGAAGTGCTTCCGGAAAAGTGTGAAGCGGTTTTTCGAAAGAAGCACGACAGAACAAGAACCGAAGACAAGCCGGAGCCGGCTCAACAACAATGAAAGCGGGAGGCCACGATGGCAGCTGCAACATTTGACGTGAACGAACTTGAAAGCCGCATGCGGACTTCGTTCGAGGGGCTGAAGCGGGAATTCTCCGGCCTGCGGACAGGGCGCGCCTCGACGCATCTGCTCGATCCGGTGACGGTGACGGTCTATGGCGCGCGGATGCCGCTCAATCAGGTGGCGACGGTCAGCACGCCCGAGCCGCGGACGCTGTCGGTGCAGGTTTGGGACAAGTCAAACGTCCAGGCCGTCGAAAAGGCGATCCGCGAGGCGAACCTGGGCATTAACCCAATCATCGACGGCTCGCTGATCCGCCTGCCGATCCCGACGCTCACGGCGGAACGGCGCCAGGAATTCGTCAAGCTTGCGCACAAATATGCCGAACATACCCGCGTTGCTGTCCGGAACGTGCGCCGTGAAGGCATGGAAACGCTGAAGAAGCTCGAAAAGGACTCGCACATGAGCGAGGACGAGCAGCACAAGAATTCCACCAAAGTGCAGGAACTGACGGACAAAATCATCAAAGAGATCGACGCGGCGCTGGCCGCGAAGGAAGTTGAAATTCAAAAGGTCTGATCGAAAGGCTCTTGAAGGTATCTTCGGGTTAGGTTCCTGTAGGTGCACCTTTTCAGCGAAAGCCGCCTGCATTGCTCGAAGATCCACACGCCGCATCCGACGATCCCGCCGCGCCGATGCCGCAGCACGTCGCCATCATCATGGATGGCAATGGACGTTGGGCGGCGGAGCGTGGGCTGCCTCGTGCCATAGGTCATCGCTCCGGTGTCGATGCCGTGCGCCGCACGGTGAGGGCTGCGACCGACCTGGGAATTCCGTATCTGACGATCTACAGCTTCTCGTCGGAGAACTGGGCGCGCCCGCCTGAGGAAATCGATGACCTGATGGGTCTGATGCGGCGCTTCATTCGCCGTGACCTGGCCGAGCTGCATCAGAGCAACGTGCGCATTCGCATCATCGGCGAGCGCGACCGCGTCGACGCGAAGATGATGAAAATGATCGACGAGGCCGTTGAGCTGACGCGGGACAATACGGCGCTGACGCTGGTCATCGCGTTCAACTACGGCTCGCGCATCGAGATCGCGAAGGCTGCGAAGCGTCTGGCTGAAGAGGTGGCGGCCGGCCGCATGCAGCCGGCGGAAATCACGCCGGAACGCCTGGATGCGGCGCTCGATACGCACGGCATTCCCGATCCCGATCTTCTCATCCGCACCAGTGGCGAGATGCGTTTGTCGAACTTCCTGCTGTGGCAGGCGGCTTACGCCGAGCTCGTGTTCGTCAACTCTTATTGGCCCGACTTCGGCCGCGAACTGCTCGATAGTGCGATCGGCGAGTTCCGCCGCCGCACACGCCGGTTTGGCGGGCTGTCGCAGCGAACGAGCGCATGAGCCAGATCATGCCGGATGAGCTGCCACCGCCAGTGGAACCACGCATTGTGCCGGCAGGCCGCCCCGCTGGCCGTTTGGCTGACCTTAAGGTACGACTGGCTTCCGGGGCTGTCCTCGTGCTGGTGGCACTGGGAGCGTTGTCAGGCGGCCCTTACGCTTTTGGCGCCGTCGTCACTGTGGTTGCCGCGCTGATGAGCTGGGAGTGGGGGCGCGTCGTCCGCTCGATGGAACCCGACGCGCCGATGGTCGTGCACGTCACGGCCGTAGCGCTCGCGGGCGTGCTCACGATTTTCCACGCGGCCGCACTGGGCTTGGCGGCGTTGCTCGTCGGCACGTTCCTGGTCTTTGCGCTGCTATTTGGTCAACGCCCGATGCTATCGGCTCTCGGTGTGCTCTACACCGGCTTGCCCGCCGTCGCGCTGATCTGGATTCATGCCGACGCTCCGCTCGGGATCGTTGCGATCGTGCTGCTGATCATTATCGTGGCCACGACGGACACGTTCGCCTTTTTCAGCGGGCGTTTGATCGGCGGGCCGAAGCTGGTGCCGCGCCTTTCTCCGAACAAGACGTGGTCCGGGCTGATCGGCGGCGTCTCCGCCGCTGCGATCGCGGCTGCAATATTCGGATGGGTCGTCGACATTCCCCCGGGACGATTGGCCGTCGATGCCGTATTCCTGGGGCTCATTTCGCAAGCGGGTGACTTGCTGGAGTCGAGCCTGAAGCGTGCATTCGGCGTCAAGGACGCGAGCAATCTCATTCCCGG
Organism: uncultured Pseudomonadota bacterium; assembly: GCA_963846845.1. Taxonomy (GTDB): domain Bacteria; phylum Pseudomonadota; class Alphaproteobacteria; order Rhizobiales; family Hyphomicrobiaceae; genus JAKAXS01. The sequence goes on along the minus strand of CAWJXQ010000004.1, from coordinate 216,388 downwards.
CCACGGCGGGTTTATGGATAGAATGGACGGCTTAGCTGCGGCCGCCGGTGCCGCCGGGCTTGCCGCACTGTTTCTCAATCCCTCGGCTCCGGCCGAGTTGCTGCTCTACTGGCGTTGACCCTGCAGGAGACGTTAGTGATCGCCAGCCCTCAACCGCAAGCGCCGACAGGCCGCATCGCCAATAGCGTTGCGCCACAGCGGTTGACGGTGCTGGGGGCAACCGGATCGATCGGGGACAGCACGCTGGACCTCGTTGGCCGCAATCCCGAGCGGTTCGACGTCGTGGCGCTGTCTGCCTGCCGCAACGCGCCGCGTCTGGCCGAGCTGGCGATCCGGCACAGCGCCAAAACGGCTGTTATTGGTGATGCCGAACAATACGGCGTGCTTCGTGATCTCCTCTCAGGGACCGGCATCCGCGTTGGATGCGGACCGCAGGCACTCATCGAGGCGGCCGAGGAGCCAGCCGACTGCGTCATGGCTTCGATCGTGGGCGCGGCAGGCCTGGCGCCGACGTTTGCCGCAGCTCGCCAGGGCCGGCGCGTCGCCCTCGCCAACAAAGAATGTCTCGTTTCCGCCGGCGACGTGTTCCTCGGAGAGATCGAGCGCTCCGGTGCGGAACTCATTCCCGTCGACAGCGAACATTCCGCTGCGTTCCAGGCGCTGGCGGGTTCGGATCGCAAGGCGCTCGAGCGCATCGTTCTTACGGCTTCGGGTGGTCCATTCCGGACGTGGGATCACGACCGGTTGTCGCGTGCTGCACCTGAAGAAGCGCTACGTCATCCGAACTGGTCGATGGGGCGCAAGATTTCGATCGACAGCGCCACGATGATGAACAAGGGCCTCGAAATCATCGAGGCCTTCCATCTGTTCCCCGTCACGGCAGAGCAGCTGGAAATCGTCGTGCACCCGCAGTCCGTCGTGCATTGCCTGGTGTTTTACACGGATGGTTCGGTGCTCGCCCAGCTCGGGCCTCCCGATATGCGGTCGCCGATTTCCTATGCCTTGTCATGGCCGGATCGCATGGCAACGCCGGTGGCTCGCCTGGACCTGGTCAAGCTGGCGACGTTGACGTTCGAAGCGCCCGACGAGGTGCGGTTTCCGGCGCTCCGGGTTGCCCGCGAGGCTCTGGTGCGTGGCGGTTCGGCGCCTTGCGTGCTGAACGCCGCCAATGAAATTGCCGTCGAGGCTTTCCTGGACAAACGTATAGGCTTCCTGGATATTGCCGCAAAAGTAGCTGCAACCATTGAGGCAGCCGACGTCCGTGGTATGATCAGGCCGCTGCGGTCGCTTGACGATGTACTGGCAGCTGACAGCGAATCGCGCAAACTGGCGCAATCATTGCTTCAGCCCCATATTGCCAACGGTTGAACCGTATCAGCGCCGCGAAACCGCGGCCGAGTTTTGGCGCAAAGGATCCTAACGGAAATGGCGAACGACGTTCTGCAGTTCTTGATGCTGCCCTTCACCAAGGTCTTGCCGTTTCTCGTCGTCTTGACCGTCGTCGTCTTCATCCACGAGCTGGGGCACTTCCTGGTCGCCCGTTGGTGCGGGGTTGCGGTGCGCACGTTCTCTATCGGTTTCGGCAAGGAAATCTGGGGGTTCAACGACAAGCAGGGGACGCGCTGGCGCCTCGCCTGGATCCCGCTCGGCGGCTACGTGAAGTTCATGGACGACGAGAATGCCGCCAGCGTTCCGTCGCGTGAGGCCATCAATTCAATGACGCCCGCCGAACGGGCCGGCTCGTTCCACGCCAAGCCCGTTTGGAAGCGGGCAGCCGTCGTCGCGGCTGGGCCTATCGCCAACTTCATCCTGGCGATCGTCATCTTCGCGCTGTGGTTCGGGTTATTTGGCGTGCGCTCGACAGAAGCGCGGATCGCCAATGTTTTGCCAGATACCCCCGCCGCCCGTGCCGGCTTTGCCGCTGACGACCTGATTGTCAGCGTCGACGGCACGGCCATCAAATCCTTTGAAGACGTACAGAAAATCGTCTCGACGCACGTTGGCCGGCCTCTGGCATTCAAGGTTCAGCGTGCCTCCGGCGAGGTCGAACTGACGGCGATCCCGGAGTTGAAAGAGCAGACGGTCGGCAACCAGACGATGTCTACGGTCGTCATCGGCATCCGGCGATCGGACAATGCCGCCTCGGTGAAGCTGTACCAGCCTGGGCCGATCGAGGCACTGAGCCTCGGCGTCGACCAGACGAAGTTCATAATCACGAGCACGCTTGGGTACTTAGGAGACGTGATCGGCGGCCGGCAGAAGGCCGACCAGCTGGGTGGCCCGGCCCGGATAGGCGACCTTGCCGCGAAAGTGGCAGACAAGTCCGTGATCGACCTCGTTTACCTGATCGGATTCATCTCGGTCAGCGTGGGGTTGATCAACCTGTTTCCGATCCCGTTATTGGACGGTGGTCATTTGCTATTTTACGCGATCGAAGCAGTACGCCGTAAGCCGCTGAGTGAAGGCGCGCAGGAGATCGGTTTCCGCATCGGGTTTGCCGTCGTGCTGATGTTGATGATCTTCGCGACTTTCAACGATTTACCCGTGATTCGCGGCTGGTTTTCCGCAGGCTAAAAAAAGCTGAGCGGTGGCGTAATCTTGCCACTTCCAGGGCTGCGCCTGAATCGTTAAAAGCATCAAGGTGTGCAAGGTCTACCGGGGGAGATTCGCGGCCCTAAAAAGCTGCGGCGGTAGGTCTTGATTGCTCAGTAGGCGACCCAAGCTCATGCCGAACACTTGGGACGCTTCGATAGGGGGATCGGCCAAAAAATGAGGACAGATCCGCGGATGTCGCAATTTCGGATCATGTCGTTGGGGGGCTGGCGCGTTCTCGCGCTTATCGCCACGTTTGTCCCCGCGGCCACTGTGTTTGACGCCACGGTCTTCGACCGCGCAGCGCTTGCCCAAGGGGTCGTTCGCGACATCCAGGTGGAAGGCAATCGCCGCGTCGAACCAGAAACCGTTCGCTCCTACCTCCAGTTCAACGTTGGCGACGCCTATGATGGCGGCAAGGTCGATGGCTCGCTGAAGGCGCTTTACGGCACCGGCCTGTTTTCCGACGTCAACATCGACCGCGATGGCGGCACGGTGATCATCCGCGTCGTCGAGAACCCGGTCGTCAACCAGGTCGCTTTCGAAGGTAACTCGGAAGTCGAATCCGACACGCTTCGCACCGAAGTGCAAACCAAAGAGCGCTCCGTTTTCACGCGGGCTCGCGTGCAGGCCGACGTGCAGCGCATTCTCGACGTCTATCGCCGCCAGGGCCGGTTTGCCGCCTCGGTCGAGCCGAAGGTGATCGAGATCGAGCAGAACCGCGTCAACCTCGTGTTTGAAATCACGGAAGGCGGCGCGACCAAGGTGAAGGGCATCACCTTTACCGGCAACTACGCGTTTTCCGACAGCCAGCTTCGCGACATCATTTCGACGACGCAATCGGGCTGGTTCGACTTCCTCAAGGGCACCAGCATCTACGATCCCGATCGTATGTCGCTCGATCGCGAGTTGCTGCGTCAGTACTATCTCAAGAACGGCTATGCAGACGCGACGGTCGTCGCTGCCAACGCTGAGCTCGATGCAGACGGTTCGGGCTTTTTCGTCAACTTCGCGATCGAAGAAGGTCAGCGCTACAACTTCGGCGCCATCGCAGTCGAGAACTCGCTGCAGGGCCTCAACGGCCAAGGTCTGAACGCAGAAATTCTGACCGAGCAGGGCGACATCTATAACGCTGCCGACGTCGACAAGACGGTCGAGAAGCTGACGCTGGCTGCAGCCGAGCAGGGCTTCGCCTTTGCCCGCGTCCGTCCGAGAGCAACGCCAGACCCGACGTCGCGCACGATTGGCGTCGTCTACGCTGTTGATGAAGGTCCGCGGATTTACATCGAGCGCATCAACGTCAGCGGCAACGAACGGACCAAGGATTACGTCATCCGCCGCGAGTTCCGGTTGGCTGAAGGCGACGCTTTCAATCCGATGCTGGTCGATCGCGCCAAGAAGCGGCTTTCGGGCCTCGGCTTCTTCAAGAGCGTCGAAGTCAAGCGCCGCCCGGGTTCAGCGGAAGACCGCGTCGTTCTCGACGTCGAGCTTGTCGAGCAGTCCACGGGTGAGCTGTCGTTCGGTGCCGGTTACTCGACATCGGAAGGCGTCATCGGCGACGTCTCGATCACGGAACGCAACTTGCTGGGTAACGGCCAGTTCCTGCGCCTGAAGTTTGCCGGTTCGTTCGAGCGTCTGCAGGTGGACCTGAGCTTCACCGAGCCACGCTTCCTCGACTACAACATGTCGGCTGGCTTCGACCTGTTCCACAAGGAAATCGACCAGTCGGAAGAGTCTGGCTTCAGCAGCCGCCGTACCGGCGGTGGTGTTCGCCTCGGCTTCCCGCTGTCTGAGAACCTGTGGATGCAGACGGGCTATGGCCTCGACGTCAGCTCGATCGAGATCGACACGAACGGCCGCAACGTCAACGCGCTGGTCGAAGAAGAGATCGATCCGTAACGGCGACCAGACGATTACCTCGGCGGCGAACTCGACGCTAACGTACGACAAGCGTAATCATCCGAAGAATCCGACCAGCGGCTATTACCTGCAGGTTGGCGGTGAGTTTGCAGGCCTCGGTGGTGACGTGCAGTATGGCCGTCTCTCGGCTGAGGCGCGCGGCTACTATCCGATTACCGAAAAGATCACGTTCGTCGGTCGTGCGATTGCCGGTCACATCGAGGGCTGGGGTGACGAGGACATCCGCCTGAACGACCTCTACTTCCGTGGCGGTGAAACGATTCGCGGCTTCGATCGTGGTGGCTTCGGTCCTCGTGATACGATAACCGGCGACTCCGTTGGTGGTCAGACGTACTGGGCAACGACGGCTGAAGTACGCTTCCCGTTCCCGTTCATTCCGGACGAAATCGGCCTCGGTGGCGCGGTCTTCGCGGATGCTGGTTCGCTGTTCGGTGCCAACGATCTCGCCAAGTCGCTCAGTGGAAAGGACACGAACAGTAAGGGTCGTCGCTTCCATGCTTGAGGACGACTCGTCGGTCCGTTCGTCGGTCGGCGGCAGTATTCTCTGGAACTCGCCGGTCGGTCCGCTGCGCATGGACTTTGCCAAGGCGCTTACCAAAGAGAAGTACGACGAGGAACAGTTCTTCCGGTTCGGTGCTTCCACCAAGTTCTGATCTGACGCCGGGGCCCGAAAGGCCCCGGCTCTCGTTTGCCAGCAGAGCCCTGCCATGCTACGAGGCCCCTCCTTTGACGGCGGGCATTTTCTCGCTAGAGCCTGCCTGCTTCCCTTCGACTGGCAGGGGGACTCTAGCTTCTTGTATTGTCTTGCTTCTTTTCGGATAACCGCTTCACACTTTGTGCGGAAGCGCTTTAGATTTGGGCCAACACCAACACAGTAGAGTGGCGGGCGATGGAGCATCCTGGGTTCTTCGCGAAGGCCGGGCCGTTCACCGTGGCCGAGATCGCGCGGGCCACGGGGGCCGAACTGCCCGCAGGCGCCGATGCTTCGCTGCGGCTGAGCAATGTCACGCCGTTGGCAGAAGCTGCGCCTGACGAGCTGTCGTTCGTCGACAACCGCAAATACCTGCCGCTGCTCGAACGTGCGCGGGCCGGTGCCTGCCTGATCGTGCCGGCGCTGGCGGATCGCGTTCCGAAGGGGACGATGGCTCTGCGCACCAAGGCGCCATATCTGGGTTTTGCTAAGGCTCTAGCGCTGTTCTATCCCGAAGGTATGCGGGTGAAGGCTGCCGAGCCCGGTTCGCCTGCCATCGATCCGACGGCCGTGCTGGAAGAGGGCGCCGAGGTGGAGCCTGGGGCCATCATCGGGGCCGGGTGCGCGCATCGGGCGGGGCACCCGCATTGCGGCGGGCGCGGTCATCGGCTACCGGGTGTGCATTGGCCGTGGCGGCTATGTGGGCCCGCTGGCGACCGTAACGCATGCCCTCATCGGCGACCGCGTAATTATTCATTCGGGTGCCCGGATCGGACAGGACGGCTTTGGCTTTGCCATGGGCCGCGAAGGGCACCTCAAAGTGCCGCAGATCGGCCGGGTCATCATTCAGGACGACGTGGAAATAGGCGCCAACTCAACGATCGACCGGGGGGCCCTTAAGGATACGATCATCGGGGAAGGCTCCAAAATTGATAATTTGGTGCAGATCGGGCACAACGTCGTACTCGGACGTCATTGCGTGATCGTTGCGCAGGTCGGCATCTCTGGCTCGACCGAACTCGGCGATTTCGTGGTGATGGGCGGCCAGTCTGGCTGCGTCGGGCACATCAAGGTGGGTGCCGGTGCGCAAATCGCCGGCGGCTCGCATGCCAAAGACGAAGTGCCGCCCGGCGCACGCGTGGGTGGCACACCGGCGCGTCCGCTAAAGCAGTGGGCTCGTGAGATCGCAACCCTGACGCGGCTTTCGTCACGTAAGGGCGCGGCGGACGAGCCCGATTTGAGTTCATAACGGAGTAGTTTGCGTGGCCCTCAGAAAGCGTTCAGCCTTCGGCACACCGCGCGATAAAGGTAAATCGATGAGCGACAAGACGACAGCAAAGACAAAGCTTGGGACGGCCGACATTTTACGGGTGCTGGAATTGCTACCGCACCGATATCCATTTTTGATGGTCGATCGCATCTATGACATGGACGGCGACGAGACCTGCGTTGGCTTGAAGAACGTGACGATCAACGAGCCATTCTTCCAGGGCCATTTCCCCGCGTTTCCGGTGATGCCCGGTGTGCTCATCATCGAGGGTATCGCGCAGACCGCAGGTGCGCTGTGCGTCAGCAATCTCGGTGAGAACTATCGCGCCGACCTCGTGTACTTCATGGGCATCGACAAGGCCAAGTTCCGCAAGCCGGTGCTGCCGGGCGACCAGCTGCACTATCACATTCGCAAGATCCGCTCGCGCGGCCGCGTGTGGCGTTTCTTCGGCGAGGCGCGCGTCGACGGCTCGGTGGTGGCAGAGGCGGAAATCAGCGCCATGCTTGCAGATTCCAACGAAGCGCGCGCGCTGGCGGCACAAGCGAATGGCTGAACGCCAGATCCACTCCACGGCCATCGTTGAAGATGGAGCGACGCTCGGCGACGGCGTCAAGATCGGCCCTTACGCGATGGTCGGGCGCGAGGTCGTCCTTGGCGACGGCGTCGAGATCATCAGCCACGCGGTTGTTGCGGGCCACACCACGATCGGGGCCGGCTCGCGCATCTTTCCCTTCGCTTCCATCGGGCACCAGCCGCAGGATCTGAAGTTCAAGGGTGAAGCCTCGACGCTGACGATCGGCAGCAACTGCCTCATCCGCGAAGGCGTCACGATGAATCCCGGCACCGAGGGCGGGGGATCCAAGACGGTCGTCGGCGATAACTGCGCGTTCCTGGCGAACTCGCACGTCGGCCACGACTGCGTGGTCGGCAGCAACGTCATTCTGTCCAACAACGTCATGCTCGCTGGCCATGTGACGGTCGGCGATTTCGTCATCATCGGCGGCGGCGCGGCCGTCATCCAGTTTGCGCGCGTCGGCAATCACGCATTTCTCGGCGGCATGTCTGGCCTGGAGCAGGATCTCATTCCGTACGGTATGGCGCTCGGCAATCGCGCGCATCTGTCCGGTCTCAACATCGTCGGCCTGCAGCGGCGTGGTTTTTCGCGCAGCGACATTCACGATCTGCGCCGTGCCTACCGCCTGATGTTTGCTGCTGAAGGCACAATCGCGGAACGCGTCACGGACGTTTCGGCGGAATTCTCGGGGCATCCGATCGTCGTCGAGATCGTCGAATTCATTCGCGCCGGTGGCAAGCGATCGCTTTGTACGCCACGCGCTGCGCCAGAGGAATGACCACCGGCCCCGTCGTTCGCCTTGGCCTCCTGGCTGGAGGCGGACGCGTTCCCGAAGAGATCGCTGAGGCGGCAGTCGCGCGCGGCTGGCCGGTGCATGTCGTCGGTATAGACGGCGAAGTCGACGCAGCTTTTGCCGGTCTGCCGGTCACGCGCGTCAACTGGGGCCAGATCGGCCGCATGACGCGGGCCTTCCGGGAAAACGGCTGTACCCATCTCGTGATCGTGGGGCGCGTCACCCGGCCGGACATGACGAAGCTGAAGCCGGATTTCGGCCTGGTGCGGGCCATCCCTTCGATCTTGCGCATCATGGCATCAGGCGGCGACGATGGCGTGCTACGTGGTGTCATCCGCTTTTTCGAGGGGCACGGGCTGACGGTCATTGGCCCCGCCGACGTGGCGCCAGGACTGGCAATCGGTGCCGGTGCAATCGGCACGCGATCGCCAAGTGCTGACGACGAGTTCGACATCGCCAAGGGTTTGGCAATCGTCCGCCTGCTCGGCGCGTTCGATGTTGGGCAGAGCGTGGTCGTGCGATCGGGTGCGATCGTCGCGATCGAGGGCGCGGAGGGTACCGACCGGATGTTGAGCCGCGTTGCGCCCACGGCGTCCGGCGCGCGGGGCGTTCTCGTCAAGCGTCCCAAGCCGCAGCAGGACATGCGGGTCGACATGCCGGTGATCGGCCCCGATACCGTGAGCAATAGCGCGCGCGCGGGACTGGCAGGAATTGCGGTGCTGGCCGGGCAGGTGCTGATCACCCAGCGGGAGGATGTCGTGGCGCGGGCGGAACAGGAGGGGCTGTTCGTGGCCGGCGTGAGCGACGGCCAGGCTGCATCAGGTCAGGTTGCCGCTCGCGCCAAGGACAAGGCGTCCGGTGACGGCGAGGACATCGCACGTGGTGCCGCGATCCTGCGCGCGCTGCAGCCTTTTGTCGCCAGTCGTAGTGTTGTCGTGGCGCGCAAGTATGTGCTGGCGATCGAGAGTGGCGAAGGCATAGACGCCGTGCTGCAGCGGGTCGGCGGGTTGCGCCAGTGGGGCAGCCAGCACACGAAGAAGCGATCGGGATTTGCCGTGCTTGGTGATGGGCAAGGGATTGAAGCGAAACACGTGGATCTCGCCGTTGCGGCGGGATTGCGCGGGCTTGCCGCGGCGGGTCCTGTGAGCCCGGAAGCCCGGGAACGCGCGGCCGAGACAGGATTGACGTTGGCCGCGGCTGACGAGGTGAGGGAGGCTCGCGCATGACGTGGGCTACTGCCAACCGTCCGCTGCGTGTCGTGCTGATCGCCGGGGAGCATTCCGGTGATGCCCTGGGTGCCAAGCTGATTGGTGCGCTGAAGACCGCCACGGGCGGCAACGTCGCGTTCTCGGGCGTGGGCGGAGAAGAGATGCAGGCGCAAGGCTTCCGCTCGCTGTTTCCGCTGGATGAGGTTGCGGTGATGGGGCCTCTGGCGATCCTGCGCCGGCTTCCGGTCATCATTCGCCGGGTGCACGAGGCGGTCGATGCCTGTGTCGCGGCAAAGCCGGATGTGCTGGTGATCATCGATAGTCCTGAGTTTACCCATGCCATCGCCAGGCGTGTGCGCAAACGCGCGCCGCAGCTGCCGATCATCAACTACGTCAGCCCCAGCGTCTGGGCGTGGCGGCCGTGGCGGGCGCGGGCGATGCGGCCCTACGTCGATCACGTCATGGCGCTGCTTCCGTTCGAGCCGGCCGCCCACGAGCAGCTTGGCGGCCCGCCGTGCACGTACGTCGGCCATCCGCTGATCGAGCGGCTTGATGTCATCAAATCCGCCGACAGCGCCGAACTGGCGGAGCGTCTGCGGATCGCGGGCAAGCCTGTCATCGTCGTGCTTCCGGGCAGCAGGCGCTCTGAGATCGAACGGCTGATGCAGCCTTTCGGCGAAGCGCTGGAGCGACTGCGCTTGCGCGGCCATGCGTTCGAAGTCGTGTTGCCGGCCGTAACCTCCATGCGTGCATTGATCGAGGAGAAGGCGCGGGCCTGGCCGATCGTGCCGCATATCGTCAACGGCGAGGCCGACAAGTTTGCTGCATTCCGTCTGGCGCGCGTGGCGCTGGCTGCATCCGGCACTGTGACGCTTGAACTGGGCCTTGCGGGCACGCCGGCCGTCGTGGCCTATCGGGCTGACGTGGTGGTGGCTGCAATGCGCTTTCTGATCAAGGTTCCGTCCGTCGTGCTGACGAACCTTGTGGCCGGGGAAAACATCTATCCGGAATTGCTGCAGGAGGATTGCACCCCGGAGACCCTCGCCACTGCATTGGCGCTGCTGCTCGAAGACACGCCCGAGCGTGTAGCGCAGCTTGAAGGCTTGGCGAAGATACCGGACATCATGGCCAGTGCGGGCGATAGTCCCAGCGAGGCGGCCGCGCGAGTTGTGCTGCGTCAGACGCCGCGCCCAGCTTAGCCCTTCGCGGCATCCACAATGTGCCGGCCGGTCCAGCGTCCGTAGCGCCAGGGCGCGAGCGGGTGATGGTCGTTGCGAATGTCGGGTGCGGGATCATATCCCGCCGAGCCATAGGGATGGCAGCGGCATACGCGCGAAAGCGTGAGCCAGAACCCGCGCCACGCGCCGTTTGCGTCGATGGCCTGGAGTGAATACTCCGAGCAGGTCGGCAGATGCCTGCATTCCATGCCGATGAGTGGCTTCAACGTCCAGCGGTAGACGTGGACCGGCAGCTTCAGCAGGGTTGCAGCGAGGTTCATCGCGACGCTGCAGCGGCTGCCGATTGGCTGCCACCGATCTCCGACAGGGCTTTGTCCACCGCTTCGAAGACCAGCAGCGTCGAGGCGTGGCGATGCGGATAGTCCTTCACCGGCTGCAGGAGAGCGAGGTCGGCCCAACGGCCTGCCGGCGGTGGCCCGCCATTTTTGAGCATGGCGCGCATGGCCGTGCCCACGTCGTGGAACTCTTCAAAGGTGGTGCCGACAATTTCGCGGCCGACGATGGCGGCCGCCGCCTGGCCAAGAAGGCAGGCCTTCACATCCTGGCCAAAGCCCGAGATGCGCTCGCCGGCGACATTCAGGTCGACAGCGATGGTGGAGCCGCAGAGCTTCGAGCGGGCAGACGCCGTCGCATCCGGTTGCGCCAGGCGATCGGAGCAGGGGATATCGGAGGCGAGCTCCAGAATTCTCAGGTTATAGACGTCGTCGAGATCAGCCATGCGTCTCCGTAGGGTCGCGGCCTTTGTCGGCCGTAGCTGGCCGGCGCGATTGGAGCCCTATATATAGGCGCGATTGCCGTCAACTTGGGAGACCCCCGGGCTGGCATTTTTGGCGCTTTGGTGAGAGGCCAGCATGACAAGCCCAGCAAATCCGCGGTTTCCAAAAGGCGGATCGGCCGACGAAGTCGAAGGCGGGAGGACATTTAGCCCGCGCTTCGACGCTGAAGGGCTGATCGGGGCCATCGTTACGGATGCCCTGTCGGGTGAAGTCCTCATGTTCGCCTATATGAACGCAGATGCGCTGGCGGCCACGATCGACACGCGCGTTGCGCATTTTTGGTCGCGGTCGCGGGGCAAGCTGTGGCGCAAAGGCGAAGAAAGCGGCAACACGCTGGGTGTCGAGGATCTGCGGGTCGATTGCGACCAAGACGTGCTTTGGCTGAAGGTCCGGGTCGCGGGCCAGGGTGTCGCCTGCCACACCGGTGCGCGAAGCTGCTTTTACCGTTCGGTGGGCCTGGGTGATGGTGCGTCTGGCGACCTGACCTTCGATGCATCGCAGCAAAGGTAGTAGCACGAAATCGAGGAATTAAGCTTTCGCATACCTGCCATCTGCCAGCTGACGATCAAATGTAGTAGGAAGACTTTAATTCCGAATCTGTACTCTCCATTAAATATAGAGACGGCTGTCCGCCAGGGCTGAAGCGCGGAACCACGGTGAAGTTTCACCGTTATTATCGCAGCTTGCCGCCGGTGGCTCACGCGGAGACGAACGATGTCGATGGGGAAAATCGGGCTGGCGTTGGGTGGCGGCGCGGCCCGGGGCTGGGCACACATCGGCGTGCTGCGGGCTCTGGAAAAAGCCGGGATCAAGCCGGACATCATTGCGGGCACGTCGATCGGTGCGGTGGTTGGCGGCTGTTATGCTGCAGGCCGGCTGGACGACGTTGAGGAGTTCGCACGCAGCCTGACGAAGCGGCGGATCTTCGGCTACCTCGATTTCAATTTCAAAGGCACCGGCCTGATCAACGGGCAGCGTCTCGTGGAGATGCTGGATCGCCATTTGGGCAGCTGCAATATCGAAGACCTGGAAACGCGCTTCACCGCGGTCGCGACCGAGATCGGCTCGGGCCACGAAGTGTGGCTGTCGCGCGGGCGCCTGGTTGATGCGGTTCGTGCGTCCTACGCGCTGCCCGGCGTTTTCAAGCCGGTAAAGATCGACGGGCGCTGGCTGTTCGATGGAGCGCTGGTCAATCCCATTCCGGTGTCCGTCTGCCGTGCGCTGGGCGCGCGCTACGTCATTGCCGTCAACTTGAACTTCGACATTTCGAGCCGGTCGGCTGTCACGACGCATATCGAGACGGCGCTGGGCGCCGTGACCGAGGAGATCGAGCCAGAACCGGTCAAGGGCAAGAATGGCATTGCCATGCGGCGCCTGCTGCAGCGGCAGATCTTCGGGCAGGGTGACGATGCGCCGGGCATCACGACCGTTCTGGTCGACGCGCTCAATATCGTGCAGGACCGCATTGCGCGGTCGCGTCTGGCGGGCGATCCGCCGGATGCCATGATCACGCCGCGCCTGCACGGCATCGGCCTGTTCGACTTCCATCGGGCCGAAGAGCTTGTCCAGCGCGGCGAAACAGCCGCCAAGCGCGAGATCGAGGATCTGACGCGAGAGATCGATGCCCGCCGCGCCGTCAACACGCTGGCACCGCCGCGCGCGTCGCTATGGGGTGCTGCGACTTAGGCTGACCGCTGCGATTCAACCGAGAATCAAAAAGGCCGAAGCGAGCGCTTCGGCCTTTCGTTATTCAGCGAAGCTGATGGGGTTAGCCAGTTGCCAGATACCCGCGCATGGCGGTGACTTCCATTTCGACTTCAGCGATGTGGTTTTTGACAACGTCGCCGATCGAAACGATGCCGACCAGTTGGTCGTCTTCCATGACGGGCAGATGGCGGAAACGGCCTTTCGTCATAAGTTCCATCAGTTCATCGAGAACGCTCGTCTCCCGACAGGCGATGACGGCCTTCGTCATGACTTGGCTGACAGGCTGATCCAGCGCTGCCGCGCCGTGTTCTGAGATTGCCCGGATGACGTCACGCTCGGAGATGATGCCGGCTAGCTTGCCGGCTTCGCCGACGATGATGATGGCGCCGATCTTCTTCTGCGCCAGCCTCTGCGAAATTTCGAGCAGCGTCGTTTCGGGCTTGGCGGTTGCTACGGCCCGCCCTTTTGACTTCAGTATCGCAGCCACATTCATCTAGACGTTTCCTTTCGTCTCGATGCCTGCCCAGCTTCGTTTGCTCAGTGCTTGCAGCCAGTGCCAGTACAAGCTGAAGCTCAAAATAAGCAAACCGGCCCAGGCCAGACCTCAGACAATTATGGGCCAATGGTCTTTGGTTGACGATACGCTATCCGCCAACAACAGGCATGGTGGGCCAATTCTAAAATTGAAGCAACAGGTCAGTGCAAAGTTGGTTTGCTCGCGATGTGCTCGTCCTCATCTTCAACCAACGCAGACGGCGGAGCGATATTGTTGTGCGTTGCGGTATCAAACAAGCCGAACAGCAGAAATCCAGCCAGGTAGCCTCCCGCATGCGCTTCCCACGCGATCGTGCCCTCCGACGTTCCCGGGCCCATGCCGAATGCGCCGGCCAGGTTCAGCAGGATCAGCATGACGGTCGTGAGGATGACGCGAATGTCGGTCAGCGACTGCCGCAAGGTCATCAGCGGCACCGTGCGCAGGTTGCGATGGATGTGGCGCAGCGAGCCTTCGCCGTTGTCGAGGGCGGGATATAGAAACCGCAGGGATGCGCCCATCAGGCCCATGACGGCGCCAGATGCGCCGACCATAGGGGCGAACAGGCCCCAGCGGACATAGAGATAGGCCGCCGCGCCGGCGAACCCGCACAAAGTTGCAAACAGCAGAAAGCGCGTCGATCCGACCCGATTGGCAATGGCACCGCCGAAGGCCAGCAGCCAGGCGGCGTTGAACATCAGGTGCAAGGCGCTGCCGTGGATCAGCATGTGCGTGATCCATGACGTGTAGCTGGCATACGGCTGGCCAGGCAGGCCGATGGCTTCGGGATCCGAATAGCGGATCGGGATGAAGGCGGTGGCTCCGACAAGCCAGTTGTCCATATCGATGGGCAACAGGGAGCGCACAACGTGGATCGCGATCAGCAGTCCCAGGACTGCTACGACGCTCGTGGGCACGTTGAAGATCGGCTGTTTACCTTGTTCGCCGGGGCCCGAGAACACCATGTCAGTCTCCTTCTGCCCCCTGCAGGTAGAGGTTGCGCCTTGATCTGGCAACCATGACTCCGGCGAAGGCTGACGTGTCGCAGCGTTGCAGCTGCGCTGGCACAGAAGATGCTCCCTAGGCTCCAAACACCCGGGCAAAGCCTGGAAACTGTCCCGAATTCAGACGGTACATAACCGCCAGCGAGCCGATCACGAGATGAAAAACCGCGCTAGTAAACAACTCTATGCCTACTGGAACGAGGTCCGGGGGGACCGTCTGGCTCCGCGCCGGTTTGAAATCGAACCGGCGCGCCTGGCTGCGATACTGCCTGATGCGTTCATTCTCGAGCGGCTGGGCGACATGGACATCCGCTACCGGCTGGCCGGCACGCGCATCATCGAGCATTTCGGCAGCGACTTCCGCAACGCCAGCTTCTTCGATGGTTTCGTCTCCACCGACCGCAAGGTCATGGAGCGGCAGATCCGCGACATAATCAGTTATGGCGGGGGCGCCCTATTCGAAGTGACCTCCACCACCCCATCCGGCCGCAAGGTCACGCACGAATGCCTGCTTCTGCCGCTGATCCACATGCGCGATACCGTAGACCGCTTCGTGGGCTGCATCAGCGCGGCGGACGAGCCCGACTGGCTCGGGGAAGAACCGCTCATGGAGAAGACGCTGACGGCCTTCCAGGCCATTCTCGGAGACGCTGGGGCCGCTGGCGAGGTGTTGCCGTTTCCCCAGCCCCTGGCCTTGGATCCCAACATTCGCACGGGGCGCATCGTGCGCTCCAACCGGCGCTATTTTAGGGTATACGACGGCGGTCTTCTGGGAAGCGAAGACAAGACCTGACGCCTGCCCGGCCGATGACACTTGTTCCAAAATGGCCCGGACGGTTAGGCCTTCTTTAAGGAGGCTGCCGCATACTCGGACGATCCATTATGCGTGTGCGGGTCGTCCAGAGCCATGTCTATTCAAATACAGGCTATACCTCGCCGGGCGCCGCTAAGCGCCGCGCGCATTGCGCCTGACCGCCGCCGTCACAAGCGGTTCAAGGTTCAGGTGAGTGGGCGCTTCATGCGGGCGGACCGCAGCGAGCACACCTGCAATCTGATCGACGTCTCTCCGGGCGGAATGGCGATTTCCAGCCAGGAGCTGGTATCCCCGGGCGAGCGTATTATCGGTCAATTCGAGCATCTCGGCAGTGTCGTGGGGTCTGTTGCCCGCGTGTTCCCTGGCGGCTTCGCCATTGCCCTTTCGGTTACCGCGCACAAGCGCGAGAAGCTGGCCGCGCAGCTGACGTGGCTCATCAATCGCCACGAGCTGGCCGGGCAGGCCATAGAGCGCCAGCACGAGCGCATTTCAGTCAAGCAGCGCGTTTCTACGCTGAAGCTCGACGACGACATCGTCATCGAATGCCGGGTGCTGGACGTGTCGCTGTCGGGTGCATCCGTGGGAACAGAAGCCCGTCCGCCAATCGGTCATGTTGTGGTTCTGGGAAAGCAGCTGGCGCGGGTCATGCGCTACCACGACCAGGGCATCGGCGTGCAGTTTATGGAAGCGCAGGAACGAGAAACGCTTCTGCGGGATTTCGGATAGCCGGTTTGTGTTTGGGCAAGAGGGGAAATGCCTAGAAGACGGGCAGCGTTGGGTGAAATGGTCGAGTGAAGTGAAAAGCAGATGCAGTGGAACAGCCCGACCAGACACCGCCCTAATTTGAGGTATAGTAAAGGAACATGTGCGGGGTCGCGTATGAAGCGTATATGCATCTTAGTTGCGGTGTTGTTCGCGTTCGTGTCCGGTACCGAAGGTGCCGCTGCCGGTCCAGAGCGTCAGAATTTTGCAACCGTTAAGGGTTCGCCCTTCATGCGGGTCTTCGGCGAGACGCAGCCGCCGTATGGTTTCGTTCGCTTTTGCGAGACCAACGCCAAGGCGTGCTCCACTACCGAAAAGCTTTCAGAAATCCGGTTTCAGCCGTCGCTCGAGCGCTTTAGTGAGCTGGACGAGGTGAACCGCGCGGTCAACCATTCGATCGCGCCGGCAACGGATATGGAGATCTACGGCGTCAGCGAGTACTGGACGCTGCCCAAGGATCGGGGCGATTGCGAAGACTATGCACTTCTCAAGCAGCGGTTGCTGGTCGAGCGTGGCTGGCCGATGAGTTCGATGCTGCTGACGGTCGTAAAGGACGACAAGGGCGAGGGCCATGCCGTCTTGACGGCGCGCACGTCGCAGGGAGACTTCATCCTCGACAACAAGAGCGACGAAGTGCGGATCTGGTACCGCTCGGGCTATGAATTCGTCATGCGCCAGTCCTACGTCAATCCGCGCGTGTGGGTCGGCCTTGATCCGACTGAAGAGGTCATGCCGGGTGCCATGGCAGGCGTGCCCAACGAGTAGGGCACGGGACAGCTGGTTCGATCAGGCGGCCTTGGGCCGCCTTTTCTATTTTGGCGGGGGCGTTGCTTCTGGGCTGCCGACGGCGAACGGATTGAAATCGGTGTTGCGATCGAAGTGATCGATCCCTTCCGACGCCTTGAGGAAGGCGACGATCTTGTACGTGATCGGGGTGAAGAGCACTTCGACGGCCGTCTTGGTGAGGAACTGGGAGAGCATCACGACGGGCAGGGCCTCGTTGGGGATGATGCCGGTGCCGTAGAACGCAATCGGATAGAACAGCGTGCTGTCGACGGCTTCGCCGGCGATCGTGGAACCGATCGTGCGCATCCAAAGATAACGGCCCGCAGTCCAGATCTTCATCTTGGCGAGCACATAGGAATTCACGAACTCGCCGCTGAAGTAGGCAATCATGGACGCGGCAACAACGCGCCAGGCGTTGCCGAAAGCGATCTCGTAGGCCTCCTGGTGCTTCCAGAATGAAGCTGGCGGCAGGGCGACGACAACGGTTGCCATGAATGACGCAAAGGCGAGCGCTGCAAAGCCGGTCCAGATGACGCGGCGGGCGCGGGCGTAGCCGTAGACTTCGGTGAGGATGTCGCCGAACACGTAGCTGATGGGAAAGAACAGCACGCCGGCGCCGAAAACATATGGACCCCACCCGGGAATCTCGACCTGCGCGATTTTGGCGGGGCCGATCAGGTTGGAGCAGACGAGGACGGTGACGAAGGCCACCATGACGACGTCGAAGTAGCGCAGGCCGCGCGTGCCGTTCGTCATGTCGTGGATTCCCGGTGCGACCGCTGTTTAGTGGGTGGACCGGCCGATGATCTTGCCGGTCACCTCCGGATGCTGCTCAACGATGCCCTGATCGTAGGCTTCGTGCACGGCAGTCAGGGCTTCGCGAAACGACATCTGGCCATCAAGCGCGACGGCGTTGGCGACGTGGACCGCAATGTCGGAAAGCAGGCGTCCCCATTCCGAGACGTCGTGGCTGAACGTCTCGGGATCGAAGGTGACGTGCAGGGAGCCGTCAGCAATCCAGGCGCGCAGGACCTCCACGGCTTCGTCCGCACCCTGGATTCCCTCGGGGGGATCGAGTTCGCTGGGGGCATCGCTGGGAATGTCGTCTTCGGCCATTGTCGTCTCCGGACTTAACGGCGACACGGGTCATTCATTGACATCCGCGCGCCCTTGCGTTTTAGGCATGGCGATCATGTATGCCGTCAAAGAAATATTCTACACCCTGCAAGGCGAAGGCGCGAACGCCGGGCGTCCAGCGGTTTTTTGCCGCTTCGCCGGCTGCAACCTGTGGTCTGGCCGCGAAGTGGACCGCGAAGAGGCCGCCTGCACGTTCTGCGACACCGATTTCGTGGGCACCGACGGGCCTGGCGGCGGCAAATTCCGCACGGCGGACGACCTGGCGGAGGCATGTGCCGCATCGGCCGGTGGTGAGACGGCGGGCTTGCTGGTGGTGCTGACGGGCGGCGAGCCGATGCTGCAGGTGGACGCAGCCCTTGCCGATGCGCTGCACCAGCATGGATTCGAAATCGCCATCGAAACCAATGGCACGTTGCCGGTGGCTGCGGGTATCGACTGGGTCTGCGTCAGCCCCAAGGCCGGCACGACGCTGACCCAGAGGACGGGGGACGAGCTGAAATTGGTGTTCCCGCAAACGGAGTTAATGCCTGAGGCCATGAGCGGATTGTCGTTCAAGCACCGCTATCTGCAACCTATGGACGGGCCTGACAGGGCCCGGAATACGGCGCTTGCCGTCGCCTACTGCAAGGCCCACCCGCAGTGGCGGCTGTCGCTGCAGACCCATAAGCTGATCGGTATTCCCTAACTGTCGCGGGCGCCGGGGTGTCCAAGGGCTTGAACGGGCGGCGCAAGATCGCCTATTGAGGCGCCATGCAGATCTACAAGGATTTCCTTTTCGAGGCGGCGCACTATTTGCCGACCGCGGAACCCGGCACCGCGAATGCACGCATTCACGGCCATAGCTTCCGCGCGCGCGTCGTCATCGAGGGCGAGCCGAATGCGGAGACGGGCTACGTCTTCCACTTCGACGAACTGGCCAAGGCGATGGCCGAGACCCAGGACGCACTGGACCACCGGCTGCTGAACGAGGTCGAAGGCCTGGCGAGCCCGACGCTTGAGAAGATTGCCGTCTGGATTTGGCATCGCCTTGCCAATCGCATCCCCGGCCTGGCGCAGGTGCAGGTCTCGCGTGACAGCTGTGGCGAGGGCTGCATCTATTCCGGGCCGCGCGCGCCAGCGCGCCTGGCAGCGGAGTAATCGGCATGGGAAAGAAAGGGTCTCACCCCAGTCTGCTCGGCCAGCACACCACGGGCATCCCGGAAAGCCCCGAGAAGGCCGTGCTCGATCGCGTGCCCAATCCGCATGACGACACGAACTACGTGGCGCGCTTTACCGCACCGGAGTTTACGTCGCTGTGTCCTGTGACCGGGCAGCCGGACTTCGCCCACCTCGTGATCGACTACGTTCCCGCCGATTGGCTGGTGGAGAGTAAGTCGTTGAAGCTCTATCTGGCTTCGTTCCGCAATCACGGCGCGTTCCACGAGGACTGCACCGTGGCGATCGGCAAGCGGTCTGGTGAAGCTGCTCGAACCGAAGTTCTTCCGCATCGGCGGATACTGGTATCCCCGCGGCGGCATTCCCATCGACGTGTTTTGGCAAGACGGCAGCCTGCCCAAGGGCGTGTGGCTGCCAGACCAGGGCGTTGCGCCTTATCGCGGGCGCGGCTGACGACGACGGGTCAGACCTCGGTCTGACCTGTGGCGCCGACGCGATCATGCATGCGGCCGAGCGCGGTAGCGAACATCAAGCGATCGTGCGCAAGACGGGGTGGGTCAGACCGAGGTCTGACCCCTAGCTGATCAATACCGCCGGATGAGCCCGACGAGACGGCCCTGGATGTCGATCTGGTCGGGGCCGAAAATGCGGGTTTTGAATTCCGGGTTGGCGGCTTCCAAGGCGATCGTAGACCCCTTCTTGCGAAGGCGCTTCAGGGTTGCCTCTTCCTTTTCCACCAGGGCGACGACGATGTCGCCGTTCTCTGCCGAGTCACAGCGGCGGATGATGACCGTATCGCCGTCGTGAATGCCGGCCTCGATCATCGAGTCGCCCTTTACCTCCAGGGCGAAGTGCTCGCCATTGGTCAAGAGATCGGGCGGACAGGCGATGTCGTGGCTGTGGCTCTGGATGGCGGAGATCGGCACGCCGGCCGCGATACGCCCCATGACGGGCACAGAGACCGTACGGCTGTCGATGACGTGCGAGGGTGGCACGTCGAGACTTCGCATCTTGCCGCGGCTGCCCTCGATCACACTGGGCTGGAAGCCCACGCGTTTTGGAGCGCTCACCGCCGCCTCAGAATTCTCGGGCAGCTTGATCACCTCGATCGCGCGCGCCCGATGCGGCAAACGGCGAATGAACCCGCGCTCGACCAGCGCGGTGATGAGGCGATGAATTCCGGATTTCGACTTGAGATCGAGCGCGTCCTTCATCTCGTCGAACGAGGGGGGCACGCCTTCGTCCTGCATGCGCTCATGAATGAACAGCAGCAGCTCTTTTTGTTTTTGCGTCAGCATTTCTCAACTCCGGTATCGGACCCCTTGTCCGCTGATGGAATTCAGCAGCTCGTTCGGGCGCCCTTACGCGGCACACGGGCTCGACATGCAATGTCTGGATGACCAGCTGCATTGCATGGACAAAGCGTGAATGTACACTACCTGTTCGCTGGATGTTCTGCAAGTGCAGTAAGGCAACGGTCTGCCAGCCGATTGCTAGGCGTCGAGCCTGAGGATTTGCACCTCGGAGCCGGCGCTCGCAGCGGGCGCGCCCGCGGGCCGGACGATCAGGCAGCCGGCTGAGGCCAGCAGGGACAGGGCGGCGCTGTCCTGCGACCGGAGCGGGGCGACCGTGGGGAGGGCAGCGCCCCTCAGGACGAGGCTTGCCCGCATGTAGTGCTGGCGGGGGCCGTTGGCTTCCAGCGGGAGCTGAAAGCACGGCGGCTTCGAGGTCCGTCGCCGGCATCCAGGCCCAACATGGCGCGGATGAGCGGCACGAGGAAGACGCGGGCCGTAACCAGGCACGAGACGGGATTGCCCGGCAGCCCCAGCACACGCTGCGCGCCACGCCGGCCGAACATCAGCGGCTTGCCGGGACGCATGGCGATGCGCCAGAAGTCGAGAGCCGCGCCGCTCTCCTGCAGCATCGGGCCGACGAGATCGTGGTCGCCGACGGACGCGCCGCCGATGGTGACGAGGATGTCGGCGCCTTCGGCCTCGGCGATCTTGGCCAAGAGGCTGGCGCGGGTATCGCGTGCAATGCCGAGCAGCCGGGGCTCGCCCCCGGCGGCCTCGACCATGGCGGCAAGGCCGTATGAGTTCGACGACACGATCTGGTCGGCGGCGGGCGTTTCGCCGGGCTCCACGAGTTCGTCGCCGGTGGCGAGGATGGCCACGACCGGGCCGGCGCCGGACGGCCAGGCTTGCGTGTCCGGCTGCGGCTGCCAGGGCAATGGCGCGCGCTTCCAGCGAGCGGCCGGCGTCGATCATTGGCAGGCCGGCGGCGAAGTCAAAACCGCGGCGGCGGATGTGCTGGCCGGGCGTGCCGGCGTCTTTCACGACGACGGCGTCGCCATCGCGCTGCGTGTCTTCCTGAATGATGATGCAGTCGGCGCCGGCTGGAACCGGGGCGCCTGTCGAGATGCGGACGCATTGCCCAGCGCCGATAGTGCCTGAGTACGAATGCCCCGCTGCGGACTCGCCGATGAGGACAAGGCGTGCGGGTACCGTTGCCACATCGGCGTGGCGAACAGCGTAGCCGTCCATCGCCGAGCAGTCGAAGGGCGGCTGGGTCAGGCGGGCCGCAACCGGTGCTGCAAGAATGCGGCGGTTGGCCTGCAACAGCGAGACGGTCTCGGCGGCCGTCGGCTCGACGCCGGCAATGACGCGCGCCAGGGCGTCGGCAACGGGAAGCAGCGCCATGATGTTACGCCTTCGCGCGCGGTTCGGCGGTAAACGATCCGGACTTGCCGCCGTGCTTTTCGATCAGGCGAACGCCGGTGAAGCTCATCTCGCGATCGGCTGCCTTCAGCATGTCGTAGATGGTCAGGCAGGCGACGGAGACGGCGGTCAGGGCTTCCATCTCGACGCCGGTCTGGCCGGTGACGGCGACCGTCGACTCGACGCGGATGCCGGGCGGCGCTTGCGACGCGGTGAAATCCACCGTCGCCTTGGTGATCATCAGCGGGTGGCACAGCGGGATCAGTTCGTGCGTTTTCTTGGCTGCCATGATGCCGGCGATGCGGGCCGTCGCCAGCACGTCGCCTTTCTTGGCCGTGCCGGCCTCGATCAGCTGCAGCGTCTCCGCCTTCATGGCGACGAAGCCCTCGGCGGTGGCGGTGCGCTGCGTCACCTCCTTGGCGCCGACGTCGACCATGCGGGCTTCGCCCTTGTCGTTGAGATGCGTGAGCTTGCTCATGCCGCGGCCCCGGCTTGCCTGCCTAGCAGCGTGCGCGTGGCGGCGGTGACGTCGGCCTGTCGCATCAGGCTTTCGCCGACCAGGAAGGTGTTGACGTTGACGCGCTGCAGGCGGGCGATGTCGGCCGGTGTGAAGATGCCGCTCTCGCCGATGACGATGCGGTCGGGCGGCACGCGGGGTGCCAGGCGCTCGGTCGTCGCCAGCGTCGTTTCGAACGTTTTGAGATTGCGATTGTTGATGCCGATGAGGCGGCAGGGCAGGCGCAGTGCGCGGTCGAGTTCTTCATCGTCGTGCACTTCGACAATCGAATCCATTTTCCAGTCGGTAGCGGCGGACGCGAGTTCGGCGGCGAGGCCGTCGTCCACCTCGGCCATGATGATGAGGATGCAGTCGGCACCCCAGGCGCGAGCTTCGACCACCTGGTAGGGGTCGACCATGAAGTCCTTGCGCAGCGCCGGGAGCTTTACGGCCTTGCGCGCGGCGGTCAGAAATTCCGGTGCGCCCTGGAACGACGGCGTATCGGTGAGAACGGAAAGGCAGGCGGCTCCGCCAGCTTCATAGGCGCGCGCCAGCGACGGCGGATCGAAGTCGGCGCGGATCAGGCCCTTGGATGGCGAGGCCTTCTTGATCTCGGCGATGAGGGCAGGGCGCCCCGCCACGTGCTGGGCTTCCAGCGCGCCGGCAAACGAACGCACCGGCCCGGCGGATCGCGCATACTCGGCCATCACCTGGAGCGGGTTCTCCGCCTTGGCCCGGGCGACTTCCTCGAGCTTGTAGCGCGTGATTTTTTCAAGAATGTCGGACATGGCCGGAGATATAGCGTGCAGGCTGAGCGGTGGCTATGCCGGGCTTGCGTTAACGGTTGAGTTTTGCGGCAGAACCCGGGGCTGGCCCCATACAACGCTCACCTCACGCAACGCTTAGGGCGTGAGCTGCTTGGACGAGGCGCCGGAGGGTGGCGGCTGCGGTACGGGTTCGGCTTCGCCGTCCACGAAGGCATTGCCCTGGGCCGGCGCCGGCACGAAGGCATCATCGGCGGGCTTCTTCTTCGTCTTGACCTTCTTTTTCACGGGTTGCTCGGCGGCCGGCTTCTCCGTTTCGGTACCCGGAAGGTCGATCGAGGGATCTCGAAGATGGCTTCCTCGCGCTGCTTCTTGCCCTTCTTCTTCTTGGTGATTTTAGGAGCGGCCGCGCCATCTTCGCCGGGCGCTGCGGCTGCGGGCGCTGCAGGTTTTGGCGGCGGTGGCAGCGGACAGCGGAAGTTGATCTGCTCCTCCACTTCCATGAGGTGTTTGATCTGTTCCATCCGCGATGCCGGCAGGTTGGCCTTGGCCCAGTCGGGGCCGTGCAGCATTTCGGTCTTCAAGCCGTCGGCGGCGAGACGCTGCTGTTCGTTCTTGAGCTGATTGCAAGCCGGTTCGTCCAGCATTTCGGCTGTTGCGATCCGTGGCGTCGCCAGAAGCGCTACAACGGCCAGCATGCGCGCGAACCCGATCCGGCTCAGGGCCATTCCAAACAGTCCTTTCGGCTTTGAACGCTCGCACTTATGAGCAACCGGTCCCCAGGGTCAAGCCACCCCCATAAGGCTGGATCATTCTCTGTTAGCCGCTGAGGCGCGCGCCTCACTCGTACGCGCGGATGATCCCCAGGAAGTCGTCAGCTTTGAGGCTGGCGCCGCCAACGAGCGCACCATCCACATTGGCGACGGACATCAGTTCCTTGGCGTTGTCGGGTTTGACGGAGCCGCCGTAGAGGATGCGCATTTTCGCGCCCTCGGGTCCGAAGCGCCGGCCCAGCGCCTCGCGGATTGCAGCGTGGACCTCCTTCACGTCCTCAGCCGTAGCAGTGAGGCCAGTGCCGATGGCCCAGACGGGCTCGTAGGCGACGATTGTGTTGGCGGCGGTGGCCGCATCCGGCAAGGAATCCGCCAGCTGGCGCGCCACGACGCGGAGCGTGAGTTCCGAGCGGCGCTCGCCTGCCGTTTCGCCGATGCAGACGATCGCGGTCAGCCCAGCGCGATGGGCCGCGTCCGCCTTGGCGCGCACGATCTTGCTGGTTTCACCGTGGTCGGAACGGCGTTCCGAGTGACCGACGATGACGGCAGTCGCGCCGGCCTCGCGCAGCATCTCGGCCGCCACGTCGCCGGTGTGGGCACCGGAAATTTTGACGTGGCAATCCTGGCCGCCGACAGCGACCTTGGCGCCGTCAAGGGCTGCAGCCAGGGGCTGTAGCAGTGTCGCGGGCGGGCAGATCATGACGTCGACCTGGCCCCCGCCGGCGCCCTTCACCAGGGCATCCGCCACCTTCTGCGCCTCCGTAAGTGCTGCTTTCGAGCCGTTCATCTTCCAATTGCCGGCAACGATGGGGCGGATTTGGCGGGTCGCAGTGGTCATGCATCATCCCTTTTGCTTCGTGAGGGCCGCAACATTAAGAAAAATCGCAAGTTCCGGGGGCCTTGCCGGCCTTGCAATCGCGGCCGGGCTGCGCTTCATATCACGCTGATCGCCCCCGTCACCCACGGGATCTTCATAAGCCGCGGCAAACAGGCCTTCAGCCTGCCGCGCTCGCACGAGCGCTGCCCGCGAAACTGGATGCAATAATACGATGCTTGACGCGTTGAGACGCGGCGCCACGGGTTGGCTGGCCAAAATTCTGTTTGCCGTACTCGTGTTGTCGTTCGCCATCTGGGGCATTCCGCACGACTTCCTTGGCGGCGGCGGAAATTACGTCGCGCGCGTCGGTTCGACCGAGATTTCACAGAACGAATATCAGCGCGCCTTCCAACGGGAGTTGAACCAGCAGTCGCAGCAGGGCCAGCGCATGTCCGCAGAAGATGCGCGCAAGGCCGGCATCGACCGGTACGTGCTGAAGCGGCTGATGACGCAAGCAACCGTGCAGCAGCATGCCAGCGAATTGAACCTGGCTCTGCCCGACGATGCCCTGGTTGAAGACATCCGCAAGGACGAGAACCTGAAGGGCCGTGACGGCCAGTTTTCGCGCGCCCGGTTCGAACAGTTCCTCGAGCAGGCCAACCTGTCGGAGGCAGGCTTCGTCCAGCTCTTGCGCCAGGACAAGCTGCGCGATCAGATCGTGAGCGCGATGACGAGTGCGACCGTCGTGCCTCCGGTGCTTCTCGATTTCCAGAACGCCTTCCTGCAGGAAACGCGCATCATCGAGCACACGACGATCAAGCCCGACAAGGTTCCCGCTCCCGCCGAGCCCGACGAGGCAAAGCTCAAGGAAACGTTCGACCGCAATGCGTCGGCGTTCGTGACGCCGGAGCTGCGCAAGGTAGGCCTGCTCGTTCTCAGCATCGACGAGCTGAAAAAAGGCGTGACGGTTTCCGATGAGGATCTCAAAGCCGCATTCGAGGCGACTAAGCACACATACGACGTGGCTGAGAAACGCCGCATCGCCCAGATCACCTTCAAGGACAAGGCGGCCGCAGAGGCTGCCAAGAAGGAGATCTCAGGTGGCAAGAGCTTCATCGACGTCGCGAAAGCCGCCGGCATCAAAGAGACCGATATCGACCTCGGCCTGCTGACGAAGACCCAGCTGATCGAGCCCAAGGTTGCCGACGCCGCGTTCTCGCTGAAGAAGAACGAAGTGTCGGGCGTGATCGACAGCACGTTCGGGCCGGTGCTGCTGCGCGTCATGGACATCATCGAAGGCAAGCAGAGCACCTTCGAAGAGGCCAAAGAGAAAGTTCGCGATCAGCTGGCGGCCGAGAAGGCCAGCGCGCTGATCCAGGAAAAGACCGATCACGTCGAAGAGGCGCGCAACGCCGGCAAGACGCTGAAGGAAATCGCCGACGAGCAGAAGCTGACGTACGTCGAGGCGGACACGGACGCGAACAACCACACCGCGGACGGCAAGGATGCGTTTGCGCTTCCCGATGCGGCGATGATCGTGCAGCAGGTGTTCACCCTGCAGCAGGGCACCGAAACGTCGGCTGTCGACCTGCCGGGTGGCAAGGGCTACGTCTGGCCGAACATCATGGGCGTCACGGCGGCGGCTCCCAAGGCATTCGACACCGTGAAGCCAGAGGTCAGGGCTCTCTACGTCGAGCAGGAGACACAGCGCGGTTTGAGCCAACTCGCGGCCAAGCTGGTCGAGCGCTTGTCGGGCGGCGAGGACTTGATGACGATTGCGGTCGACGCGGGTGGTGCTGCGGAAGTCACGCTGCCGGTGACACGCATGACGTCTCCGCAGGGCCTGCCGCGCGGCGCGATGGCCCAGGCGTTTTCGCTGCCGGCCGGAAAGGCCGGATCGGCGGAGACGAGTGACGGCAAGTCGCGCGTCGTCTTCCGCGTCAAGGAGATCAAGCCGGCGCCGGCTCCCTCCAAGGAGCAAAGCGATAAGCTCTCGGGCGAGCTGCAGAGCATCTTGCGGGACGATTATCTCAACGCCTACGTCGCAGCCCTCGAGGGCAAACTGAAACCGCAGATCAACGACCGGGAATTCCGCCGCATTTCCGGCGCGGATGTCCAGCAGCAGTAGGGGGCTCACCTGAGCACGCTGGCCATGAAAACGGGCTCGCATGACGCGCTCCCTTCGCTGGATGCGTTTACGAAGCGCTACAAGGCGGGGGTGCCGCAGGTCGTCTATACGCGACTGATCGCCGATCTTGAGACGCCGGTGTCGGCGTACCTCAAGCTGGCCGCGGACAAGCCGATGAGCTTTCTGCTGGAGTCCGTCGAAGGCGGAGCCACGCGGGGCCGCTATTCGGTGATCGGAATGGAGCCGGATCTCGTGTGGCGCGCCCACGGCAACGAGGCGGAGATCAACCGCGCGCCCGTCGCGAAGAAGAAGGCGTTCAAGCGCGAGGGGCAGCCGGCGCTGGAGTCGCTGCGCGCGCTGCTGGCAGACTCGCGTTTGGATTTGCCGCCTGAACTGCCGCCGATGGCGGCCGGCGTGTTCGGCTACATGGGCTACGATACGATCCGTCTGGTCGAACGTCTGGAGCAGGTCAATCCCGACGATCTGGGGCTGCCCGACTCGATCCTGATGCGACCGACGCTGATCGTCATCTTCGACAGCGTGCGCGACGAGTTGAGTGTCGTGACGCCGGTGCGGCCCGATCCGGCAATCCCTGCCGACAAGGCCTACAAGGCGGCCTTGAAGCGCCTGAAGAGCGTTGTCTCGGCGTTAGAGGCGCCGCTGCCGCATCCGGCCTCGGTGACGGGCAAAAAGCTGGCAGCGCCTGAACCGCGCTCCAACACCAAGCCGTCCGAATATCTGAAGATGGTGGCCAAGGCGAAAGAGTACATCGCCGCCGGCGACATCTTCCAGGTGGTGCTGTCCCAGCGCTTTTCCGCGCCGTTTGCGCTGCCGGCCTTCTCGCTTTACCGGGCGTTGCGCCGATTGAACCCGTCGCCGTTTCTTTTCCACCTTGAGTTCGGAGATTTCGCACTCGTCGGCTCCAGTCCGGAGATCCTCGTGCGCGTGCGGGATGGCCAGGTGACGATCCGCCCGATTGCCGGCACCGCTCCGCGCGGCGCCACCGATCATGACGACAAAGCGCTGGGCGAAGCGCTGCTGAAAGATCCCAAGGAACGTTCCGAACATTTGATGTTGCTGGACCTCGGCCGCAACGACATCGGCCGTGTCGCCGAAACCGGCACCGTGGAGGTCACCGACCAGTTCGTCGTCGAGCGCTACAGCCACGTGATGCACATCGTGTCGAACGTGGTGGGGCAGCTGGCGAAATCGAAGGACTCGGTCGACGCGCTGATGGCCGGCTTCCCGGCAGGCACGGTGTCTGGCGCGCCCAAGGTCCGCGCGATGGAAGTGATCGATGAGCTGGAGAAGTCCAAGCGGGGGCCATATGCGGGCTGCGTGGGTTACTTCACCGCCGACGGCGAAATGGACACCTGCATCGTGCTGCGGACTGCGCTGGTGAAGGATGGCGTGATGCACGTGCAGGCAGGCGCCGGCGTCGTCTACGACAGCGTGCCTGAGAACGAGCAGCAGGAGTGCATCAACAAAGCCAAGGCCATCGTACGTGCTGCCGAAGAAGCGGTTCGCTTCGCCACGCGCAGTCGCGTGACTGGCAAGGCTGCTGGCAAGACTGGCGGCAACGGCGGTCCGTTCGCTTGAACTAAGTTGCGGCGCGCTTGACAGCGTTCACCGGTCGAGGCCACTTCAGCGGATGCTAACCCTCTCCCTCCTGCGTCATGCCAAATCGAGCTGGGATGACGCGGACATCGACGACTTCGAACGGCCGTTGTCGAAGCGGGGCGCCAACGCCGCGCCAGAGATGGGGCGCGCCATTCGCGAGCTGAAGCTGAAGCCGGATCTGGTGCTGTGCTCGGCTGCGGTGCGAACGCGGGCTACGGTCGCGCTGGTCCTGCTGGAGCTGGGGCCGCCGCCACCCGAAGTGCGATACGACGAGGAGCTGTACCTCGCCTCGCCCAAGGTGATGCTGACGCAGATCCGTAAGATCGAACACAAAGTTCGCAACGTGCTGATCGTCGGGCATAACCCCGGCATGCACGCGCTGGCCTTGGAATTGATCGGGGCCGCGAAACGCGAGGATATGGCGGAACTGGCCACGAAATTTCCTACGGCGGCCCTGGCCAACATCACGTTCGATCTGGATAGCTGGCGCGACGTGAAGGCCGGCTCGGGCCATCTTGTGGTGTTTATGACGCCGCGCAATCTTTCTTGACGGTGCCGCCACCCCGGCCCACATAGCATGTTGATCTTCCGCGGGTTCGGCCCGCCTCATCATGGTCCGCCGGCATGCTGCTTCTCATCGATAACTACGATAGCTTTACCTACAACCTCGTGCACTTCCTGGGCGAGCTGGGCGCGGCGTGTGAGGTACATCGCAACGATCAGATCAGTACGGAAGAGGTGCTGAAAAAGAAGCCGAAGGCTATCGTCCTATCACCGGGGCCGTGCACGCCGAACGAGGCGGGTATTTGCCTGGACCTGATTGCGAAGGCGGGAGCGACTATACCGTTGCTCGGTGTGTGCCTCGGTCATCAGGCGATCGGCCAGACGTATGGCGGCAAGGTCATCCGCGCGCCCGTGCCGATGCACGGCAAGCTTTCACAAATCACGCATACCAACGAGAGCGTCTTCAACGGCCTTCCGGCAATGTTCGACGTGACGCGGTATCATTCGCTGATCGTCGAGCGCAAGTCGCTGCCGGACACGCTGCACGTGACGGCGGAGACGTCGGACAAGATCATCATGGGGCTGATGCACAAGACGCATCCGGTGCACGGCGTGCAGTTCCATCCCGAGAGCATCGCGTCCGAGCAGGGTCATGCGCTCCTGGAAAACTTTCTGAAGCTCGCCGGCTTCTCGACCAAGAAGCGCAAGGCTGCTTAAGCAAGCCTCGCCTGTTTACGCAATGGTGAGGAAGGCACGCCTGCCTTCGCGATGTCATCCTCGGGCTTGTCCCGAGGACCCATTGTTCAGCGTTTGCGCCGGCTTGTCGCTGAAGCCATTCATCTCAACAGCACGGCCCGGACAAGCGGATGGTTGGGTCCTCGGGACAAGCCCGAGGATGACACCGGTGGATGGGCTTCGAGCATGGGGCGGCAACATCTTTCAAGCTACGGGACTTCGCGCGCCTGCAACGCCGCCGGCCTTGCGGAAGATTTCCGGGAGCAGGTCGCGAATGCGAACCGGGGTGGCTTCCAGGAATGGCAGAGGCCGCGTCACTTCGATCGCGGCGACGCCGATGCGGGCCGTCAGCGCGCCGTTGAAGACGCCTTCACCCAGGCGGCGTGAAAGGCGGCGCAGCAGATCCTGCCCGAGGAATTGGCCGAGCAGGTCGTCAGTCAGCGCCAGGCCGCCGGTGGCGATGATGTGCGTCACAACCATGCGCGCGAGGCGGAACGAGCCGAGAAATCCTGGGCGGCCGCCGTAGAGACCGGCGAGGGTGCGCAACAGGCGCAGGTTCTCCACCAGAACGTAGATCATCGCGATCCACACCATCGGTGACAACGCGGTGACGACGCTGACGCGCTTGGCCGCCTTTAAAATGAGGCGCCGCGCCTGGATATCGAGCGGCACGATCAGCTCTCGCTCGGCCAGCGCCAGCAAGTCGCCGGGGTCGCGGATGTCGGCCTCGTGCTCGCCGAGACGGGCCAGGCCCCACTTCTGGTCGGGACGTGAAGCGAAGAGGGCCTTGAGGCTTTTGACGGCGTGGCGTTCGCTTGCGCCATCGCGCTGGCGCAGCGCGTCCAGAATTTGGCGGCGCAGGCGGGAAAGCCGGTTCAGCCGTAGAATGCCGACGAGTTCGCGCAGGATGATCACGGCCAGCGAGACGGTCGCCACGGCGGCCAGCGCGGTCGCCAGCCATCCGACCCAATCGTTGCGGGTCATCGCGCCGGACACGAAGCTGGTGAACGCCACGCTTGCTGAAAGTAGCGCAAGGCTGGCAACGGCCGAGAGAAACAGGCCGCCCCAGCGCACGCCGCGGCGGACAGCGTCACGCGTTCGCGGCGACGGTGGGGCCACGCCGTGTGCGGGGTCGTCTCCATCGCTGGCGCCGGCGTATGTGGCTTCTGCCCGTGCTGCTTCGACTGCCGGGTCGTCCGGCTCGAACACCATCGGTTTGCGTCGAGACGGGGCGGTCATTCGAGCCGGTCTCCCAGAAGGAACTGCATGGCACGGTCGAGACGGATGTGCGGCAGGGGCGGGGTTTCGCCGTTCGCGCCCGGAGGCTGAACGCGCGCCGGGCGAAATCTGACGAAGGCTGCGTCGCCGGGCGTCTGGCCGGCCTGTTCCAAGGCGATGCGTGGGTCGACCGGGAGATCGCCTGGAAAGATGGCGGCTTCCTTGACGCCGTCGAACGTCCGGCTGCCGATGCGTTCGCCGGGCAGGGGCGTGCCGGCGATACAGGGAAGGCGTTCGCCGCCGTGTTTGGCTTCAGCCTCGCGCGTCGCTCTCAGGGCGGCTAGCGCCATGACGCCGACGTCGGCACCTGCCGTCGTCGCGCGTGCGATGGCGCGATCGGTGATGAGCCGCAGGATGGCCTCCAGCCGGTCATGGCTGGTGTGATGCAAATGGTCAGCCTTGGTGGCGGCGAACAGCAGCTTGTCGATGCGGCGGCCCGTCAGCAGCGACAGGAAACTGTTGGCGCCGGGCCGGAAGGCGCGCAACGCTGCTTCCAGCGCACGCTGCAAATCGGCGACGGCGGCGGGGCCTTCGTTCAATGCGGCCAACACGTCGACAAGCACGATCTGGCGATCGAGGCGGCTGAAGTGGTCGCGGAAAAATGGCCGCACGACGTGGGATTTGTAGCTCTCGAAGCGGCGCTCCATCATGGCGGCGAGGCTGCCGCGCTTCAGGGCCGCGCCGGCCGCGAGATCGAGCGGAAAAAATGTCAGCAGGGGCGAGCCCGATAGATCGCCGGGCATCAGAAAGCGGCCGGGGCTGAGCGTCGACGTTCCACCGCGCGAGCCGCGCGCGGCGTGGAGATAGGCCGTGAACGATCGCGCGCCAGTGATGGCGGCTTGTTCGTCTTCAGAAGCGCTGGCATCGATGTTGGCAAGGTGCGCAAGCCATGGACCGGCGGCGGTGGCACGCAAGGGTTCGCGCGCCAGCCGCATGGCTTCTGCGGACCAGGCGGCATAGCTCTGGTCCAGCATGCCGAGATCGATGAGCCATTCGCCAGGGTAATCGACGATATCGACGTTGAGGCGCGGCACGCCGATCGCGCGCCGCAGCGCCGTCTCCGGCGTGAAGTCGATCGAAACGCGCAGTTCGGAGATGTGCCGTGTGCCGTCCGGCCAATGCGGCGGCTCGCTGGACAGTGCTGCGATATGCGCCTCGTAATCGAAGCGCGGCACGGCGTCGTCGGGTTGCGGCTGGAGGTGCGCTGCGGTGATCCTGCGTTCGGCTGCGGCCTCGAAGAACGGCAACCGCCCGCCCGACACGAGGTTGCGGATCAGCGCCGTGATGAAAACCGTCTTGCCCGAGCGCGACAGGCCGGTGACGCCGAGACGCAAGTTCGGCGTGAAGGCGTCGCTGAGATAGGCGCTGGCGGATTGCAGCAGCGCTTCGCCGGACAGGGATGACAGGTCGGGGAAACGCAACGGGGAGACCTCGTGGACAAGGTCTCCCCTAGTTAGGCTCATGATCGGTGCGCCGCAAGAGAACGCCGCGGCGGGTTATGCCTTCAGCCGTAGAACACCACGACGACGCCGGCACCTAGAACGACGAGCCCCATGCAGATGATCGCGCCAGAGCGCAGAAATTCGATCATCGGATTATTCCTTCGAAGCTAGCGATCCAACTTGAGGATCACACTACGCCTGCAGCTATGAATTCCGTCTGAAGACCGCCTTCATGTGGCGTTCATGTGGCGGCCATGTTGCTGCTTAGTATCAGCCATTTTGACGACAGGTGTTCAGATCAATCCTTGCGGCGGGCGAGGAACGCAAGCCTCTCAAACAAATGAACATCTTGTTCGTTTTTGAGGAGAGCGCCATGCAGCGGCGGAATGAGTTTGCGTGCGTCCGTCTCCCGCAGGGTTTCCGGGGAAATGTCTTCGTTGAGCAACAGTTTTATCCAATCCAGCAGTTCCGACGTCGACGGTTTCTTCTTCAGGCCGGGCACTTCGCGCAATTCGTAGAAAACACGCATGGCTTCGGAAACGAGTCGCCCTTTCAGGTTGGGGAAGTGCACCTCGATGATGGCGCGCATCGTCTCGTCGTCGGGGAACTTGATGTAGTGAAAAAAGCAGCGGCGCAGAAAGGCGTCGGGCAGTTCCTTTTCGTTGTTCGAGGTGATGATGACGATCGGCCGTTCGCGAGCCTTGATCGTCTGGCCCGTCTCGTAGACGTAGAATTCCATGCGATCGAGTTCCAGCAGCAGGTCGTTGGGAAACTCGATGTCGGCCTTATCGATCTCGTCGATCAGAAGCACGGGGCGCACGTCCATCTGGAATGCTTCCCAGAGCTTGCCGCGCTTGATGTAGTTGGCGATGTCCTTGACGCGCTCGTCGCCCAGTTGGCTGTCGCGCAGCCGCGAGACCGCATCGTACTCGTAGAGACCCTGCTGGGCCTTGGTGGTGGATTTGATATGCCACTCGATGATGGGGGCGCCCAGCGCGCGGGCAACCTCGAGGGCCAGCACGGTCTTGCCGGTGCCTGGTTCTCCTTTGACGAGAAGGGGCCGCTGCAGAGCGATGGCGGCATTGACGGAGACCTTCAGGTCGTCGGTGGCGACGTAGTCGGCGGTACCTGTGAAGG
Organism: uncultured Pseudomonadota bacterium; assembly: GCA_963846845.1. GTDB lineage: Bacteria > Pseudomonadota > Alphaproteobacteria > Rhizobiales > Hyphomicrobiaceae > JAKAXS01. The sequence goes on along the minus strand of CAWJXQ010000004.1, from coordinate 183,018 downwards.
CGTTCCGGCCCTTGCCGGTTGAGAATTCTGGGGATTTTTTCATCGGCGGCTTTCGTGTTCGGGACGACGGGCGGACCTTACGGGCGGGCGCAACGACGGGCAACGGCTTGCGGCGTGCGCGTTTGTGCCTCGGGCCTGGGCCAATTCGGCGGGTTCTGACTAACGTGCGGATCTGCTTGACTTTTGCATATCGAGCCGTCAATAGGAGCCTCGAAAATCGCCGTCGCAGCAGCACGTATCGAGGGCCGAAGCGCGACGCTGAAAACAACGTGTCGCGGAGGCCGCAATGTCCAGGCGCGATCAGAAAAAGCGGTCCACGTCCAAGGCCGGGGCGAAGCTGTCCAAGGCGGCACGCGTGACGGCCGTCAAATCAAAAAAGTCGCCAGCCAAAAAGGCGGCAGTACCATCTGGTGGCAAAACCAGCCGATCGCTTCCGGCCAAGGCAGTGAAAAAGCCTGCCAAGACCGTACGCGCCTCGGCATTGCGGACGAAGACGGCACCGGCCAAGCGGGCGCCCGTCACGGAAGCCGTCAGCAAACAAGGCAAGAGGGTTCAGAGCAAAGTGGCTGCGACTGTAAAAGCAACGCCGATCGTTCTGCCACCGGACTATACGCCGGGTGAGAACGAGCCGTTCATGAACGAGAAGCACCGGATGTATTTCCGGAACAAGCTTCTGAATTGGAAAGAAGATATCATCCGGCAGACCCGCGAAACGCTGGTGGGCCTGCATGATGACAGCACACAGCACGCCGATATTGCCGACCGGGCAACATCCGAGACGGACCGGGCGCTGGAGCTTCGGTCGCGGGACCGCCAGCGCAAGCTGATTTCCAAGATCGATGCCGCGCTGGCCCGTATCGAAGACGGCAGCTACGGCTACTGCGAGGAAACGGGCGAGCCGATCGGCCTGAAAAGGCTGGATGCCCGGCCCATCGCCACGCTGTCGCTGGAGGCGCAGGAGCGGCATGAGCGCCGCGAGCGCGTTTACCGCGAGGACTGACGATAGTGCGAGGTTCCGGGGCTGCCAAAGACACTAGCGGGCACTAGCCTGCTGGTGTAGAAGGCCCCTAAATCTCTCAACTTTGCTGATTTTCCAGCTGCGCTGAAGCTAGGGTTCGTCATGGCCACCGTTCTACTCGTTGTTCACCTCATGATCGCCGCCGGTCTCGTCGGCGTCGTTCTGCTGCAGAAGTCCGAGGGCGGGGCCCTGGGCGTGGGCGGAAGTGGTGGCGGTGGCTTTATGACGGGGCGCGGCACGGCGAACCTGCTGACGCGCGTGACTGCAGGTCTGGCGGCGGCTTTCTTCACGACAAGCATTCTGTTGACGATCATGGCTGGCCGTGGCGGCGAAGCAGGCCGGTCGCTGTTGGACAGCGCACCCGCCTCGGCTCCGGCCGGCACAGCAGCCCCCGCATCTGACGCGGCTGCCCCATCGGCACCCGACCAGGCGGCCACGCCGTCGGCACCGGCCCCGGCTGAGAAGCAGGCTCCCAGCAGCGGCGGCATTCTCGACAAGCTGAAGTAGGGCTCGACAAGCTGAAGTAGGGCAAAACTGCCCAATAATTGACCGTCGCCGCAGAAATATTGCGGTGACTGTCGCTTTGCGGTCCTCGCCAGACGGGCCGTCGGCGGTTCATCGTGCTCATCCGGCTTCAGGATGGGTGCAGGGCGCCATGCCAAATCATTTGCGATCAGTAAGCAGCGCTGTGCTTTGCTGCGGCCTGGCGGCCATGCTGGGTGGTTGCGCCGGTGCGGACTTGTCTACCGGCAGCATCGCGCCCTACGAGGCGGCCAATTCGTTCTACCCCTACGGCTACCAGGATACCGTCGTTGCGGAAAATCAGCATCGCGTGACGGCCAGCGGTTCGGGACGGGCTTCGAAGGCGCGGCTGGAAAAGATCGCGCTGACGCGGGCGGCGGAGATTGGCGTCGACAAGAAGAAGCCCTTCTTCAAGGTCGGTACCGTGACGCACGGCGTCGTCTGCAGCAAGAAGACGGCGGCAACGCATAAGGGCCGCGAAAGCCCCGAATCCAACCGCCCGACCGTAAGCATCGATGTCACCTACTCGGACACCGCGTCCGATCCGGGTTTCCGGGATACGAAGGCAAGCCTGGCCGAGTACAAGACGGCCATGGAGGCCGATGCCGGCAGTGCGGAGGCCTCGCAACTCGACGAGTTGAAGGCCCAGTGCGGCGGCGCGTGACGCCTGATCGGTGTCTGCAACTTTAATCAGTTCGGGGATGAGGCAAAATTGCCGCTTCGAATCGAGCGCTTACAGCTTTATGCTCAAAGCCCATGCAACGGTACATCTTCATTACCGGCGGCGTGGTCTCCTCCCTTGGCAAAGGCCTAGCTTCCGCCGCCCTCGGCGCGCTTCTTCAAGCGCGCGGATATTCTGTCCGGCTTCGTAAGCTCGATCCTTACCTCAACGTCGACCCAGGCACGATGAGCCCTTACCAACATGGTGAGGTGTTCGTGACGGACGACGGTGCAGAGACAGACCTCGACCTAGGCCACTACGAGCGCTTCACCGGTGTGCCGGCGAAGAAGTCTGACAACATCACGACTGGGCGCATCTACCAGGACATCCTCGCCAAGGAACGGCGAGGGGACTACCTCGGTGGCACCGTGCAGGTGATCCCGCATGTGACGGACGCCATCAAGACGTTCGTGACCAGCGGGAATGAGGGGCTCGATTTCGTGCTCGTCGAGATCGGCGGCACGGTCGGCGACATCGAGGGCCTGCCGTTCTTCGAGGCAATCCGTCAGCTCGGCAACGAACTGCCGCGCGGGTCGTCGGTTTTCATCCACCTGACGCTGATGCCCTACATCCCCTCGGCGGGGGAACTGAAGACGAAGCCGACACAGCACTCCGTCAAGGAACTGCGCTCCATCGGCATTCAGCCCGACATCCTGCTTTGCCGCTCCGATCGCGAAGTGCCGCGCTCGGAACGCAAGAAGATCGCGCTCTTCTGCAACGTGCGCGAAGACGCCGTGATCCAGGCGCTCGACGTCGCGTCGATCTACGACGTGCCGCTGGCGTACCACCGCGAAGGTCTCGACACGCAGGTGCTGGAAGCGTTCGGCATTACCGGCGCGCCCAAACCCGACCTGACGCGCTGGGAGAACATCTCGCGCAACATCGCCACGCCCGAGGGCGAGGTGACGATCGCCATCGTCGGCAAATATACCGGCCTCAAGGATGCCTACAAATCGCTGATGGAGGCGCTCGTCCACGGCGGCATCGCCAACCGCGTGAAGGTGAAGTTCGAATGGATCGAGAGCGAGATCTTCGAGCGGGAAGATCCTGCACCCTACCTTGAGGGCGTGCACGGCATTCTGGTGCCGGGCGGGTTCGGCGAGCGTGGGTCGGAAGGCAAGATCCTGGCGGCCAAGTTTGCGCGCGAGCGGCTTGTGCCGTACTTCGGCATCTGCTTCGGCATGCAGATGGCGTGCATTGAGGCCGCGCGGAATCTCGCTGGTGTCGCCAAGGCCAGTTCGACCGAGTTCGGTCCGGCGGATGAGCCGGTCGTCGGCCTGATGACGGAGTGGATGCGCGGCAACGAGCTCGAGCAACGGCGCCTGGGTGGAGACCTGGGTGGGACGATGCGGCTGGGTGCATTCCCGGCCAAGCTGGCTGCCGGCAGCCGCATTGCGCAGGTGTATGGCGACACGGCCATTTCCGAACGCCACCGCCACCGCTACGAGGTCAACACGAAGTATCGCGAGGCGCTGGAGGCTTCGGGGTTGAGCTTTGCGGGCTTATCGCCGGACGGGCTGCTGCCGGAGACGGTGGAGTATCCCGATCATCCCTGGTTCATCGGTGTGCAGTTCCATCCGGAGCTGAAGAGCCGGCCATTCGAACCGCACCCGCTATTCCGCAGCTTCATCGAAGCCGCGGTCGAGCAGAGCCGGTTGGTCTAGGGTTGGAAACCACGGCTCACGCCATATTTTCGGGCTCGGCAGGCTCGTGCTAGACTGCGGCCATGAATGTCGCCCTGAAACCTATGACGGTGGATCGCTACCTTGCCTGGCTTGAAGAGCAGCCGCGCGGGCGTTTCGAGCTCGTCGACGGCCAAGTCATCGCCATGAACGCCCAGCGTGTTGAACATATCGAGACAAAAGTATCCGTCATCATTGCTCTTCAAGCAGGCATTGCTAGGGACGGCATTTCATGCCCTCGGCGATGGCATGGCGGTGCAGGATCAACGAGAAGACGGTCTACGAACCGGACGCCGTGGTCTACGGTGGAGACGCGCTGAAGCTTGGCACCATTATCCTCGATCACCCCATTCTGTTGGTCGAGATATTGAGCCCGGGCACCAAAACGGTCGACACGACGAAGAAGCTCGAAGGCTATTTCAAGCTCGCAAGTGTCCGTCACTATTTGATCGTCGATCCGGTTGCCCGCAGCGTTGTGCATCACGCACGTGACGACGCTGGCACGATCACAACCACACTCGCAAGTGACGGTGAGTTAGTGCTCGATGCGTTAGGCGTGGGTTTAAAAGTGCCGTCTCTTTTTCCGCGCGGCTGACGGTTAAGCCCGGCCGCAGACCGTCATCACGGTCTCGCACAGCTCTTCCGTCGTCACCGGCTTGGATAGCACCGCGTGCACGTTGTCGCGGCGCACGAGCACGCGCGGATAAGCCGTGACGATGACGAACGGCACTTTCTTCTTGTCGAGTGCATCTTGCAGATCTTCGCTGTTGCGGTCGGCCAAGACGAAGTCGATGACGGCCGCATCGATCTTGTCGCCGCTCTCCAGATGCTCCAGGGCCTGACTTACGAGGGGGAAAGGCCCCACGATGTCGGCGCCGGCGCGCTTCAGCCGGTCTGCATGGTCCAGTGCGATCAACAGCTCGTCTTCGACGAGCATGATCCTTCTGCCTGCCAAGTCGCTCATTTCCGTTTACTCCAGAAAATTTAAGCCCTTAGCAGTTTGGGCGCCCCGGAGCGTAAAACCCGCCCGAAGACTGAGAGTTCCAGCCGTTTACGCATTATCCGCTTAAAGCCTTGCCGAAAATCGAGCATTCGCATGAAAAGGCAGTGGTGGGTTGTGGTAAGAACGCATGAAAGTGCAGATACGAGCTTGCGGTCAGAATGCGTCATAATTAGGCGCGTCGAATTAAGTGGCAGCAGAGCCGTGGAAGGACATGTGCGAATGGCTCGTCTCTGCGTTTGAGGCGGGTTATAAGCGGCCCATGACCGATCGCAGCATTCTGAAGACAAAATCCGTAGTGCAGGCCGGCAGCGTCACGTTTGCCAATCATGCACCCATCGCCGTCCTGGCGGGGCCCTGCCAGATGGAGAGCCGCGCACATGCGCTCGAAATGGCGACGGCCCTCAAGGAGATCTGCGGCCGCCTTGGACTGGGGCTCGTCTACAAATCGAGTTTCGACAAGGCGAACCGGACGTCGATCGGCGGCAAGCGCGGTATCGGCTTGAAGGAAGCGTTGCCGGTGTTCGCCGAAATCCGTGAGACGCTGGGCTTGCCCGTGGTGACGGATGTGCACGAGATCAGCCACTGTGCCGAGGTCGCTCCGGTCGTCGACGTGCTGCAGATCCCGGCTTTCCTGTGCCGCCAGACCGACCTGCTGGTCGCGGCGGCCAAGACCGGCCGCGTCGTCAAGATCAAGAAGGGCCAGTTCCTGGCTCCGTGGGACATGAAGAACGTGCTGGCGAAGGTGGTCGAGTCCGGAAATTCCAACGTGCTGCTGACCGAGCGTGGCGCCTCATTCGGCTACAACACGCTGGTGAGCGATATGCGCTCTTTGCCGATCATGGCCGAGACGGGCGCCCCGGTCATCTTCGATGCCACGCATTCGGTGCAGCAGCCGGGTGGACAGGGCACGAGTTCGGGTGGCGATCGCCGCTTCGTGCCGGTGCTGGCGCGAGCGGCCGTAGCCGTCGGGGTAGCGGGCCTCTTCATCGAGACGCATCAGGATCCCGATCACGCGCCGTCGGACGGCCCCAACATGGTGCCGCTCAAGGACTTTGAGGCGTTGATGCGCGAGCTTATGGCGATCGATCAGGTGGTAAAGCGGAAGGCCGCCTAGGCCTTATCGGCCAAAGCTAAGCAGGTCGGCGAGGTCGTCGGCCTTCATCGTCAGGCCGACGGAGATGGCGTCGGCGCTCACGTCGGCGTCGCCGGTGATCGTACTGCCAACTGGACCGATCAGATCTCTCCGATTGAAGTGCGACTCCTCGAGTTCGACGTGGAGATAGGAAACGTTGATCGTCGTCTTCTCGCTCCAGGCATAGCTGGCGCCGAGACCGAACCAGACGCGATTGCTGTCCGGCAGCTGGACCAGACGCGACGTGTCGTCCTGGATTGGCGATTCCTCGTAGTTGATGCCGGCGCGCAGCGTGAGCTTCGGGGTCACGTCATATTCGCCGCCGAGTGCAGTAAGACCAGCCATCTTCCCAATTGAACACCAGGTGATCCGCCCGGAGTCACCGTTCAACAGCACCGGAACCGACTGCAAGCACGCTCCAGTTCGTCCAATCGACCGATGCCAGCAGCCGCGTCGTCGCGTTGAAGTTCCTGGCGCAGGCTCAACGTGACCTTGTCAGGTGTGTCGAAGCGACAGTCTCAGCCGAGTGCCGTGAACGCGCCAGATTGTAGTGAACTGCCTTCGAAGTCATGTTCGATGCGCGACCGATAACCGAGGCCGATAGACGTGCCGCGGAACGGCGTGACGTTGATGCCGGCCGTGCCGCCGACGGCGAAATCGTCGAGATCGGCCTCGTAGTCGGTCGTGTTCAGCGCCTTGATGTCGGAGTACTGGAGCTGCAGACCGGCGCCGACGGAGATCTGCGGCGTCAGCTGGTACGACACGCTCGGCGTGACGTTATAGCTGACAACCTTGCTGGTCTGTCGCGAAGTATCGAGCCCGCCCAGCCCTGATTGTCCGGCTTGGTCGTCAGACCGAATGGGGAGTTCATGCTGACGGCGAAGACGGTACGATCATTATATCGCCAGGCGGCAGTAGCTCGCCGGAATGAGGGCATCGCGACCGATGTCGACGTCGGTCGTCGCGCGACCGGTGCGCCGCCGAAGACGCTATCGACGTGCAAGTCGGCATCCGGCAGCACGAGCGTGTAGCTGCTGTCGGTCGTGATGCCGTTGGCCGACGAAGGACGATGCGGCCGGGTTCCAGAAGATCGAGCTGAGGCTGGAGCCGCCGGCGGCGGTACCGGCGTAGGCGGTGCCGGAGAAGAAGGCTGACTGCTCGCGGATCTCGAAGCCGCCGGCGAAGGCGGCCGAGTGTGAGGCGGCGAGAAGGGCGGCAGCGGAGGCGGCGGCAATCGAAATGTGCCGGGTGATGTTCGTGGCCGCCATGCGGATGGTCCCTCTTGCCTGCTTCTCACGCGGTTCCAGGACCGCGGGCGCACAAAGCGCCAGCAAGTATTGCTGAGATGAGTCGGAAGGGAAGTCACGGGACGGCCGGTGCACAGCTATGTTTTGCCGCCACATGTGCCTGTGCGAACACGGTTCATGCAAAGCGAAAGGCCGGCCCCTGGGGGACCGGCCTTGGAAATTTGATGATTTCGACGCTGAGTTACTTCAGCGGCTCCGAATGGCGCGAGCCAAGCAGCCAGTCGAGCTTGGTCGTTACGCCGACCGAGATGATGTCGGCGCCGTTGTCTTCGGCCGAGCCGATGAAACTGCCGACCGCCAGGTCCGACGCAGCGAAGTGCGCATCAATATCGCCGTCCTCAACCCAGACGTGAGAGTAGGCGAGATTGATCTTCGTGTCTTCGCTCCAATTATACGTGGCGCCAACGCTGGCCCAGACGCGATTGTTGTCAGGCAGCTGAATCAGACGCGACGTGTCGTCCTGGATTGGCGACTCTTCGTAAGCCAGCGCCTGCGCGCAAGCGTCAGCTTTGGCGATACGTCATACTCGCCGCCGACTGAGTAAAGCCAGCCGTCTTCCCAGTTGGCGTTGAGCGCCGGCGCTAGCACAGGCGAGCCAGCACATAATCGGTATGTCAACCGGAACTTCCCCGAGCAAGCTCCAGTTCGTCCATTCGACCGTGCCGAACACGCGAGCGGACGGGGTAAGTTCCTGGCGAATGCTCAACGTGACTTTGTCAGGCGTGTCGAGTTTCGCCGACAAATCGCCGCTGACCAAGAACGGCGGACCGCCAGGTGCCGATCGAAGTCGCCTTCGATATCGTGCTCGATGCGAGAGCGATAGCCTAGTCCGACCGACGTGCCGCGGAACGGCGTGATGTTGATGCCAGCCGTGCCGCCGACGCCGATATCATCGGCATCGTTGCCGTTATAGGCGGTAGTACGCAGCGTTCTTGATCTCGAAGTACTGAACCTGGAGGCCTGCGCCGACGTGTCACGCCGGGCGTGACCTGATAAGACAGGCTGGGATTTAAGTTCAAGCTGAACATTTTGCTCGTCTGCGCAAGGTTGCTGCCCGGCCCAACCCATGTCGTCCGGCTTCGTCGTCAAGCCATACTGGCTAGTTCATCGCCACCGCGGCGACGAGCTTGTCGCTTGATGCGGTAAGCTGCGTAGCTTGCGGGAACGATCGCATCACGACCGAAGTCGACTTCGCGATCGCCCGACCGGTGCAAGCCGACCGCCCTGCAGTCGTACGCTATCAGCCTCAACATTCATCTCCGGCAGGATCAGCGAGTAGTTGCTGTCGGTCGTGATGCCGTCTTTGACGATGTAGGACGTGGCCGGGTTCCAGATAGATCGAGCTGAGGCTCGAACCGCCTGCCGCGACACCGGCGAATGATGTGCCCTGGAAGAATGCAGACTGTTCGCGGACTTCGAAGCCGCCGGCCAGTGCGGCGCTTGCGGTCACAGAGAGCGCGCCCAGCGCAACCGTGCCCAGAAGCCAGCTCTTGTTCCGTGTAACGCGCATGAGTGAAATCCCTCTCCCGAATCCCATTCCCCGAGCGGCTCAATATGTCGCGGCCGCTTTACCCTTAGGTCACTTTACGGATGTTGACGGGTCCAGCTCAAGCTGAGACTGGAATTGAGTCGCGTTCAGAGCACTCTTCTTGGGCAGCGTGTGCTTTGGCTGCCACGAAATTGTCGCAGATGAAAAACTGCCGTTCCCGCGAGGAAATATTGCGTCTGTGCCGCCAAAAAGAAAACCGGCCCGAAGCGAATCGGACCGGCTTTCCTCACAGCGTCGGACGTCCCTGATCGTCCTGCGCCGTCCCCCAATATTCCCCCGAATATCGTGACCGTACAGTCGCAGACGGGTTGGGGTGGCGCAACCCGTCCTGAGAGCTTTCAAAGAAGCGCGATGCGCAATGGCCACATTCTCGGCTAAGCCTTTGAGGCTATTGGCCCCATTCACCTTGCTCAGGGCGAGCATTGTGATCCAGCGGCCCGTTGCCGGAGCCCACGTTGAGCAACTTGCCGGCGAGCAATCCCTGCCAGACGAAAGCCTTGGCGTGATCGACGGCAATCTCCAGATCGATGGCCACGCGCCAGGCCCGCTGCGATGGCCGCGGAGAGCGTGCAGCCGGTGCCGTGCGTGTTGCGCGTGTCGATTCGTGGTGACGAGTACGTGCGCGTCCGCGCGGGGTGACGAGAACGTCGACGGCATCGCCACTTCCGTGCCCGCCCTTTACCAGGACCGCCTTGGCACCGAGTGCCAAGCAGCTGTGCGCCCTGTTCGGCCATCTGATCCGCAGAGGCCGCGAGCTCCTCGCCGGTCAGACGCGCAGCCTCGTGCAGGTTTGGCGTCAGGAGATCGGCAAGCGGCAGCAGGATGCTTCGGACGGCGGCGATGGCATCAGGAGAAAGCAGGACATCGCCACTCGTTGCGACCATCACGGGGTCGACGACGAGGGGATGCAGGCCGTGGCGTTCGATGGCGCTGGCCACGGCTTTAACGGTCGCCGTATCGCCCAGCATGCCGGTTTTCACGGCCGAGACCTTGAGATCGCTGGCAACAGATGCGATCTGCTGGGCGATGAAGTCCGGCGGCACACCCATTACGCCATCGACGCCGCGGGTGTTCTGCGCGGTGAGTGCCGTGAGAACGGCGGCACCGTAGACTTTGAAGGCGGCGAACGTCTTCAAGTCAGCTTGAATGCCGGCGCCGCCGGACGGGTCGGAGCCGGCGATCGTGAGTGCGATCGGCGTGGGTTCTGCCATGTCAGCCCGGTTGCCGCTGCTTGAGGATCTCGCCCGGCAGATCGTCAGGCGTCAGCCAGCCTTCAACGTGCTGCAGGAGCGGAAACGTATTCAGCAGCCAATTGCCGAACTGGTTGAGCGAGCCGGTGAGGAACAGGATGCCCGTAATGATGAGCACGACGCCCATCACCTTCTCGAACATGCCGAGGTAGCGGCGATAGCGGTGCATGAACGACAGGAACGGCCCGATCGCCACCGCGGCGAGAACGAAGGGGATGCCGAGACCCAATGAATAGACGGCCAGCAAGCGCACGCCAGCGCCGAGGCTTGCCTCGTTGGCCGCGAGCGTCAGCACGGTCGCCAGCACGGGGCCGATGCACGGCGTCCATCCGAATGCGAACGCGAGGCCGATGAGGTAGGCGCCGGCCAGCGTCGCGCCGCCACCGGTATCGGCCTGAAAGCGTGCCTCGGAGTAGAGCAGGGGGATACGCAGGACGCCGAGGAAGTGAAGACCGAACAGGATGATGACGGCGCCCGCCACCATCGCCAGCTGTTCCTTGTAGGTCTGCATCACCTGGCCGAAGAAGGAGGCGCCCGCGCCCAGGCCGACGAAGACGGTGGTAAAGCCGAGCACGAACAGCAGAGACGCCAGCACGACGCGCCGCCACAGGGCGCGGTCTTCGACTTGGGCCGTCGTCAGCTGGTCGAGTGTGGTGCCGCCGAGATAGCCGAGATAGGGCGGCACGAGCGGCAGGACGCAGGGCGAAAGGAAGCTCGCCAGCCCTGCCAGCGCCACGCCGAGATAAAGATGTGATTCCGCAAACATTCGGTCTCGTACTTTCGAGGTGCTCGTTCTTCGAGAGTGGGCCGCAGGTATAGGCTAGGCAGGTTGCCGCGTCACGCGGACGAGAGCGTCTGGTAAACCGGCAAATCCCGGCAGAACGGCGTCGGCGCCCAGGTCTGCCAGATCTTCCTGGCAGTATCCGTGCTGCAGCAGGATCAGTGCTGTGCCGGCCGCACGGGCGGCGCGGGCGTCGGCACCGCTGTCGCCAACCATAACGGACAGGCTCGGCTCGGCGGCAAGTTCCTGCAGTACCCTACGCAACATGGCGGGTGCCGGTTTCAGCGGGTCGATCGCGTTGCCGCCGACGACGCTGCCGAACAGCGGCGCGATGCCGAGCCTGTCGAGTACGCCGGCGGTGATGTGCTGGGGCTTGTTGGTGCAAACGCCCAGGGCGACGCCGTGGGACGCCAGGGCGTCGAGAACGTCGCGGGCACCTGCGTACAGGCGGGTATGCACGCACGGTGCGAGGTCATAGGCCGCCAGAAACGCCGCGTGGATGTCCGCGGCCGCACCGGCGGGAGCCCGGCCGCCACCGGCCTCCAGGATGGCGCGCTCGACCAGGATCTCCGAGCCATTGCCGACCATCGTGCGGACTGTCTGCTCCGCCAACGGTGTCATGCCCGCTTGCGCAAGCGCGCGGTTGAGAGCCGAGGCGATGTCGGGCAGGCTATCGGCCAGCGTTCCGTCGAGATCGAAAATGACGGCCTGCGGCAGACGGTCTGGGTTTGCGGCCATCACGCTCCGGCGCGGGTGAGGGCTACGACGCCGGGTAGTTCGCGGCCTTCCAGCCATTCCAGGAAGGCGCCGCCTGCCGTCGAGACGTAACTGAAATCGCCGGTTACGCCTGCAGCGTTGAGGGCGGCTACCGTATCGCCGCCGCCGGCGACGCTGATCAGCTTGCCGGCCTTGGTGAGTTCGGCGGCCGCACGCGCCAGCGCGAACGTGCCATTGCCGAACGGATCGATTTCGAAGGCACCGAGCGGGCCATTCCACAGCACGGTTCTGCAGCGGCTCATGACGTCGATGTAGTGCGCCACGGCCTCTGGCCCAACGTCGAGGATCATCTGGTCGGCGGGTGCTTCGAGCGTGGGCACGACGCGCGAGGGTGCGCCGGCTTCGAACTTGGCGGCGACGACGACATCCTTGGGAAGCACGATTTCGCAGCCGCGCTCCTTGGCGGCGTGCATGATTTCAAGGGCCGTTTGCGTCATGTCGGCTTCGGCCAGCGACTTGCCGATCTCGACGCCCTGCGCCAGCAGGAACGTGTTGGCCATGCCGCCGCCGATGATCAGCTTGTCGACCTTGGCCGACAGGTTGGTGAGCACCGGGATTTTCGTGGAGACCTTGGCGCCGCCCACCACGGCGGCCGTCGGGCGCTGCGGCTCTTCGATGCGACGACCGCAATGCCGAGATCTCCTCCATCATCAGCGGGCCGGCGAACGATGGCAGCAGATGCGTGATGCCTTCCGTCGACGCATGTGCGCGATGAGCGGCTGAGAACGCCTCGCCGACATAAATGTCGCCGGATTTTGCCAGGGCCGCTGCGAAATCCGGATCGTTCTTTTCTTCACCCTTGTGGAAACGCAGGTTTTCAAAAACGGCGATCTCGCCAGGCTGGAGGGCATTGCTTGCCGCTTCTGCATCGCTGCCGACGCAGTCGCCGACGAACTTCACCTGACGGCCAATGATCTCGGCGAACTTGTCCGACACGGGCTTCAGGCTGAACTCAGCGCTGGGTGCGCCTTTCGGACGGCCGAAGTGCGAAATGACGATGACGCGTGCCCCGCGGTCGGCGAGATCCTTTACGCCGGCAACGACACGCTCAAGGCGCGTGGCGTCTGTGACGCGACCGTCCTTGAGGGGGACGTTGAGATCGGCCCGCACGAGGACGCGCTTGCCACGGACATCGGCTTTCGAAGACGGCTTCAGGTTCTCGAAATTCATCTGTTTCCGCTTGCTGGCTTTGGGGTTCCGTCCCGGCTCTACGGCGGAACAGCGGCCTTGGCAAGCCTTCGCCCGCCATGACATTACGCGACAATTGTCCCTGTCATGACGGCCGAAGCCAGGTTGTCAGCTGTCCGCTACAACCTTGATCTGCTGGCGGGCAACCTCGGCAATGCGCGCAGCGGTGATGCCGAAGTGTTCGTACAGCTTGGGTGCCGGTGCCGAGGCGCCAAAGCCGGTCATGCCGACGAACGCATCCTTGTGGCGCAGCCACTCGTGCCAGCCCTGGGCAATCGCGGCTTCGATGCCGACGCGTGCGGCCGAACCCATGACACCGTGCTGGTAGTCTTCCGATTGCTGGCGGAAGAGTTCGAAGCTCGGCATCGAAACGACGGCGGCCTTGATGCCGTCTTTCGCCAGCAGGTCTGCTGCCTCGACGGCCAGGCCGACTTCGGAGCCCGTGGAAATCAGCGTGACGTCGCGTTCGCCGCCCTCGGTGCCGCGAACGACGTAACCGCCCTTCATCGTCATGTTCTCGTCGGTCAGCTGCTTGCGCAGCTGCGTGGGAACGGCCTGACGTGTCAGTGCCAGAACCGTGGGGCCGTCGCACTTGGCAAGCGCGGCCATCCAGGCTTCGGCCGTCTCGATCGCGTCGGCGGGGCGCAGGACTTGAAGGTTGGGAATGGCACGCAGCGCCGCCAGATGTTCGACAGGCTGATGCGTCGGCCCGTCTTCGCCCAGACCGATGCTGTCGTGCGTCATGACGTAGATGACGCGGATGCCCATGAGCGCCGAGAGGCGGATCGAGGGGCGGCAGTAATCGGTGAACACGAGGAACGTGCCGCCATAGGGGATGACGCCGCCGTGCAGCGCCATGCCGTTCATTACGGCGGCCATGCCGTGCTCGCGTACGCCGTAGTGCATGTAGTTGCCAGCGAAGTTGCCGGGCGCAACGGCGGTGTGATGCTTCGTCTTGGTGCCGTTGGAGCCGGTGAGATCGGCGGAGCCGCCGATCAGTTCGGGCAGGGCCGGTACGAGGTGTTCGAGCGTCAGCTGCGACCAGACACGCGTTGCGCGCTTGGCGGTGTCGGCGGCGAAATTCGTGCGGGCCGCAGCGATGGCGGCGAACACATCGGGTGCGCGGGCGTGAGCCAGCGGTTCGCCCAGCGCGTTGTGCACGTCGGCGCCGGCCTTGTCGTAGCGCGCTTTCCAGGCCGCGCGCTCGCTGGCGTGACGCTGGCCCGTTGCGCGCCAGGCGTCGAGAACGTCAGCGGGCACTTCGAAAGGCTTGTAGCGGCCAGCCGAGCTTCTCGCGCGTTCCGGCAATTTCTTCGGTGCCGAGCGGTTCGCCATGCGTCGACGACTTGCCGGCCTTGTTGGGCGCGCCATAGCCGATGATGGTCTTGCAGGCGATCAGCCAGGGCTTGGAGCTGTCGGCTTTCGCCTTGGCCAGCGCTTCGGAGATCGCCTTGGTGTCGTGGCCATCGATGCGGACGGTGTTCCAGCCGGATGCGGCGAAGCGCGCCAACTGATCGTCGCTCTCCGACAGGCTGGTGGCACCGTCGATGGAGATGGAATTGTCGTCGAACAGCACGATGAGCTTGCCGAGCTTCAAATGCCCTGCCAGCGAAATCGCCTCGTGGCTGATGCCTTCCATCAGGCAGCCGTCGCCGGCGATGGCGTAGGTGTGATGGTCGACGAGATCCTTGCCGAAGCGCGCCGACAGCAGCTGCTCAGCGATGGCCATGCCGACAGCGTTGGCGATGCCCTGCCCGAGCGGGCCCGTCGTCGTCTCGATGCCTTCGGCGTGGCCGTATTCGGGATGGCCCGCGGTCTTGGCGCCGAGCTGGCGGAAGTTCTCGATCTGGCCGATGTCCATGCCGGGATAGCCCGTGAGGTACAGCAGCGAATAAAGCAACATCGAGCCGTGACCGGCCGACAGCACGAAGCGATCGCGGTTGGGCCACTTGGAATCGGTGGGATCGAAGCGCATGGCTTCGGCGAACAGCACGGTGGCCACATCGGCCATGCCCATCGGCATGCCGGGGTGTCCAGACTTCGCCTTTTCGACAGCATCCATCGACAGCGCGCGGATGGCACTGGCCATGTCGCGATAGCCGACTGCCGGTTTGGATTTTTCCTGCGCCTTGGCCATACTCGTGTTTCCGTCCCAGCTGTCACAATTGGCTGGCACATGTAGCGGCCACTCTCCGGCGCGTCTACCCGCCAAGTGGCGGTTGCGCCCGCTTTATTCGGCGGCGGCCTTGAGTTTGGGCGGTTCCTTGGGTTTGACGCCGTCTTTTGCGGCCTGCGTGGCGATCTTGGCTTCTTCCTGCATGTCCTCCGCAAACAGCCGTTCAAGGGTCGCGGCATCGCTGCGGGCGCGGGACTGCAGCTTCTCCATATCGGAGTAGTGCTTGTAGTCTTCGCTGAGGCGACGTTCGTCGTGCGTTCTGAAGGTCTTGATGACCCGCTCGGTCTCGCGCTCGGAATAGCCCAGCCCCTTGAGAACCTGCCGCGTCGTTTCCAAAGCGGAGTGAAACGTTTCGCGCTGGAGCGTGGTGATCCCTAAGTCGAGCAGACGGTGGGCGTGATTACGATGCCGGGCGCGGGCGAACACCGGCAGGTCAGGAAATTGCGCGCGCACCAGCTCAGCCGTGCGCATCGATGCTTCCACATCGTCGATGGCGAGCACGAGCGCGCGCGCCTTACCGATCTGGGCGGCTTCGAGGATTTCCGGGCGGCTGGCGTCGCCATAAAAAGCCTGCGCGCCGAACTGCTTCACCAGTTCCACCTGCTCGGGTGAAATGTCGAGTGCGGTGAACGGTATCTTCTTGCCGCGCAGGATGCGGGCGACGATCTGGCCGTAGCGGCCGAAGCCGGCGATGACGACGTGGCGATCGTTGTCGGGCAGGGCGTCGTAGAGCGGGGAGGGCGATGGCTTGCGGCCGTCCATCCAGGTATCGATCGCCAGCAGCAGCGGGGTTGCGGCCATTGTCAGGGTGACGACGACGCTCAACAGGTCCGATGTGCCGCGCGCCATGACGCCGGCGGTTACGCCGGTAGCAAACAGCACGAAGGCGAACTCGCCGCCCTGGCTGAGCGACATGCCGAGCCGGCGTGCGGGCCGCCGCTCCAGGCCATGTGCGCGGCCGACCTGAAACAGAACGATGCTCTTGATCGCAACGAGGCCGACGACGAGCGTTGCGACCAGCAGTGGCTGGTCGATGATCAGGCGCAGGTTCAGCGACATGCCGACGGCGGTGAAGAACAGGCCGAGTAGCAGACCCTGGAACGGCGCCAAGTCGGCTTCCAACTCGTGCCGATAGGAGGATTCGGCCAACAGTGCGCCGGCGATGAAGGCGCCCAGTGACGCGGACACGCCAACCGACTGCATGATGAGCGCGACGCCGACGACGGTCAGCAGCGCCACGGCGGTCATCGCCTCCTTCACGCGGGTGCGGGCGATGAGGCGGATGGCGTGGTCGAGCAGGAAATAGCCCGCAACGACGACCGCCGCGATGGTGGCCAAGGCGATGACGGCCGCCTTGAAGTCCATCCCGGCCGTGGCGACGCCGACGGCAAACAGCGGCGCAAGCGCGATGAGGGGGATGGCGGCCAGATCCTGAAACAGCAGGACGGCGAAGGCCAGGCGGCCGTGCCGGGCCGACAGCTCGCCATTCTCCTCCAGGACCTGCAGTGCGAACGCCGTCGACGACAAGGCCAGTGCGAGACCAGCAAACAACGCCGCATGCCAGGGCAGGCCGAACAGGACGGCGGCTGCGCCGAGCAGAAGGGCGGAGATGCCGACTTGCGCGCCGCCCAAGCCGAAGATGGCGTTGCGCATCGCCCAGAGCCGGCGCGGCCGAAGCTCGAGGCCGATCAGGAACAGCAGCAGGATGATGCCGAACTCGGCAACGTGCAGCAGTTCCTTGGCTTCGTGCATGGAGAACAGGCTTGTCAGCCCGTAGGGGCCGAGCAGCACGCCGGCAATGAGGTAGCCGAGCACAGAGCCGATGCCGAGCCAGCGTGCAAGGGGCGCTGCGATCGCCAATGCCGCCAACAGCACGGCCACGATCGGCAACGTCACGTCAGCCATGTCGTCAAACCCCCGGAGCTTGCGCGAAGCTGACCTGTATTACTGCGGTGCAATACGAGCGTTCGACGCAACGCCAATAAAGACGGTCGTTACGCCGTTGGCAACCATGCTGGCCGTGTTGCGCTGCACGTCAGCTATACTGCAAGTGCAAAGCGACTCATGTACAAATTCATAATGTTAATGGCGTGTTTACCAATCTTACCGCACAATGAAGTTTGCCGGAGACGCGATTTACTCTCCCTAAACTGTGTATCCGGCAGCACGACAAGACGTATAAGTCGAACACAGGGGCCGTTCGATGACAATTGACATCGCCTTGAGAGCACTCGCCACACTCGCCTGCGTCTACGTTGCAGGCTTGTTCATCACCGTCATGAGCCTTTCGGCTCTTGAATCTGCCACCTTCAGCACCGGACCATTCTGCTCGGGACACGGCTGTATGACAGCCGCCAACGAGCATGCGCCGTCCGCTGCCGCCCGGTATACGTCTGCCAGCGCCCGCAACGTCGTTGCGCTTCTGGAAGACGACAGAATCTGACCGATACGCGCCGTCACGCAGTTAAAGCCATAGCCAAATTGAATGAGAGCGGTTCGCCCAGGACCGCTCTTTTTCTTTGGGTAGAAGGGCTGATGCGACCGCAGATCAGCGGGACGGCACGGTGCCGTTCGGCAGATACGCCGTGCGCTGGGGCCGATCGGTGCCCTGCATTTCAAACAAGATCGTTTCGAGCAGGGCCGACAGGCGATGATACGTCTCGTCGAGTGCAGTTGTGAACTGGGCGGCCCGCGCGGACTCGACCGCTTGGGCATGGCTCATGGCGTAAATGCGCGAGGCCTGCCGCGCGATCGCCTCGCAGAAATCCGGGTTGGGCACCTGATCGCGTAACGACCACACCAATGCATGCAGGTCTTCCGCCGCCGTCAGCATGTTGGCTGAGTGATGCGCTGCCGCCTCGATGGGATGGCCGGTGTTGGATTGGGCAGATCAGGCCCGCTGCAGCGTTGGCGATGTCGTTGCGTTGGTCGGCCACGAACCCACGCAGACGCTCCACGTCGCTGCGCAAGACGCTGAGCAGAGCGGGTGGTTCGCGCAGGCTGGCTTGCAGGCGGTTGATGACGTCGTCCAGAACGCTGCTGTCGACACGACGCGAGCGGAGGCCGTGCTCCGCCAGAAACCAGCGTCCGCGCGGGGTTTCGAGCAGCGCTGCTTCGATAGCGCGGTATTCCTCATCTGCTTCGCGCGCGCCGAGCACACTGTGATCTTTCATTGTTGCATTCCGCCCGGGCAGGCCTAGACAAACCAAAATAGCGTGATTCGCATTTCCGGCCGTTAACGGCCGTCAACTATTGTGGCGGCCGATGACACATCCAGGCGGGGCAAGCGATCATCAGGCCAACGCGCTCAGTGGCAATCAGGGCGCGGACGACGCGCGAAGCTACGCCTTCCGGGTCAGCCTGTTTTATGCCGCTGTCTTCCTGATCTACGGCTTCAACGTGCCCTACCTGCCGCTATGGCTGGGCTGGCGCGGATTGAGCGATGCGGAGATCGCGATCGTAACGGCTGCTCCGTTCTTTCTTCGCCTGGCCTTCACCCCCGCGGTAGCCGTGGCGGCAGACCGCGCGGGCCGACATAGCCGCTTCATCGCCGTGTTGGCGATTGCCGGGCTGGCGGCCGCCCTGGTGTTGAGCGGCGTACAGGGCTTCTGGCCGATCCTGCTGGCTAGCCTCGTGTTCGCGCTGACGACGATGACGATCATGCCCTTGACCGAGACGGTGGCGATCGGCGGTGTCCGCGCCTTCGGTCTCGACTATGGCCGCATGCGCCTGTGGGGATCGATGACGTTCATCGCCATCGGTGCGGCCGGCGGCGCACTTGTGACCAGCGCTGGGGCCTGGGTGATCCTGCCGGTGCTGGTTGCGGCAGCGGCGGTGACGGCTGTTGCGGCGTTCATGCTGCCGCGTCCGCCGCCGCGAGACATCACACAGACAGCCGGCACGCATTTCAGCTGGCGCGACGTTTATCAACTCGTGCGGTCGCCGCTCTTCCTTGTGTTCCTGTTCGCGACCGGCGCGGTTCAGGGCGCTCATGCCATGTTCTATACGTTCGGGGCGCTTCACTGGTCGTCGCAAGGTATCTCGCCTGCGTGGGCCGGGTCGCTTTGGGCGGTCGCCGTTTCCGCCGAGGTTCTGCTCTTTGCGTACTCGGCCTCCGTGCTCCGCGTCATGGGTCCGATACAACTTCTATTGGCCGGCGCGGCGTCGGCGGTGGTGCGCTGGCTGGCGATGAGTTTCGATCCACCGCTTGGCGCTGTTGTTTCCGCTTCAGTTGCTGCATGCCTTCACCTATGGCGCGACGCATCTGGCTGCGATCCACTTCATCCATCGCGCCGTGCCTCCGGCGGCGGCGGGAACGGCGCAATCGCTCTACGCTACCGTCGCGGCCGGGTTGATGATGGGCGCGGCGACACTCGCGTCGGGCCCGCTGTATGGCGCGGCGGCAGGGCTTGCGTATCTGGCGCCGTCCGCGTTGGCGCTCGCGGGCTTGATCGCGACGCTTGCCATCTATCGGCGATGGGACGGCGATGCGTTGTGGACTTCCGGCTCAATGGGTTCTGCGTTGGCAGCTAGCCCCACAGCGCCGGCAAAGGCGGTGCAATCAGGCCAGCCTTGATATCGAGGCCATGTTCGCGATCGCGGGCGAGCAATAGCGGCCCGTCGAGATCGGCCCAGTCGGCATCCTGGGCCAGCAACAGGGCGGGTGCTGCAGCCAGCGATGTTCCAACCATCGACCCGGCCATGATGCGGAAGCCTTCAGCTTTCGCTGCACGCGACATAGCCAGTGCCTCGGTCAGCCCGCCTGCCTTGTCGAGCTTGATGTTGACGGCGTCGTAGCGATCGCGGAGTGCGGCAAGGTCGGTGGATGTGTGCACGCTCTCGTCGGCGCAAACGGCGACGGGATGCGGGATTGCCGCAAGGGCCGCATCGTCGCCCGCTGGAAGCGGCTGCTCAATCAGTTCGATGCCAGCCTCATGGGCCGCGGCGAGGAAGGGCTGCAGCATGTCTAGCGACCAGGCCTCGTTCGCATCGGCGACCAGACGGGCGCCGGGCCGGGCCTGGCGCACGGCCATCATGCGTTCGATGTCGCCGCTGCCGCCGAGCTTCAACTTCAGCAGCTCAAGCTGCGGCACGCTGGCGGCTTTCGCGGCCATGCTCTCGGGCGTACCGAGGCTCAGCGTGTAGCACGTCAGAACAGGCCTCAGCGCGGCGATACCGGCGATGACGGCAGCGCTCCGGCCGCTGCGTTTGCATTCCAGGTCCCACAGGGCGCAGTCGATCGCGTTGCGGGCAGCGCCGTGCGGCAGGGCGGCATGCAGCGCGAAGCGGCTCGCCGTTACCGGGGCCGCGCTTATGGCCGAGGCGATGCCTTCGACGCTTTCGTTGTAGCGGGAGTAGGGCACGCATTCGCCACGGCCGGAGTACTGGCCGTCGCTCACTGTCGCGACCACGACGCGGGCTTCGGTCTTGGCGCCGCGCGAGATTACGAACGCGTCGGCAAGCGGCCACACCTCGATGGCGGCGCGGACATCAAGGCGAGGGACGCTAGCGGGCATTGCAGGCGTCAGACGATGCGGCCGCTGGCGTGGGCGAGGAAGAGGTAAACGCGGCCCGTGTCGGAGACGAGATGCGACTGGCCAGTGCGGCCAGACGGATCCTTCATGTCCGCTTCCTTCTGCATCCGCTCGAAGTCGTTCAGGTAGCGGGTGATCGTGGACTGCAGCTCGGGATCGGTCTTGAAGCGGCGCGAAACTTCGTCGAAGGCGGCGCGGCCGTCCGGTGAGTAGATGGAGCGCACCATCACGCCGCGCTGGCCGGAGCGCAGCCTGGCCCAGATCGCCGACGTGGTGGCGGGATCGATCGCGCGAGCGATCACTTCGATATTGAGCGGGAAGGACGAGGACGATTCCCAGCGTCCGCCTTCGCCATCGCCGCCGTGGCCTTCGTCACGCGAGGCGCGCGCCAGAAGGTCGCCGAGCGACCAGGCTTCGCGTGGATCTTGCGCCACCGCGGTGCGGCCGCTGCCGTTGGGAAGCCCGGGGGGGCGGGCGCCCGGGCCGGGAGGGGGCAGGCCGCGATTGGGATCGATGCGGGCTTCCGAGGCATAGGCGCCCGTCAACGATGACGACTGCAACGGCGGCGCCACATCGCGTGCGCGACCGCCCGTGACGCCGGAGAGATGCTCCAGCGCCTTCAGCTGTTCCTGCAGTGCGTTGCGCATGGCGGAGGCGTTCTCGCGCGTGGCGGCCGGCATTTTTTCCAGCTGCTCGCGCACCCACGCCTGCTCGGCGGCGACATCCTGTGCCGTCTTGGCCGTGCGCATACGCGCGTCTTCCGTCGTGGCGTCGACGCGCTGCTTCAACGTGCTCAGCTGATGATCAACTGCGCTCGATACCGCCGAGAAGCGGCGCTGCAGGTCTTCGGCCGCCGTGCGTGTGCGCGTTTCGGCCGTCGACAGCGTGCCTTCGATATTGGTCGAGTAGTCTTCCACGAAGCGGCCGAACTCGTCGGCCTTGCCGGACATGCGGTCCAGCGTATGCGACAGGTCGGCATGGCGCTTCTGCAGCGTGTTGTCGATCTTGAAGTTGGCCAACTCGAGCGAGTTGGCGGCCTGAAGGATGACCTGGCCCTGATTTTCGAAACGATTGGTGACGTTGTTGACCTGCGACAGCAGATTTTCCGACACGTTGCGCAGCATGTCCGACTGTCCGGCGAGGCCCTCGATCGCCTTCAGCGACTGGCGCGTAATGTTCTCGCTGGAGCGGCGGACGGAGTTGATGCCCTGGACCAGCAATTCATCAAGCTCATGGGCCTGGCGCGTGATGGTTTCGCTGAATGTCTTGGCGTGATTGTCCAATGCGGACGTGAGAGCGCGTGCCTTTTCCGAAACGGCGCCGTCGATCGCCAGCGTCGAGCGCATGATCGTCTCGTCGAACGTCCGCAGGCGCTCGTTGAATGCAGTATCGAGCGACTTCGTGCGCTCGACGAGCTGGATGTCCAGTGCCTGGGCGCGGTTCGACAGCGTCGTGTCGAGCGCCTTGGCGTACTCCTCGAAAACGGTCTGCAGATTGTCGGTGCGGTTGCCGAGCGACGTGTCGAGCGTCTGCATGTAGCCTTCGAAGGCGGACTGCATCTGCTCGGTGCGCGAGCCCAGAGCCGTCGATAGCGCGCTGGTGTAATTCTCCAGCATCGTTTGCAGCTGTTCGGTACGGCCGCCCAGCGCATTCTCCAGACGCTCGGCACTTGTGCCCATCGCGGACTCGAGCGCCGTGAGATTTTCGCCAGCGCCCTTGATGATGCCGGCGAGATTGATCTGCTGACCCGCCAGCTTCTCGATCAGAACCGGAATTTCCTTGCCGAGATGCGAGAGCGAGTCGCTGACCTTGTCGGACGTGTCGAGCAGCGCATGGCGCTCGCCCGTCAGCTCCGTGATGAGCGCGCGGATCTTGCGCTCGTTGACTTCATAGGACCGCTCGAGTTCCGACACCTCGTGATGGACGAGCGCTTCCAGCTCGCCGGCGCGGCCCAGCGCGCGGCTGACGGCATCGTTCATGAACGAGACCTGGCGGCGCACGGCCTGACCCAGCGAGGCGACGGACTGCTCGGCCATGCGGTCGGGCTCGGCGAGGCGAACGGCGACTTCGGTCATCGTCGAAGAGCGCAGGCGAAGCTCCTCGGAGCGCCAGGCGAGCAACGCGAGGAACCACAGCACGGCGATCGGCACGACGACGGCTGCGGCCGTGAGGAACGTGGTGGGCTTGGCGGCGATATCGAACAGGCTGGCGCCCGCATTCAACTCGGCTGAGATGATGGCGTAGCTGAAGCCGGTCGCAATAATGCCCCAGATCGCGCTGGCAATGCCGGAATAGATGAAGGGCTTGTTCGACGGTTTCTGCTCGAGGGCATAGATCAGGCCGCCGATCGAGGGCGCGTCGTCGTTGGCGGCCATGCGATTGCGCACCGGACCAGCGGGGCGGCGACGCGCGAGACGGCGCTGTTCGGTGGGCTCATCGTCGGCGTTGCGAGCCGGGGCGGGGGCCGGTTGAGCGCGGAGCGGGCCCGCTGCAGCGGCAGCGGTGGCGCGGGCGGGGCTGCTGATTTGATTGGCGCAGGGGGCAAGTTCAACGCAGCGGGTGGAGGTGGCGCGGCCTTGGCCGCTGCGACTTCAGCAGGAGACGCCTGCGGCAGCCCTGGAAGCGTGACGACAGGAGCTGACCCCGCACCAGGAATGGGTGGCGGCGAAGACGAACTGACTGTTGCGGCCGCCATTCGCGAACCGAACGATGCCGACGCGGCCGCAGCCGGGTCCGCCGGTTTCACCGGTTCAATCGCAATTTTCTTGTCTTGCGCCATTCGTCCGCCCGTTGGAACCGATGCTGGTTCCTCTATTGCGTAGATACTTTACTTGCCCCATGACGCTCAAATGGCTTTTGCAGTTAATCAAGCCCATTGTTGGGGCATCGCGAGCCGCAAAATTTAGCGTGAGCCGTTTGAAATTCTTGAGCTTTCGGCGAAGTAGGCGGCCAATAGGGCCAAAACAAGTTCGATAGCAGGTAGGGCGTGCGGGCACCGGTGGCCAATATTCGTCAACGAGTGATTCGCTTAGGGCCGATTTAACTTTACCCCTGCACTGTGCTGCGATCGCCAATCTTGGGTTTTGCCGCCATGCAACTCGACAGCGCTGCTCCTGCCCAGACGCCGGTGGACCTGATCCATCTGCGGCGCTTCACGATGGGCGATCCCGAACTCGAGCAGGAGATCCTGGAGCTTTTTGCCGACAATGCGCCCAAGACGCTGGCGAGCCTGGCCGAAGCCGCAACTCCGAAAGAGTGGCTGGCGGCGGCCCATAGCCTGAAGGGCTCGGCCCGGGCGGTCGGGGCCCACGCTGTGGCCGATCTGGCGGCGGTGGCGGAGAGGACCTATCCCGAGCAGGAGCTTGCCAGGCAGCACCAACTTGCCGCCGTTCATGCCGCGATAGAGGCGGCGCGCGACTACATCGCGCAGCTGCGTGAGCCTTTTGCATCCAGCCAAGCTTGAATTTGCGGGCTGCGGCGTCTAAGTCTCGGCCTCAATTTGCTGGGACCGATACGCCGCAATGGCCAAAATTACGTTTATACAACCTGATGGCGCGCAAGACGTGGCCGAGGCCGAACCGGGCATGACGGTGATGGAGGCGGCCAAGCAATCCGACGTCGCAGGTATCGACGCGGAATGCGGTGGTTCATGCGCGTGCGCGACCTGCCACGTCTATGTGGATGCGGCCTGGCGCGAGAAGGTGGGCAAGGCCGCCAACATGGAAGAGGACATGCTCGACTTCGCCTTCGACGTTCGCGAAGAGAGCCGCCTTTCGTGCCAGATTCGCATTACGCCCGAGCTCGATGGCTTGATCGTGCGCGTTCCCGCCAAGCAGTTTTGAGCAGCATCAGCGGGCCGATGGCCCGTGAGCGTCACCTGCCCTTGAATGAAGGACTTCGCATGTCTTCCGACAGCAGCACCGAAGCACCCATCGAAACCGACGTCGTCATCATCGGAGCGGGCCCGGTCGGCCTGTTTGCGGTGTTCGAGCTCGGGCTCGTCGACGCCAAGTGCCACGTCATCGACATCCTGCCGAAAGCAGGCGGACAGTGCGCCGAGCTTTATCCGGAAAAACCCATCTACGACGTTCCCGGCCTGCCGATGGTCACCGGCCAGGAATTGACCGACCGGCTGATGGAACAGATCAAGCCGTTCGGCGCGCAGATGCACCTGGGCGAACAGCTCGACAGCTTGAGGCGCGGTGACGACGGCCGCTTCTACATGAGCACGGATGCGGGAACCCAGTTCATCGCCAAGACCGTCGTGATTGCGGCCGGTGGCGGATCGTTCACGCCGAAGCGGCCGCCGCTGCCAGGCATCGAGGCATTCGAGGGCACATCGGTACACTACGCGGTGCGGCGGATGGAAACGCTGCGCGGCAAGGATGTGATGGTCGTGGGCGGCGGCGACAGCGCACTCGACTGGACGCTGAACCTGGCACCGATCGCCAACTCTCTGACGCTCGTGCATCGCCGCGACGAATTCCGCGGCGCGCCGCACTCCGTCGAGCAGATGCGCGCTCTGGTGGCCGCCGGCAAGGTGCGGCTGCTGATCGGACAGATGACCGGCTTGCAGGGAGAGAACGGGCAGCTGCAGACCGTCACCGTCAAGACGGCATCGGGTGAGGAGGCCGTCACCTGCAATGCGCTGCTGCCGTTCTTCGGCTTGACGATGAAGCTTGGGCCGATTGCCGACTGGGGCCTGAACCTTCACGAGAACCTGATCGCCGTCGATACCGAGCGTTTCGAAACCAACGAGAAGGGCATCTTCGCCATCGGTGATATCAACTGGTATCCCGGCAAGCTGAAGCTGATCCTGTCCGGCTTCCATGAAGCCGCGCTGATGGCGCAGGCGGCGGCCAAGATCGTCAATCCCGACAAGAAGATCACCTTCCAGTACACGACGTCGTCGTCGAGCCTGCAGAAGAAGCTGGGTGTGAAGCAAGCTTAAGTGCGTCAGACGTGCGCGATCTCAACGAGGATCAGCACGTATAGGATCGCGACCAGCACCCACAGCAAGAGCTTGCCGCGCACGGTGGTCGCTGCCGCGTTCAGCGCCAGCTGAATTGTCAGCATCGCGGCGATGGCGAAGTTTATCGCGAGCGAACCGGCCAGGCCAAGTCCGCGCGAGCCCAGCAGCGTGCCCTCGATGAGATTGGCGCCGGCGATGCCGAACAGCGTGGCGCCCAGCACGCGCGGCCAGAAGCCCGTCGGCACCGGCGGGAGGCCCGCGATCTTGAAGGCGGCGCCAGGGGCGATCATCAAGATGAGGCCGATCGCGGCCTTGACCACGGCTTCCAGAAACAACAGCTGCTGCATGTCCCTTGCCGCGCTTAGTCGTTTGAGTTGTCGGTGGGCAAGGTTTGCTTGTACTCAGACGAGCTGCTGCCGCCGCCCCAACCGTCGAAGATGCCGCCGCTTTCCTCCACGACCTGTTTGGGCGGTGACGGCGAATAATCGCCAGCGAGGTGGCGCGTCAGGTCGGCCTTGATGTCGCGCGTCTTGGTTTCCGAGCAGTAGCCGGGCTGGCTGGCGGCGGCTTTGGTGACGCCGGCAAATGCAGTGTCGTAGGTTTTCTGCGTGGTCACCTGGTCGGCGCCAGGCGCCTGGGTGGCCTCAGCGGCGAGGAAGTTCGACCTGAGCTTGTTGGCATCGAAGTTATAGCCGCACTTCGTTGCACGGGCTGCGGTGCCGCCCACTTGAAGCGCGCGCGAAGCCGGTGTGCTGACCGGAGCGGCTGGTGCCGCTGCTGCTGCCGTGCTGTTGCCACCGCCGAAGATAGACGAGGTCGACAGGCTAGATCCCTCGGAGCAGCCGGTTAGCCCAGCCGGCTGCGATCAGCAGCATCAATAGCGTTGGCGACAGTTTGGGCGTCATGGCGCGCACCCCGTGCTTGCGCAGATTTGTGGCGCACAATCGCCGACAAATGCGGCAAAGGCAATGCGGCCGGCCCTGGTGATCCCATGGGAACGGTGGCATGGCTAATCTGCCTCACTCCCAGTGTGCCCTCAGCGCATCAATTCGCGAATGCCGCGGTCGAGGCCGTCCAGCGTCAGGGGATACATGCGGTTGGTCATCAGGCGCTGCAGCATCCGGGTCGACGGCGTCCAATTCCAGTGCTGCTCAGGCACCGGATTGAGCCAGATGCAATGCTCGTAGATCTGCGTCAGGCGCTGCAGCCAGACGGCGCCGGGTTCCTCGTTCATGTGTTCGACCGAGCCGCCGGGATGGCTGATCTCGTACGGGCTCATGGCCGCGTCGCTGACGATGATCACCTTGTAGTCGGCCGGGTAGGTGTGAAGCACGTCCCAGGTGGGCGTCTTGTCGGTGTAGCGGCGGGTGTTATCGCGCCAGACCGCCTCGTAAAGGCAGTTGTGGAAGTAGAAGTACTCGAGGTGCTTGAACTCGGTCCGGGCGGCCGAGAACAGCTCCTGGGCTTCCTTCACGTGCCAGTCCATCGATCCGCCGACGTCGAAGAACATCAGCACCTTTACGGCGTTGCGCCGCTCGGGCCGCATGCGGATGTCCAGGTAACCCTTGTGCGCCGTGCCTTGGATCGTGCCGTCGAGGTCGAGTTCCTCGGCAGCACCGGTCCGCGCGAACTGGCGTAGCCGGCGCAGGGCGACCTTGATGTTGCGCGTGCCGATCTCGACGTCGTCGTCCAGGTCCTTGAACTCGCGCTTGTCCCAAACCTTGATGGCGCGCCGGTGCCGGCTCTCGGCCTGGCCGATGCGAATGCCGGCAGGATTGTAGCCGTAGGCGCCGTAGGGCGAGGTGCCGCCGGTGCCGATCCACTTGTTGCCGCCGGCGTGACGGCCCTTCTGTTCCGCGAGGCGCTTCTTCAGCTCCTCCATGATCTTGTCCCAGCCGCCCAGCGCCTCGATGCGGGCCTTCTCTTCATCGCTGAGATAGAGCTTCGACATGGCCTGGAGCCAGTCTTCGGGGATCTCGGCCTCCAGGGTCTCCGACATAAGGTCGAGGCCTTTGAAGACGTGGCCGAACACCTGGTCGAAGCGATCAAGATGGCGCTCGTCCTTCACCAGGGCTGCGCGGGAGAGGTAGTAGAACTCTTCGATGCGCCGGCCGGTGACGCCCAACTCAAGCGCTTCGAGCAGCGTCAGGTATTCCTTCAAGGTGACGGGCACCTTGGCGGAGCGCAATTCGCTGAAGAACGTGAGGAACATGGGGCCTAGCTGCAGCTTGCTTTGCTTGACTGGTCGGCCAGAGTAGCCCCGGTTGGCGTGCGGGCAAAGAAAAAGCCGCCCATTTCTGGGCGGCTTTCTCGATTGGAAGAGGCTTTCGGATCAGAAGTTGATCAGAGCGCCGAACTTGACCAGGTCGAAGTCATCCGGGTCATCGAAGCGCCAGCCGATCGACGTTACATCGCATCAGCTTCGAAGTGGCGGTAGGAGAGCCAAAGCGACATTGCAGCAGCGTCAACTTCCTGAACGACACCGATACCGAACCACTCGAGTTCAGCTGTCCGAGTTGGCAACGCCCGTCGAACTCGACTCTCGTTGTTCATGTACTCGCCGTAGAGAACCGTGTGACCAAGCGGCGTCCAACGCTGACGAATACCACCCTTGATGTAGTAGGTCTCCTGTTCCGATCGTCGACTGGAACGTGCAGCTGCCAGCGTCGTCATCGATCTCGTAATTGCCGTAGGCGCCGTAGAGGAACAGGCCAGTTGCGACGTGCTGAGCGTAAGCGCCAACCTGGAAGTACTTCAGAGTCGACTTCACCGGTCAGGCCACGAGTTGCGCCGATGTTGTCGAAGTCATCGGTCGATTCAGAGTAAGCGGCTGCTGCTGCCAGCTTGAAGCCACCGAATTCGCCAGCGTAGCGTGCAGCAACATCCCACATATCGTCTTCGCCCCAAGAGGCCGAGAACGAGAAGCCACCGAAGGTCGGCGAGTCGTAACGAACGGAGTTCTAGGGAACGCCGAAGCAGTCACCGAACATGCCGCCTTCACGGCAAGCGTTGTAAGCCAGGAAGTTGATGCCGGTCGCCGCCGCGCATGCCGAAGCCAGCGATGTCGAACCCGACCCAGTTGGCAGGAACGAGCGAGCCCGAACCGTCAACCAAGATTGCCGTGTTGTCCGAAGCCGTCGACTGCTTACCAATGCCGACCTTACCGAGGTGGTCAGACTTGATGAACCAGTAGGACTGAAGGACGCTGACGCCGTTCGTCGCGCCGGTAAGAGCGTTCGGGCCGTTGTCGTTGTCTTCGTTCTGCGTCAGCGAGCTCGTTGCCGCCGGAGCTTCAATGTGCAGAACGTAACCAGCGGTCCAGCCTGGCGAGATCGTTGCCTGGCCGGTGAACTTCACGTGCGATCGCCAGCGTCGAGCCGATGTCGCCAACGTAGACGTTCGATTCTGTCGCCGTCGTCCCAGGCCATGACCTGCTGAGCAACCCAGCCGGAGACCGTCAGAGAAACCTTGCGGTTGCCCTTACGTGCGGTGGTTGCTTCGAGTTCAGCAATACGTTCTTCGAGGTCTGCGCAGCAATTCCCCCCGAGGTCTGCTGCATTCGCGCTCGTCACGGACAGGCCACCCGCGAGGAGGCCAGCCGCCACTAGGGCGCTTAGGCTGTATTTCTTCATTGTGCCTTCTCCCAATCTGTAGGTCTTAGTAACTTGGAGGCTTACTCGACGTCGCGCTTCAGACACTGGGTGCCGTTCCCTCGCCCCGTCACTGGAAATGGAAGTTACGGGTAACCCTCCCAATCGCACAATAAGAAAGCTGTCAAACGGCCCAATCCTTAGTCACGCTGTTGCGCAGACGCCACGACCACTGTGGAGAAGTCCAATAAAATCAATGATTGTGGACCGTGGGGTTGTGATCGGATTGGTGCCTCGCCCCTGCCTGATTTCAGTCCGACGGCGGCATTGTTTGCCAATTCGGGTTGTATGGAATCACGGAATCGATTGGTTGCAAGATGGATTATCCGGCCCGTGGAATCGGCCAAAGCCGCTCAATCGCGCTTGGCCTGGATGAAACGACGGGAAAGGAGAGCCAGCACAACGACGGCAAACGACAACGAATGTGTCACCATTACGACCTGTGGCCGGTCGGCGTAGCTCACCTTGACGAAGTGCTCCAGGAACGATGGCTCGAAGCGCCCAGGCTTGCCGTACCAGACTGCATACTGATGGATCATTGAATCGAGCAACATGTAGGTGTTGACCAGGGCGTTGCCGTTGATCCAGCTGAACAGGGCAATACCGGCCACAGCCATCAACTTGGCGACCACGTTCATGCTCTCCACCGCCCTGTCATATATAAAGAGCAAGGCAAAGATGGCGATCTGGACCGTGACGAAGAACTGCCAGAGGAAGTCAACCTGTTGGCGGGTATCGATAATCGCCTCGATCATGGCTGGTTCTTCGATCATTGGTTTCCCCTAGCTGGTTCCCGTTGTGGCGGTCACCGATCTAGCATGACGCCGTGGCGCGGTGCGACATGCAAACAGCCGGGCGGCGAAGCGCCTCAGGAGCCGCGGCGGCGAGGCCATCAAAAAGTGGTGGCAAGCGTGCGTCGCGAAAAAAGTTGCCATATTCGGGTGCTAGCAACGATCGAGCTGATCGGGGGATCGGACGGTTGCGACGGAGCGAACGCGGAAACGCTTGCAACGGAGCGTGCACTAGCGCGTTGATACCTGGGAGGTATCTCTGCCTTCCCGGAACTGTGCCGAGCAACAATCACGGTATGATATCGAACGAATGACGAAGGCTAATTCTAGCGTCGAAGTGGATCGGCGCGCCATGTTGTGGGGATCTGCCACCTGGGCAGCCGTCTCGGCGGTGGCGACTTTCGTGGCCAATGACGCGGCTTTTGCGCAGGCTCCGGCCGAAGGCGCACCAGTTGCACCGGGGCCCGAGCCGGGTATCCCGTTTCCGGCCGACCATGTGCGAAAGATGGCGGAATCGCTGGCTGGCGCTGAGTACGTCAAGCCGAGCATGCAACTGCCCGAGCCGTTCAACAACCTGTCATACGACCAGTACCGCGATATCCGCTTCCGGACCGATCGCGCGATCTGGCGGCCGGACAAGCTCGATTTTGAGCTGCAACTCCTGCCAATGGGCTGGCTCTACGGCATTCCTGTCGAGATCTGGCTCGTCGACGGCGGTGAAGCGCGGCAGCTCAAGGCCGACAATCAGATGTTTTCGCTCGGTCCGCTGGTCGAAAAGGGCCCGCAGGACGCGCCTTTCGGATTCTCGGGCTTCAGGATCCATGGGCCGCTTAATCGGTCGGACGTCAACGACGAATATGTCGTGTTCCAGGGCGCGAGCTACTTCCGGGCCATCGGCCGCCATCAGCACTACGGCCTTTCGGCGCGTGGTCTGGCGCTCAATACGGCTCAGCCGACCGGCGAGGAATTTCCAATCTTCCGCGCCTTCTATGTCGAGAAGCCGAAGCCTGGCGCGCCGGAAATCATCGTTCACGGCCTGCTGGATAGCCCGTCGGTGTCTGGAGCTTACCGCTTCACCATACAACCCGGCGAGGCGACGGTGATGGACATCGATGTCACGCTGTTCCCGCGCCGTCCGCTGACGCACGTGGGCCTGGCGCCATTGACGAGCATGTATCTTCACGGCTCGGCCAATCACCGCATCAACAACGACTTCCGGCCATCGGTCTACGACAGCGAAGGGCTCGCCGTACTCAATGGCAAGGGAGAGCGGCTATGGCGCCCGTTGAGCAATCCCAAGAAGCTGCAGATCAGCGCCTTCATGGACCGCAATCCGAAAGGGTTCGGCCTGGCGCAGCGCGATCGCTCCTTCGCGGCATTCGAGGATCTCGAAGCGCGCTACGAGCGCCGCCCGTCGGCCTGGGTCGAGCCCAAAGGCGGCTGGGGCGACGGCTACGTCGAACTGATCGAGATCCCGACGGAAGAAGAGATCCACGACAACATCGTCGTCTATTGGAAGCCGGCAAAGCCGCTCGAGCCGGGGACGGCGCATCGCTTCGTCTACCGCCTGCATTGGACCGAAACGATACCCGCATCTTGGACCGGCGCATGGGTTCGCAAGACGTTCGTCGGCGGCATGAAGAAGGGCGACACACAACTCATAGTCGTCGACTTTGAGGGTCCCTCCGTTCGCGACCTCAAGGATCTGCCGGTGGCCCAGCTGGGCGTCAGCGCAGGCAGCGTCGCCAACCTCGCCGTCCAGCGGCATCCTGAAATCAATGGCGTTCGCGTGGCATTCGAGCTGAACACGTCGGGAACTGAGGTTGCCGAGCTTCGTTTGGCCTTGAAGATCAGCGATCAGGTCGTCTCCGAAACGTGGTTATTCCGATGGACGCAGGCATGACCGATCCGGCCGTGACGGCTGGATCCGCCCCACTCCCTGTCGCTGCGAAGGATGCGAGTGATCCGGCGCTGCTGTCGCTTGCCGAACAGCCGCTGGTCATGCCGCTGCAGGATTTTGCCGAGAAGATGCCGCTGACGCGCGAGCAGAAGCGGCAGGGCTATTGGGTGCCGCGCGCGGCCGTATTTTTCGGCGCCGCATTGATGACGGCGGCTTTCGCCTACGAGCTCTACGGCGTTCTGTCGCTCGTGCAGGTGACGCCGGTCCAGATGATCTTCCTGGTGCTGTCGACGGTATCGTTCGGCTGGATTGCGCTTGGCACGCTCAGCTGCGCCATGGGCTTCCTGCCGCTGTTTGCCGGCGAGAAGGCCGACAGCATCAAGCTTGCGAAGAGCATCACGACGCCGGCCAATCGCACGGCGCTTCTGTTTCCGGTCCATCACGAGGATCCCGCCAGCATCGCGGGGACGATCGCGGCGATCTCCGAGGAACTGGAAAGCCTCGGCCAGACGACGGCGTTCGACATTTTCATCCTCTCCGACACGCGAGGCGAGGCTGCCGGGGCCGTCGAGGAGGCGGCCTATCGCGAATTGATCGACCGGTTGAAGGACACGATCGGGCTTTATTACCGGCGCCGCATCGAGGCGACGGCCCGCAAGGCCGGCAACATCAAGGACTGGGTCGAGCGCTTCGGCGCCGGCTACGAGCAGTTCATCATCATGGACGCCGACAGCGTGATGTCGGGCGAAGCGCTGATCAAGCTGTCGCTTGCGATGGATGCCGATCCGAACGCAGGTCTGATCCAGACTGTGCCGCGCATCGTTGGCGGCACGACGCTGCTGCAGAAGCTGCAGCAGTTTGCCTGCAACGTTTACGGCCCCTCGGTCGCCGCGGGCCTTGCGTTCTGGCATCGCGACCAGGGCAACTATTGGGGCCACAACGCCGTCATCCGGACGCGCGCGTTTGCCGAGGCGGCGGGCCTGCCCGATTTGCCCGGTCCAAAACCATTCGGCGGCCACATCATGAGCCACGACTTCGTCGAGGCCGTGCTGCTGCAGCGCGCCGGCTGGGGCGTGAATATGGTGCCGTCGGTTTCCGCGTCGTTCGAGGGCGTTCCGCCGAGCCTCGCCGATCTCGTTGTCCGCGACCGGCGCTGGGCCCAGGGCAACCTGCAGCACCTGAAGATCGTCGGAAAGCGCGGCCTGACGGCCATGGGCCGCGTGCATTTGGCGATGGGCGCGTTCTCCTACCTGGTTTCGGCGATCTGGGCTCTGTCACTCGTCGTCGGCATCTTCCTGACGCTGCAGGGCCAGCAATTGATCCCCAGCTACTTCCAGGACAGCAAGACGCTGTTTCCGATCTGGCCGGTGATCGACCCCGGCGCTG
The DNA here is from genome assembly GCA_963846845.1 of uncultured Pseudomonadota bacterium. GTDB lineage: Bacteria > Pseudomonadota > Alphaproteobacteria > Rhizobiales > Hyphomicrobiaceae > JAKAXS01. The sequence goes on along the minus strand of CAWJXQ010000004.1, from coordinate 149,679 downwards.
CCATGCGGCTGTTCCTGGCGACGATGGCCGTGGTGCTGCTGCCGAAGTGGCTGGGCATGGTGCTGGAAATCAAGCGGGCCTACAGCGCCAGCGAACTGTTCGGCACGCCGCGCGCGGTGGCTGGCGTCATTATAGAGACGTTGTTCTCCATGCTGCTGGCGCCGATCCTGATGATGACGCAGACGGCGGCCATCGTGCAGATCTGGCTCGGGCACGATTCCGGCTGGAAGGCGCAGAGCCGTGGCGGCAACGCCATCACGCTCAAGGATGCGCTGCGCTGGCACTGGATGCACACCGCGCTCGGCGCCGTAGTCGCGATCATCTGCTGGGAGACCTCGCCGGGACTTCTCGTCTGGATGTCGCCGGTTATTCTCGGCCTTGTCCTGTCCGGCTTCGTGCACTGGCTGACGGCCCAGCCCGCCGGCCCCGTATTCTCGGCCTTGCTGTCGACCGACGAAGAGCGCCAGCCCGCACCGATCCTGCAGCGCGCCGGACGCCACACCGACGTGTGGACAAAGCGGCTCGCCGCGCTTGCGGCCGCCAACGGCGACGCCTCCAAGCTGCCAAGGGCGGCTTAAGGCTAGGCTGCCCTGAACAGCTGCACGGCTTCGTCGCGCTCGAAGAGGTAGAGGAGCGTCTTTAGCGCTTCGCCTCTGGGCGAGGTCAGGCGGGGGTCGGTGGCCAGGATCATCTTGGCGTCGTCGCGGGCGGCTTCGAGGAGGGTTTCGAAGCCGGGAACGTCGGCGACGCGGAACTCGGCTTCGCCGCTCTGGCGTGCGCCCAGCACTTCGCCGCCGCCGCGCAGCTCCAGGTCCTTCTCCGCAATCTTGAAGCCGTCGTCGGTCTCGCACATCATGACGAGGCGTTTCTCGGCCGTGTCGCCCAGTTGTGGCACGTGCAGCAGCAGGCAGAACGACTGGCGATCGCTGCGGCCAACGCGTCCGCGCAGCTGGTGCAGCTGGGCCAGGCCGAAACGCTCGGCGTGCTCGACCACCATGATGGTCGCGTTCGGCACGTTGACGCCCACTTCGATCACGGTGGTGGCCACGAGCACCTTCGTCTCGTTGGCGGCGAAGGCGGCCATCGTCTTGTCCTTGGCGGTGCCCGACATGCCGCCATGCAGCAGGCCGACGACGCCCTCGCCGAAGATCTGCGTGAGGTGTGCGTGGCGTTCCTCGGCGGCGGCGAGTTCGGACTTCTCGTTGCTCTCGATCAGCGGGCACACCCAGTAGATCTGCGCGCCCTCGGCGACGTTGGCGCGAATGCGTTCGATCACGTCGGTAAGGCGGTCGGTCGAGGCCATCGTCGTCTTGATCGGTTTGCGGCCGGCCGGCTTCTCGGTGAGCTTGGAGACGTCGAGGTCGCCGTAGTGCGTCATCAGCAGCGTGCGCGGGATGGGGGTCGCCGTCATCACCAGGACGTTGGCGCCGCCGTCGCCGCCTTTGGTCTGCAACGCGAGCCGCTGGTGGACACCGAAGCGATGCTGTTCGTCGATGACGGCGAAGGCGAGGTCGTGGAAAGCGACGTCGGTCTGAAACAACGCGTGGGTGCCGATGAGGATGTCGATCTCGCCGCTGGCCAGACGGCTCAGCAACTCGGCGCGTGGCTTGCCTTTCTCACGTCCCGTCAACAGAGCGATGCGCAGCCCGGCTTTTTCGGCAAGCGGCGCGATGGTCTCGGCGTGCTGCCTGGCGAGCACTTCGGTTGGCGCCATCAAGGCGGCCTGCGCGCCCGCTTCGACCGCAATGGCCATCGCCAGCAACGCCACGATTGTCTTGCCGGAGCCGACGTCGCCCTGCAGCAGGCGCAGCATGCGGCGTGGCGCGTTCATGTCGGCCGCGATTTCGCTGACAGCCGTGCGCTGCGAGGCCGTCAACTGGAAGGGGAGGGCCGTGGTGATGCGGCGCTGGATGCGGCCGTCGCCTGTTACGGGCCTGCCGCGCTGGGCTTTGTAGTTGTCGCGGACGAGCGCGAGCGCAAGTTGGTTGGCGAGCAACTCATCATATGCGAGGCGCTGCCAAGGGGCGCCGCCCGGCGAGACGTCTCCGGCATCTTCCGGCCGATGCAGATGCGAGACGGCGGAGGCAAACGCGGGCCATCCGCGGGCTTGGGTCCACGATGGCGGCTGCCATTCCGGAACGTCGGGAAGCCGCTCCAGCGCCTGACGCGCGGCCTTGATCAGGATCTTGCCCGAAAGACCGGCGGTCAGTGGGTACACAGGTTCCAGCAGCGGCAGGTCGGCCCGGTTCTCCGGGGCGACGATGTAGTCTGGATGCGTCATCTGCGTCACGTCGTTGTAGCGCTCGATACGGCCGGAGATGTAGCGCGTCTCGCCGACGGGCAGTTGCCGTTCGACGAAGCTGCGCTCGGCATGGAAGAATACCAGATCGATGCGGCCGCTCTCGTCCTCGCACGCCACCTTGTAGGGCGCCCGGTTATTGCCACGCGGCGGGGCACGATGTTTCAACACGCGCACCTTCAGCGTCACGATCGTGCCCGGCACGGCCGAGGCGACCTCGGGCTCGGCGCGGCGGTCGATAACGCCTGTGGGCAAGTGCCAGAGCATATCGAGAACGCGCGGCTCGGCGACGCCCGGCGGCAGCTTCAACGCCTTTTTGAGCAGCACGATGAGGCGCGGACCGATGCCGGTCAGCGCCTGGGCCGAGGCGAAGAGGGGATTGAGCGCGGATGGGCGCATTTGCGTGCCGGATCGACCTTTGTCGCTGAAATTGCCGCACAATCTGCACGGGCCGCCGGCCCGCTGGCCGCTCCGGCCTGTGGCACCGCTGGGCCTTTGCGGATGGGCCGGGCGGGGCTATATCACTCGCGACCCGGGCGGCAGAAAAGCCGCCGGGGGCCGGTGCGTCAAGCGCCGAGCCGAGAGTTCAGCAAATTGCGGTCTCCAGATGAGTGAAGAGTTGGACGTGCGGCGACGGCGCGCCGCGTGGCGGGCGGCCCATCGCGGCACCAAGGAAATGGACGTGCTGCTGGGCCGTTACGCGCTCGACGCGCTGCCGGCGATGGAAGATGTGGCCCTTTCGCGCTTCGAGCAGTTCCTGGCGCTGCCCGATCCGGACTTGCAGAAGTGGCTGTTGAACCCCGACGGCTCCGCTGAGACCGATTTCGCGGATCTCGTCACCGAGGTTCGCACGTTTCATGGCCTCGCGTGATGAAGTAGAAGCAATAGGCCGTCACCCACAGCGGTCATCCCCGGGCTTGTCCGGGGGATCCCGGGCTCAGAGATGCGACAGCCCGAGTGTGAAGTGACGCACATTCCGGCTGACTGTCTGAACCGCGGATAGCGGGATCCCCGGGACGAGCCCGGGGATGACAATGATGAAAGATGAGACCTGAAAATAAGACACGATGACGAGCGAGACGAAAGAGCGGCACGATCAGATCCTATCCGGAGTGCCGGAGGGGCTCGATGCACTGGTGCTGTCGCAGTTGGTGCGCGAGCCGCTGGCCGATGGCTCGCCGGGCCTCGTGCTGCATCTGGCGCGCGACGACCGGCGCCTCGATGCGCTGGAGACGGCGCTGAAGTTCTTCGCGCCCGACGCCAAGGTCATTGCCTTTCCGGCGTGGGATACGGTGCCGTACGATCGCGTCGGGCCGAACTCGGATATCGTCGCTCGCCGCATTACCGCGCTGGCGCGGCTCACCATCGGCACGCGCAAGGAGCCGGTGATCGTTCTGTCGACGGTCAACGCCGTGCTGCAGCGTATTCCGCCGCGCGCGTTCATTCGCCAGTCGATGCGGCCGCTGGCGGCCGGCCAGCGCATCGACATGGGGCAGCTGACGCAGCGCCTCTCGCTTGCCGGCTACACGCGCACCGGGGCCGTGATGGAGCAGGGCGAGTACGCCGTGCGCGGCGGCATTCTCGATCTCTTTCCGCCGGGGCGGACAAATCCCGTGCGGCTGGATTTCTTCGGTGACACGCTGGAAAGCATCAAGGCGTTCGACGCGCAGACCCAGCGCACGATGAAGCTCGTGCAGAAGCTGGTGCTGATGCCGATCTCCGAAGTGGCGTTCGGCGAGGGACCGACGGCGCTGTTCCGGCAACGCTATGTCGAGCTGTTCGGCGGGAACACGGGAGACGATCCGCTGTATGAGGCGGTGAGCGCCGGCCGGCGTCATCCGGGGCAGGAACACTGGCTGCCGTTCTTCCACGAGACGCTCGAGACGCTGTTCGACTATCTGCCCGGCGCCAAGGTGAGTTTCGATCACCAGTCCGACGAATCCGTGCGCCGCCGCTTCGACGAGATCACCGAGCATTACGAAGCCCGCACGGAAGCGCTGGAGACATCGTCATTCGGTGCGCCGCCCTACCGGCCAGTGCCGCCGGATCGCATGTATCTCGATGGCCGGTCGTGGGGCGCGGCGCTGAAGGGGCATCCCGTCATCCGCCTGACGCCGTTCGACGAGGCCGAAGCACCCGAACGTGCGCGCGATGCAGGGCCGGGGCGGACGGACGTTTGCGGCCGAACGCCAGGATGTCGATGGCAACGTGTTCGATGCCGTCGTGCGGCACGTCAATCGCCAGCACGAGATGAAGCGGCGCGTGATCGTTGCCGCCTGGACGCCGGGCGCGCGCGAGCGGCTATCGTCGCTGCTGTCCGATCACGGCCTGAAGACCATCGTGAAGATCGAGAGCTTCCCCGAGGCGTTGGCGTTGCCGGCGGGCGTGACTGGCCTCGCCGTGCTTGGTCTGGAGCAGGGCTTCGAGACGCCGGAACTCGCCGTCATCGGCGAGCAGGACATTCTCGGCGATCGTCTCGTGCGGCCGCGGCGCAAGGCACGGCGCGCCGCGGACGTGCTGACCGAAGCGACGAGCCTGTCGGTCGGCGATCTGGTGGTGCATGCCGATCACGGCATCGGCCGCTTCGCCGGACTGCAGACGATCACGGCGCTGGGCGCGCCGCACGATTGCCTCGAGCTGATTTATGCGGGCGGCGACAAGCTGTTCCTGCCGGTCGAGAACATCGAGCTCTTGTCGCGCTTCGGCGCGGACGAGAGTGACGGACAACTCGACAAGCTCGGCGGCGTCGCCTGGCAGTCGCGCAAGGCGCGGCTGAAGAAGCGGCTGCGCGAGATCGCCTCCGAACTGATCAAGATCGCAGCACTGCGGCAGCTGAAAGAAGCTCCGGCCTTGGTGCCGCCGCCTGGAGCGTACGACGAGTTCGTTGCGCGCTTCCCGTATGAAGAGACCGAAGACCAGGCGGCGAGCATCGATTCCGTCGTCGAGGACTTGGGCTCGGGCCGCCCGATGGATCGTCTCGTGTGCGGCGACGTCGGCTTCGGCAAGACCGAGGTCGCCTTGCGCGCGGCATTCGTGGCGGCGCTCAATGGCGTGCAGGTCGCCCTCGTCGTGCCGACGACGCTTCTCGCGCGCCAGCATTTCCGCACATTTACCGAGCGCTTCAAGGGGCTGCCGGTGAAGGTGGCGCAGGCCTCGCGCCTGGTGCCGACGAAGGATCTGGGCGAGGTCAAGGAGGGCCTCAAGTCCGGCACGATCGATATCGTCGTCGGAACACATGCGCTGCTCGGCAAGCAGATCCAGTTCGCGCGTCTCGGGCTGCTCATCATCGACGAAGAGCAGCATTTCGGCGTGGGTCACAAAGAGCGCCTGAAGCAGCTGCGCGAAGACGTCCACGTGCTGACGCTGTCGGCCACGCCAATTCCGCGAACGCTGCAGCTGGCACTCACCGGGGTGCGCGAGCTTGTCCCTGATCACGACGCCGCCGGTCGACCGGCTGGCGGTGCGCACCTATATCTCGCCGTTCGATCCCGTCATCCTGAAGGAAGCGCTGCGGCGCGAGCGCTATCGCGGCGGCCAGACATTCTATGTGTGTCCGCGCCTGTCGGATCTCGACGAGGTGGCGGAGTTCCTGCAGGAGGTCGTGCCCGATTTCAAAGTGGCACGCGCCCACGGCCAGCTGACGCCAACCGAACTCGAAGACATCATGACGGCCTTCTACGAAGGCAACTACGACATCCTGCTGTCGACGGCGATCGTCGAGTCCGGGCTCGACGTGCCGAATGCCAACACGCTGATCGTGCATCGCGCCGATATGTTTGGCCTGGCGCAGCTGTATCAGTTGCGCGGCCGGGTCGGCCGTTCGAAGACGCGCGCCTACGCCTACTTCACCACGCCGCCGGGCAAGGCCCTGACCGAGGGCGCCGAGAAGCGCCTGAAAGTTCTGCAGTCGCTCGACACACTCGGCGCGGGCTTCTCGCTTGCTTCCCACGATCTCGACATCCGCGGTGCGGGCAACCTGCTCGGCGAGGAACAGTCCGGCCACATCCGCGAAGTCGGCTTCGAGCTGTACCAGTCGATGCTGGAAGAAGCAGTGGCCGCGATGAAGGGTGGCGATCTGGGCGAGACGACCGACCAGTGGAGCCCGGAGATTGCGCTCGGCACATCCGTGCTCATTCCGGAGAGCTACGTCACGGATCTACAACTCCGCCTGGGTCTCTACCGCCGCCTGTCGACGTTGGAGACGCGCGCCGACATCGACAGCTTTGCGGCGGAACTGGTCGATCGTTTCGGCGAGATGCCAGACGAGGTGGAGCACCTGCTCGACGTCATGGAGATCAAGGGGCTGTGCCGCCAGGCCAGCATCGCGCGCGTCGATGCCGGACCGAAGGGCGCGGTCATCACGTTCCACAAGAACAACTTCGCCAATCCGGAAGGGCTTGGTGCAGTTCATGCAGAAGTCGCGCGGCGCGGCCAAGGTGCAGCCCGATCACAAGATCGTCTTCCGCGGTGACTGGGACTTGCCGGAGAAACGCCTCAAGGGTGTACGCGCCTTGACGACCGAGCTGGCCAACATCGCCGCCAAGGGGCGGAAGGCGGCCTAAGCGCTTACGACTGCCAGCACTCGATTGAACCAAACGCCGTGTGCGGCGTTACAGGGCGCCCGCAATTTTATTGCGCGACGGGCCGCGCTTGGGGAGGACACTCGTTATGGACGCTAAGTCACTGCTGATCATCGTCTTGTTGGCTGCCGTCGCGGGCCTGGGCTACATGTATTACGATAGCCAGCGCACCGGGATCAGCATCAAGGCCCCCGGCGTCGACATCGACGCCAAGTAACGCAGCTGCCGTCAGTTCGGGGTCAGACCTGGTCGACCCCTTTTCGCGCGCTCATTGCTTGGCTTCGTCCCACAGCTCATCCATCTCTTGCAAGTTCGATTGCGCGGGCGAGCGGCCGGCTTCGGCCAGCCGCTGCTCGATGTGATGGAAGCGGCGGATGAACTTCTGGTTGGCGCCCCGCAGCGCCTTCTCGGGATCGATTTTCAGATGCCGGCCGATGTTGGCCAGCACGAAGAGGAGATCGCCGAATTCCTCTTCGATGTGCGCTTGGTGATGTGCGGCGTCGTTCGGGTCCGCTGATGGCGCGGCGATCGCTTCCTGCAGTTCCGTCAGTTCCTCGTGCAGTTTGTCGAAGACGTTGGTAAGGGCGGGCCAATCGAAGCCGACCTTCGCTGCCTTGTCCTGCAGCTTGAGTGCGCGCGTTAAGCCGGGCATGCCGGCCGGCACGTCATCGAGCAGGGAAGGGGAGGGGCGCTGCTGCCAGCACCTGTGCCGGCGTGCTGTTGTGCGGCGGCCTTTGCAGCTTTCTCCTCGGCCTTGATGCGTTCCCAGAAGCCCTTGGCCGTACCAGCGGAACGCGCCTCGCCGTCACCGAAGACATGCGGATGGCGGCGGATCATCTTCGTCGTGATGGCGTGGGCGACGTCCGCAAACGCGAAGGCGCCTTGCTCCTGCGCCATCCGCGCGTGATAGACGACCTGAAGCAGCAGATCGCCGAGTTCTTCCTTCAGGTCGGGCAGGTTCTCGCGCGCGATGGCGTCGGCAACCTCGTAGGCTTCTTCCAGCGTGTAGGGCGCGATGGTCGCGAACGTCTGTTCCAGATCCCAGGGGCAGCCCGTGACAGGCGTGCGTAACGCCGCCATGACCTCAATCAGATCCTCGATCGTCTTGGTGCCCTTCGCGGGCGCGGTGGCGCCGCCGGGCGCTTCGTTACGAGCATTGTCACCAGTATTCACGGCTCGTCCTCTCAGGTAGCATCCGTGCGGCGGCGGGGAAGGGGCCCGTCTGCGCAATCGACCGTTGCCACAAGCCAGCCTTGGGCGCCGCTGACAAGGGGGAGAACGCAGCATGATAGGGAGCATGACAGGCAGCACGGCGTGCAGCATGACTGGCCGGCCATGGCGGTGATCCGTATTTTCCTCAATGGCCTGATCATGGCGGCCGAGATCGCGGCTGTCGTTGCGGTCGCGGCTTTCGGTTACCTGCATCCGTTCCTGTTTGCGGCCGCAACGGCCATTCTCGCGTTCGTCGTCGGCCTGCGCCTTGAATATGCGCGGCTGACGTTCGAGCTGCCATTCTACTTCGAAGCGGGACGGACGCCGCGTCTATGGTTCGCGTGGCTGGTCGGCTTCGGGGAATCCGTGACGAAGGCGCTGCTGGCGGGCGTGGCTGCCGTCTTCACCTTCGCGGGGACGGACAGCGACCGCCTGTTCTGGGTCGCTATCGTATTTGGCGGATCAGTCTATCTCGGCGGCTGGATACTGCGGTCGTTGTCGCTCAGCCTCAGTGCGCGGCCCGCCCGCTGGGGCTATTTCCGTTTGTCGGCGCCGCTGGGCGTTCTGTTCTCGGCCGGAATCACGTTGCTGGCGCTGATCGGCACGATCCCGCTGCCGTCGATCAGCGACATCGGCCTGAAGGTGCTGTGGGAGCTGCCGCCCGTGCCGTCGGTCGAGCAGGTGAGTGAGCTCGTGTTTCAGCTGAAGCAGGCGTTCGACGATTTCATCGTGCGCGCGATCAGCGTGTTCGTGCCGCTCGACGTGGCCCGCGGCATCGGCATCTTTCTTGAGCGTCAACATGCTGACGGGATTTGTCAGTGCGCTCTACGCGTCGGTGATTGCATCCGGCGTGCGGAAGGCGGAAGACACGATGCTGTAGTCGCAGGGATGCAGGGCAGGGGTCGGCTTAAAAGGCGGGGCTGGTTTGAGAGAGCCGGTTGTTAGCCCGCCGCCAGCTTCGCCACGCGATCGCGGGCTGACTGCATGGCCGCGTCGATGGCCTCCTGGGTCTTGGCCATCTCCAGTTCGCCTTCGCATTCCTGCAGGACGGTGAGCTTGTCCGAGGGGCCCTTGCGGCGGACGTTGATGATCATCGACCGGAGCTTCTTGAGCATTCCGGCTTTCTGCAAAACGGTCTTCTGAGCCACGGCTTCCATCACATCCATTTCATTCACATGCCATTCGCATAATATATATTATGGAAAATATATTGAGGCCATGGCTGGTGTATCAATTTGATACGCCGGCCATGGTAGTGATCAGCTGAGGGCGAGTTACGCCTTCTCGCCCTTTTCGTGGTTGTCGGCAACGAACCGGTCCAGCAGGCGCACGCCCCAGCCAGAGCCCCAGCTCGTGTTGATCTCAGAGCGTGGCGCATCCATCGCCGTGCCTGCCAAGTCGATGTGTGCCCACGGCGTATCCTTGATGAAGCGCTGCAGGAAGGCCGCGGCCGTGCACGATCCGCCCCAGCGGCCGCCGAGGTTCTTCACGTCGGCGTTCCGGCTGTCGATCATCTTGTCGTAGGCCTTGTCGAGCGGCATGCGCCAGACCTTCTCGCCCGTCGCCTTTGCGGCTTCGGACAGGTCGCCGGCGAGACGATCGTCGTTGCAGAACAGGCCGGCGTATTCCTTGCCGAGCGCGATCATGATGGCGCCAGTCAGCGTCGCCAGGTCGATGACGAGCTTCGGCTTGAAGCGTTCCTGCGCGTACCAGAGCACGTCGGCCAGCACGAGGCGGCCTTCCGCGTCGGTGTTCAGGACTTCGATCGTCTGGCCCGACATCGACGTGACGATGTCGCCCGGACGCACGGCAGATCCCGACGGCATGTTCTCGACCATGCCGATCAGGCCCACGGCGTTGACGTTCGCCTTGCGCTCGCCGAGCGCATACATCAGGCCGACGACGCACGCCGCGCCGCCCATGTCACCCTTCATGTCTTCCATGCCGCCGGCCGGCTTGATGGAGATGCCGCCGGTGTCGAACGTCACGCCCTTGCCGACGAACGCGACAGGCTTGGTACGCTTCGACTTGGCGCCGTGCCACTGCATGACGGCCACGCGCGACGGCCGGATGCTGCCCTGGCCGACGCACAGCAGCGCGCCCATCTTCAAGGCGCTCAGTGCGTCCACATCGAGAATTTCGACTTCAACACCGACGCGTTCCAATTCCTTGACGCGTTCGGCGAACTCCACCGGCCCGAGGATGTTGGCGGGTTCGTTGACGAGATCGCGGGCGAAGTTGACGCCGTTGGCTACGGCCTGATGGCGTTGGAATGCCGCCTTCGCCTTGTCGGGATCGGCGCAATGGATCGTGACGCGGGCGGGTCCGCTGCTGCGGCCCTCTTCCGTCTCGCTCTCTTCACTCTTCTTCTTGCTGCGATATTTTTCGAACGCGTAATGGCGCAGCAGCATGCCCAGAGCGATGCTGGCGGCTACGTCTTCTGCCGGCGTGTCGCCCGTGTCGGCGATCTCGGCGATAACGCTGGCGCGCTGGGCCTTGCGCGAGGCGATCTGGCCCATGGTGAATCCGCCGAGCGTCACCCAATCGAGTTCGCTGAGATCCTCCGTCTTGCCGGCGCCGATCACGAGCAGCCGGTTGACGTCGAGCTTTGCGGGCGCCAACAGCTCGATCGTCGTCTTTGCGCGTCCCTTGAATTCGGCGGCCTCGGCGGCCTTCAGGACGGCGCTGTTCGTGCGGCCGTTTAGTTGCGTCAGCGCGGGCGCCAGCACGAGTTCGTGGGCAGCATACGCGACAGTCATCGGTTCGAGCGTGGCTGAGAGGGCGGCGAAAACGATATCGGGGCGATCGGTCATTCTAGGCGTACTCCTGGCGGCGCGATGCGCCGAATGCGTTGCAGCGATGGTCTCAAAGTCGTGCGGCGGCCGGCCGTGGATGCCAGCATGTGGGCCTAGCGGTTACCGAATGATGTGCCGGGGACGCTCTGCCGAGAGTGCCTGCCCGCCCAAACGCGCTAAGTCGCAGGTTTCAGGCTCATTTTACGGCGCGGAGATTAGCGTCTTGTGGGGTCAATGCAAGCTGCAGGCGTCAAGAGCGTTACGTTGGCAGGCATGCCCTTCTAATCAGACGTTTTTCCGCCATCGTGCTATGGACAGTGCCTGTGAGGGGGCTCGCGGGGTGGAACCGGGTTGATGGTGGATCGCGTCCGCCTGCCGGCCTTGCGAAACATGGTATCGACGCACGAATGCAGATCATCTCCAGATACGTATTTCGTCAGGCCGCGGGGGTGCTGCTGCTCATCCTGCTGTCGCTCGGCGGCATCGTCTGGATTGCGCTGGCCCTGCGCGAACTCAACGTCGTCACCAGTGGCGGACAAAACGCCTTCACGCTGCTGAAGATGACAACGCTGGCGCTTCCGAACCTGCTGGGCGTCATCGCACCGTTCGCCCTGCTGATCGCCGTCGTGCAGGTGTTGAGCCGGTTGAACGGCGACAGCGAGCTGATCGTTCTGACGGCCTCCGGCGCAACGATCTGGAATGTCGCCCGGCCGCTTGCTCGCGCTGGCGGCAATCGTTTCGATGGGCGTGGGCTTCGTCAACCACGTGGGCATGCCGTGGAGCCTGCGTTCGCTGCGCGAGTTCGTCGTGCAGATGCGAACCGACCTGCTGACGCAGGTGATCCAGCCCGGCAAGTTCTCGACACCGGAAAAGGGACTGACGTTTCATATCCGCGATCGCTCGCAGACCGGGGAGCTGCTGGGGCTGATCATGCAGGATCAGCGCAAGCCGCCAGCGAGCCAGGCCTTTCTGGCCTCGCGCGGCGTGATCGTGAAGCAAGGCGACGACGCCTACCTGGTGATGACGGATGGGCACATCGTCAATCGCAACAAGCCCACCGAGGCGCCCCAGATCATCGTCTTCGATCGCTATGCCGTCGACCTCGCCCAGTTCGAGCCGAAGGTTGCGGGAGCCTATGAATATAAGCCTCGCGAACGTTTCTTTTCGGAGCTGATGTGGCCGGACACGACGACTGCCAACTACAAGAAGACGGCTGGCTACTTCCGGGCCGAGTTGCATGAGCGGTTTGCCAATCCGCTCTATCCCTTCGTATTCGTGATGATCGCGCTGGCGACGGTCGGTCAGGCCCAAAGTACGCGGCAGAACCGGGTCGCGGCTGTGATCGCCGGGCTTTTCACCGCGGCCGGCGTGCGCATGGCCGGACTTGCGTTGAACAACATCGTGGTGATGTCGGCGGCCGCGACACCCTTGCTCTACGCCTTGCCCGCAACGGCCATCGTCCTGTCCCTGATCGTCATTCGCCGGTCGGCCAGGCCAAAGCCGGGCCCGTCTTGGACCGAAAGGCTTGTCGATGCGGTCGTGTCGGCTGTGACCGCGGTCTGGGGGCGTATTGTTCCACGACGGCGGCGGCTTGCGATGGAAGGGCGTCCATAGATGCGTCGCCTCACGCTCCAACTCTATCTTGGCAAGCGCTTCCTATTTGCGATCTTCGGCGCGTTCCTGGTGTGCACGATGCTGATCTTCATCATCGATTTCGTCGAGCAGCTGCGCCAGGCCGGCAAGGCCGACAACGTTCCGGTGTTGACGCTGGTCCGGATCACGCTGCTGCGGGTGCCGGCCTACACCGAGTTTCTGCTTCCGTTCGCTGTGCTGACCGGATCGATCGTCACGCTTCTGAACCTCGCTCGCAAAAGCGAACTGGCGGTCATGCGCGCGAGCGGCATGTCCGTCTGGCAGTTCCTGCAGCCGGGACTGGTCGTCAGCTTCTTTCTCGGGCTATTTGCGGTTGTATTCTACAACCCAATGGCGGCCGGGGCCCGCGCGCAGGCCGAGGCCGAAGCGGACGCCGCTTTCGGACGCGATTCCAGCGTGTTGCGGGCAACCTCGTCTGGATCATGGCTGCGCCAGGACGGACTGGATGGACAATCGGTGCTGAATGCCAGCGTGGCGACGCGAGGCGGCACGCGGCTGGAGAACGTCAATGCCTTCGTGTTTGATGCCCAAGGCGCCTTCCTGGAGAAGATCGACGGGAAGTCGGCTGACCTGCTGGAGGGGTACTGGCTGATCCGCGATGCGACGGTCGTCCGGGTGGGTCAAGAGCCCGAAATCTTCCAAACCTACCTGCTCTCGACCTACCTCACGCCGGCGCGCGTTGCCGATGCCTTGGGCACGGTCATTTCGCTGTCTTTCTGGGAGCTGCCGGGCCTGATCGAAGTCGCTGAAAAAGCAAAACTTTCGACAGCACCCTTGCGAATCCAGTATGAGCTTCTTCTGTCCCGGCCTTTGCTCTGCGCGGCGATGGTTCTTTTGGCGGCCACTGTGTCGTTACGGTCATTCCGCTCGGGTGGGATACAGACTATGGTCATCACAGGCATGGTTGGGGGGTTCGGATTCTTCTTGATGGCTGAAGTATCGCGACAGATCGGCGTGGCCGGTTTGGCGCCTGCTGCGGTGGCTGTCTGGATGCCGGTCGTTCTAGCCATATTCGTTACGACAACTGTTTTGTTGCACCAGGAGGACGGCTGAGTGAGGCGTGTTGCGCTCAAATCCCGAGCAACATGCGGTAGTTATACCTCGTCCGGTCTGCTCGCCTCGGCGCGCAGCGCGGGGCGGCTTGCTGTGTCTGCGGCTGCCCTGGCCGGCTTGGTGTTTGCTGCGTCCGCGCAGCCGGCAGCAGCGCAAAAGCCTCTTTCCATCGAGGGGCAGTCGATGAACGGCTCCGCTTTCCCGAAGACGCCGGGCGGAATGTTCGGCGGAAAGCCGAAGCTAGACAAAACCCAGCCGCTGCATCTGCAGGGCGATCAGCTGATCTACGATACCAAGGGCAATAAGGTCATTGCTCGCGGCAACGTCGAGATCTTCTACAACAACAACATCTTGCGTGCCGACGAGGTCATCTATGACCAGAGCGCGAACACCCTGTCTGCGTCCGGCAATGTCGAGCTGAAGGAAGCGAACGGAAACATCATTCGCGCCGATCGCTACACGTTGACAGACGACTTCCGCGATGGGTTCGTGGAGTCGCTCAGCGTCGTGGCTAAAGGACGAGTCCCGGATAACGGCGGATGGCGCCACGCGCCGCGAAGGCAACGTCACCGAATTTACGAACGGCCGGTATACGGCTTGTAAGCCGAAGCCTGGCGATCCTCCTCTGTGGTGCATCGGCGCCAAGAAGATCATTCACGATCAGGCCGCACAGACGATCACGTATCAGGACGCGCAGTTCGAACTGTTTGGCGTGCCGATCTTTTACGCGCCCTACTTCCAGCATGCCGACCCGACCGTTAAGCGCAAGAGCGGCTTCCTTATTCCGAATTACGGCAACTCGGGCGACCTGGGTACGTTTGTCGAAACGCCTTACTTCTTCAACCTGGCTCCCAACTACGATTTGCTGTTCCATCCATCGTACATGACCAAGCAAGGCGTGCTCTGGCAGCTTGATTGGCGGCATCGGCTGGAGAACGGCCAGTATACGGTGAAGCTTGCCGGCATCGATCAAGATGCCGACGATCTGCCGAATGCCAATAGAGACCTCGACGGTTGGCGCGGCAGCGTGGAAACCAAGGGCGAATTTTCGCTTGGCAGCTGGTGGAAGGCTGGTTGGGACGCGACCTTCGAGAGCGACGATACGTTCCGCCGGTTCTACAAGCTGGATGGCATCCTGCTCACCGAGCGCGTGAATAAGATTTACCTCGAAGGGATTTCCGACCGGAACTATCTCGGCGTGAACATCTACGACATGCGCGGTTTGTCGAGCTTCGACACGAGTCAGGCCGAAGCGATCGTGCACCCGCAGATCGACCAGAACTACATCTTCGAGCAGCCTGTTTTGGGTGGTGAGCTCAGCTTGGCGAACAACGCCTACAGCCTCTCGCGCGACAATGCCGACCAGCAGACGGGCACGCAGAACATCACGAAGCTCACAAGTGAAGTGAAATGGCGCCGTAAATTCACTGATGCCGCCGGTATCAGCTATACGCCATTCGGTGAACTGAGGGGTGACGTCTATCAGCTGTCAGACTATTTCGACCCGCTAGCTGAAGAACTTCGCTCGAATGAAACCCTGACCCGTGGTGTTGCGACGGGCGGCGTCACCGTGTCCTATCCGTGGGTGGCAAACACGGCCAGTGCCAGCCACGTTATCGAGCCGATCGGGCAAGTCATTGCGCGCCAAGCCAGCGTGCCGCAGGAGCGTCTGCCGAACGAGGACGCCAAGAGCCTGGTCTTTGACGACACGAACCTGTTCGACAGTGACAAGTTCTCCGGTTCGGATCGTGTCGAAACCGGCACGCGAGCCAATGTAGGCGTGCAGTACACCTTCCAGGCCAATGGTGGCGGGTACGCGCGTATTCTCGCGGGTCAGAGCTTCCATCTCGGCGGCGAAAACCCGTTCCAAGACGCCGGTGTCGATCAAGACGGTGTGCCGGTGTTCTCGCCGTTCAATGGTTTGCAGCGCGACGAGTCCGATTATGTGCTCGGCTTCTACGTGGCGCCAACTGATGTGTTCCGCGTGATCTCACAGACCCGGTTCGACGAGGATACGCTTAATCTTCAACGCGCCGACGTCAGCGCCCGCTTCACGCTGGGTCCGGTTATGACGCAGGCAACGTACACATTCTCCGACGCAACGTTGTACAGGGATCGCTTCGACCGTTTCGGTGATCCCCTCAACATCGACGAAGACCAGCAGGACATCGTCGGCTCCGCCGGTTTGCGGTTGTCTGATCGTTGGACCGTCTTCGGCGCCATGCGCTATGATTTGGATGATGGTGAACGCCTGACCAACTCCATCCAGCTGCGTTACGGTGACGAATGCTTTGCCATCAGCATGACCTACAGCGAGACGTTCCTGATCGATCCGACGCGGGAACTTGAGCCGGATCAGACGGTTATGGTTCGCTTTGAGTTCAAGAACCTGGGCGAGTACAAGTACAAGACTGACGTGCTTGATCACACGTATGGCACAGACGATAAGTCGGCCTTCCAGTAAGGGTGCCACGTCTGCGCCACGGTTCATGTGGATAACGGCGACAGCTTTAGCGGCAGTGCGCATATTATTGGTGCCTCCGGCTGAGTCGTGAGTTGCACCCGCGATCAGGAACATTCGCGCCGTCATGAGAAGTTTAGGCCATATCCGGGCTGTAGCCTGCGTTGCGCTTTTGACGTGCGCCGTTGCTTGGCCGGCTGCGGCTCAAGATTTTCCGACTGGAACGTGGGATGGGCCGGGTGGCGGCGGGGCAGCACCCCCCAATGCGGGAGTACCCCCTTCTGCGAAGCCGAAACCTAAGCCGCGCGCGGCCAAGCCGAAGCCGGACAAAACGGCGGTCGTCAACGACGACGATGGCAAGCCGCGCGGGAAGAGCCGTGGCGGCAGCGACGAGAGCGCGCGCATTGTCGTGAAGGTCAACGACGATCCGATTACCGCGCGCGAAATTTCGCAGCGCCAGCGCATCATGGGCGGCGCCGACATTCAGGACAAGGTGAAGGCGAACATGCAGCGCCTCATCAAGGATCCCAGTACGTCGGAAAAGCTCAAGGCGATCCTCAACGAAGTCGTCAAGGCCAACGAAGGCAAGTCGCGCGACGAGATCATTGCGATCTTTGAGGCGCGCAAGAAGGCGTTTGCGGTCGGCCTACAGAAGCAGGCTGTCGAGAGTGCCCGCAACAGCGTGTCGCCAGCCGTACGCAAAGGCGCCAAGGATGCGTTGATCGAAGAACGGCTGAAGCTTCAGGCCGCAAAGGCCGCAGGCGTCACCGTCAGCGACGAAGAGGTCGACAAGCAAATTGGCGTCATCGCGCAGCGTAACAAGATGACGCTCGCGGAATTCGGCGAGCACCTGAAAGGTGCCGGCATCGATATCGCAACGATGAAATCGCGCACCAAAGCCGACATGGCTTGGATGGAAGTGGTGCGCAAAAAATTCGGCCACCAGATCGCGATCACGTCGCGCGATGTCGACCGGATCGTTGCAGCCGGCCCCGCGGGTGAAGACGGAACCGAGTTGCAGCTTCAAAGAATTTCACTGCAGCTTTTGAACAAGGTCGATCAGGGGCAGTTCGCCAAACGCCAGCTCGAAGCGGAAGCCGCACGTGCAAATTTCACCGGCTGCCAGCAATCGGCTTCGCTTGCGAACACCATCCCTGGCGCGCGCTTCGAGGATCTTGGGTCGCGCAGTCCTTCGGCGGTTCCTGAACCGACGCGTAGCCTGCTGCTGTCGGCGCGCGATGGTGAAATGCTGCCGCCCGCTGTGGGCACCGGTGGCATCGAGTTATGGATCGTCTGCGGCCGCAAGGCCGTGTCTGCCGATAAGCAGAAGCGCGAAGCAGCGGAAGACGAGGCAAAGCAGGCTGAATTCTCAATCCTCGCCAAGAAGTATCTGCGCGACCTGCGCCAGGACGCGGTGATCGACGATCGCGAAATCGGCGGCAGCTGATGACCGCGCGCGACGCGACCGCACCACTTGCGGTCAGCATGGGCGATCCTGCCGGCATCGGCCTGGACATCGCCCTGATGGCCTGGCGAGACCGCGCCACGAAATCCGTCCCGCCATTTGCGATCTTTGGATGTGCCGAGGCGCTGGCGGCGCGCGCACGTCTGCTATCGATAGACGCACCGCTGGTGCCCATCGAAGCGTTGGGTGAAGCTGCTCATATCTTCGCCGGCGCCGTGCCGGTTCACCCTGTTCCGCTCGCCGGCGGCGTGATTGCAGGAATACCTTCCACTACGGCCGCGCCCGCGATCATTGCGGCAATCGAGGCCGCAACCGCCAGCGTCGTGCAAGGCCACGCGTCTGGACTTGTTACCTGCCCGATCGCGAAGTCCGTGTTGTATGATGCGGGGTTCACTCATCCGGGTCACACCGAATTTCTAGCCGCCCTGGCTGCACGGCATGTTCCCGGGCGCAGCTATCTGCCCGTCATGATGCTCGCGTCGGACGCGCTGCGCGTGGTTCCGCTGACGATCCACATTCCGCTGGCGCTTGTGCCTGGTGCGATCACGCGACAGCTGATCTTCGAGACGGTGCGCATTACGTACGATGCGTTGGCTGGCGACTTCGGCATCGAACATCCGCGCATTGCCATTTGCGGTCTCAACCCGCACGCCGGGGAAGGCGGCAGCATTGGGCGCGAAGACATCGACATCATCGCGCCGGCCATCGCTGAACTGCGCGCGGAAGGCTTGACGGTCAGCGGGCCGCATTCGGCCGACACGCTGTTTCATGCAGCGGCGCGCAAGACGTATGATGCCGCGGTGTGCATGTATCACGATCAGGCGCTGATCCCGATCAAGACGCTCGCCTTCGACGAAGGCGTCAACGTTACGCTTGGCTTGCCGTTCGTGCGCACGTCGCCGGATCACGGCACGGCCTTTTCGATTGCGGGGACGGGACAAGCGTCGCCGGAGAGTTTCATTGCGGCCTGCAGATTGGCTCACGAATTGAGCACGCGGCGGCAAGCTCGGGCGGGATCGACATGACGGCCAGCAACGACGCGCTGCCGGGCGTTCAGACGAGCAAGACATCTGATGGCCTGCCGCCGTTGCGCGACGTTATCCGCGATCACGACATCGCCGCGAAGAAGAGCCTTGGCCAGAACTTCATTCTCGACCTCAATCTCACGCGCCGCATTGCGCGAACGGCCGGGGCGCTCCCCGGGCGCACGATCGTCGAGGTGGGGCCGGGGCCAGGCGGCCTGACGCGGGCGCTGCTGATGGAAGGCGCCGCGCACGTGATCGCGATCGAGCGCGACGAACGCTGTCTCACTGCGCTGGCCGAAATCGCTGCCGCTTATCCAGGGCGCTTGACGGTGCACCAGGGCGACGCGCTGCAGGCCGACTGGCCGGCGTTGATCGGATCGCATGGCCCGGTCACCATTGCGGCCAACCTGCCCTACGCCATCGCGACGATGCTGCTGGTCGGCTGGCTCGAGACGGAGCCGTGGCCGCCGTGGTGGAACCGCATGACGTTGATGTTCCAGAAAGAGGTTGCCGAGCGCATCGTCTCGGAGCCGGGCAGCAAGGCCTATGGCCGGCTCTCCGTTCTGTCGCAGTGGCGCGCCGAGGTGCGGATGGTGATGACGCTGCCGCCGGAGGCCTTCACGCCGCCGCCCAAGATCTCGTCGGCCGTGGTCGAGTTCATTCCACGCCGGGAAATGTCACCGGGCTGTTCCGTCAAATCGCTCGGCAAGGTGACGGCTGCTGCATTCGGCCAGCGCCGGAAGATGCTGCGGCAGAGCCTGAAGCAGCTCGGCTGCGATGCGGAAGCGCTGCTTGGTGCGGCCGGGATCTCACCTCAGTTGCGGGCCGAGCAGCTGTCCGTCAACGACTTCGCGCGTCTCGCCTACGTGTGGGAGCGGCTGGCCAAAGCTTGAACTTTCCTAGAGCCGCGATTGCAGGTCGCGGACGAAGTCGCTGAGCCCCAGCAAACGTTCGCGCTTCAGTCGCTCCGCCGTCAGGATCGCCCGCAAGCCGGCGATGCTTTCTTCCAGGTGCGTGTTGACGATGACGTAGTCGTATTCCGGCCAATGGCTGATTTCGGCGGCAGCTTTCGACATCCGTGCTTCGACGACGTGCTTGGGATCTTGCGCGCGCGTGTGCAGGCGGCGCTCCAGAACGTCGCCTGACGGCGGCAGCACGAAGACGCGAACGAGATCACCCGCGAGCTTTTCGGACAGCTGCTGTGCTCCCTGCCAATCGATGTCGAACAGGACATCGTGGCCCTCGGTAATGGCGCGTTCGACGGCAGCGCGGGGCGTGCCGTAGGAATTGTCGAATACGCGCGCCCATTCCAGCAATTCGCCGGCTTCGCGCAGGCGATCGAATTCGGCCTGGTCGATGAAGTGATAATCGCGGCCATCGACTTCGCCGGGCCGGCTCGGGCGCGTCGTGACGGAGACCGAAAGATGGATACCTTTGTCGCTGTCGAGCAGTGCGCGCGCCAACGTCGTCTTGCCTGCGCCGGACGGCGAGGAGAGTACCAGCAGCAGCCCGCGGCGGGCAATGCGCGGCGAAACGTGCGGGGTGTTGTGGGTTTCGTTACTCAAGGTTCTGCACCTGCTCGCGCATCTGATCGATGACGACCTTCAGGGCCAATCCGGCGCGCGTGATGTCGGGATCGTTGGCCTTGGAACACAGTGTGTTGGCTTCGCGATTGAACTCCTGCGCGAGGAAATCGAACTTGCGGCCGACGGCACCAGGCTCGGCCAGCAGATCGCGCGCGGCGGCGATGTGCATGCGCAGGCGTCGCAGTTCCTCTTCGACGTCGGCGCGGGTGGCGAGCAGCACCGCTTCCTGATGCAGCCGGGCGGGATCGAACCCGTTGTCGGCTTCGAGAAGCCGGCCGACGAGCTCTTGCAATCGCTTGGTGATTGCTTCCGGCGTGCGTGCCGGGGAAACTTCGACTGCCGTCACCAGGCGTTCGATCTCCACCAGCTGGTCGGCGATGACGACGGCAAGGCGTGCGCCTTCGGCGCTGCGTGCAGCGACGAGCCCGGCCAATGCTTCCCCGAAGCTTGTCAGCATCGCCGCGTGGGCCGCCTCGACTGCTTCCGGCGTATCGCTTTCGTCGGCGACCTCAAGGACTCCCTTGAGGCTCAGAAGCCCTTCCGGCCGTGGGGCTTCCCCGCCGGTCAGCTCGCGAATGCGCTCCGCCGCCTTGATGACCTGCGCCAGCGCGACTTCGTTGAGCCTGATCTCGCTTTGCGCCGTCTGGCGTCCAACGGACAGGCTGACGGAGACACTGCCGCGCGTCAGTTCTTTGCCGGCGGCCTCGCGCACTTTTGGCTCAAGTGCTTCGTAGCCGGGGGGAAACCGCAACCGCACGTCGAGTCCGCGGCCATTTACGCTGCGAACTTCCCAATGCCAGGTGGCAGCGCCGGAGGTGCCGTCGCGGCGGGCGAAACCCGTCATACTCTTCAAGGTCATGAACAGCCCGAAGCGGTTGAAATGCGGGCTGATCTATATCGGGTTCGCGGGATGCCAACAAGCCGCGCGCGTCAGCGCTTGGGCTTGCGCACGGGCAGAGGCACGTTGGAGGCGGTGGTTGCCTGCTCGGGGGGCGTGGCGGCAGTCTCGGCGGCCGCCGGCGCATCCTCTGCCGGAGGGCTGGGTACGCCACCGGGCGGCGTCTCGCTTGGTTTTGCCGTGGCCCCAGCGGCTGCGGCTTCGGCCTTCTCGGCCGCGGCTTCCTTCGCGCGCATGTCGCGTTCGACCTTGCGCCAATTGGCGACGGCGTCGTTGTGCTCGTCCAGCGAGGCGGAAAACTTGTGCCCGCCGCTTCCGTCCGCGACGAAGTAAAGGTCCGTCGTTTTTGCCGGGTTCAGCGTGGCTTCCAGCGCGGGCCGTCCCGGGTTGCAGATCGGCCCCGGGGGCAGTCCGTTAATGGTGTAGGTATTGTAGGCGGTCTTCTGTTCGATATCGGTGCGCGTGATTGGGCGACCGAGGCTACCCTGCCCGCCGACGATGCCGTAGATGATCGTTGGATCGGACTGCAGCCGCATCGGCTTGCGGAGACGATTGACGAAGACGGCAGCGACGCGCTGGCGTTCGTCGGCGCGGCCGGTTTCCTTCTCCACGATCGAGGCCAGCGTCACGGCCTTCTCGACGGAATCAACGGGCAGCCCTTCCTGCCGGCTTTCCCAGAGGCTGGCGATCAGCCGCTGCTGTTCAGCCTTCATGCGGTCGATGATTTCCTGGCGCGCCATGCCCTTCGAGAAGCGATAAGTGTCGGGCAACAGCGTGCCTTCCGCGGGCACCTCGGTGATGTCGCCGGTCAGATTTGGCTCAGCCTTCAGGCGTTCGACGATCTGTTGGCTGGTGAGGCCTTCAGGCAAGGAAACCTTGTAAAGGACAGACTTGCCCTGGGCGATGATCTCCACCACCTCGCGGATGCTGGCGTTCTTCTTGATCTCGTACTCGCCAGCCTTGAGTTCCAGATTCTTGCGGTCGCGGCCAATCCACGTTTGCATCAGGTGGCTGGCAACGAAGGCCCAGCGGTTTGAGATGACGCCTTCGCGCTCAAGCCGTTCGGCAATTTCGATGCGGCCCTCGCCTTTGGGAATGGCGACCGTACGGGAGACTTCGAGCGGTCCCGTCTTTTCATAGAGATGGTAGAGCAGCGCGCCGGTTGCCGCCAACGCGCCCATACCGAACAGGCTCAATGTGAAGAGGCCACTGAGAACGCGCACGAAGCCGCTGACGCGCGTGTCTTCGCCGCGGACCTTGCCGCCGCGCGGACGTGACGGGGCCCGCCCCGGCTCCAATGCTTCGGACGGGCTGCGCGGGCGCATATTTTGACGGTTGCCCAGGGACGGCGGCTTATCGCGGCGAACTGTCATGACCGGCCTGCGCTCGACATACCGCTGCACACTTTATCCGGAAGCACTCTATTCCGCGGCATCCTGCGTGAATTTCCCTTGAACGGCCATACGTCGCCAGCGCGCAGGCTACGACATCCTACGCTTAATCAAGCTACCGAAAATTATGGCAAAAGACCGGAGGCCGCCAGGGCTTTCCGGTGTCGTTATCAGGCCGCCCGGCGCAGGATGAGCGACGCATTGGTGCCGCCGAAGCCAAACGAGTTCGACAAGACAGTATCGATCTTCATTTTCTTGGCCGTGTGCGGGACGAGGTCGATTGCCGTGCTGACGGACGGGTTGTCCAGGTTCAGGGTCGGCGGGGCGATGTTGTCGCGAATGGCCAGGATCGAGAACACGGCCTCGACTGCGCCGGCTGCACCCAACAGGTGGCCAACGGCGGACTTCGTCGACGACATGGCAATCTTGGCCGCCGCATTGCCGAACAACCGCTCGACCGCGCCCAGCTCGATTTCGTCGCCCATCGGGGTCGAGGTGCCGTGTGCATTCACGTAGTCGATGTCGCTCACGTCGATCTCGGCGCGCTTCAAGGCAGCCTTCATGCAACGGAAGGCGCCGTCGCCGGTCTCTTCGGGTGCGGTGATGTGATAGGCATCGCCCGACAGGCCGTAGCCTATGACCTCGGCATAGATGCGGGCGCCGCGCGCCTTGGCGTGATCGTAGTCTTCCAGGACCACGATACCGGCGCCCTCGCCCATGACGAAGCCGTCGCGATCCTTGTCGTAGGGCCGCGATGCGCGCGTCGGGTCGTCGTTGAAGCCGGTCGAAAGGGCGCGGCAGGCGGCGAAGCCCGCTACGGCGATGCGGCAGATCGGGCTTTCGGCGCCACCGGCAACCATCACGTCGGCGTCGCCCAGCGCGATCAGGCGCGCTGCATCGCCAATGGCATGCGAACCGGTCGAACATGCGGTGACGACCGCGTGGTTGGGACCCTTGAGCTTGTGCTTGATAGAGACCTGGCCGGAGGCAAGGTTGATCAAGCGGCCCGGAATGAAGAAGGGCGAAACACGGCGCGGGCCCTTTTCCTTAAGCAGGATGGACGTATCGGCGATGCCAGACAGGCCGCCGATGCCGGAGCCGATCAGAACGCCGGTACGCTCCTGCTGCTCTTGCGTCACGGCCTTGTAGCCGGAATCGGCAAGAGCCTGGTCGGCAGCGGCGACGGCGAAGATGATGAAGTCGTCGACCTTGCGCTGGTCTTTCGGCTCCATCCAGTCATCGGCGTTGAACTTGCCTTCGGACGCTGGTCCGCGCGGCACGAAGCACGCAATCTGCGCCGACATGTCGTCGACCTGGAATTCCGTGATACGGCGCGCGCCGTTCTTGCCTGCCAAAAGGTTCGACCAGGCAGCTTCGACGCCCGATCCGACCGGCGTAACGAGCCCAAGGCCTGTAACAACCACGCGCCGCAGCTTCATGCCCTTATCCCGCTATCCGTTGTCATGCCTATCGCGACGGGTGCCGCGGATTGGTCAGACGGCGCCGCGCCCTGTTCGAGCACGACGCCGCCTTTAATTCCAAAAGATCAGCTCGAGCTCAAGCCGCGCTGGTGGAAGCATTCTTCTCGAGGAACTTCACGGCGTCGCCGACCGTGAGGATGTGCTCGGCGGCATCATCCGGGATCTCGCAGCCAAATTCTTCCTCGAAGGCCATGACCAGCTCGACAGTGTCCAAGCTATCAGCGCCTAGATCGTCGATGAAAGAGGCATTCTCGGTCACTTTTTCGGCTTCGACGCCCAAGTGCTCAACCACAATTTTCTTAACGCGCTCAGCGACGTCGCTCATCGTAAGTTCCTCGTGTCTCTTATATCTGATGTCAGATCGGTTCTAGTTCAGGTCTTTGTCTTGGCGCTAGCACTTCGAGGCGCTTCGCTTGCAACGACATTCCGGACGGGCCGCAACCCTGGTTCCATACCGCGTCAGCGCTTTGAGCGTTAGGGCTTTTTGAGGCGCTTCGCAGTAAAAAACGAGGCTCGTTAACACACTTCGCTTGCCAAGGCCAAGCCCTTGCGGCAGCAGGCCGGGTAACAAGATTACCGGGCAGCCTCAGACCATCAGCATTCCGCCGTTGATATGGAGGGTCTGGCCAGTGATGTAGCCGCCCGCGTCAGACGCCAAATAAAGTGCGCCCAGGGCGATATCGTCAGGTGTACCAAAGCGTTGCGCGGGGATCATTTTAGAGATCTCCTCGGTCTGCTTCTCGTTAAGGGCGTCCGTCATGGCTGTCTTGATGAAGCCGGGCGCGATGCAATTTGCCGTGATGCCGCGCGACCCTACTTCGCGGGCGAGCGATTTCGTCATGCCGATGATTCCGGCCTTGGAGGCTGCATAATTGCCCTGGCCCGGATTGCCGATCACGCCTGATACGGACGAAATGTTGATAATGCGGCCATAACCCGTCTTCGCGCGCATCATGGCGCGGGCGGCTGCCCGCATCAGCATGAAGGTCGATGTCAGGTTGACGGCGATGACGTCGTCCCACTGCTCATCCTTCATCACCATGAACAGATTGTCCTTGGTGAGACCGGCGTTGTTCACGAGAATGTCGACGCGGCCGAGTTTGCCGATCGCGGCATCGATCAGCTTGCCGACGCTGGCGCGGTCGGCCAAATCGCACGGCGTGACATGCACGCGCTCACCCAACTCTGCAGCCAGCTTGTCGAGCTTCTCGACCTGGCGGCCCGAAATGGCGACCGTGGCCCCAGCCTTATGCAGCGTGCGCGCTATCGCTTCGCCGATGCCGCCGGTTGCGCCCGTGACAAGCGCGTTGCGGCCGTTCAAATCAAACATGTCTTCTCGTTCCTCAAGAGTTCAGGAGACCGGTCAGCGCAGCGTCGAAATCCGCCGGTGTACCGATGCTCGTTGCATTCAAATTCTTTTCGACGCGCTTGACGATGCCCGCCAGCACCTTGCCGGTGCCGATCTCGTAGACGTCCGTCACGCCGTTCGCTGTCATGTACGACACACTTTCGCGCCAACGCACCGTACCGGTCACCTGCTCGACGAGCCGCTTGCGGATCTCAGCTGGATCGCTGATGGCGGCGGCAAGCACGTTGCAGACCAGCGGCACGACGGGCGCCTGGATGTCGACGTTGCCGAGAGCCTCGGCCATCGCGTCGGCTGCGGGTTGCATCAACGCGCAATGGAAGGGCGCCGAGACCGGTAGCGGCACGGCGCGGCGGACACCCAGGGGCTTGCCGACTTCCGGCACACGTTCCAATGCCGACTTGTGGCCCGACAGTACGACTTGGGTCGGTTCGTTGTCGTTGGCGATCTGGCAGACGTCTCCTTGGGCGGCGGCTTCGGCAACCTTGATGGCGACGTCGAGGCCGACGCCGAGCAGCGCGTACATCGCGCCCTGCCCCACCGGCACGGCGGCCTGCATGGCCTTGCCGCGCAGCTTCAGAAGCTTGGCCGTATCCGTAAGCGTGAAAGCGCCGGCGGCTGCCAGGGCAGAATACTCGCCCAGGGAGTGGCCTGCGACGAACTTGACGCGGTCCTTGAGGGAGAAGCCCTTCTCGCGTTCCAGAACGCGCATAACCGCCATCGATACGGCCATCAACGCGGGCTGCGCGTTCTCAGTAAGGGTCAGTTCGTCCTTAGGGCCCTCCCACATCAGCTTGGACAGCTTCTGGCCAAGGGCGGCGTCGACTTCGTCGAAGACCTCGCGGGCGGCGGGAAACGTCTCGGCCAGCTCGCGGCCCATGCCGACATCCTGGCTGCCCTGTCCGGGAAATACGAATGCGATCGCCATCGGCCCGCCCATTGTTGTTGGTTGCCGGGCAGAAACACGGGGGCGGGGGTTGAGTCAAGGGTGGGCCGGATCCCGTGCTGCCAAACCGAAGCTGGCAGTCAAATCAGCCAAGGGTTTACGAGATCGACCCCTGTGCCTTGAAAGTCCCGCTCATTTCTTGTCACCACCACCAGATTGTGCACCAAGGCCGTGGCAGCGATCAATGCGTCGCGTTCGGGCCTAGGGTTGGGCACATGAAGCCCGGCGGATCGAATGGCGATCGCGGCATCGATCGGAACGATGCGATCGGCGAAACCCGAAAGTACTTGTTCATTGAGCCATCGCCGGAGGATGGCGCCTTGGGCGATATCCCGCCGCTCCATCTGAAGCGTGCCGCGCTCTAGTTCCAGAACCGTCACGACGGGCAAAAACAAGGTTTCCAAGTCTTGCAACCCGGCCCACGTCCAAACATGGGCATTCTCTGCCCGAGGTTTTCGAAGGGCCGAGATTACGTTGGTATCAAGCAGAAACATTCAGGACAGATCAGGTTCACGCATGATGTCTCCCATGCGCGGAAACTCGAAATCGAAGTCCGGGGCGTCCTTCTGTTCCAAAGCTTCTGCCAGCGACATCGATTTAGCTGTCAGCCGCCGGTACTGCTCTATACTGAGCAGCACATGAGCCGGCTTACCGCGATCTGTGATGAAGACGGGACCCTTTTCCGCCGCCTTTTTGGCCGCACTGGTGTTTTGATTGAACTCGCGGCTCGATAGAGTCGTCGGAATGCGCGCCACAATATTCATTTGCACACCTCCATTTGTAGAAACTTTACTACAATATTTCAGGCTGGCAAGTTACGGACTTGTTGCAGCACTTGACGGTGGCACTTGCCGTCGCCTCGAATTCGGGTATAACGCGGCCATCACCCGCTCCGGTTGGAAGCTGAACGGGGCCGCAGCAATGCGGCAGGGCGCCTCGATTTTGGCGGCCGTTCCCCGGTGTTTCCGCTCTTTGGGTGCCTGTGGGCCTTCCGGGTCCATAAGGGGCTATGCGCCGGAGTGGTAAGTGAGACGCGGCAGTGACCAGGGCTTTGCGGCTCTGGCCAGGCGCGTTCAACTCGAGCAAGAAGGGCCAATGCATGCCGTTATACGAGCATGTCTTCCTGGCGCGCCAGGACGTCTCGAACCAGCAGGTCGAGGCACTCACCAAGGAATTCTCCGACATCATCACCGAAGGTGGTGGCAAGATCAACAAGTCGGAGTACTGGGGCCTGAAGGGCCTCGCCTTCAAAATCAAGAAGAGCCGCAAGGCGCACTATTCGTTGCTCAACATCGAAAGCCCGCCCGCAGCGGTGGCCGAGATGGAGCGCCGCATGGGGCTTTCCACCGACATCATCCGCTTCATCACCATCAAGGTCGAAGCACACGAGACCGAGCCCAGCATCCAGATGCGCAAGCAGGATCGCGACGAGCGTGGCGACCGCGGTGATCGCGGTGGCTTCCGTGGCGGCGATCGCGGCGGGTTCCGTGGCGGTGATCGCGGCGGGTTCCGCGGTGGCGACCGTGGCGGTTCGGGTGGCGGTGGCTTCCGTGGCGACCGTGAAGGTGGTGCCGGCGGTGGCGGTGCCGAAGGTGGCGCCTCGACGTTCCGTTCGCGTCCCCCGTCTTCCGGCGGCGGCTTCCGTGACGGTGGTGCAGGTGCTGGTGGCGATCGCGGACCGCGTCCGCCCCGTCCCCCGCGTGACAGCAATCCCGGTACCGGTTCGGAGGGCGCATAATCATGGCTGAAGTCCAACAGATGGCTGCGCGCCGTCCCTTCCAGCGCCGCCGCAAGACGTGCCCGTTCTCCGGCGATCAGGCACCAAAGATCGATTACAAGGATGTGCGTACGCTCGGCCGTTACGTGTCGGAGCGCGGCAAGATCGTGCCGTCGCGCATCACGGCTGTCTCGGCCAAGAAGCAGCGTGAGCTGGCTCGTGCCATCAAGCGCGCCCGCTTCCTCGGCCTTCTGCCGTACGTTCTGAAGTAAGACGATACCGGCGCCGGGCATCACCCGGCGCCGTCCACATTCTGGTTGGGACATTTCTGGTTGGGACAGGGGCATCGGGCCCGTCTGCCCTAACCGCGGCAACGCGGGACAGCTCACTTCATGCGCAACGCATATTTCATCGCTGCAGGCGCCGGCTTCGTGTCGGCCTTAGCCTTCGTGTCGGCGATGATGGGTTCGCCCTTCACGTCCTTCTTCCTGTTCCTCATCGCGGCACTGCCCATCTTCGTGGCCGGAATTGGTTGGACGTGGGCCGCCGCCCTGCTGGCAACCGCGGTTGGCTCGCTCCTGCTGATCGTCATGGGGGCGAAGGATGCCGCGATGGTCTATGCCGGCACTCTTGGCATGCCCGCGATCCTGCTCACGCAGCTGGCCGAGCAGTATCGGGAACAGCCGGATGGCCGTGGCGCCACCGAAAAGTACTGGGCCCCGGCCGGGCTGCTAGTGCTGCTGGCCGCCCTGCTGGCCAGCGTCATCTCCGTCGCGCTCGTTTCGGCGCTGAACGAGAACCTTCCCGCCGTCCGCGAAGAGGTCAGCAAGCTCATCAAGAGCACGCCGCAGATTTCCGGAAACCAGGATCTGACGGCCGATCAGATTACGCAGATCACCGACATCGTCGTGTTCATGGTGCCGGCGGCCGCCGCCATGGTGCCGATGATCGCATCTCTGCTCAACCTTTGGCTCGCGGGGCGCATCTCGCTGGCATCGGGGCAGTTGCGCCGGCCGTGGCCGGACTTGCCGTCAATGCGGTTTCCGCGTGGTACGCCGCTGGTTCTGGCCGCGGCGGCAGCTGCGAGTGCATCGCTGAGCGGGCTGGCCGGCATGGTCGCGATCTCCATATTCGGCGCGTTCTTCATCGCCTACCTGTTGCTGGGCCTTGCCGTCATCCACTACCTGACGCGCGGCAAGAGCTGGCGATCGTTCGCGCTCTCGTCCGTCTATATCGGCCTGTTTCTCGTCAACATCTGGCTCGCCATCCCCATCATTCTGCTGGGTCTGGCCGACACCGTCTTTTCGCTGCGCGGGCCACCTCCGGCCGGCAGCAGCGCCACCTAACGTCTACCAACAACGTCATTGAAAGATCGAAGAAAGGAAATATCACATGCAGGTCATTCTCTTGCAGCGCATTGGCCGCCTCGGCCAGATGGGCGACGTCGTCACCGTCAAAGACGGTTATGCACGCAACTTCCTGTTGCCGCAGAAGAAGGCACTGCGCGCGACTGAAAACAACCGCAAGCAGTTCGAGAGCCAGCGCGCACAGTTGGAAGCCGACAACCTTGCCCACAAGTCCGAGGCCGACGGCGTTGCCAAGAAGCTCGAGAACCAGACGTTCACTGCGATCCGCACCGCGGGCGACACGGGCCAGCTGTACGGCTCCGTCTCCCCGCGCGACATCGCCGAAGTCGTCACAGCTGGTGGCTTCACGATCAACCGCAACCAGGTCGTCCTCGACAAGCCGATCAAGACGCTGGGCCTGCACGACGTCAAAGTCGCGCTGCATCCTGAAGTCGTCGTGAAGGTTGTGCTCAACGTCGCGCGTTCGGAAGACGAAGCCAAGCGCCAGGCGAAGGGCGAAGACGTCACGATGGTTCGCGAAGAAAAGATGCAACTCGAGACGTTCGATCCGGACTCAGCGTTCGAAGATGGCGGCCGCGAGGAAGCTCCGGCCGGCGAAGGCGAAGGCGAGCAGGCTTAAGAGCCTGGCTCAGCTTGTTTGAGAGTCTGATTCAGGCTCCAGCTGACCGTTCAAAGGCCGGGCCCAGTGCCCGGCCTTTTCACACCATGCCAGTCGTATCGATGAGTGTGTAGGTGAGGATGCGCTTGGATGCGACCCACGGCTCGATCTGGCTGGCAAAGCGCGCGTAGTGCTCAAGTTCGTGGTGGGCGTTGAAGGCGGCTTCGCTGTCGAACACCTCGTAAAGCAGGAATGACGCTGGATCGATCGGGTCCTGGCTCACGTCGAACTGCTCGCAACCCGGCTCGTTGGCGCGCGCTTCGGCGGCGTGCGCGATCAGGGCCACCCGCATTTCACTCACCGCATCCCGCTTGGCTTCGAGAAAAACAGCCACCACGAACATTCAAACATCCTCCGAATTCAATTCGGCCGCACGCTCGCGTTAACGGAACGTAAACATCCCTGCGGCAGCATTTCGTTAACCGTAGCAAATCGCGTCGTAGAGTGGTCCCCGTTCGTGGATGATTTAGGACAAGGATATTTGACATCCTCGCTGAACGCCGTGTCCAACGACACGGGGCGCGTTGCGTTCTGCGGGCCCTACGTGCTTTCGGCAATCACAGGCTACCCTATCAGCAAGGTAGAAGCCGCAGTGAATGCCTACCGTAAGCTGCCGCCAGACCTACAATATCGCGTGAAAGGCACCTACGCCGACGAAGTCGAGGCCGCCTTGGCGGTCTACGGCTACAACATGACGCTCAAAGAGAGCTTCATGCACAAGGAGCGCAAACAGCGCCCGACGGTGTGGACCTGGATGCAGAAGCCGCGCAATGCATGGACGCACTACATTCTGGCGATCCACAAGGGCAAGGAAGGCCACTGGATCCTGATCAAGGGCGTGAAGATGTGCGACACCTTCACGGAAGGCCGCTGGACGTTCGTTTGCGATGGGCCGCACCGCGGCGCGCGCATCATGGAAATCTTCGAAGTCCGCCGCTCTATCGACGGCTAGGCAGGCCGTCTGTGCCCGTCGCTAACCAACCCAATCAAAACACTTGAACGGCTTAATTCCGGCGCAGAAACAGCGGTGTATGCTGGTCTGCTGATGTTGTCTGGGTTGCAGGCAACACTCGTTTTGGACCGAACATGTTCTCCAACACCCTCGTGCTTCTCATCCTGGCAGCTGTAGCCCTTTGGCTGCGCAACAGCATCAGCGACTTGAGGACCAATCTGGCGCTGACCGCCGAACGCCTGCGGCGAACCGAGCGGGACCTGGCGCAATTGAAGCAGACCGTTGCGCCGCCGTCAGCCGAGACGCCCAGCGCCGAGCCCGCGCCTGAACCTGAACTTGTTTCGTCCGTTCCGGAAATCTCGCCGCAGACGGTGGAACCTGAGCCTGAAAGCGTTCCAGGAGCGTCCGTTCCGGAAGTGGTGCCGCAGAAGGCCGGTCCCGTTTCCGGCGGGTTGGAAGAGAGGCTGGGCACACGCTGGACGGTGCTCGTTGGCGGACTGGCGTTTGCGATCGGCGCCATCCTGATCGTGCGCCATTCGATCGAACAAGGTTGGTTCGGACCGGAAGCGCGGATCTTCTTTGGCGCCCTGCTCGCGTCGGCTCTGATCGGGGCTGGCGAGTGGGCGCGTCGGCATGCCTCGACCTTCGGGCTCAATGCCGTGCCCAGCGCGCACATTCCAAGCGTTCTGACGGCGGCCGGCACGGTGGCGGCATTCGCCACAACATACGCGGCCCACGCGCTTTACGGTTTCATCGGGCCGGGCGCTGCGTTCGTGCTGCTCGGCATCATCGGCGTGGCCACGATGCTGGCCGCCGCGCTGCACGGCCCGGCATTGGCGGGACTGGGTCTTGTCGGTTCGTTCGTGGCTCCCGCGCTGGTGACGTCGAACACGCCCAACCCGTGGCCGCTGGTGATGTATCTCGCCATCGTGGCAGCGTCTGCATACCTGCTCGCGCGCACTCGCCACTGGCTGTGGCTGGCGGCGACAGCGGTCGGCGGCGTGGCGATCTGGGGCCTCTTGCTGCTTCCGTCAGCCGCGTCGGGGCCGACGCACGAGCAATGGGCCATCGCAGCGCATGCCGTCTTGCAGCTAATGCTCGCGGCAGGCTTCCTGGCCATCGAGCCGCACGCCGGCCGCAGCGACGAGGACGCTCATCCGGATTGGATCGCCTCAGCTGCCTTGGCGGTTCTGTCGCTGCTGACGATCGCTGTCATGTCGGCGACAGGCTTCGCCTTCGAAGGCTGGCTGCCGATGACGTTCGCCGCGATCGCCGTACTTTCGGCGACCGCTTGGATGAGCCCGCGTGCTGCCTCTGCCTCCGTGCTTGCGGGGTTGGTCGCCATCGCTGCGACTATCCTGTGGCCCAACCTGAATGCGCCGCTGTGGACCGACTACGCCACCATGCCGCAATGGAAGCCGCTCGATGTCCCCGCCGGGGTGTCGAGCTTCCTGTCGTGGGCGGCCGTGCTGAGTGGCGCTGCTGCCATCGCCGCCGCGGGGCGCCTCTATCGAGGGCGCACGTTACCGGCGACGACGGCGGCGTTCTATGCCCTGGCCGCGACCGCGCCACCGCTGATTGCACTCATCCTGACATATCTGCGCGTCACGCAATTTGATCATTCGGTACGGTTCGCCGTGTTCGGCACCGTGCTGGCCGCGATCTATGCGTTCGTCGCCGAACGGTTCGAGCGTACCGAGGCGCCTGAAAAGCCGATCGCCCCGCGGACTGGCACCGGTGCGTTGGCTTCGGCCGCAATCGCGGCATTTGCCTTCGCGCTCGTCGTATCGCTGGATCGCGGCTATCTCACCGTGGCCGTTGCGCTGGCTGCGCTGGGCACCGCCTATCTCGCTGCGCTGAAGGATATTCCGCTGCTGCGCTGGGCCGTCGTGGCGCTGGGTGTCATCGTGCTGGGCCGCGTCGCCTGGGATCCCGCGATCATGGGAGAGCACGTCGGCACGTGGCCGATCTTCAACTGGCTGCTGCTCGGCTACGGCGTTCCGGCCGCCGCGTTCGCGCTTGCCGCCAAGGTGCTGCGGACGCGCGCCGACGATCTCGCTGTGCGGCTGATGGAAAGTCTGGCCGTGCTGTTCCTCGGCCTGCTGGCATTCTTCCAGATCCGGCATTTCATGAACGGCGGCAATCCGCTTGCCGACACGTCAGGCCATGTCGAACAGGGCCTGATGGCATTCGTGGCGCTGGGTCTATCCTATGTAATGACGCGGCTGCATGTGCGCCGCGCCAGTGTCGTGTTCGATGCAGCCTCGATGATCTTTGGTGGGCTCGCCGTCCTCACCGCCGTGCTCGGCCTTTTGCTTGCACAGAACCCGGCACTGACGGGAGAGGCCGTAGGCGGGCGCATCCTGTTCAGCACGCTACTTCTCGCCTACTTCCTGCCAGGCATCATGGCGCTGTTCGTGGCCCGGCATGCCCGCTTCACACGCCCCGCCTGGTACGCGACGGCCGCCGGCGTGCTGGCGATCGTGCTCATCATTTCCTACGTCACGCTCGAGGTGCGCCACGCCTTCCAGGGCGCGAATATCGACCTTGCCTTGCCGACGTCGGACGCAGAGCTCTGGGCTTATTCTGCCGCGTGGCTCGTGCTGGGCATCGCCTTCCTGGCGTACGGCATCTGGCGAGGCTCGCGCGAGGCGCGCTATGCCTCGGCCGCGCTCGTGACGCTGGCTACGCTGAAGGTGTTCACCTACGACCTTGCCGACGTCGAAGGCATCTGGCGGGCGTTGTCTTTCATCTGCCTCGGCGCCGTTCTCATCGGCATCGGCTTCGTCTACCAGCGCATCATTTTCGCAAGGCCTGGAGCGCCT
This sequence comes from uncultured Pseudomonadota bacterium, assembly GCA_963846845.1. GTDB lineage: Bacteria > Pseudomonadota > Alphaproteobacteria > Rhizobiales > Hyphomicrobiaceae > JAKAXS01. The sequence continues at coordinate 115,949 of CAWJXQ010000004.1, read as the reverse complement.
TCTCTAGGGCCGGCAGAGGCTACCTGAATGGATGTTCATAAACGGACTATAAAATCGTCATATCAAGCCATTATCGCAGACTGCGCTTAAGCCGCATTTACACCGCGGCGGGCGCGTCTATAAAGCATGATGGCCGGAAAACGCATTTCGCGGCCTTGCTCTCATGCCGTTTGAGCACCGCGCAGCAGCACATCCAAATCACTTGGAATTGTGCGAGCAGCATCCGGAACGAAGATCATGATCGGCCGTTGTAGGCTAGCGCTTCTCCGCCGACCTTTAGAGACCCTATGCAAACCAACAAAAATTCAAAATCGACGGTAGGTCAGGCGGCGCGTCCCCGCGATTCGAACGTCGGCGTTCTGCTGCTGCACGGCTTGGCCGGCACGCCCGCGGAACTGCGTTTCCTCGGCAATCGCCTGTCGGCCAGCGGCTTTGCCGTGTCGATGCCGATGTTGCCTGGGCTTGCCGGCAATACGGATATCAGCGGCCTGTCGACCTGGCCCGATTGGGTCAACGAGGCGCGCAAAGCTTATGACAAGTTGGCATTGTCGTGCGATCGCATTTACGTCGGCGGCCTTTCGGCGGGTGCGCTGCTGGCACTGAAGCTAGCCGCGGAGAAGCCGCAGGGTCTTGCCGGCACGATGCTGTTTGCGCCAACGCTGCGGCCGAACGGTTGGTCGATCCCGTGGACGTTCAAGTTGTTCTACCTCGTCCACTGCCGCTGGTTCGCGCGCTTGTTCCAGTTTGAAGAACGCGCGCCATTTGGCATCAAGGACGATCGTATCCGCGGCCTCGTGCTGTCGGCCCTGCAGAACGAGCACAGCAGCGACATCTTTAAAATCAACGGCGTGAAGGTTATGGAGATGCTGCGCTTGTCGCGCTCGGTCGTGCGCGACCTGCCGAGCATCAAGCAGCCGTCCATTATTTTCCATCCGCGGGACGACGATCAGAGCGATCTCGACAATTCTTCGGAATTGCAGCGGAAGATGGCGGGCCGCGTTGAGTTGTGTGTGCTAGACGATTCCTATCACGTCGTGACTCTCGACCGCCAGCGTGGCTATGTTGCGGACCGCACCTGCAGCTTTATCGAGCGTGACGTCGCAGAAACGGCGCAGAAGTTTCCGTTCGGCGAAAAGGCGATGGTGTAACCGGTTGGGGGGCGCCGCCTCCGAGGTCGTGTAACGCCTATGATCCTGACGCTTGCCCTGCGCAATTTTTCCCATGACCGGTTGCGATCGCTCGTAACGATCGTTGGCATCGTGTTCGCCGTCGTTCTGCTTGCCGTGCAGCTTGGGCTTTACGCCGGCGCGAGCCGCATGATCACCGGCGCAGTCGACAACGCGGCCGCCGATCTCTGGGTCATGCCCTTCGGAACACAAAGCTTCGACGAAGGCGCGCCCCTCCTCGGGCCTGCGGAGCGTCACCAGGTGCTTGCCGTCGAAGGCGTGAAAGCAGCCACGCCACTGGTCGTTGGCTTTGCCGACTGGCGCCGGCCCGATAGCGCGACATCCAGCGTCGTGATCGTCGGCGCCGATATCGAGACGGAATCTCTGCGGCCTTGGCAAATCTCTGCCGGCGGCATGGAGAATCTCAAGGAACCCGACGGCGTCGGCGTGGACCGCAGCTACTTCGAAGAACTCGGCATCGAGGGATTGGGCGATCTGGGTCATGTCGAAGGCGAGCGCGCGCGCGTCCGCCTGATCACGGACGGCATTCGCTCGTTTACGCAGTCGCCTTACATCTTCACGACGGCGCGCCGGGCTCGGAACATGTTCGGCACCGGCTCGCAGGCCTCGACGTTTCTGCTCGTGCGGACCGACACAGGTGCCAACGTCGCCAATGTCCGCAGCGAGATCGCCGCCAGGTTGAAGACCGCCGAAGTGCTGACGCCTGCCGAGTTCCGCGATCGCAATTTGCAGCAGTGGCTGTTCAATACCGGGGCCGGCGTGGCGCTGATCGGCGGCGCGTTCCTCGGCTTGATCGTCGGTACCGTCATCGTCAGCCAGACGCTGTACTCCAGTACGAAGGATCACCTGCGCGAATACGCAACGCTGCGTGCGCTGGGTTCACCTTCCGGGTATCTCTACAAGGTGGTGATCACGCAGGCCGCGCTGTGCGCCGTTATCGGCTACACGCTCGGCATGTTTTTCGCGATGCTGCTTGTGCGCGCCTCGCAAGAGACGGCCATGCAGATCGTCGTGTCGCCGTTTTTGGCAATTGGCCTGTTCATGCTCACTGTCGGCATGGCCGGCATCGCTGCGGCTGCCGCGATCGTCAAGGTGATGGACATCGATCCGGCGAGCGTATTTTCGCGCTAGGGGCAGACGGCTACTGCGTGACCTGCGGCGGCAACGGCGGAAGCTCGGTTTCTACCAGGCCCGAGTTCAGGATGCCCCAGACAACCGCAAAGACCACCGTTGCGACCACTGTATTGATCAAGGCGATACGGCCGATGCGCGGGGCGGCTGGCGCACTCGCGGGCGTGCCGGGCACCACGTCGCCTGCCTCGCCCTGGGTGCGCACGCCGAACGGCAGCACAACAAACAGCGTGAGGAACCAGATCATGAAATAGAGCGCGAGATAGAGTGCAATGCCCATCGCGGCCTCCTTAGAGTGCTACCGGAAAAGCCCGCAGCGGCTTTCGGCAAGAAGCGCAGTCAGACAAACGGCTAAAGCGATCTGCTCTACGCCTGTTCCAGCTCGGTCAGCGTGCCGAGAAAATCCTTCGGATGCAGGAAAAGCACCGGCTTGCCGTGCGCGCCGATCTTGGGGTTGCCGTCGCCGAGAACACGAGCGCCCTGGGCCTTCAGGCGGTCGCGCGCAGCGATGATGTCGTCCACCTCGTAGCAGATGTGGTGGATGCCGCCGTCGGCGTTCTTCTCCAGGAACTTGGCGATCGGCGAGTTTTCGCCCAGCGGCTCCAGGAACTCGATCTTGGTATTCGGCAACGTCACGAACACCACCGTCACGCCATGCTCCGGCTGGGCCGTCGGCTCCGTCATGGTAGCGCCCAACGAGTCCTTGTAGACGGCGGTGGCGGCGGCGAGATCGCGCACCGCGATGGCGACGTGGTTCAAGCGTCCGATCATGTCTCGTCTTCCCGTTTAGCTTGTATCTCAGAGGCTTCTCAGCGCGTATCGACCACGTTGAGCAGCACTTTGACAATGGGCTTCTTGCCCCAGGCCTGGGCCACCGCCGAGCGTACGGAGCGGCGTACGGCCTCGCTAACCATAGCTGCATCCTTGCGCCGGCCCGGGGGGATGCTGACGAGACAGCCATCGACGGCATCGAGCACGACATCTGCCATGGGCTCGCCCTCGTCATCCTGGGTCGGAACACCATCCAAAGCGGTCTGTGGTTCACCCACCAGGTCGCCACGGCGCGTCATCGTCAGCGCCACGACGATGATGCCCACGGCGGCCAGCTTGCGGCGCTCGCGCACCGGCGTCTCTTCTGCGTTGATGAGCAGCCGGCCGTCGCGGTAAAGCCTGCCGACCGGTGCATCGTCGATGATCTTGGCCGGCCCGGGCGCCAGCCGCACGATTTCGCCGTTTGTCAGGATCAGCACGTCCTTGACGCCGCACGAGCGCGCGAGCTTGGCATGCTCGCGCAGGTGCCGGGCCTCGCCGTGCATCGGAATGGCAATCTGCGGCTTCGTCCAGGCATACATCTGCCGCAGCTCGTCGCGCCGGGGATGGCCGGTCACGTGCACCAGCGCCTCGTTGTCCGTCAGCACGTCGCAGCCCATCATCGCCAGGCTGTTCTGGATGCGGCCGACCGACTTCTCGTTCCCCGGAATGGTGCGCGAGGAGAAGATCACCAGGTCGCCCTTGTCGAGTGACAGATCGGGATGGTCGTTCTGCGCCACGCGCGCCATGGCAGCGCGCGGCTCGCCCTGGCTGCCGGTCGACAGGCAAACGATCTCGTCGCGCCGCAGATAGGAAAACTGCTGCTGGTCGAGATACTGGAAATCTTTCGGCAGGTAGCCGGTTTCCATGCCCACCTGGATCGCGCGATGCAGTGCGCGGCCCGCGATGACGAGGCGGCGGCCGGCGGCGCGCGTCGCATCCGCTACAGCCTTCACACGCCCCACGTTGGACGCGAACGTGGTAACGATGACACGGTCCTTGGCGCCCTTGATGATGTCGCGGATCGACGCTGCAACTTCGGTCTCTGACGGCGAACGGCCTTCGCGCATCGCGTTCGTGCTGTCGCCGATGAAGGCGAGGATGCCCTCGTTGCCGATTTCCGCGATGCGCTTGCCGTTCGTCGGCGCGCCGATCACAGGCGTATCGTCAAGCTTCCAGTCTGCCGTGTGGAATATGGTGCCGAGCGGCGTGCGGATGGCCAGCGCGCTCACCTCGGGGATCGAGTGCGCCATATTGACGAGTTCGACGTCGAACGGTCCCGCATTGAAACGGCCCTCGACGGGAATGACGCGAACGTCGAGCTTGAGCCCGGGCGAGATTTCTCCGGCCTTGGTCTTGAGCATGCCTGCGGTAAACGGCGTGACGTAGATCGGCACGCGCAGCTTGTCCCACAGCTCGATGACGGCGCCGACGTGGTCTTCGTGGGCGTGGGTAATGACGATGCCATTGAGCGATGCCCTCTGGGCCTCGATGTAGGCGAGATCCGGCAGGATGACGTCAACGCCCGGCTCATAATCCCCCTCGGGGAAGGTGATGCCGAGATCGACCATCAGCCACTCGCGCTTGTCCGGCGGGCCGATGCCGTAGAGGTACGCATTCATGCCGATCTCTCCGAGACCGCCGAGCGCCACCATCACCAATTCGCTGTCTTGCTTTGCCGCCCTGCGCCCCTCCTTGGTGCGCGCCCCCTGTTCCGCCATCAAACGTTCCGCCTGCCCCTGCTGGTCATATCTTATGCAATCGTGACGTCACCATACGTGCAACGGCGGACTTCGCCACCCTCGATTTCAACTAAAAGTGCTCCGTCGGGATCGAGGCCAACGAAGGCGCCCGTGATGTCGCCCTGCGGCAATTGTACCGTCAGCCGCTCGCCTGCAGGCCCGCACCGTTCGAGCCAGGCTGAGCGAACAGCCGCAAAGCCGCGAGATTCGTCCCAAAGGGTCAGCGCCGCGCCCAAAGCCGTATCCAGCGCCATGCAGGGCGGCAACGCGGATCGATCACGACACCCTGGGCCGCCAGGCTGGTTACGTCGCGTCCTGCGATCTCGGGATGCGAAGCCAGGTTCAGGCCGACGCCGATCACTGCCGTCAGGTCGCGCCGTCCCGGCAGCGTACTGCTCTCGACCAGGATGCCACCCGGCCTTGGCGCGGCCGATCAGGATGTCGTTCGGCCACTTAAGCCGCAGCCCCTGCCCCCGGGTTAGACCGCATGCGGCCAGCGCATCGAATACCGCTACGCCTGCCACCAGCGAGAGCTGGTGCGCGGCAGCGATAGGTGCTGCCGTCTGATGCACGTAGCTGGCGAACAGATTACCGGGGCGGCTGACCCATTCGCGGCCGGACCGGCCCTTGCCTCCCGTCTGCACGTCGGCCGTGACCCACAGCGGCCCCCGCTCGCCCGCCGCGGCAAGGCGCATCGCCTCCGCATTCGTCGACCCGACCTCGGCCAGATGGACGACGCGAGTTCCCGATGGCGTGCGATCGTCCATCCGTCAAAACTTGAGGGTGACGGCGGCGGCGTTGGCGGCATTGAGGATCGAGGGGCCCGGCCAGATGACGAACACCAGCGTGAAGATCACCGATGCTGCCATGACGAACGCGAGGGCCGCGTCGCTTTTCTCGAACGCGGGCTTGGCATCGTCGAAGAACATGATCTTGATGATGCGCAGGTAGTAGAAGGCGCTGACCACGCTGGCCAGCACGCCGATGATGGCCAGCCAGCCGAGGCCCGCCTTCACTGCGGGCGCTAGCACGTACCACTTGGCGAAGAAGCCCGCGAGCGGTGGCACGCCCGCCAGCGAAAACAGCAGAACGCCAAGGACGGCCGCCATCTTGAGGTCGGTTTGAGCCAGCCCCGCCAGTTCGTAGATGTCTTCGACCATGCCGTCCTCGCGGCGCATGGCGAGGATGACGGCGAACACGCCGAGCGTCATGGCGACGTATATCGCCATATAGATGAGGATGCCCGCGACGCCATCGGCACTGGCGGAAGCCAGGCCGACCAGCATGAACCCCGCATGGCCGATCGACGAATACGCCATCAGCCGCTTCAGGTTCGTCTGGCCGATGGCCGCGAACGCGCCGAGCAGCATCGAGCCGATGGCCGCGAAGACGATGATCTGCTGCCACTGCGCCACGGCATTGGGGAAGCCGGCGATGACGACGCGCGTCAGCAGCGCCACGGCCGCGACCTTGCCGGCGGCCGCGAAGAACGCGGTGATCGGCGTCGGCGCGCCCTCGTACACGTCGGGCGACCACATGTGGAACGGCACCGCGGCCACCTTGAACGCCATGCCTGCAAGCAGGAACACGAGGCCGATGATGATGCCCAGGCTCGGCACGCCACCCGGCGGAATAGCTGCCGCGATGCCGGCCAGGCTCGTGGTGCCGGTGAAGCCATAGATCAGCGAGGCGCCGTACAGCAGCATGCCGGACGAGAGCGCACCCAGTACGAAATATTTCAGGCCCGCTTCGCTGGCCCGCACGTCGTCGCGCCGGATGGCGGCCAAAACATACGACACGAGACTGTGCAGCTCGACGCCGAGATAGAGCGCGATGAAGTCTCCCGCCGAGATCATCATGCTCATGCCGACGGAGCCCAGCAGGATGAGCACCGGAAGCTCGAACTTCAGCGCGCGGTGGCGCTTGAAATAGCCGTGCGACATGAGGATGGCGAAGGCGGAGCCGGCGAGCATCAACAGCTTCATGAAGCGGCCGAACGGGTCGACGATGAAGGCGCCGTTGAATACGGTTACCGTCTCTGCCGGTTGCGCCAGGATCATGCCGGCAGCAACCGCGAGTACCACGATCGCCAGCCAGCCGCCGAGTTGTGCGTTGTCGTCCGTCTCACGCGTGAAGGCGCCGAACATCAGCAGCGCCATGGCGCCGATGGCGAGCACGAGTTCCGGGTAGATCGGCGCGTAGGTGGCGGCCTCGGTCATGGCATGGGCCTCAAGGTGCGGTCGCGAGCGCGGTCGCCGTATTCACGGCCGCCTCGTAATTGGTGACGAGTTGCTTCACCGACGCGGCCGTCACGTCGAGGACGGGCGCGGGATAGAAGCCGAACAGGATGGTGAGGATGACCAGCGGCGCCAGGATTGCGATTTCGCGCGGCGTCATGTCGGCGAGTTTCTGCAGGGCTGGCTTGGTGAGCTCGCCGAAGACAACGCGGCGATAGAGCCACAAGGCATAGGCCGCCGAGAGGATGACGCCGAGGGTCGCCAACGCTGCGACGAGCGTGTTGGCCTTGAAGGCGCCCAGCAGCGTCAGGAACTCGCCGACGAAGCCGGACGTGCCGGGCAGTCCGACGTTGGCCATGGTGAAGACCATGAACACGGCGGCATAGACCGGCATGCGCTCCACGATGCCGCCGTAGGCGGAGATCTCGCGCGTATGCATGCGGTCGTAGACGACGCCGACGCACAGGAACAGTGCTGCCGACACGATGCCGTGCGACAGCATCTGGAAGATCGCGCCATCGACGCCCTGCGTCGTGAACGTGAAGATGCCCATCGTCACGTAGCCCATGTGAGCCACCGACGAGTAGGCGATCAGTTTCTTGATGTCCTGCTGCACCAGCGCGATCAGCGAGGTGGCGATGATGGCGATGACCGACATCGAGAAGATCAGCGGCGCCAGCTCCTGGCTGGCGAGCGGAAACATCGGCAGCGAGAAGCGCAGGAAGCCGTAGCCGCCCATCTTCAGCAGGATCGCCGCCAGCACGACGGAGCCCGCCGTCGGCGCTTCCACGTGCGCGTCCGGCAGCCAGGTGTGCAGCGGCCACATCGGCATCTTCACGGCGAAGGAGGCGAAGAACGCCAGCCACAACCACCACTGCATGTCGGCGGGGAACTTGGTCGTCATCAGCGTCGGGATGTCGGTGGTGCCGGCGAAGGCGTACATCGACATCATGGCGATGAGCATCAGCACCGAGCCGAGGAACGTATAGAGGAAGAACTTGAACGATGCGTAGACCCGGCGCGGACCACCCCAGACGCCGATGATCAGGAACATCGGGATCAGGCCGCCTTCGAAGAACAGGTAGAACAGCACCAGATCCAGCGCGCAGAACACGCCGATCATCAGGCTTTCCAGCACCAGGAAGGCGATCATGTACTCCTTCACGCGATGCTCGATGCTGTTCCAGCTGGCGAGAATGCACAGCGGCATCAGGAACGTCGTGAGGATGACGAACAGCATCGAAATGCCGTCGACGCCCATCTTGTACTTGATGGGGCCGAGCCAGGCGCGCTCTTCGACGAACTGGAAGCCGGCGCTGGTGCTGTCGAAATTCGTCCAGATGAAGATCGACACGATGAACGTGATGATCGTCGTCCACAGCGCGACGTAGCGCGCATTGGTGGTGGCGTCGCGCGGCAGGAAGGCGAGGAAGATCGCGCCGGCAATCGGCAGGAACGTCACGATGGTGAGGATTGGCGCGTTGGCGATGTTCATTGGATCAGATCCCGCCCTTCATCATGAAATAGGTGATGACGAGCGCGATGCCGATCAGCATGGCGAACGCGTAGTGGAAGACGTATCCCGTCTGCAGCTTGACCACTTTCGTGGTGGCCCAGCCGACCGTGTTGGCCGTGCCGTCGATCGTGCCGTCGATGACGGCGCCGTCGATGCCCTTCCACAGCGCGCGGCCGATGGCACTGGCGGGTCGCACAAACAGGAAGTCGTACAGCTCGTCGAAGTACCACTTGTTGAGGAAGAACAGGTACAGCGGACGGAAGGCGGCAGCCGTGCGTGCCGGCAGCGTCGGCGACACGATGTAGTAGAGATACGCCAAGCCCAGGCCGGACAGCATGGCGGCGAACGGCGCCCAACGTACCCACTCAGGCACCTCGTGCATGGCGTGCATCACGTGGTTGTCGGGCGCCTCGAACAGGGCCGGACCCCAGAATTCCTTGTAGTGGTGGCCGATGAAGAACTCGGTGAACACCGCGCCTGCCAGCACCGCGCCGACGGCCAATACGGCCAGCGGCACCAGCATCACCGGCGGGCTCTCGTGCGCGTGATCGAAGGTGTGGTGGTCGGCCCGCGTCTGCCCGTGGAACGTCAGGAAGATCAGGCGCCAGGAATAGAACGAGGTCATGAACGCGGCGATGACGAGCAGCCAGAACGCATAGTTGTGCGCCGTGTGCGCGGCGAAGGCGGCTTCGATGATGCCGTCCTTCGAATGGAAACCGGCAAAGCCCACGAGGTGCGGGATGCCGACGCCGGTCAGCGCCAGCGTGCCGATCAGCATCATGATCCAGGTGAAGCGGATCTTCGGCGCCAGGCCGCCCATGTTGCGCATGTCCTGCTCGTGGTGCATCGCGTGGATGACCGAGCCGGCGCCCAGGAACAGCAAGGCCTTGAAGAAGGCGTGCGTGAAGAGGTGGAAGATCGCCACGCCGTAGGCGCCGACGCCGCAGGCGACGAACATGTAGCCCAGCTGCGAGCACGTCGAATAGGCGATGACGCGCTTGATGTCGTTCTGCACGAGCCCGACGGTGGCGGCGAAGAACGCCGTGATGGCGCCTATGAACGTCACGAACTGCAGCGCCGTGGGCGCCAGTTCGAACAGCGGCGACAGGCGCGCCACCATGAATACGCCGGCCGTCACCATCGTGGCGGCATGGATCAGCGCCGAAACCGGCGTCGGGCCTTCCATGGCATCCGGCAGCCAGGTGTGCAGCATGAACTGCGCCGACTTGCCCATGGCACCCATGAACAACAGCAGGCACAGCAGGGTCATGATATCGATGTCGTAGCCGACGAAATTCATCGTCTTGCCGACGGCGCTCGGCGCGGCGGCGAACAGCGCGTCGAGATTGATCGTCTTGAAGACGAAGAACAGCCCGAAGATGCCGAGTGCGAAGCCGAAGTCGCCGACGCGATTGACGACGAACGCCTTGATGGCCGCGGCATTGGCCGACGGCTTCTTGTACCAGAAACCGATCAGCAGGTAGCTGGCGAGGCCCACGCCCTCCCAGCCGAAGAACATCTGCAGCAGGTTGTCGGACGTCACCAGCATCAGCATGGCGAACGTGAAGAGCGACAGGTAGGCGAAGAAGCGCGGGCGGCTGTCGTCCTCGTGCATGTAGCCGATGGAATAGAGATGCACGAGCGACGACACCGTCGTCACGACGACCAGCATCACGGCCGTCAGCGTATCGATCTTGAGGGCCCAGGCCGTATCGAGCTCGCCCGAGGTCACCCAGCGCATCAGCGGCACGCGGGCCGTATGGTGGCCCAGCGCCACGTCGACGAACACGACCCACGACAGCACGGCCGCGATCAGCAGGAAACGCGGTCGTGACGAGTTCCGACGGCCGGTCGCCGATCAGGCGGCCGAACAGGCCGGCCACGAGCGCACCGAGAAGCGGCAGGAAAACGATCGCCGTATAAATCATGCGCTCGTCCCTCAGCCTTTCATCATGTTGATGTCTTCCACGGCGATGGAGCCGCGGTTGCGGTAGTAGACGACGATGATCGCCAGCCCGATGGCTGTTTCGGCTGCGGCCACCGTCAGAATGAACAAGGCGAACACCTGGCCGACCAGATCACCGGAGAAGTGCGCAAACGCCACGAGGTTGATGTTGACGGCCAGCAGCATCAGTTCGACCGACATCAGGATGATGATGACGTTCTTGCGGTTGAGGAAGATGCCGAACATGCCGAGCGTCAGCAGGCACGCCGCGACCGTCAGATAGTGCCCGATGCCGATTTCGCAAGATACCGGTTTCCATGGCGACTATCCCTGCCCTTTCGCTTCGGCCGGCATGCCCGTCTCACCGGGCGCGACCTTGACGACAGCCATGGCGTTCGCCGGCGTGCGTGCCACCTGCACCGGGATCGACTGGCGCCGGACGGCCTTGCGGTGCTGCAGCGTCAGCACGATCGCGCCGATCATGGCGACCAGCAGGATCAGCCCCGCCGCCTGGAAGAAGAAGACGTACTTCGTGTAGATGATGAGCCCGAGTGCCTCGGTATTGGATACGCCGGATGGCACGGGCGAGCCCTTCACGGCGGTGGTGACCGGACCGGCGCCGCGCGCCACGAACAGCGCGATCAGTTCGGCGAGCACGACGCCGCCGACGATGACGCCGATGGGTGCGTTCTTGATGAAACCCGCGCGCAGCTCGGCGAAGTCGACGTCGAGCATCATGACGACGAACAGGAACAGCACCGCCACCGCGCCGACGTAGACGATGACGAGCAGCATCGCCAGGAATTCGGCGTTGAGCAGCACGAACAGCCCGGCAGCGTTGAAGAACACCAGGATCAGGAACAGCACCGCGTGCACGGGGTTCTTGGCGACGATCACCATCGCCGCCGACGCCACCGCCAACGTTGCGAACAGGTAGAAGAAGACAGCCGTCAGTGCCATCACCGGTACCTCGCGTCGAGGGCGAGGTTCTGGGCGATTTCGCGTTCCCAGCGGTCGCCGTTGGCGAGCAGGCGGTCCTTGTCGTAGTAGAGTTCCTCGCGCGTCTCGGTGGCGAACTCGAAGTTCGGGCCCTCGACGATGGCGTCGACCGGGCAGGCTTCCTGGCAAAGCCCGCAATAGATGCACTTCACCATGTCGATGTCGTAGCGCGTGGTGCGGCGCGTGCCGTCGTTGCGGCGCGGACCGGCTTCGATCGTGATGGCCTGGGCCGGGCAGATCGCCTCGCACAGCTTGCAAGCGATGCAGCGTTCCTCGCCGTTGGGATAGCGGCGCAGGGCGTGCTCGCCCCGGAAGCGCGGCGACAGCGGGCCCTTCTCGAAGGGATAGTTCAGCGTCTTCTTCGGCGCGAAGAAGTAGCGCATCGTCAGGAAGAACGCCGAGACGAACTCCCTCAGGAGGAGCGAATTGGCGGTTCGAGCGATTGCACCCATGGCAGACGAACCTTCCGTTACGGCGCGAGATCGAAGGCGTGGAGGACGCCCGCCACGACTACGACCGCAATGAGCGACAGCGGCAGGAAGACCTTCCAGCCGAGGCGCATGAGCTGATCGTAGCGGTAGCGCGGCACCATCGCCTTCACCATCGCGAACATGAAGAACATGAAGACGACTTTGAGCAGGAACCACACGATGCCCGGCACCGCATTGAGCGGCCAGACGTCGAGCGGCGGCAGCCAGCCGCCGAGGAACAGGATCGCGCTCAGGGCGCACATCGTGACGATCGCCACGTATTCGCCGAGCATGAACAGCAGGTAAGGCGTGGATGCGTATTCCACCATGAAGCCGGCGACGAGCTCGCTTTCGGCCTCCACGAGATCGAACGGCGGCCGGTTCGTTTCAGCCAGCGCGGAAATGAAGAACACCACGAACATCGGGAACAGGGCAAACCAGTGCCAGTCGAAAATCGATCCGGGCATCCCCAACATCGTGCCGGGGCCAAGGCGCTGCGCATCGACGATGGCGGTCATGTTGAGCGAGCCGACGCACAGCAGCACCGTGATGATGACCAGGCCGATCGAGACCTCGTACGACACCATCTGCGCGGCAGACCGCAAGGCGCCCATGAACGGATACTTCGAGTTCGACGCCCAGCCGCCCATGATGACGCCGTAGACGCCGAGCGACGAGATCGCCAGCAGGTAGAGAATGCCGACGTTGAGGTCGGAAATCACCCACCGGCCCCAGCTGTTTTCATCGAGTGGGATGACGGCCCAAGCTGCCAGAGCGCATACGGCGGTCACCAGGGGTGCCAGCAGGAAGACGCCCTTGTCGGCACCGGCCGGGATGACCGGCTCCTTGAGCACGAACTTCAGAAGGTCGGCGAACGACTGCAACAGCCCGAATGGCCCGACGACGTTGGGCCCGCGGCGCAGCTGCACGGCTGCCCAGACCTTGCGATCCATCAGCAGCAGGAAGGCGATGATGATCAGCAGCCCCACGAGCAAGGCCAGGCTGAGGCCCACCGTGGCGGCGAGCCACAGCGCAAACTCCCAGAGGTTCGCAGTCCAATCCGACATAGCCCCGCCGCACACGTCATGGAACGAACGGCGCAACCTTTGCGCCCCCCGTCCCGCTTCAGTTTCCCGCGCCCCCGAGACGCGGACGAAAAATCATTCCGCCGCCGACAACGCCTTCGTACTCTGTGCCTTCAGCGCGCTCATCTCCGCCATCACGGCGGATGCGCGCGCGATGGGGTTGGTGAGATAGAAGTCTTGAACCGCCGACCCGAACGGCTCGTTGCTGGCGCGCGCGTCGCTCTTGATCAGCTTGTCGAGGCCGCCATCACTCTCGCCGATGACCATGTCGAGGCGCTGCAGCTGCGGCGCCGACTTGTACATCGCCACGCGCAGGGCCGATAGGGTGTCGTAGGGCAGTGTCTGCCCGCACTCGGCCGACAGGGCGCGCAGGATCTTCCAATCCTCCTTCGCCTCGCCCGGGGGGAAGACGGCCTGCTCGGTCATCTGCACCCGCCCTTCAGTGTTGGCGTAGGTGGCGCTCTTTTCGGTATAGGCGGCACCCGGCAGGATGACATCGGCGCGATGCGCGCCCCGATCCCCATGGCTGCCCTGGTAGACGACGAAGGCATTGCCGAGCGCCGACATGTCGATTTCGTCGGCGCCGAGCAGGTAAAGCGTGTCGAGTTGCCCGGCACCGGCTGCTTCGATCATGGCAGCGGTTCCCAGCCCGCCCTCGCCCGGCACAAACCCGAGGTCGAGGCCGGCGACGCGGGCTGCGGCCGTGTGCAGGATATTGAGCCCACCGCCGGCGACCACCTTGTCGCGCGAGGCGGCGGCGGCAATATTCGCAGCGAGAGCCAGAACCGCAGAGCCGTCGGCCCGTGCCAACGCCTGCATTCCCACGATCACGATCGGGTGGGAGGCCTCGGCCAGCACCTGCGAGAAGGCGTGTTTACCCGATGCCAGTTCACCAAGCGTTTGCGGCCCCGCACCCAGGTAGTCGTGCGGGTAGCCAAGGTCGGCCGCAGCACCAACGAGGCCGATCTTCACGCCGCCCTGGCGCCAGCGTTTGCGGATGCGCGTGTTCAGAACCGCCGCCTCGACACGCGGATTGGTGCCGATCAACAGGATGGCATCAGCGCCTTCGATACCTTCGATCGTCGTGTTGAAGACGTAACCGGAGCGGCCAAGCGCCGGATCGATCTGGGCGCCATCCTGGCGGCAATCCAGGTTGACGACGCCCATGCGGCCCATCAGGTCCTTGAGCGCGAACATTTCCTCCGCGCCCGCGAGATCGCCGGCGATGGCGCCGATGCGGCTGGCATCATGCCCCTTCAGATTGGCGGCGACGACAGCGAGCGCTTCGGCCCAAGTGGCGGGTTCCAGCCGGCCATTGCGCCGGACGTACGGTTGATCCAGCCGCTGAGTTCTAAGTCCATCGGCGATGTGGCGCGTCTTGTCGGAAATCCACTCTTCGTTGACGGCGTCGTTGTTGCGCGGAAGCACGCGCATCACTTCGCGCCCGCGCGTATCGACGCGGATCGCCGAACCCACGGCGTCCATCACGTCGATGCTCTCCGTCTTCTTCATTTCCCACGGCCGGGCATTGAACGCCCACGGCCGGTGCGTCAGCGCGCCGACCGGACACAGGTCCACCACGTTGGCGCTCATCTCCGACAGGATGCCCTGTTCGAGATAGGTGGTGATCTCGGCATCCTCGCCGCGGCCGATGAGGCCCAGTTCTTCCACGCCGGCCACTTCAGTCATGTAGCGCACGCAGCGCGTACAGTGGATGCAGCGTGTCATCATCGTCTTGATGAGCGGGCCGATGTTCTTTTCTTCGACCGCGCGCTTGTTCTCAGAATAGCGCGAGCCGCCGACGCCGAAGGCCATGGCCTGGTCCTGCAGGTCGCATTCGCCGCCCTGGTCGCAGATCGGGCAATCCAGCGGGTGGTTGATCAGCAGGAATTCCATCACGCCCTCGCGCGCTTTTTTGACGAGCGGCGTGGTGGTGGAAATGACCTTGGGGCTGCCGTCCTTGTTCGGCGGCAGATCGTTCACGCCCATGGCGCACGAGGCGACGGGCTTGGGCGAACCCTGCACTTCGACCAGGCACATACGGCAGTTGCCCGCGATCGACAGGCGCTCGTGGTAGCAGAAGCGCGGAATCTCGGCGCCAGCCAGCTCGCACGCCTGCAGCAGCGTGGTGCCGTCTTCCACTTCGATCGGCTTGCCGTCGATGATGAGTTGCTTCGGCATTCCCGTGTGCCTTGCCTTCTCGTTCCAGCCTCCGCGATAGAGGCCATCCGCTTCACGCGGCCGCTCCGCCTGCGGCCGCCGTCAGTCCATGCGGCGCAGCCCTACTCCGCTGCGTCGCGGTGTGCCACCTGATATTGGTCGATGCGCGCCTCGATCACGTGACGGAAGTTGCGCAACAGACCTTGCACGGGCCACGCCGCGGCGTCGCCCAGCGCGCAGATCGTGTGACCTTCCACCTGCTTGGAGACGTCGAAGAGCAGGTCGATCTCCCGCTTTTCGGCCTGGCCCTTCTCCATGCGCTCCAGCACGCGCCACATCCAGCCCGTGCCCTCGCGGCACGGCGTGCACTGGCCGCAGCTCTCGTGCTTGTAGAAATAAGCGATGCGCCGGATCGCCTTGATGACGTCGGTCGACTTGTCCATGACGATGATCGCCGCCGTGCCGAGCCCCGACTTGAGCTTCACCAGCGAGTCGAAGTCCATCGTCAGATCCTGGCACTGCGCCGCCGGGATCATCGGCATCGACGAGCCACCAGGAATGACGGCCAGCAGATTGTCCCAACCGCCGCGCACGCCACCGCAATGCTCTTCGATGAGCTGGCGCACCGGAATGCCCATCTCTTCTTCCACCACGCACGGCCGCTCGACGTGGCCTGAGATCTGGAACAGCTTGGTGCCGGTGTTGTTAGGCAGGCCGAGCGAGGCAAACCAGGCCGCGCCGCGCCGCAGGATATCCGGCACGACCGCAATGCTCTCGACGTTATTGACCGTCGTGGGCGCACCATAGAGGCCGACGTTGGCCGGAAACGGCGGCTTGAGGCGGGGCTGGCCCTTCTTGCCCTCAAGGCTCTCCAGCAGCGCGGTTTCCTCGCCGCAGATGTAAGCGCCGGCGCCGTGGTGGACGTAGAAGTCGAAGTCCCAGCCGTGGATGTTGTTTTTACCGATCAGCTTGGCCGCGTAGGCCTCGTCGATCGCTCGCTGCAGCGCCTCGCGCTCGCGAATGAACTCGCCCCGGACGTAGATGTAGGACACATGCGCCCGCATCGCGAATGAGGCGATCAGCGCGCCCTCGATCAGCAGGTGCGCGTCGTGGCGCATGATTTCGCGGTCTTTGCACGAGCCGGGCTCGCTCTCGTCCGCGTTGATCACGAGGTAGGACGGGCGCGCATCGTTCTTGGGCATGAACGACCACTTGAGGCCGGTCGGGAAGCCGGCGCCGCCGCGGCCGCGCAGGCCGGACGACTTCATCTCGTTGATGATCCAGTCGTGCCCCTGGTCGATCAACAGCTTCGTGCCATCCCACGATCCGCGCGAGCGCGCGCCCTTCAGCCCAGCGTCGTGGAAGCCGTAGATGTTGCGGAAGATGCGATCTTTGTCTTCGAGAAGCATCCGCTATCCCTTGCCCGGTTTCGGCTTGTCGCCCGCCTGGCTTTTCGGCCGCCAGCCCGTGGCCAGCTTGGCTGCCTGCTCAATCCATTTATCGCGTTCGGCTGACGCGAACTTGTCGTCAAGCTGGCTCTCGACCCACCGCAGTTGCGCGGCACTCAAGCCGGCGATCTGGTCGAAGTGATAGAAGCCTATACGGTTCAGCCCCTTCTCCAGTTTAGGGCCGATGCCCCAGATCAGCTTCAGGTCATCCGCCTTACCGCCGCGCGGTGCCGACAGCGATTCCGGCTTCTCCGCCTCTGAGGGTAGCGTTGACGCGGCATAGGCCGCAGGGCCCGTCGCGGCCATCTTGGCCTTGATGGCGCTCATCTGGTCTGGGCTGAGCGGCTTGTCGCCGCCACGGTCCTGCAGTTCCTTGACCAGCCCGGCGTTCGCCATGGCCGCCAGCGCCGCAGGATGAACTGCGGGTTTGGCTTCGGCTGCTGCTGGAGCAACCGCGGGCGGCGGTGGTGCAGGAGCCGCCGGAGCAGCAGCCGGTGGGGGCGCGATTGGCGACGGCTGGTTGGCCATCTGCTCGAAACGCTTGCGCCAAGCGCCCACCGTCGAGCCGTCATACAGCGCGGGATCATTCAAGGTCGTCGGCTTGCCGGCCGGGGCGGACACCTGCCGCCCCGTCTGCGAGCCCGGCTTTGGCGGCTTGTCGCGGGCAAAACCTTCCAGCAGTTTTTCGAGCGAAGCCGGCGTCAGATCCTCGTAGGTGTCCTTGAAGATCTGCACCATCGGCGCATTCGCACAGGAGCCGAGGCATTCCACCTCTTCCCACGAGAAGTTGCCGTCGGCCGACCGCTCGTGCGCGTGCGGGGCAATGTGAGTCTTGCAGACGGCGATCAGTTCTTCCGAGCCGCGCAGCATGCACGGCGTCGTGCCGCATACCTGGATGTGGGCCTTGAGGCCGACGGGGGCGAGCTGAAACATCGTGTAGAAGGTGGCGATCTCATAAACGCGTATGTAGGCCATGCCGAGGATGTCGGCCGTGACGCGAATGGCGGGCTCGCTCAGCCAGCCATCGTTCTGCTCCTGGGCGCGCCACAGCACGGGAATGACCGCGGAAGCCTGCTTGCCCGGCGGATATTTGGCGACGGTCTCTCGCACCCACGCGAGATTTTCGCTCGTGAAGGCGAAACTAGGGGGCTGCTCCGGATGGAGGCGGCGGACGGCCATGGCGCTCCTTGATGGCGTATCGTGAGCATTGGCGCTTAACCAATACTGTTGCGCTGCAGAAATCGCCGATTTCACGCGCGAACGCAACCGCGTTCAAAGTCGAATGAACAATCTGGTTCTGGGCGGCGCGCTTGGCGGCACGTTTGGATGGTAGCGCTTGTACGCCTCGCGCCCATGGCGCACACGGCCGCACCATGCGCCGCGTTCAACGTTGAGCGCAGCGCTCAGGAAATAACAATTAGGGAATGAAGGTCCGAGCGGGCTGCTCGTTGGAACCGAGTTGCGCACGACGGCTGTCATAGCTGGAGACGTCGGTGAAGCCGCCAAGCCATGTGACGAGCAACAAGGCTGCAGCCAGCGGCGCAAGGAATAGCGAGATCTGCGAGCCGACACGCAAGAAGCCGGTCCAGAACAGCCACAACAGCAGTCCGAACAGGACGATGATGCCGCCACCCGTGTCGATGCCGCGATCGAACGCAAAGACGCCGGCGGCTGCGATGGCGAGCAATCCAATGAGGACGGGAATGATCGGCAGATCGGCGTGCAGCACGCCCATCGGCCACCCGTTGCGGCCGGCAAAAAAGCGGTAGCTCGCCAGGCTCAGACCCCAACCGATCGCGCCGATCGCCAGCAGAAACGGAACATCGACCATGGCGGCCTCCCCACGCAAAACCCTGTGCCCCATTTTTTGCCAGCTAAACCCACTGGTTGCTAGGGGCAATCGTCACTTGGGCTGATGTTTACGCCAGAACGCATTCCAGGCGGCTGGGTTTGTTGCGTCAGCGTAAACGGCGGTGAGGCCTCGGGAATTTCGGGCGTTACCGGTCGATTTCGCCGAACACGATGTCGAGCGAGCCGAGAATCGCGCTGACGTCGGCGAGCATGTGACCCCGGTTCATGAAATCCATGGCCTGCAGGTGCGGGAAACCCGGTGCGCGAATCTTGCAGCGGTACGGCTTGTTGGAGCCGTCGGCCACGAGATAGACGCCGAACTCGCCCTTGGGCGCCTCGACGCAGGCGTAGATCTCGCCTTCCGGCACGTGGAAGCCCTCAGTGTAGAGCTTGAAGTGATGGATCAGCGCTTCCATCGAACGCTTCATCTCGCCGCGTTTGGGCGGCACGACTTTCTTGTCAGCGGACGTTATCGGCCCCTGTCCTTCCGGGGACCGCAGCTTGTCGCAGCACTGCTTCATGATCTTCACGCTCTCGCGCATTTCCTGCATGCGGATGAGGTAGCGATCGTAGCAGTCGCCGTTCTTGCCGATCGGGATGTCGAAATCGAATTCAGAATAGCACTCGTACGGCTGTGACTTGCGCAGATCCCAGGCTGCGCCCGAGCCGCGCACCATCACGCCGGAGAAGCCCCAGCGGAAGCAGTCTTCCAGGCTGACGACGCCGATGTCGACGTTGCGCTGCTTGAAGATGCGGTTGCCGGTCAGGAGGCTGTCGAGGTCGTCGACCACCTTCAGGAACGGGTCACACCAGTTGTAGATGTCGTCGATCAACTCCGGCGGCAGATCCTGGTGTACGCCGCCGACGCGGAAGTACTTGGCGTGCATGCGCGAGCCCGAGGCGCGCTCATAGAACACCATCAGCTTCTCACGTTCCTCGAATCCCCACAGCGGCGGCGTCAGCGCGCCGACGTCCATGGCCTGCGTGGTGACGTTGAGCAGATGCGACAGATGCCGGCCGATCTCGGAAAAGAGCACGCGGATCAGCTGCGCGCGCTTGGGCACCGTGATGCCCAGCATGCGCTCTGCTGCCAGGCAAAATGCGTGTTCCTGGTTCATCGGCGCGACGTAGTCGAGGCGGTCGAAATAGCCGATCGCCTGCAGGTATGTCTTGTGCTCGATCAGCTTCTCGGTGCCGCGATGCAGCAGCCCGATGTGCGGATCGACGCGCTCGACCACTTCGCCGTCCAGCTCCAGCACAAGGCGCAACACGCCGTGCGCCGCGGGGTGCTGCGGTCCGAAGTTGATGTTGAACTGGCGAATCTCGGTCTCAGCCATGGGGCGCTCTCGATGACGCGCGGCCCACCACGTGTTCAACGCGGGCGCGCTTGGCTTTCTCGTTCACTTTGGCTTCAAATCGCTCCCACGGCACGACAACGCGCTCGTGGCGGCCCTCGCCGATCAGTTCAAGTCCGTCGTGGGCGCGGACCGTGAAACCGACGCGACGCCCCCGTACCTCTGTGCACTCGGCATCGACCGTCACAATCTGGCCCGGCACGGTCGCTGCCACGTGACTGACATCGATGTGCGTGCCCAGGCTCCCTTCACCATCGTCGAGATGGCCTTCGAGGACCTTCATGCAGGTCCACTCCATCAGCCCCACCATAAAACCCGTAGCAAATACGGTGGGCATCAGCTGGAAGTCATGCGCTTCGGGAAAAAGATGCGGCACCGTCTTGTCCGCCGGAATCCTGTAGGCGAACTGCGTCCTGGCGCCGGGCTGCAAGGTGTTCTTCATCAATTCGCGCGCCGCCCCGCCGCGGGTTGGCCCGGCAGGCGGCCGGTCGCGAGGTATTCGACACTGACATCGTAGAAGCTCAGGATTCCCTCGCCTATCCCGGCGCCGCCTTCGATCTGCTTGGCGACCTTGGCAAACGGATAGCACCAGTCGCCATTGTCAAAGCGGATGCCGATCTGACCGGTCTCGTCCCTGGCCCAAGCTCCACCTGTCGCCGCGATAATCGACTGACCCAGATGGCTGCCAAGCACTGCCGTGATCATCGGCGGCGGTGTTGGATCGACGGTACGCTGGCGGTCGATGAAGCCTTCCATCCAAGCCACCGATTGGCGATCGAACCCGAAATCGACGCCGCTGCGATCCTTGAAGGTCGTTATGGCCAGTTCCGAGTTGGCGCGGATCGCCGCAATCTCATCTTCGGTCATTGCCGCGTCGCCTTTTCATCCCCCGGCAGGAGATATTCTGCGCGCTCCCACGGGCTCTCGAAGTCGAAGGTGCGGAATTCCTGCGTCAGCTTCACCGGCTCGTAAACGACACGCTTCTGCGCATCGTCGTAACGCACCTCGACGTAGCCCGTCAGCGGGAAATCCTTGCGCAGCGGGTAGCCTTGGAAGCCGTAGTCGGTCAGCAGACGGCGCAGATCGGGATGGCCGGAGAATACGATGCCGTACATGTCGTAGGCCTCCCGCTCATACCAATTGGCGGTGGGGAACACGTCGACCGCGCTGGGCACCGGCTGCGTCTCGTTGGTCTGTACCTTGAGGCGAATGCGGTGGTTCAAGCGCGGCGACAGCATGTGATAGACGACGTCGAAGCGGTTTTCGCGCGCCGGCCAGTCAACCCCGCAGATGTCGATCAGGATCTCGAAACGGCACCGGGGATCGTCGCGCAGGAACGTCAAGACCGGCACGATCTGATCGCGTTCGATGCCGATCGTCAGCTCGCCGTAGGTGATGGCCGACGACACGACGGCCGAGCCGAGCTTGGCTGCGATGTGCGTTCCGAGGTCGGTCAAGGGCATCGTCATATCAGCTCTCGGTTTTCGTCGCGGTGCGTCCGGCCGTTGGTGGCGGCGCTCGGATTGGCCTGCTGCTATCGCTCGATTGTGCCGGTGCGGCGGATTTTCCGCTGCAGCAGCAGGATGCCATACAGCAGTGCCTCCGCCGTTGGCGGGCAGCCGGGCACGTAGATGTCGACGGGTACGATGCGGTCGCAGCCGCGCACGACGGCATACGAATAGTGGTAGTAGCCGCCGCCGTTGGCGCACGAGCCCATCGAGATGACGTAGCGCGGCTCCGGCATCTGGTCGTAGACCTTGCGCAACGCCGGGGCCATCTTGTTGGTCAGCGTGCCGGCGACGATCATGACGTCCGACTGGCGCGGCGAGGCGCGCGGTGCAAAGCCGAACCGCTCCACGTCGTAGCGCGGCATCGACGTCTGCATCATCTCCACGGCGCAGCAGGCGAGCCCGAACGTCATCCACATAAGCGAGCCCGTGCGCGCCCAGTTGATGAGGTCGTCGGTCGTGGTGACGAGGAAGCCCTTGTCGGCCAGCTCGTTGCTGATCTCGGTAAAGTACGGGTCGCCCGGCTTCACGAGACCGGTCGATGCCGCGGCCGGTTTGACAGGCGCGATCAATCCCATTCCAGCGCTCCTTTGCGCCACTCGTAGATGAAGCCGATCGTCAACACGCCGAGGAACACCATCATCGACCAGAATCCGAAGGCGCCGATTTCCTTGAAGGCCACGGCCCATGGAAAGAGGAACGCAATTTCTAGGTCGAAGATGATGAACAGCAGCGAGACGAGATAGAAGCGAACGTCGAATTTCATGCGGGCATCGTCGAAGGCGTTGAAGCCGCATTCGTACGCGGACACCTTCTCGGGGTCGGGATTGTTCACCGCCAGCAGAAACGGCGCGACCATCAGGCCGGCGCCGATTGCCAGCGCCACGCCGATGAACACGACGAGGGGCAGGTAGCCCATCAGAAGTTCATTCATGAAGTCATCCTTCCGCGCCTTTTCCCGCCGGACGCGTACCCGATTGGCGCGACGCACAACGGCGCGGCGCAACAACGGTGTTAACGCAGGCAAACTTGCCGCGCAACCCAAGGCGACAAAAGCACGAGGGAAATCATTAGGGCGCCGCTCAATCGCCAAGACGACGGCAGTGTCCATCAGCTCCAAGCTGGAGTCTGCGCAACGCTTTAAAGTTGTATTGGAGGAAGGAATGGCGCGAGCGACGGGACTTGAACCCGCGGCCTCCGGCGTGACAGGCCGGCGCTCTAACCAACTGAGCTACGCCCGCAATTCCTAAACGCGCGCTGATGGTCACCAGCGCGGTGTCACAGAGCGGTTGGGATACGTGGTCACTGCCCCCAAGTCAAGGCAGCGTTTCAATGATTTTCGCGCTGATTTGGTTGGGTGCCTTCTGTGACGCAGTGCCCCCTGCCGTCCTCCAGCTGGATGGTGATGTGGTCGATGCCGAAGCGCTCGTGAAGCAGGGCTTCGACGCGCTGGCGGAAGGCCATGGCATCGGCGATATCCGGGGCGATCTCGATATGCGCGGAGAGAACGTTCTGGCCGCTTGTCATCGCCCAGACATGCAGGCTGTGCAGCCCGGCTAGGCCCGGAACGGCGCGCAACGCCTGCTCGATGTCGGCGATGGCGATGCCCTCGGGAACGCCCTGGAGCAGAATGTTCAGGCTCTCGCGCAGGAGCGACCATGTGCGCGGCAGCACCCACAGGCCGATCGCGACGGCAACAAGGGGGTCGATCCAATTCCAGCCTGTCAGCCAAATTGCGATAGCCGCCAGAATCACGCCGACCGATCCGAGCATGTCGGCCCAGACTTCGAGGTAGGCGCCCTTGACGTTGAGGCTCTCGTCCTTGCCGGCGTCGAGTATCTTCATGCAGGCGAAATTGACTACCAGCCCCAGCGAGGCGATGGCGAGCATCGGCAAGGACTGCACGTCGGCCGGCTGCGTGAAGCGCAGATAGGCCTCGTACATGATGTAGATCGCCACGAGGAAAAGCAGCACGGCGTTGAACGCTGCGGCGAGAATCTCGAAGCGTGCGTAGCCGAACGTCCGTTTCGCGTCGGCCGGCCGCTCTCCCAGCTTCACGGCTGCCAGCGCGATCGCCAGCCCTGCGGCGTCCGTGAACATGTGGGCCGCGTCGGAGATCAGCGCCAGGCTCTGCGTGAGGATGCCGCCCACGACTTCGGCAACGAGGAAGCACGACGTGAGGATGAGTGCCCAGGTCAGCTGGCGCGCGTTGGCACCGCGGCCGTGATCGTGCCCATGGCCGCCCGCGCCAGAATGACTCCCGTGCGCGTGGCTGCCTGGCCCATGACTGTGATCGTGGCCCATGCGTTCGACGAGCCTTCCGCTGCTGATGCTTATTATTGCGCCGGCTGCATCCGGCGCATGAAATCGCGCTTGCCAATCTCCAGACCGTTGTGGCGCAGGATGCCGTAAGCGGTGCTGCAGTGGAACAGGAAGTTCGGCAGTGCGAAGTGCAGCACGTAATCGCGGCCGCTGAAATGTAGCTCGCGCGGGCCTGCTTTGATGGTGAACTGCTTGTCCTCAGCGCCGACCGTCTGTTCCGGCTTGACGCTGTCGATCACGGCCATCGTTTCGGCAATGCGCTTCTTCAGGTCGGCAAACGTCTTCTCGCTGTCGTCGTGCGCCGGTGGCGTGATGCCGGCGATACGGCCAACGCACAGCTTGGCGAAGTCGCAAGCCGACGTCACCTGGCGCTTCAATGTGTACATGTCCGGATAAAGCCGGGCATTGAACAGCGCGTCGGGCTCGATCTTCTTGGCTTCGGCGTAGGCTGTTGCCTTGTCGAGGATCGCGTCCAGCGCGTCGAGGTGCTGCTTGAACGACGGCACGGCAATCTCGTAGAGCGAAATGGACATGCCTGATGATCTCCGGGGTTCTGATTGGCTAGGCGGGTTGCCGCATAGTCCGCCTACGTTGCTGCGCAACTTCGGCGCGACAGCCTACGCTCTGCGAGCGCGTCTGTGTCAAGCCTCCGGCTTGCCGAGCCGAAGCTCGCAGAGCGTAGGCTGGTGGGCGGTGAGAGGGTCGAACTCCCGACATCTTCGGTGTAAACGAAGCGCTCTACCACTGAGCTAACCGCCCGTGCCGCGTGATGTAGCCCTGCCGGGCCGGTTACGCAACCGTGTATTCCGCAGTTGCTACCGCGCGGGCTTGCGTGCCGCAAACAGGTAGAGATTGCCGCCCGTGCAAGACGACAGCGTGCGCCCTGAGAGGGCTGCGCGCGAATTGACGTCCACGGCCGACAGGACGGCCCAGGCACGGTCGAACGTCGCTTCATCCATGCCACCGGCCAGAACGAACCGCAGCACCTCTTCGCGCCCCGCCACGTCGGTTTCGTGCGCCGGGGCGGCAAGCCAGTCGGTGATGGCGGCACGTTCTTCCTTGCTGGCGTATGGAGGGGCCAGCATGGCCGGCCGGTCGTTGTGATAGGCCCGAAGGCCGGTGAACCCGGCTGCGTTGATCAAAGCGGGCAGGCGGACGGCAATCCATTCCTGGCCGAGGCCGTGGGATTCGCGGCCTTTCTCGAACGCCCACCACATGGCGGCGACCTGGCCGAACTGATCGGCGGTCAAGCCGGCCACCACGGAGGTCAGCGAAATGCGGTTGGCGAAGTTGTCGGGCTCCGAGACCAACAGGAGACCACCCGGCGCGAGAAGATCGTAAACCTCGTGCAGCACAGCCGGCACGTTCTGCAGGTGCATCAACACCGTTTGGCACGTGATGAGGTCGAATTGCCGTGGCTTGAGCGCCATCGACGTAATATCGCCTTGCAATGCCTTGACGCGATCATTGCCCGCAAAGCGGCGTTCGATAGCCGAAATCCAGCGGCGCTCCCGCTCGACGGCTGTGATCCGCCCGTCCGGGGCGATGCGCTCAAGGATCAGCGACGTCCAATGGCCCTTGCCGGCGCCAATCTCCAGTACGTTACGGCAGGCGCCCAGATCGAGCCGCCTGGCCATCAGATCGAGGAAATCAGCATGCCACCAGTGATCGCGCGACGGCGTAAACTGGGCAGCGGAATGCGGCTCCTTGGTCATGGGGTGTTGTAGCTCGCGAACATGACACGCGCTGCCGTTAAATGGGCGTGAGGAAGGCGTTGAAATGCAAAGCGCGTCGCGATCAGGGTCGCGACGCGCTCGACAATACTCCAGGAAACCGAACCTTAGTTCAGCAGATCCTTCAGGCCCTTCGACGGCGTAAACTTCGCGACGGTCGAGGCGGGAATTTTGATGGTGGCGCCGGTTGCCGGGTTACGGCCTTCGCGCGCCTTGCGCTTGGCAACCTTGAAGGTGCCGAAATCGGGGATACGGACTTCTTCGCCGGCCTTCATCGACTTCTTGATATGTTCAAGAACGGCTTCGACGGCAACGCCAGCTTTCTCTTTCGTCAGCTCAGCTCCGTTCGCAACAGCGTCGATCAAATCTTTCTTGCTCATCTTTATCCGTCCTTATGACTGGAATGCGTGGGTATTGGGTTTGATTGGCCTTGATCGCGGGGCGATACTCTTCGGTCGCTCGGCCGCGATGAAGGCTGCTGCGTTTGAAGCAGAGGGGGCACAAAAGCCCCCAAATACGGGCTCCGTCAAGGGGTAAAAGCTGCAATTCAGCCCGAAAATGCTGGGATTGCAGAGCCTTTTTTCATTATGAGAAAATAAAGCACCCGCGTTCACTTTAAGAACGCGGGTGCGACAGTTTCGTCAGTAGAAAGCGTACAGAAACGATCAGTGCGCGGTAACGCGCGACGCCTCTTTACTTTCTTCCGCAGCGACAGCCGCAGCCTCGACTTCGGCCCAGGTGATCGGATCGGGCATGCGCACGAGAGCCGCCTTAAGGACGTCCTCGATACGCGCCACCGGCACGATCTCCAGCTTCTTCTTCACCTCAGCAGAAATGTCGGCCAGATCCTTGACGTTCTCTTCCGGGATCATGACCGTCTTGATGCCGCCGCGCAGGGCAGCAAGCAGCTTCTCCTTGAGGCCGCCGATCGGCAAAACGCGGCCGCGCAGCGTGATTTCGCCCGTCATCGCCACGTCCTTGCGGACCGGAATGCCGGTGAGGATCGAGATGATCGCCGTGGCCATGGCCACGCCGGCCGAGGGACCGTCCTTCGGCGTCGCGCCTTCCGGCACGTGCACGTGGATGTCCTTTTTCTCGAACAGCGAGGGATGGATGCCGAAGTCGACCGAACGCGAGCGCACGTAGGCGTTCGCGGCCTGGATCGATTCCTTCATCACGTCGCGCAAGTTGCCCGTAACGGTCATCTTGCCCTTGCCGGGCATCAGCACGCCTTCGATCGTCAGCAACTCGCCGCCGACTTCCGTCCATGCCAGACCCGTCACGATGCCGACCTGGTCCTCCAGCTCAGCCTCGCCGAAGCGGTACTTCGGCACGCCGAGGTAATCTTCGACGTTGGCTGCAGTGACCTTCACCTGTGTCGTCTTCGACGTCAGGATCTCCTTCACGGCCTTGCGGGCCAGCTTGGCGATCTCACGTTCGAGCGAGCGCACGCCGGCTTCCCGCGTGTAGCGGCGGATGAGCACGAGCAGTGCCGCATCATCCACTTCCCACTCGTGGGCTTCCAGACCGTGTGCCGTACGCTGTTCCGCCATCAAGTGGCGCTTGGCGATCTCCACCTTCTCGTCTTCCGTGTAACCGGCGAGACGAATGATCTCCATGCGGTCCATGAGGGCCGGCGGAATGTTCAGCGTGTTGGCCGTCGTCACGAACATCACGTTCGACAGGTCGTAGTCGACCTCGAGGTAATGGTCGTTGAACGTGCCGTTCTGTTCCGGATCGAGCACTTCGAGCAGAGCCGCCGCGGGATCGCCACGGAAGTCGGAGCCCATCTTGTCGATCTCGTCGAGAAGGAACAGCGGGTTCACGCGCTTGGCCTTCTTCATCGACTGGATGACCTTGCCGGGCATCGAGCCGATGTAGGTGCGGCGGTGACCGCGGATCTCGGCTTCGTCGCGCACGCCGCCAAGGCTCATGCGCACGAACTCACGGCCCGTGGCATTGGCGATGGACTTGCCGAGCGACGTCTTGCCGACGCCGGGCGGGCCAACGAGGCAGAGAATCGGCCCCTTCAGCTTGTTCGTACGCGCCTGCACGGCGAGGTATTCCAGGATGCGTTCCTTGACCTTCTCCAGGCCATAGTGCTCCGCATCGAGAACCACCTGGGCCTCGTCGATATCCTTCTTGACCTTGCCCTTGATGCCCCACGGGATGGACAGCAGCCAGTCGAGGTAGTTGCGCACGACGGTCGCTTCAGCCGACATCGGGCTCATCTGCTTGAGCTTCTTCAGCTCCGCCAGAGCCTTGTCCTTGGCTTCCTTCGACAGCTTCGTGTTCTCGATCTTCTCTTCGAACTCGGAGATGTCGTCGCGCTCGTCGGTGTCGCCGAGTTCCTTCTGAATGGCCTTCATCTGCTCATTCAAATAGTACTCGCGCTGCGTCTTCTCCATCTGGCGCTTCACGCGCGAACGGATCTTCTTTTCCACCTGCAGGACGGAGATCTCGCTCTCCATCAGCGTGTAGACACGCTCAAGGCGCTGCGTGATCGTCGTCAGCTCGAGCACTTCCTGCTTGTCGCCGATCTTCACCGCCAGATGCGATGCGATCGTGTCGGCCAGCTTGGAATAGTCGTCGATCTGCGCGACAGTACCCAGCACCTCCGGCGAAATCTTCTTGTTGAGCTTCACGTAGTTCTCGAACTGCGAGATGGCCGAGCGCGCGAGCGCCTCGATCTCGTCCTTCGAGCCCGTGGTTTCGGCAACGCGCTCAACCTCGGCTTCGAAATATTCCGAGTTGTTGGTGTACTTGATGATCTTGGCGCGCGCGGTGCCTTCGACGAGCACCTTCACGGTGCCGTCCGGCAGCTTCAGCAGCTGCAGCACAGAGGCCAGCGTACCGGTCTGGTAGATCGCGTCGGCGCTTGGATCGTCGTCGCCCGCGTTCTTTTGCGCGGCAAGCAGGATGTGCTTGTCGGCGCGCATGACTTCCTCAAGCGCGTTGATCGACTTTTCGCGGCCGACGAACAGCGGCACGATCATGTAGGGAAACACGACGATGTCGCGCAGCGGCAGCACAGGGAAGAGCTCCTTGCCACCGGACTTGTCTCGGGATTTCGTGTCGTCGCTCATGTGCTCTTCACCCTTCCTTGTGATCTGCCGCTGTCCCCCTGGTGGGCCACGTTACGGCAGTACGGGTTGAACGCCCTTACCCGATACTCTACTCAGCCAACCGCCCCGATTATGGCGACGCTTGACTGTTAGTCGTCAAGGGCGCGGGAAAACTTCTGCGTCGGTTGATGGGTGCTGGTAGGAACCCTGCAACAGTCACGTCGATTTGCCGCCCCGCAGAAATGGGGTTGCCACGCAAACTATCAAGTGCGCGGACGAAGTTCGTATGAGCCGGGACGGCACGATGACGCGCCGTCCTCATTGGCTCTGAGCGCCTAAGCGGTCGAACCCTTCTCTTCCGCGCGCTCCGTGTAAATGCGCAGCGGACGGGCGCCGCCTTCGACGACCTCGGGACCGATGACAACTTCTTCCACACCTTTCAGTGCAGGCAAGTCGAACATGGTCTCCAGCAGGATGCTCTCCATGATGGAGCGCAGGCCGCGCGCGCCGGTGCGGCGCTCGATCGCCTTGCGCGAAATGGCCTTCAGCGCGTCGGTCGTGATGGTGAGCTTGACGTCTTCCATCTCGAACAGCCGCTGATACTGCTTCACGAGCGCGTTCTTCGGCTCGGACAGAATCTGGACCAGAGCCGTCTCGTCGAGATCTTCCAGCGTCGCGATCACGGGCAGACGGCCGATGAACTCGGGAATGAGACCGAACTTCAGCAGGTCTTCCGGCTCGACTTCGCGCAGCACTTCACCCATGCGCCGCTCGTCGGGCCCCGTGACCTTGGCTGCGAAGCCGATCGATGTGCCCTTGCCGCGACGCGAGATGATCTTTTCCAGGCCGGCAAACGCGCCGCCGCAGATGAAGAGAATGTTCGTCGTGTCGACCTGCAGGAATTCCTGCTGGGGATGCTTGCGGCCGCCCTGCGGAGGCACGGAGGCGACGGTGCCTTCCATGATCTTCAGCAGTGCCTGCTGCACGCCTTCGCCCGACACGTCGCGCGTGATCGACGGGTTGTCGGACTTGCGCGAGATCTTGTCGACTTCGTCGATATAGACGATGCCGCGCTGGGCCCGCTCGACGTTGTAGTCGGCGTTCTGCAGCAGCTTCAGGATGATGTTCTCGACGTCCTCGCCGACATAGCCGGCTTCCGTCAGCGTCGTGGCATCCGCCATCGTGAACGGCACGTCGAGGATTCGCGCCAGCGTCTGCGCCAGCAGCGTCTTGCCGCAACCCGTGGGGCCGACGAGCAAGATGTTCGACTTCGCCAGTTCCACATCGTTGTTCTTCGTGGCGTGGTTCAGGCGCTTGTAGTGGTTGTGGACGGCAACCGACAGCACGCGCTTGGCGTGGAACTGGCCGATCACATAGGAGTCGAGAACCGAGCAGATCTCCTGCGGCGTGGGAACGCCATCACGCGACTTGACCAGCGTGTTCTTGTTCTCTTCACGAATGATGTCCATGCACAGCTCGACGCATTCGTCGCAAATGAACACGGTCGGCCCGGCAATCAGCTTTCTGACCTCGTGCTGGCTCTTGCCGCAGAAGGAGCAGTAAAGCGTATTCTTTTCTTGAGCCATCTAAGTTCTCTAACCCGTCCTGGGACAGTTTTGGGCGTCACCGCCGCGCGATGTCCTGGTCCCACCTAAGGGAACGCGGCCAAGCCCGCCGCGGGGCACTCGCTTCATTAGTCGCGATCAGAGCATGCTAGCGACCGCCAGATCAAGATTGGATTAACAGGTCCGTTCGGCAAGCACGCTCACTTTAGGCCGATTACCACACATTTGTGGCGCATCCGCCAGCCCCGAATCCCGTTGTATGGACGGGACAATGTGTCCCGCCCACCAACGCGGTGTGGCAGACGGGACGAGGGCGTATGACATTCCTGCATCGATGCGCCAAAGCGCCCGAAAGGAATCAAGTTCGGGCTCAGCTCGGATCTTTTAATTCGAGCGCCTTGAGGTCCGAATCATCACGCGACGACAGCACCTTATCGATCAGACCGAAGTCGCGGGCCTGGTCGGAGGTCATGAAGTAGTCGCGGTCGAGCGTCTTCTCGATCATCTCGTAAGGCTGACCGGTATGCTTAACGTAAACCTCGTTCAGCCGGCGCTTCATCTTGATGATGTCTTCAGCATGGCGCTCGATATCCGAGGCCTGGCCCGAGAAGCCGCCTGAGGGCTGATGCACCATGATGCGGGCGTTCGGCAGCGCAAAGCGCATGTCCTTGCCGCCGGCGCACAGCAACAGCGAACCCATAGATGCGGCCTGGCCGATGCACAGCGTGGCGATCGGGGGCTTGATGAACTGCATGGTGTCGTAGATCGCCATGCCCGCCGTGACGACGCCGCCGGGCGAGTTGATGTACATGGAGATTTCCTTCTTGGGGTTTTCGGCCTCCAAGAACAGCAGCTGCATGCAGACCGACGCCGACATGTGATCTTCGATCGGGCCGGTGACGAAAATGATGCGCTCCTTCAGGAGGCGCGACGGCAGATCGTAGCCGCGCTCGCCACGGTTCGTCTGCTCGACGACCATGGGCCAGAAGGTGTTGGTGATGGTTGCGACGGGATCGCGCATGAAAATCTCCAGAATTGGATTGTCGTGTCGGATGGACTGGTACGCCTACGCCGGTGCAGGGCGCACCGGGCTAAAACGGCCGGACTGTAGGAACGCCCGGCCGGTATTCGAACCAGTTGCTTCGAACCATATATGGAAACGCAACCCGCTTTCGTCCAGCGGGGGTACCAAAGATCAGGATTCCGTCACTTCCTTGACTTGCTCGAACAGTTCCTCGCGCGAGACCTTCTTGTCGACCGGTTTTGCAACCGACAACAGGTAATCAACAACCTTGTCCTCGAAGATCGGCGCGCGCAGCTCCTGGATCGCGCCAGGCGTCTTCTGGAAATATTCGTAGACGAACTTCTCCTGGCCGGGATAGCGGCGCGCCTGATCCATCAAAGCCTTACGCAGTTCTTCCTGCGTGACTTCGATCTTCTGTTTGTCGCCGATCTCGCCGACGACGAGGCCCAGACGCACGCGGCGCTCGGCGATCTTGCGGTACTCGGCGCGGGCGTCGTCTTCCGTCTTGCCCTCGTCCTCAAAGGTCTTGCCGTCGCGCTGCAGGCCCATGGTGACCTGGTTCCAGACCGAGTTCGAACTCGCGATCCACCAGCGACGGCGGAAGCTCGAAGGTGTGCGCCTTCTCAAGCGAATCAAGCAGCTCACGCTTGAGCTTCATGCGGGCCGCACCTTCGTACTCGCGCTTGATCTGCTCGGTGACGAGCGTCTTCAGGTTGTCGACGCTTTCGGCGCCGAAGCCCTTGGCAAACTCTTCGTCGATCTCCGGGCGCACCTGCTTGGCGACGGCATTCACCTTGACGTCGAACTGTGCCTCTTTGCCAGCCAGCGCCGGCATTGGATAATCAGCCGGGAACGTGCCTGTAACCGTGCGCTCGTCGCCTGCAGCCGCGCCAATCAGGCCTTCTTCGAAGCCTGGAATGAACTGCTTCTTGCCGAGCACCAGCGGCAGGGCTTCGCCCTTGCCACCTTCGAATTCGACGCCATCGATCTTGCCGACAAAGTCGATCGTCAGCTGGTCGCCGTCCTCGGCCTTGCGGCCATCTTCCGGCATGTACGTCACGCTGCGATCGACGAGGTCGGCCAATGCCTTATCAAGCGCGTCGCCGTCCACGTCGGCGACCAGGCGCTCAAGCTTCAGGCTGGCCGGATCGGCCAGCTCGAACTTCGGCAGCACCTCGAACGACATCTCGTAGGCCAGGTCGGCCTTGCCATCGATGATCTTTTCGATCTCGTCCTTGTCTTCCGTCAGCGCGATCGCCGGCATCTGCGCCGGGCGCTCCTTGCGCTCCGCGATCGCCTTCTCGCTGGTTTCCTTGATCGTCTGCTCAAGGACCTCGCTCATGAGCGAGCGGCCGTAGACCTTGCGGATATGCGCTTCAGGCACCTTGCCTTTGCGGAAGCCTTTCAGCTGCACGCGATCCTTGACCTCGCCCAGCTTCGCCGAGAAGCGCGTTCCAAGCTCCTCTGCGGGAACGACGACCTTCAGCGTCCGCTTCAGGCCTTCCGCATTCGTTTCCGTGATCTGCATAACGCTCTCGTCCAATACCAAAATGGCCTAAGATCTGACTGCCACAGCCCGGTGAGCTGGTGGAATTTCGTGCCTGCTCGCGTCACTGGTGCGGACGGAGGGACTTGAACCCCCACGACTTTCGCCACCAGAACCTAAATCTGGCGTGTCTACCAATTCCACCACGCCCGCTGGATACTGCCGAACCGCTCAACCTCGCTTAAGCGCGAGGGAGCCCTTGCGTCTTGATCGCTTGGAGTGAATTCGCCAGCCCTGCTCGTGAACCCAAGAAGGCCGCCCCTATATCGGGGAATTGGCCGGTAGGCGCAAGCCTATTTGCCCGCAATTGCGCCGTTCCGTCTGGTCCATCGTGTTGCAGAGCCCTGATATCGCCGAAAGCCCAGTTAAATGGCTCTCGGCTGCATTCTTTTGTCCCGCGTCTCTCACTCCGCAGGCACCGCGGCTGGTGGCGGGGCTTCCGGATGCAGCGGCCGGCCCAGGCCGCGGCAGAGCACGTAGAACACCGGCGTGAAGATCAGGCCGAACAGCGTCACGCCGATCATGCCGGAAAACACGGCCGTACCCAGCGATTGCCGCATCTCAGCGCCCGCGCCCGTGGCAAACACCAGCGGCAGAACACCGAGAATGAACGCCAGCGACGTCATCAGGATCGGCCGCAGGCGCGTCCGGGCGGCATCGACGGCGGCTTCGAACCGCGTTTTGCCCTCCTCTTCCGCCTGCTTGGCGAACTCCACGATGAGGATCGCGTTCTTCGCCGCCAGGCCGACCAGCACGACAAGACCGATCTCGACCAGAACATTGCGGTCGAGTCCTCGCAGGTTGACGCCGATCATCGCCGCAAGAATGCACATCGGCACGATCAGGATCACCGCCAGCGGCAGCAGCCAGCTTTCATAGAGCGCCGACAGCAGCAGGAACACGAATACCACCGCCAAGCTGAACGCGACGATGGCCGTGTTGCCCGCCAGCTTTTCCTGCAGCGCGATCTCCGTCCACTCAAAGCCGAACCCCGACGGCAGCTTCTCCGCCGCGATTTTCTCCAGGGCCTCCAGGCCTTGGCCCGATGAGAAGCCGCGGGCCAGCCCCACCTGCACTTCAGCTGCGGGAAACAGGTTGTAACGCGGCACGCGATACGGCCCCGTGGTGTCCGTGAAGTTCGCCACCGCCCCGATCGGCACCATGTCGCCGTCGATGTTTCGCGTTTTGAGCTGCGAGACGTCGCGTAGCGACAGCCGGAACGGATTGTCGGCCTGCGCCGTCACGCGATACGTGCGGCCAAGGATGTTGAAGTCGTTGACGAACGCCGAGCCCATGTAGACCGATAGCGTTTCGAACACCCGGCTGATCGGCACGCCGAGCTGTTCCGACTTCGTGCGGTCGATGTCGGCGAAAATTTCCGGTGTCTTGGTGTTGAAGAGCGTGAAGGGCTGCACGAAGCCCGGATTTTGCGCGGCTGTTCCCGCGACTGCCCAGGTCGCGCCCTCGAGTGCGGGCAGGCCGCGTCCGGCCAGATCCTGCACATAGCCTTTGAGGCCACCGC
Source organism: uncultured Pseudomonadota bacterium (assembly GCA_963846845.1). GTDB lineage: Bacteria > Pseudomonadota > Alphaproteobacteria > Rhizobiales > Hyphomicrobiaceae > JAKAXS01. Next base: position 81,728 of record CAWJXQ010000004.1, on the reverse strand, counting down.
CGGTGCCGATGCCGGGCACGGACGGCGGCTCGATGATCAGCGCCATGGCCCCGCCGATCGGTCCCATGTTCTGGCGCAGGTCCGTCAGGATGCCGTCCTTCGTCAGCCCCTCCTTGATGCGATCCTCGAACGGCTTCAGACGAATGAAGATCACCCCCGTATTCGGAGCGTTGGTGAAGGTCGCACCGTCGAAACCCACGAACTGCACGGCGGCGTCGACACCGGGCCGCGCCAGGATGATGTCGGCGGCCTGGCGTAACAGCACGTCTGAGCGCTCCAGCGTCGACCCCGGCGGCAGCTGGAAGGCGCCGATAAAGTACGTTCGGTCGAGCTGCGGAATGAGACCTGTCGGCGTCGAGGCCAGGCGGTCATAGGTCAGGTACAGCAGCCCCGCGTAGGCAACCAATAGGATCGCGCCGATCCGCACCAGCTTGGATGTCAGCGCGCCATAGCCGCGCGACAGCTTGTCGAAGAACCAGTTGAAACCCGCAAAGAACCAGCGCACCGGCGTCATCAGCGTGTAGACGATCCCGCGCTTCTTCTCGTGGTCGGCTACATGCGGTTTCAGCAGCAGCGCCGCCATGGCCGGTGACAGCGTCAGCGACACGAAGCACGAGATGGCTGTCGAAGCCGCGATCGTGATGGCGAACTGCCGGTAGAACGTCCCTTGCAGGCCGGCGATGAAAGCCGTCGGCAGGAACACGCCGATCAGCACCAGCGAGATCGCCAGCAGCGCGCCGCCCACCTCGTCCATCGTCTTGTGCGCGGCTTCTCGCGGCGACATGCCCTGCTGCAGGTAGCGCTCGACATTCTCGACCACGACGATGGCGTCGTCGACGACGATGCCGATCGCCAATACGATGCCGAACAGCGACAGCGAGTTGAACGAGATGCCCAGCGCCGCCATGACGGAAAACGTGCCGATCAACGATACGGGAATGGCGAGGATGGGAATGATCGCCGCCCGCCACGTCTGCAGGAACACGACGACCACAAGCACGACGAGTATCAGCGCTTCGATCAGCGTTTCAACCACGGCATCGATGGAAAACTGAATGAACTCCGTCGGGTTGTAGACGACCGAATAGCCCACGCCCGGCGGGAAATCCTTCTTCAGCGTTTCCATGTCGGCGCGGACGGCGGCCGCTGTCGCCAGAGCATTCGAACCCGGCCTCTGGAAGATGACGAGGGCGGTCGCGACCTTGTTGTTCAGGTACGCGTTGACCGTGTAATCCTGCGATCCCAGTTCCACGCGCGCGATATCGCGCACGCGCGTGATCGACCCGTCCGGCTCGGCGCGAACGACGATGTTCTCGAACTCCTCCGGCGCGGTCAGCCGCCCCAGCGTGTTCACGGCCAGCGTGAAAGCTCCCGGCGACGATGCCGGCGGCTGGTTGATCGAGCCTGCCGCCACCTGCAAGTTGGCCGCCTGCAGCGCAGCAACGACTTCGGAGGCAGTCAGGTCGCGCGCTGCGACCTTCGCCGGATCGAGCCACACGCGCATGGAATAATCGCGCGCGCCGAAGATGCGCACGTCGCCCACGCCATCGATACGCGCGATCCGGTCCTTCACGAACAGCGTCGCGTAGTTGGAAATATACTGCTGGTCGCGCGTGTCGTCGGGCGAAACCATGTGCACGACCATCATCAGGTCGGGCGATGCCTTGCGCACCACGAGACCGAGACGGCGCACATCTTCCGGCAGCCGCGGCTCGGCCACCGACACGCGGTTCTGCACCAGCACCTGTGCCTGGTCGATGTTGGTGCCGGGCTTGAACACCACGTTGATCGACACGCGCCCATCACCCGTCGACTGCGAGTTGATGTACAGCATGTCGTCGACGCCATTCACCTCCTGCTCGATCGGCGTGGCGACGGTCTCGGCGATCACGGTCGCCGAGGCGCCCGGATAGGTTGCCGCGATATTGACGGTGGGCGGCGCAATGTCGGGATACTCGGCAATCGGCAGCTGACGCCCGGCGATCAAGCCGATGATCGTGATGAGGATCGCAAGTACGGTCGCAAAGATCGGCCGGTCTATGAAGAAGTGCGGAAAGCGCATGGCGTGATGTCCTTACACTTACCGTTATTGCTGCGACGGCGGAGCCGGCGGGGGTGCTGCCGCTTTGACCTCGCCGGGCTTTGGCGTCACCTTCGCGCCCGGACGCACCATCGGATTGGCTATGCCTTCGATCACGACCTTGTCGTTCGTCGTCAGGCCCTTGGTGATGACCCGTAGCCCTTCTTCCAGCGGGCCGAGTGTCACGGGTGCCGCTTTGACCACATTGTCCTCGCCGACGACGAAGACGATCTTGCGCATCTGATCGGACACAACGGCGCCGTCGGGAATGAGCAGCGCGTCGAGATCGCCGCCGAACAGCTGCATGCGCGCGAACACGCCCGGCACGAAGAGCTGATCCTTGTTGTCGAATAAGGCGCGGCCGCGGATGGTGCCGGATCGGGCATTCAACTGGTTGTCCACGAAGTCCATGTGGCCGGTGTGCTTGAACTCGGCTTCGTCGGCCAGGCGCACCCGCACCGGGTTCTCCGCGTCGCGCGATGACTTGCGCCCGCCCGCGATGCTGAGGCGTCCGTACCGCAGATAGTCGGCCTCGGAAGCGTCGAACACGAAATGAATGGGGTCGAGCGAGACGATGGTGGTGAGCAACGTCGTGCCGCCGGTGCCACCTGTTACGAGGTTACCGATGTCCACCTTGCGATCGGATATGCGGCCCGACACGGGTGCCGTAACGGCAGTCCATTCCAGGTTCAGCTGGGCGCGCTTCAGGTTTGCCTGCGCGGCCTGAAGGGCGGCCCGTTGCACATTGAGATTGGCGCTGCGCTGGTCGAAGTCCCGCTCCGTCACAGCGCCGGTCTTCACCAGTGGCCGGGCACGTTCCACCTCGTTTTCAGCCAGATCGACCTGCGCGTCCGATCGCGCGATCTCGGCCTCGGCGCTCTCGACCGAGATGCGGTATTCGCGGGGATCGATCGTGAACAGCTGATCCCCGGCCTTGACGATCTGGCCGTCCTTGAAGTGGATCTTTTCGATGAACCCCGAAACCCGCGGGCGAACCTCGACGGCTTCGATCGCTTCGAAGCGCCCTGAGTATTCGTCCCACGTGGCGATGCGTTTTGCCAGTGGTGGCGCCACGGTAACGGGCGGCGGTGGCGGTGGCCCCGGCTGCTGGGCAATGGCTGGTTCGACACTCAACAGAGATGCCAGGATAACGAGCGCTGGATAGCGGCTCTGCGGGCTCATCGGTAGTCTCCGGACCAGGGGATGTAACGCGGGACTGCCCCTAAGACATGGCATATGGTTGACCTTTTAGACAACGGCCTTGATCATCCGGAGGCCTCTTAATCGCCGGTTCATGCTCGACCAGATACTGGCTCCACCCAGATCCCGGCGAGGTCACAGAAACTGAAGCAGCTGACCGGCGTTAGTTCTGCGGCCGCAGTCAGACAATGGAAATTCCACGCGATGACCTTCGAGGTGCATAGGCGGCAACTGCTGGCGAGTTTGGCAGCGCTGACGATGGGAGGCTTCTGCTCTCGAGCGACGGCTGACCGAGGCGCAGGCGGCCCAGGGCGACATCCTGTTTGGCGCATCGCCAACGCGTTTTCGTTCGACGCGCTGAAGGCTGCCGCGAAAGCGCTCGCTGCGGACGATTGGAAAGAGCCGGTCGCCGCGCACGCGGATGTCCTGCGCCAGATCGACTACGACGCCTTCCAGCAGGTGCGCTTCCGTCCCGACATGAGCCTGCGGCTCGATCGCGACGGGCGGGTTCCCGTGCAGCTGTTCCATCTCGGCCAGGGGTTCATGTCGCCGGTGCACGTCTATCTCGTTGGAGGCCGGACAGGCCCGCGAGGTCCTCTACGACCCGAAGCTGTTCGAGACGCCGCCTGGCCACCCGGCCCGTCAGCTGCAGGCCGACGGCATGGGCTTTGCCGGCTTTCGCGTGATGGCGGGCGACCTCAAGACCGACTGGCTGGCGTTCCTGGGGGCGTCGTACTTCCGCGCGTCCGGACCCTACAATCAGTACGGCCTCTCGGCACGGGCGCTGGCCATCGACACCGCCATGCCGCATGCCGAGGAATTCCCGCGCTTCACCGCATTCTACCTGGAATCCAGCACCGAGGCGCCGGCCGTCACGCTCTATGCCATGTTGGACAGCCCCAGCGTGACGGGTGCCTACCGCATGCGCTGCGAGCGGCTGACCGACAGCCGCGGCATCCACCGCATCGTCATGGAGATCGAGGCCGACCTGCACGCCCGCAAGGACATCGAGCGCCTGGGCATCGCGCCGTTCTCCAGCATGTTCTGGTACGGCGAGAGCAGCCGCAAGCAGGCGTCCGACTGGCGCCCCGAGATCCACGACAGCGACGGTCTCTCCATCCTGACCGGCTCCGGCGAACGGCTCTGGCGCCCGATCAACAATCCGCCGCGCGTGATGACCAGCACCTTCATCGATCGCGACGTGAAGGGCTTCGGCCTGATGCAGCGCGACCGCGACTTCGTGCACTACCTCGACGACGGCGTCTTCTACGAGCGGCGTCCCTCGGTCTGGGTCGAGCCGATGGCGGCGTGGGGCGAAGGCGCCGTCCACCTCGTCGAGATCCCGACCGACGACGAGATCAACGACAACGTCGTCGCCTACTGGTGTCCCAAGGAGCAGTTGCGCGCCGGACAGGACCGCAACTACCGCTACCGGCTGTCGTGGCTCGACGACATCGCCTATCCCGATACGCTGGGCTGGGCGACGGCGACCTGGACCGGGCCTGGGCGGCCGGCCCGGCCACAAGCGTCCCGACCGGCGTGCGCAAGTTCGTCATCGATTTCCAGGGCTCCGTCTTCGCCGGGCTCGGCCGCGACGACGGCGTCGAGATCGTCACCACGGTCTCACGCGGCGCCGTCACCAACGCCTACACGCACCCCGTCGTCGACCAGCGCGAACGCTGGCGCGCCCTGTTCGACCTGGAGGCCACGGGCGCCGAGCCTGTCGAAATGCGCGCCTTCCTGCGCAAGGGCGGCCGGGCGCTGACGGAGACTTGGGTCTACCAGTACTTCCCCGATGCCTAACCACTCACGTTTCGCGCACGGCTGCATTATGTTCCCTTCAGATCTGCAAGATGGAGCGCGCGATGAGCTGGCAGCCGACACCCGACCCCAAGCCCGGTGACGCCGCCGCATGCGATGCGGTCGAGCAGGTCATCGTTCCGCGCGCCCGCGATCTTGGCGGCTTCGAAGTGCGCCGCGCCCTGCCCGCCGCGGGCAAGCAGATGATCGGGCCCTTCATCTTTTTCGATCAGTTCGGGCCCAACGAGTTCCTGCTGGGTCAGGGCCTCGACGTGCGGCCGCATCCGCATATCGGGCTGTCCACCGTCACCTACCTGTTTGATGGCGAGATCATGCATCGCGACAGCCTGGGCACGATCGCAGGCGATCAAACCCGGCGCGCTCAACCTCATGACCGCCGGCCGCGGGATCGTCCACTCCGAGCGCACCGCTGAGGAACAGCGCGTCCAGACCGTCCGGTTGTTCGGCATTCAGCTATGGGCCGCGCTGCCGAAGGCGCTGGAAGAGAATGCGCCCGCCTTCGTGCATCACGCCGAGAGCGAGTTGCCGCGCATCGAGGGCGAGGGAAAGCGCGTGCGCGTCATCATGGGCGAGATGTTCGGCAAGCGCTCGCCCGCGCAATTCCCGCACCCGGCGTTTTACGCTGAAGCCGTCCTGGCGCCGGGCGCGATCCTCCCGATCGACCCGGACTACGACGAGCGCGGCATCTTCGTCGTCTCCGGCGAGATCGACATTGCCGGGCAGACGTTCGGCCCTGGCCGGCTGCTGGTGCTGCGCCCGGGCGACCGGATTTCGGTGCTGGCCACCAGCCAGGCGCGCCTGATGCTTATCGGCGGCGAGCCGATGGACGGGCCGCGCCACATCTGGTGGAACTTCGTCTCGTCGTCGAAGGATCGCATCGACGCCGCCAAGGCTGACTGGCGTCAAGGCCGCTTCGACACCGTACCCGGCGACGATACGGAGTTCATCCCGCTGCCACCGGAATAGGGATTAGATTGAGCACATCCCTGCCCATCGCCGCGGGGATCGTACCGGTTAGCGGAGGACGCGACCTTCCCACACGGTCATCCTCGGGCTCGTCCCGAGGACCGATGCGTCAGCGGAAGAAGCACTGGCGGCGCGCTCGGCGCCACCTCTCGCAACCTCACCACTAGCGGTTAGATGGGTCCTCGGGACAAGCCCGAGGATGACATTGTTGTGGCGTTTCCGCTTGGCGCAAGCGTCAGTATTGGAGAGATGCAGCGAGGCGCTGCAGCTAATGGCAAATGCCGTCGCAGCCCGCCTACGCCGCAGGTCCGGTCGCGACGGGCAGGCCGTTCTCCTGGCCCCATTCGGCCCATGAGCCGTCGTAGACGGCGGCGTTCGTCTGGCCTGCAACCGCCAACGCCAGCGACAGCATCGCCGCAGTCACGCCCGAACCGCAGGTCGTCACTACGGGGCCGGCCGGATCGATACCCGCGCCTTTGAACAAGCGCGATCAGTTCGTCCTTCGACTTCAGCGTGCCGTCGGCATTCAGGATCGTCGGCGAGGGCACGTTGCGGGCGCCGGGAATGTGGCCGCCGCGCAGGCCCGGCCGCGGCTCAGGATCCTTGCCCTCGAACCGGCCTGCCGGGCGTGCATCGACGATCTGCATGTTGCCCTTCTCGACGTAGGCCTTCATGTCGTCCATGTCGCGGATCAGCTCCGCGTTGACGTGCGGCGTGAAGTGCCGCGCCGTGCGCTGGATCGGCGGCATATCCTCGATCTCGCGGCCCTCGGCCTTCCACTTCTTGAACCCGCCATTCAGCACGGCGACGTCGCGATGCCCCATCGCGCGGAACGTCCACCAGACGCGCGCGGCCGAAAACAGGCCGTAGGTGTCGTAGACCACGATGCGCATGCCGTCGCCGACGCCCATCTTCTTCATGCGCGAGGCGAACTTGACGCTCGACGGCAGCATGTGCGGCAGGCTCGACTTCTCATCCGTAAGATCGTCGATGTCGAAGAACAGCGCGCCGGGAATGTGCTCGGCGTTGTATTCTGCACGCGCATCACGGCCCGCCGTCGGCAGGTGCCAAGAGCCATCGAGAACGATGAGGTCGGGCGCGTTGAGATGGTCGGCCAGCCAATCGGTTTCGACGATCCAGTTCTGGGCGCTGTTGGCCACGTGCATCTCCTTAGCAATCAACGTCTGACGTCCGGCGTTGCCTATATGGGAAACGCAACCGCGCCATGGCAACCCGGCAGAACTCTGCCACGGCGAAAAAGCCCACCTCTGCGGTAGAATAAGGGCCGCAACTGCCCAATCTTCAATCCGGCAATATGGGGCGTCCGGATTTCGTAAGCCTGGGAGGCAGGCCGTAACACGCGCGCTTTTCGGCCGTCAAGACACGGCAAATGGTTGGCGCGGGCGTGACATAGCGAGCACGCCCTGTTGCTTGCCATCCCCGCCAAACCCCTGTACCAGAGCCCCCAGAGTGGGCCCGTAGCTCAGCGGTAGAGCATCTGACTTTTAATCAGAGGGTCGTTGGTTCGATCCCAACCGGGCTCACCAGTGATTGCGCGATCAGCCTAGCGGCAATTTCGCAGCGCTATTCTGCAAGCACTCCGCAGAATTTGCAGTTAGCGGCGACGTGGGCCGCACGATCAATTCATTGCCAAATTGAATAGTTGCCAGGCAACGCACGCCTCCGGCTGCTCGGCGACCGCCGGAATAATACAACACATTCAAACGCTTCGCGCTTTGGCATGATTAGTGCCTATCCCCTTCGTTGTGATCACAAGTGGGGTCACCCGGTTTCCGGAAGCGTGAGGGGACAATGGAACAGCAATTGGCGGATCTCGCCGCGAAGGTACAGACGTTGGAAAAATCGGCCGCCATGGCCGGCAGCATCAATATGGAAATCTTCTATTGGTGGTGCATCGCCTTGATGATCATGATCCACGCGGGCTTCCTGGCCTACGAGATGGGCGCATCGCGCTCGAAAAACGTTTTGGCCACCGGCATCAAGAACATTCTGGCGTTCGCGTTCGTGGTGCCGACGTTCTTCTTTTTCGGCTGGTGGATCTACTGCGCACTTCCGGGAGGCCTCACGATCGCGGAGGCCGGTGCCGACGCGCTTCCGTGGGCCGCCAAGATGGGGCCCAATCTTTCCGACAATGCCACGGGCATCTTCTGGGCGGCATTCGCGATGTTTGCGGCCACGACCGGCTCGATCATGTCCGGCGCGCTCATCGAGCGTATCCGGATGACGGCCTTCATCTTCCTGGCGATCGCGCTGGGCTCGGCGGTGTGGATTTCTCGGCGCCGCGTGGGGCTGGCATCCGACCGGCTGGCTGACGACCGTTTGGGGCCTGCACGACGTTGGTGCGGCCGGCTGCGTCCATCTGATCGCCGGCATGTTCACCCTCGGCGTGCTGATCAACCTTGGCCCGCGCATCGGCAAGTTCAATGCGGATGGCTCGGCCAACGAGATCATCGGCCACAACATGCCGCTGACGGTCATCGGCCTGATGATGATCATCGTCGGCTTCTTCGGCTTCCTCGGCGGCTGCATCATCTACGTGAACGGCGCGCAGTGGACGAATATCTACGGGCAGCCCGCGACCCTGTCGGCATTCGCCTTCAACACGCTGATGGCCTTCTCGGGCGGTCTGATCGGTGCATGGGTCAAGACGCGTGATCCGTTCTGGATGATGTCCGGCGGCCTCGTCGGCATCATTTCCGCCGCGTCTGGTCTCGATGTCTGGTACCCGCCGCTGGCCTTCCTCATCGCGTTCGTCGCGGCGTTCACGGCACCAATGGTGGCCAAGATCGTCGAGAAGGCCGGCATCGACGATGCTGTCGGTGCCGTTGCGGTGCACGGCTATGGCGGCTTCTTCAGCCTCGTTGCTTGCGGCCTGCTGGCTGCAGGCTATCCGAACATGAACGACTATCCGCCCGTCAGCCTCTTCGGCCAGGTTGCCAGCGCGGGTGTGTTCGCAGCCCTTGGTTTCTTCCCCGGCTACTTCCTGTCGCTAGCGCTTAGGGTATTCGGCCTGCTTCGCGTCCCGCCGAAATCCGAGATCCTGGGATTGGACAAGACCAAGGTTCCGGTCACCGCATATCCGGAAGGCTTCGGTGGTTTCAGTCCTGTGCCTGCTGAGTAAGAGAGGAGATCGAAATGACTTCAGTTCCGTTTGAAAAGTGGGATGGCGTGTCGGCGTACTACACGTTCGCCGATCAGCCGACGATCCTGATGGGGGTCCTCATCGCAGCGGTTGTCGTCACCGGCGTGTCGGTGATATCGGGCGCCAAGCACGAGCTCGATTGCTACCGGAAGGTTGATGACCGGCCGTGATCGAGAAGCCAGCGTGAGATGCTGAACCCTGAAGCTTAGGTGCCGCGGGGTCTGACAGGAGGGTGCTGTGAAAACAGCACCCTCCGCTTTATATAGAGGACGTCAATCAGGCCGATCAGAAGCTGATGAGGCCGCCAGCGCTCCAAAGGTCAAGCGCTTCTAGATCTGTCAGTGCCGGTGCCCCGGCGATCTCGGCATCGTAGTGCTGGTACTTGAGATAAACCGTCATGGCGGCGGCATCGAGTTCTTGCGCAACGCCGCCGCCGTAGCGTCTCAGCTCGCTCGACGTGGCGCCGTTGGCAAGTGCGGCTGGGCCGAGCTGGTCGTAATATTCCGCGTAGTCGCCGTAGACGATCGTCGCGCCGAGCGGCAGCCACTTTTGCCGGATACCGGACTTCACATACCAATGCTCGCCGTCCTTGGCCGGCCCGACATTTGCGCCCGCGTTGAAAACCGGGCGGTCGCCGTTGTCTTCGTGGCCGTATGCGCCATGCAAGAAAAGGCCGGTCGCGAGATGCTGGATATAGCCACCGGCCTGGAAATAGGCGGAATGCTTGTCGGTCATCACGGCGGCGCCCGTCGTGTTCTCGTCGGTCATTTCCGAGTAGCCGATGCCCAGCGAAACCTTGAAGCCTGAAAGTTCTCCCGCATAGCGGCCGGCCACTTCCCAGAAGTCGTCCTCACCCCAGCTCGCCGCAGCAGAAAAGCCGCGAAACGCTGGCGTGTCGTAACGCACGCCGTTCATCACGATACCGTTGCAGTCGCCGCCTATCGGCAGGTTTTGGGAATAGCAGAAAGCCACGTTGCCCCAGGTGACCGCCGGGTGTCAGGTCGCCGTCGCTGCGCAGGACGAACTGCGGAAAGCCCGCGAGGAAAGTGTAGTTGTCGATGACTTGCGTGCCGGACTGGTCGGTGAACATCACGACACTCTTGGCGGCGTTGGCAAGCTTACCGGCGCTGACCTTGCCGTAGTCCTTGCTCTCGACATACCAGAACGACATTTGCCCATTGAGGCCCTGGGAGAAGTTATCGCCTGCCTGATCCATCGCCGACGTGCCCGATCGCGCGAACGGGTTATCGTCCAAATTCTGCAGCCGCAACGTGTAACCCGCGGCCCAGCCCGGCGCGATGACGGCCTGTCCGCTGAGTTTCAGGTGCGACGCCTGCGTCGAGCCCATGCCGTGGAGGTATGCGTTGGTCTCCTCGCCATCGTCCCAGACCGTCAATTCCTGGGCGATGTAGCCCGAAATGGTCAGAGTGACCTTGCGGGTGCCCTTGCGTGCCGTCGTGGCTTCGAGCTCTGCGATGCGTTCTTCCAGATCGCTACAACAGCCGGCCCCGAGATCCGCGGCCACCGCCGCTGAAGTCGTTGTGCCAAAAATTGGCATTGCCAGTAGAGCCGCGGCCGCAAGGCGTAGCGTTGCAATCGTCACCGGAATATCCCCTCAGACCAAAAATCGAATCAAATCTACCTTAAGCCGCTTACCCCGATCGTACGTTCGCGTTGCATTTGTCTTGCCAGCTCGATTCCCAACCATGTCTGGCAAGACTAGGGGATCGATGACCGGTCGTGGATGCGGCAATTTTCATTGCCCGGCTGGCGCTGCGGTCCGGTAGGATCACTCACCGATCAGCCAGCGAGGTTTCACAATGGCAGGCGACCCGAACTATGCGGAACGGTTGGAAAGCAGGCGTCACGTGGACGCTGCCCGTGGCTTCAAAGTGCACGCCACGATCTATGCGCTCGTCGTGCTGGGGTTGGCGCTCGTCAACCTTTTGAGTGGGCCGCCGTACTGGTTCCAGTGGGTGCTGCTCGGGTGGGGCGCAGGCGTCGCGGCGCACGGCTTTTCCGTCTACCGCAATCGCAATAAGCGCGTCACGCCCGCCGAACGCAGCAAGCTCGGCTCCGACTGACGCGTGCGCAGAGACGCCGCTGCGCTCGCGGATTGGCTTCCTACTTTTCTGGCCGGACCGTGCGGCGCAGCAGATACGTGTCCATCACCCAACCGTGCTGTTCCCTCAGTTTGGTGCGGGCACTCCACGATGTTGCCGATCACATCGTCGAGCCGGCCTGCGATCAGGCACTCATCGGGGCCGCCCAGCGCAGCGCCCCAGTAGATTATCAGGCCCTGCCCGAGGAACTCGCGGCAGGCCAGATCGCCGTCCAGCATCACGACGACACTCACACCGGGCGCCGGCAGGCCCTGTTCGCGTAGTTGCCGGCCTGTCGTGACCAGAATCGGTTCGCCAATTTCGTTCAGCCCGATCTTGTGGCGCGCCGCCAGGATCTGAATGCTGCTGATGCCGGGCACGATCTCGATGTCTGGCGCTTCGTCCATTCCTGCCAATGCGCGGGTAACGACGCGCAATGTGCTGTCGTAGATGGCCGGATCGCCCCAGACGAGAAATGCACCACAGCCGTCCGTGGGGACATGCCGGTGGAACGCCTCGCGCAGAAGGGCGGCTCGTGCTTCGTGCCAGGCATCCACGCCTTCCCGGTATCCTGCATTCGTTTCGCGCGGCGGATTGCCTATGGCGATAAGGGCCGCACCCTTGCGCGTCGCGTAGCGGTCCAGGATCGCCTGGCGCACGGCGATCAACTCGGCTTTGTCATCTCCCTTGTCGAAGACGAAAAAGGCGTCAGCTTCGTTAATGGCCGTGATCGCCTGCATCGTGACGAAGGCCGGATCACCGGTTCCAATGCCGATCAGCAGAACGCGTTTCACGAGGTTGCTTCCGCAGGCATTTGAGGGGTATCCGCGGCTGCTGTCGTCGCTGCATCGGGCGGAGCGCGTCGCGGCGGCCGCAGCCGGGTTACGCTTCGGCGGTGTGAGCGGCGTCGGCTTCATGCGGTTGCTGTGCAGCAGTTTGGCACCCGCGGCCAGTCCACCGATGACCTCGAGCTTGAAGCGCTCCGCGTCGCGGCGGCGAATGTCCTCGACGATTTCGGCCACCTCGGCCTCATTGGCGCCGACGGCCTTGAGAGCCATGCCGCCCAGAGCCAGCGCACTCTCGAATGTCTCGCGCATCTGCAGGTCGACGCCCTGCTTGATCAGTTCCAGGGCGTGCTCGCGATCGAAAGAGCGCACCAGCAGCTGCGCGTTGGGGAACTCCGCCTTGGCCAGCTCGACGATCTTGTCGGTCGCATCCTTCTTATCGACGCAAATGCCGATGGCCCGCGCCGACGCGGCACCCGAGGCGTGCAGCACATCAAGCCGCGTGCCGTCGCCGTAGTAGACCTTGAAGCCGAACTCCTCGGCGCTGCGGATCATCTCGGTGTCGGTGTCGATGATGGCGACATCCACGCCGCGAGCCAGAAGCAGCTGGCTCATTACCTGGCCGACGCGGCCGAAGCCGATGATCAACACCGTGCCCTTGAGGTCGTCTGCCTCGTCGATGCCATCCATCGAAGCGGCTTTGGCCGGGAGATAGCGCAGCCCGAGCACGAGCAGCGGCGTCAGCGCCATCGAGAGGATCACGGTGGCCGACAACGCAGCGTTCGTGGGGCCATCGAGGATGCCGGCCTGGACGCCTGCCGCGAAAAGCACGAAGGCGAACTCGCCGCCCTGCGCCATCAACGCCGCCCGATGCGTCGCCTCGCTCGCGCTGGAGCGGAACACCACTGCCACCAGCCAGATGGCGATCGCCTTCAACGTCATGTAGACGGCCACGCTGGCCGAGGATGGTGCGCCACTCGCGTGCCATCAGGCTGAGATCCAGCGTCATGCCGACGCTGAGGAAGAACAAGCCGAGCAGCAAGCCGCGGAACGGCTCGACGTCGGCTTCCAGCTGATGCCGGAAGCTCGATTCCGACAGCAGCACACCGGCAAGGAACGCGCCCATGGCCGCGGAGAGCCCGCCGACTTGCATCAACAGCGCAGATCCCAGGACGACGAGCAGCGCCGCCGCCGTCATGATTTCGCGGGCGCGGACGCTGGCCAGCAACCGGAACAGCGGGTTGAGAAGAAAGCGGCCGGCCACGATCAGGATGGCGATGGAGCCCAGCGCCAAGGCGATCGGCTGCCATCTGAGGCCTGCATCCGATTGGATCGTCGGGCTCAGGAATGCAACGACCGCCAGCAACGGCACGATCGCCAAGTCCTCGAGCAAGAGGATCGACACGATCTTCTGTCCGGCCGGCGTCGATGTCTCGCCGCGTTCCTCGATCACCTGCAGCACCACGGCGGTCGACGTCATGACGAAGCCCATTGCCGCCACGAACGCGACGGCGGGCGTGAAGCCGTAGTAGATGCCCGCGATCGTCAGGATGCGCGCCGGCGGCGGCGACCTGCGCCAGGCCCAGCCCGAAGATCTGCTTGCGCAAGCCCCACAATCGCGACGGCATCATCTCCAGGCCGATGATGAACAGCAACATCACGACGCCGAGTTCGGCGACATGCAGGATGGATTGTCCGTCGGTGAAAAGGCGCAGACCGAACGGACCGATCGCGACGCCGGCCGCCAGATAGCCCAGCACGGAGCCAAGTCCGAGTTTCTTGAACAGCGGTACGGCGACTACGGCAGCTGTCAGCAGAGCGACCACATGCCCAAGGTCGCCCCCCGTCGTTTCCGCCGCCATTCAAGCCTCCGCAAGATCCGCTGATACCAGGGGCCTATCATACACGGCTGAGAGCGTGCACCAACCGGGCGCGGCTTGACGCCGCCGCACGCGTGCCGCGTGGTTAATTTCCCGGCTTGGCGATGCCCTGATCGCGGCGCCAGGTCTCGATGCGTTCCATCAGCCAGCTCCACGCCACCTGCTCGCGCTCGCCTGCGGTCTTTGAAATGGCGATCTCGAGATACTTGAGTTCGGCTTCGACTTTCTCCGGCGGCAGCATCTTCAGACGCGTGACGAGCACGGCGCATTCGATCACGGCTGCCTGCGCCCGGTTGAACCCTTCGAAGGGCGCGTGTGTCGCCTGATGCACGATGCGGCAATGAAAGCGTGGACGCTGCGCGTCTTCGGTGACGCTTTTAACTTCCAGTTCCCAGTGCGTCAGCGCCTCGGCGAGGCGAACGCCGCGCACCTTGTCTGCAGCGATGACAGGCCAGTCCCGGCGACCCGTAATGCAACCGGCAAACACGCGCACGTCGTCCGTGTGGCTGGCGACCGCGAATGGAACGGCGCGGAGATTGTCCAGCGTCCGCGACGGCTGGAACGGCGCGACGATCCATTCGCTGCCGTCGGCGATCAGGCCCAGCGGGGCAATGTGCGACACGCCGCTGGCGTCGATCGTCGTAACGATGGTTTCCACGATGCGGGGCATTGGAGGCTCCTCCCGGGTGTCTGTCAGCGAGAGCGTAGCGCCGGCGCGGCGCGCGAGCGGACTGCTGCCGCTCCTGGCCGTGCCGACCCGAGCAGCTGCGCCAGCTTCACTTCCTCGCCAGGACCGATGACGACCCAGTTGAGGTTGGCGCGTGTCGCTATGGCCGCAAAGATCGCATCGACGACGCCATCGCGAGCCAGGTCGAACGCCGAAGCGGTTTCGGAAACGTTGCGCGATTTCACGAGCACGACGTCGGAACAGCGGAGCCGCTCGGCCAGGCGCGCGGCGAGGCCATCCGATGTAATCGACCAGTCGGCCGGGATTTCGTTGTCGCCATCGCACATCTTGTGCGGCAGCCAGACCGGGATCTTGCCCTTGCGCCAGATCGCGCGCATCGACGCCACGCTGTCGGCGCCCATGAGGCGCGGCTGCAGGTCCATCAACAGCTCGGCCGTCTGATGCATCGCCAGGATGGCCATGCGGTGCGCTGCTTCGTCGGAAAACTGGTAGTCGCTCTGCGCGCGCCGCACCGTGTCGGCGAAGATGCCACCGCCGGGCACGATGACGAGACGGCGGCTGGCGCGCGCCACGATATCGAGGGCGCCGCCGATGCGGTCGTTTTCAACGAGGCTACCGCCCACCTTGACGATCAGCGGCGGCGGCACTTTGACTTTCTGGATCGGTTCGTCTGCCATCAGCCTGCGCCGCTTGCAACACGGGGCCGCGTGATCTCGACGCCGCGGATCGGGCCTCGCTCCAAGCTTCTCTACGCGCACGCGCACCGACGAGATGCGCTTGTCCTTCAGCAGGCGCGCGCAAATCCGCTCGGCGAACGTCTCGACCAGTTCGATGTGACCGGCGCCGGAAATCTCGTCGATAGCGTCGATGATGTCGGTATAGGACGGCACCTCCACCATTTCGTCACGCGTCGCGTGCACGCCGTGCGCGAGATATGCGTCGACCGTCAACCGGACTTTCTGCGTCGTGCCGTGCTCTTCGGCGTACACCCCGATGTGGCAGTCGATCACATAATCGCTGACGAAAATCGCATCGCCACTCATGATGCCAGTGCCTCCGGGCCACCGAATTGTTGCGTCGCCTGCCCGGCCCTTCAGAGCGCGCGCGACGGCGCGCGTCGAGATTACGTCGAGAGCGCCTTTGCGTTGGCTACCGGCACACAGTGCGCCGCGAAAACCCATGATGTCGGGCGCGACCGTGCGTAACGGCGCGATATGTTCAAGCCTCAGCGAACCGGCAAGCCCCGCAAACAGCGCGTTCGCCCGTGCCAAGGCCACGAACTGCGCCATCTGGCCGTGGGTCATGTGCTCGACGATGGCTCCGTTGGTTTTGCCGGCCGTATCGAGCAGTACGCCGGCGAAGCCTGCAGCTGCCATGTGCTTCGATCAGGGCAAAATCGGGTTCGAGATCGGCGAACATCACGGCCACCAAGCGGCTGTGGCCGAGATCGAGTTGGCCGAGCGCGGCAATCGCCGACGCTTTGCCTGCGTGCCGGGAAAGAACCCGACCTTGACGTAGTCGACGCCTGTTCCGGCCATTGCCTGAGCGGCATTGCACAGAACAGCGGCCTCGCACGGCAGGTCGCCGACGGTGGCGCTCACTGGAACATGAGACGGCATCGCGCCGCGCACGGCCGCCACGACCTCGCGCGGCAACGCGCCCAGTGCGCCGGCGGCGGGCTCTTTGCAATCGATGATGTCCGCGCCCTCGGCCAACGCCAAGCGCGCCTCATCCTCGTTCCTTACACTGGCAAGGAAGCGGATGTGCCGGGGGTTGCCCATGCAGTCAGATCTCACGCGTCATGAAATATGCGTCTCTGCTCGGCGCGGACCTTATCTGGGTCCGAACGATCCTCAGGCGAAAGCCGTACGGCCTCGTCCTGTACGAGTGTTGCAGAGCCCCCGGACAGACGCAAGATACGCGTACCAAGCATCACCGCCTCATTGCGATCATGCGTCACGAAAAGCACTGTCGTCGGGCGGCGATGCCACAAGTCCATGAGCAATTGCCGCAGATCCCGCGCCGTCGGATCGTCCAGCGAAACGAACGGCTCGTCCATCAGCAGGATGTCGGGCTCCAGCACGAAGCCGCGCGCCAGCGCAACGCGCCGCTGCATGCCCAGCGACAGGCGTTCGGGATAGGCCGACGCGTAGGCCGTAAGCCCCACGCGGGCCAACATTTCCGGCACGCGCTCGTGGCGCGCATCGCCTGGCGGGAGGACGAGCTGGATGTTTTCTTCGACCGTTCGCCACGGCAGCAGGCGTGGGGACTGGAAAATGTAGCCGATCGTCGGCTCGGCAGACCCGAGGTCGATCTTGCCTTCGAACTCGCGATCGAGCCCGGCAATGACATTCAGAAGTGTCGACTTCCCGCAGCCGGACGGCCCCGTCACCACTACGAACGAACGATGCTCGATGGCGAAGGCGATGTCGCGCAGCACCAAGTGCGCCTCGCGATTGGCGACGGGCGGAAAGACCTTGCGATCGACGCTGACGCGGTAGGGCTCGCTCACCGGCGCCATCTGTTCACCCGGGCTTCGATCGGTTGCAGGATGCCCATCTCGATGATCTGCACGACGATGATGAACGAGACCGCATAGGCCAGGATCATCGACACGTCGAAAAGCTGGAATGCGGTATGCAGCTGGAAACCGACGCCGTTTGACCGGCCAAGGAGCTCAACGACAAGCACGATCTTCCACACGAGCGACAAGCCGGACCGGGCGGCCGCCGCGAAGAACGGCGCCAGCTGCGGCAGCGTTACGTGGCGCAGCGTTTTCCACCAGCCGAAGCGGTAGATCTGCGCCATCTCGTTGAGGTCGCGAGAAAGCGAACGGGCGCCCTCGCGAACGGTGACGGCGACGTTTGGGATCTTGTTGATGGCGACGGCCAGGACCGCGGCCGTCTCGGTCAACCCGAACCAGACGTAGCAGAGGATGATGATGACGAGGGCCGGCAGGTTCAGAAAGAAGATGAGCCAGCTGTCGAACAGCTTGTCGGCCAGCTTGCTCTTGCCGAGCGCTAGTCCAAGCGCCGCGCCGATCAGCATGGCCACGAAGAAGCTGACCACGACGCGCGCCAGCGTCATGCCGACGTGGAACAGCAGGTTGCCGGTGCGGATCTCTTGTACGAGCGTGTGCCAAACCTGCAGTGGCGTGGGCAGGTGGCGGTGATCGATAAGTTTGGCCGCCACATCCCAAAAGATCAGGAAGATCAGCAGCGATCCAAGCGACCACGCCAAGCGGGCCAGCCAGGCGTTGTTTGAAGAGACGTTGGCTGCGCTAGCTCGCAACGTGGAATAGTTCAGCATCGAACTTAGTACCGTGTCCTACGAGTTCCTGGTCGCCGACGTCGATGAGTAAATTCATAAGCTTCTGAGCGGCTTGCGTCTCCGCCCCGGCCCAAGGCTTGGGTATGCCAGACTTGTAGAATTGGGCAATGGATTTCAGCTCGGCGTCCGAGGCAGGCTTAATGAGCGGCCTCAGCTGCTCCCAGGCTTCATCGTTCCGCAAAACTTCGTTGCCTTGCGCCATGCTCTTCAGGAACGCTTCGATCTGCGGGCCTTTGGTCTTTTCAGTTTCCTCCGACCAGACGAAGCCCACCATCGGCGGGACGGGTGCAACGCCCAGATCCTTCAGCACGCTGTCCATGCGCAGCAGCTCTACGTAGCCCTCGCTCTGCAGGCGCGCTGCGTAGGTCCAAAAATTAAGGACGCCATCGAGGCGCCCGCTTCTGAGCTCTTCGGACAGGAGCGGCGCCGTACCGAACGTCGGTGTCGCCATCTCGGCGATATCCTTGCCCAGCGTCTTGCGCGAATAGCCACGCAGCAACAGCCAGCTCTTGTCGATTGCGGATCCCGCAACGCCAAGCTTCTTGCCTGATAAGATCCTCGAGCTTAGAAACCTTGCCGCCGGCCGGGACCATGATGGCGCCGAGCGCAGACGAGAACGGTGCGTACTTCAGCTTTACGCCCATGCCGCGCTGGCGCATGGCCCATGTCCAGTCGCTGACGATGACATCAGCATCCCCGGCAAGCAGCGCGATCGGGCCCGACTGGTTCGTCGCAACCTCACGGATGTCGATCTGTAAACCGTTCGCCTTGTCGATCCCGTTGCGGCGAACCGTATCCAGCAGCCAGCTCAACGAGCCGAATTTGACCGAGGCCACTTTAAGCATTTGTGGGGTGCCGGCCGCTTGCGCCGGGTTCAACCATGAAAAACGGGAGAGTGCCAGTGCTGCTGCCGCACCAAGCAGAACCTGCCGGCGATCGATCATGGTTTCGCCTCGGCCTCAGCCTTGAGCATGCGGTTCTTGGCGATCCATTTTATCACGTTCTGCCAGGAAACGTCGGTGTTGCCCTGCATCACCGCTTTCATTGTACGAACCTTGTTGTTCGTCAGATCGAACTCACGCACCGTCACGTTCGTCAGCGACTCTGATGCCTTGTCGAAGACGCCTGTAACCACGACATCGGCGCCGAGTTTCTTGGCAAGATCCGGCTCGCACTGACACTTATAGATGGGAGATGCCGCCTGCAGCTCAGCGTCGATGCCTTTGACTTCCATCATTTCGTAGCGGCCGCTGGCCTTCATCAACTCCACAAGCTGCTTCGTCGCCTCGACCAGACGCTCTTTTTCGAAGTCGTCGGCCTCGCGCGGCGCACCGAAGAAATCTTCCTCGCGGACCTGGAAGATTATCTCGAACGGCAGCACGGCAGCCTTCTGTGCGGCGCTCGCTTGCCCCGCGAGGCAGACGAGCCCCAACAGGGCTGCCACGACTTTGATCATCATTCTCGTCCTCCAATCGGCGCGAGGCTCTTCTCTGGGAACCTCTTGCAAGCCATATAGAATGATAGCCTGTAACGTGTGTTACCAAACCGCAAGTAGCAAGCGGACACCGATGCTACAAGCCTCACGGACCAATAACATTCCCGCGAGGTGGCCCTGACTAAGCTTGACAATTCCCTCGGGAAAGTTTGGCATGTAACAAAGTAACATCGGCTGAACCGATGTCCGACCGGCAGCGCTAGCAAGCCGCTGTACAAGGAGGAGACTATGAGCTTTGGCATCGGCGCGCTGTGCCGCCCGATCATGTGCGTTGTGCTGTGTGCTACCGCCACGTTGACGTCTCTTCCTGCGATGACGGCCGCCCAGGATGCGCCGCCCTCGCCGCAAACCGAACCGCCCGCTGCCGCTCCCTCGGAACAGCGGCCCACCGGCGAAAAGACCCCCGAGGCCGCTCAAGCTGCGGAGCCGGCAGCAGCCGCTTCAGAAGCCGATGACAAGGCCAAGGGAGAGCGCGAGCGTGCCGCTGCCAAGCCGATGCCTGGCGCGGAAAAGATCAACATCGTGCTCATCCGTGAACTGCACGACCGGGCGCCGCCACTGTCGCTGCTCGACATTCCACCGGCAGACGACGGCATTGCCGGCGCCAAACTGGCCATTCAGGACAACAACACCACCGGCCGCTTCATGAAGCAGGAGTTCGTTCTCGACATCGTCGAAAGCGACAAGCCCGAGGCGCTCGTTGCCGAAGCCGTGAAGCGCGCCGATGGCGGCAGCGGCTTTTTCATCGTCGACGTGCCTCCGAAAACCGTTCTGGCCATCGCCGATGCGCTGAAAGACAAGGACGCTTTGGTGTTCAACGCTGGCGTCCCCGACGACGATCTGCGGGAAGAAAATTGCCGCGCAAACGTCAAGCACACGGCGCCGGCCCGCTCGATGCTCGCCGACGCGCTGGGTCAGTACATGGCCTGGAAGCGCTGGGTGAAATGGTTCCTGATCACCGGCCCGCAGCCGGAAGACAAGGCCTTCGCGGACGCTATCAAGCGGACAGCCAAGCGCTTCGGCGCGCGCATCGTGGAAGAACGGAATTTTGCCTACGACCCGGGTGGCCGGCGCACGGACGGCGGCTTTGAGCAGGTGCAGCAGCAGATCCCGAGCTTCACGCAGAAGGCGCCGGAGCACGACGTGCAGGTGGTCGCCGATGAAGGCGGCCTGTTCGGCGAGTATTTCCCCTACCGGACCTGGGATGCAAAGCCCGTGATCGGCACCGCGGGGCTGTATCCGACGTCGTGGCACCCGGCCATGGAGCAATGGGGGGCCACGCAGTTCCAGAACCGCTTCAAGCGCATCTCAGGCCGCACGATGCGGGCACGCGACTACGACGTGTGGACTGCCGTGCGTGCCGTGGGTGAAGCGGCCACGCGCAAGAAGTCGTCGAACGTGAAGGACCTGATCGGCTACATGCGCGCGCCGGAATTCGAGATCGCAGCGTTCAAGGGACAGAAGCTGACGTTCCGCGCCTGGAACGGCCAGTTGCGCCAGCCAATTCTGGTGGCGACGGCGAAGCTGCCGGTAACGGTGTCGCCGCAGCCGGGCTTCCTGCATCAGCTAACCGAACTCGACACCCTGGGTGTCGACAAGCCGGAGACCAAATGCAAGGCCTACGCCGCCCCATGAAACAGGCTCTGAACTCGGCCCATGAACCGGGCAAACGGCCGCTCGTATCATCAAGAACCGCATCACGCCCATCACGACCAAGGAGCGTATCACAGTGAAAAGACTTTCCCTCGCCATCGCACTCGCAGGAACGGCCATGATGGCCGCAGCCGGCTCGGCACAGGCGGTGACGGCCTTCGTGTCCAACGAGAAGGACAACACGATCACCGTCATCGACATGGAAAAGATGGAGGTGACGAAGACCATCAAGGTCGGCCAACGTCCGCGCGGCATTATCCTGACCAAGGATGAGAAGTGGATCCTCGTCTGCACCAGCGACGACAACCGCATCGAGGTCTACGACGCCAAGACGTACGAGAAGGTGAAAGTTCTCCCGTCTGGCCCGGACCCTGAGCTGTTCACGCTGCATCCCTCGGGCAACCCGCTCTATGTCGCCAATGAAGACGACAACATCGTCACCGTCGTCGATATCCAGACGGGCAAGGTCCTGGCCGAAGTTCCGGTCGGTGTCGAGCCCGAAGGCATGGGTGCCAGCCCCGACGGCAAGTATATCGTCAACACGTCGGAAACGACGAACATGGCACATTTCATCGATACCAAGACCAACGAGACGGTCGAGAACATCCTGGTCGACTCGCGCCCCCGCGTTGCCGAGTTCACGGCGGACGGCAAGCAGGTCTGGGTCAGCGCCGAAATCGGCGGCACGGTCTCGATCATCGATCCGGCCGAGAAAAAGGTCATCCACAAGATCACCTTCGAAATCCCCGGCGTCAGCAAGGACGCCATCCAGCCTGTCGGCGTGCGCATCCTGAAGGACGGCTCCAAGGCTTTCGTCGCCCTTGGCCCGGCGAACCGCGTGGCGGTCATCGATGCCAAGACATTCGCGGTCGAGAAGTACCTGCTCGTCGGCCAGCGCGTCTGGAACCTGGGCTTCACGCCCGACCAGAAGTTCATGGTGACGACGAACGGAACATCCAACGACGTCTCCATCGTCGACGTCGCCAACCTCAAGGTGATCAAGTCAATCCCGACGGGCCGTTACCCGTGGGGCGTGGCGATCGCACCTTAAGGACGGCGGTGAGACAGCAGGCCTGCTGCAAGCAAGCTTGGGCGCGTCTTCAGGAGGGACGCGCCAGTCTCGAACAAGGAATGAAAATGTCTAGATCCACACTCGCGCTCGCAGCCACCCTGCTCGGCACTCTCGTGCCAGCCACCGCGTCGGCCGAAGGCTTTCTCGCCGGCCGGCTGGAAAAACTACCCGATCTCGTTATCGGCCTCGGTGATGGCGGCTATGAAACCTCGAAAGACACCTACGAGTTGACGACGGGCAAGGGATATCGCCTCTGGCTCAAGGCAACCGGCAAGAAGGAGTGCGCCTTCGTGGCTGCGGACTTTTTCCAGAACGTCTGGTTCCGCAAAATCGAGGTGAACAAGGTTGAAATCAAAGCCTCCGCGTTTCATGAGATCGAGTTCGAACGCGAAGGCGAAGCGGAACTGTTCTTTACCCCCATCAAGCCGGGAGAGTACACCTGGGGCTGCAAGGGTCTTGAAGACAAGGGCCTGACCGGCAAAATAACAGTCAAATGATCGGAGCATCCGTGCTGCAGCAAGCACCAGAGACGGAAGCACAAACGCTGGTCGTGAACGGGGTCAGTCATCGCTTCGATGACTACCTTGCTCTCGACAACGTCTCGCTGAGCGTGCCGCGCGGCGCCTTCACGGTTCTGCTGGGTCTCAATGGCGCCGGCAAGTCCACCCTGTTCTCGCTCATCACACGCCTCTACGACAACGTCTCCGGTGAAATCCGCATTCTCGGCAACGACGTGCGGCGCCGGCCGACGGCGGCCCTGCGACGCCTCGGCGTCGTCTTCCAAAGCCGTACGCTGGACCAGGATCTGACGTTGAAGCAGAACCTGATGTATCACGCGGCGCTGCACGGCATCGCGCGACGGGAAGCGAAGATCCGCTGCCAGGAGGCGCTGGAACGCGTCGGCCTGGCGGCCCGTCAGAACGAAAAAGTACGCAACCTGTCGGGCGGCCAGGCGCGTCGCGTGGAGATTGCCCGTTCGCTCCTGCACCGGCCCGGCTGCCTCCTGCTCGATGAGCCGACAGTCGGCCTCGATATCGGCTCGCGCGAAAGCGTCGTCGGGATCGTCCGCCAGCTTGTGGCCGAGCAGGACCTAGGCGTGCTGTGGGCCACGCATCTGATCGACGAGATCGCGCCGACGGACCAGATCGTGGTGCTGCATCGCGGCAAGGTGCTGTTTACCGGCACCGTGCCTGAATTTCTGGCCAAGACGGGCAGCGACAACGTCCGCGCGGGCTTCCGCTCAATTACCGGCACTGGCACGGGTACCGGCCTCGGAGACGATCAATGACCACCGCTGCCCTGCCAGCCGGCACCATAGCCGAAGAGCCTGACCGCCTCGGCCTCGGCGGCTACGTCACCTGCCTGCTCGGCATCGTCTGGCGCGAGGTGATGCGTTTCCTGCATCAGCGCGAGCGCTTTTTCTCGGCACTGGTTCGCCCGCTGATCTGGCTCTTCATTTTCGCCGCCGGCTTCCGGCAGGTGCTCGGCGTCTCGATCATCCCGCCGTATTCGACGTACGTGCTCTACGAGACGTTTGTCATGCCCGGCCTGGTCGGCATGATCCTGCTGTTCAACGCCATGCAGTCGTCGCTGTCGATGGTCTACGATCGCGAGACCGGCGCCATGCGCACGCTGCTCGTCAGCCCCTTCCCGCGTTCGTTCCTGTTGTTGTCAAAGCTGCTCGGCGGCGTCTTCGTGGCGTTGCTGCAGGCCTACACGTTCCTCTTCATCGCGCGGTTGTGGGAGGCCTGGACCTGGAGCAGCCAGGACTCGATCCTGACCAACATTGCCGCCACCTGGCAGCAGTTCGGCGTCGTCGATCCGACACCGCTGGGCTACCTGACCGTGCTGCCTGCACTCATACTTTCGGGCTTGATGCTTGGCTCGCTCGCACTCTTCATGTCGTCGGTCATCAAGCAGCTGGAGAACTTCGCCGGCGTGATGAACTTCGTCATCTTCCCGATGTTCTTTGCTTCCTCGGCGCTCTATCCGCTGTGGCGCATCAAGGAAAGCAGCGTGCTGCTGTACGAGATCTGCCGCCTCAATCCCTTTACGCACGCGGTCGAACTGATCCGCTTCGGTCTCTACGGCCAGATCGGCCCGCCCGTCGAACAGGCCGCCCAGGCCGCGGCCGACGGGTGGAGCTTTGCCGTCGTCAACGGCATCGATCTCACCCACCTTTACGTTGTCGTCGGCTGCACCCTGTTCTTCCTGGGCGCGGCCGTCTATGCCTACAATCCTTCAAAAGGCCTGATCGGCCGCCGCGGCGGCGCAGGCGCAGGAGCCTGATTATGCAAGCAAGCAAACTCTCAATGCGTAAGACACTGCTGGCGACAGTCGCGGTTATCGCCCTGTCGGCCGTACCATGTTTTGCGCAAGGCGCCGCCAATCCCGGTGCGCCGGCGCAGGCAGCCCAGCCGGCGCCGAAGCCTCCCGGCACGCCCGGGGCAAGCGCCGATACCGCCGCGGATGCAGCGACGGTAGCAGCATCGGAAAGTGACTGGCCGTGTGTTCAGGTCAAGGTGAACAAGATCAACTCGGCAGCCGTCTGGGACGGCCCGCCGGTCGAAGACCTCAAGAGCAGTTCGGGTGACGATGCCATGAGCAAGGTATTGGCAACGGCGATCAGCCGCCGGACGCCGATGCCCGACGTCGAAAAGACAATCGTCGAGTACGCCAAGAGCCTTCCCGAGGCGGAGCGCGATGCGAAGTTGACGGCGCTCTTTTCCAGCGTTCTCGACACGGCCAACACGCAACGCACGTCGATCGTCAATGGCATCGAGCGCTATCAGAAGCGTCAGCGCAGCAACGCCAAGGAGATCGAGACGCAGGGCGCGGCGATCTCCGACCTGGAGTCGAAAGCGCCGACAGACCTGACGCAGCCGACGCCGGAACTGGATGCCGCGCGCGAGAAGTATGACTGGTTTGCCCGTGTCTTCCAGGAGCGGCAGGGCAACATCCCGATAGCTTGCGAATTGCCGACGCTGATCGAGCAGCGCGTGTTCGCCGTTGCCCGCGCCATTCGCGCGCAGATGAAGAGCTGATTGGAGCTCTCGTCAGGCCGTCGCGACCAATGCGGCGGCCTGCTTGCTATCGGCCAATGCTACTGCGGTGCGCTCGATACGGAGGTCAGGTCGTTGCCGGCCTCTTGCCAGCCGTCGGTGCCTTCCGGGTACCACGCGACGTCCTTATAGCCCCACTCCATCGCGCGCTTGGCCGCGTTCCACGACATCCAGCAATCGCGCAAGCAGAAGAACAGCAGCGGCTTGCCGGGCTCTGCGGCCGTCAGCTTGCTCAGCGTCGACCGGAAATAGTCGTCAACGCCGGCGGGCGTGACGCCATAGCCGACGTTGGGCACCCAATGCGCACCCGCAATGGTGTCGTGCTTGGGATCGATCCATAGCGTTCCGGCGGGAAGGTTGGCGGGCTTGGGAGGCTTGGGAAAAACGTCGATGAAGATTGCCTGCTTCTCTTCCAGAAGCTTTTCCGCTTCCAGCGTATCGACGACTTTCGCACCGGCCAGTGTCTTGGGCACGGGCTTGCGATAGTCGTCCATGCGATAGCCCGAAGGCTCGGGCGGCGCTTCACCTGGAGCGGGAGGCACGCGAAGCTTGGCGTGATCGTCATCGGCTCTTCGGCGACCGCTGCCACAGCGCTGAACGTCAAGACAGCGAAGCAGGCAGCGATCGACCGTAACGGCGTTGACGGGCAGCATGGCGCGCGCCTCAACCCACTTCGAGGATGAGGTGGAGACGCGCGCCTGCCGTCATGGTGTTGCCGCGGCGGGGGCGTTGCCGCCGCCGGAGGCTGCGCGGGGCTGCAGGAGCAGCGCCTGCTGGCGCTGCTGGCGCTGCACCGGCGGGAGGAGCAGCCATTCCCATCGGCGGTGCCCCATCGGTGAAGCCCTGTGAGACGCCGCGCTTCTGCACGACAGGCTCATCCTTCTCGGGCGGCGGCGGCACGATCTGCGTGCGTGGTTCGGTGATGATCCGATCCTGCTCGTCGATCAGCGGCACACCGTATTCCAGGAGCACCTTGTCGATGTCTGGCTGGCGCTTGGAGATCACCTGGTTGAGCTGTCGTTTCCAGGCCGAGTCGGTCTGGCGCACACCCATCGTGATGCGGAATTCCGTCCGCGCGTTCTTGTCTTTGAGAAGGGGCACGACCGTCAGCTTATCGCCACCACGCGTGGCGTAGTAGCCAGCCATCGGGCCCCAGATAACCGCCGCATCGATCTCGCCCTTGCGGACATCGGCGATCATTTCTTCAGCCGGTGATTCATAGCGCCGGTCGACGACGAAGCGGTAGCCCTTCGCCTGAGCCATCAGCCCTGCGCGCGCAACCAAGTCACCTGAAGGTGCGCCGATCTGGATGCCGACCTTCTTGCCCTGCATCTTGGGGTCGGTCAGCGTTTCAACGCCATCCAATCCGGCGCCGGGCTTGAACACGATGGCGTACGTCGAGCGGTAATAGTGATTGGTGTTGAGAACCAACTCTTCGCCCTGCACCGTGCCGATGATGATATCGCACCGCTTCGCCGCCAGAGTTTGGCGAACGAAACCCATCGAACTTGGCAGGTAGCGATATTCGGTCTTGAGCTTGAGCTCGTCGGCGATGATGTCGGCGATCTTGTTCTCGAAGCCTTCGCCCTTGTTATTGGAGAAGGGCATATTCGCCGGATCTGAGCACACGCGCAGAACCTTGCGATTAACGAGGTCGGCATAGTTGCCTTCGGCGGCCTGAGCGGTGCCGATACCGCTCAGACTGCCTGCAACGAGTGCCACCAACATCGTGATGGACTTGTGCATGATGA
Source organism: uncultured Pseudomonadota bacterium (assembly GCA_963846845.1). Taxonomy (GTDB): domain Bacteria; phylum Pseudomonadota; class Alphaproteobacteria; order Rhizobiales; family Hyphomicrobiaceae; genus JAKAXS01. The sequence continues at coordinate 54,680 of CAWJXQ010000004.1, read as the reverse complement.
CTTTCCTGATGAAGGGAGGAAGTAGGCGCTGGTGCGCCTTACTCCATGCAGCTCTTCTCGTATTCTTGAGCTTCCTTGGTCTTGGCAACGCGCTTCTTCACCCAGGCCTGACCAGACTTTAGTGCACCATCGGCGCGGGCCTTCAGGTAGGTGTAGAGGTCGTCCACGTAACACATGACGTTGGGGTTCGAGGCGAACGCCGGCATCACTCGGTCAGAGAAGGTACGGCCGCTCGACACGACTTCCTTGAACTGGTCATAGGTCATCGTCTTCAGCGAGTCGGCGAGCGCGGGAGCAAACGTCGAACCCAGGCCGTTGGGGCCGTGGCAGACGTGGCATTCAGAGTGATACCGCTTGAAGCCTTCGTATGTTGCCCAGTCGATCGTGCCGTCTTCCGAAATCCGATAGGTCGGTTCGCCGCTGTCGAGAACCCAACGCGTCTCTGACCACGTGGCGCCGTCCTTGGCGCTCTTGCCCGGCTGGGTCTTGGGGTCGATCTTCGAAGGACCACCGCCTGCGGCCTGCTTGTTGGAGCCGGCCTGGCCAGCGCCTGCAGTTCCTTCGGCGGGAGCAGCCTCTGGTGCTGCAGCCGGACGCTTCAGCGGCAGGGGCGGCTTTGTCCGCAGCGGCAGGAGCCGGCGCATCGGCAGCCATGGCTGCAGTGACGGACAACATGATGCCGAGCCCGACGACGGCGACGTCAACTAACCTTTTCACGCGTTTCCCCTGTTTGCTAGCAGCTGGCGAGTTCAATGCTCGCTATTGTCATTATGTGATCTGTCAGACGACAGAGCCATTGCTAATTTTATATAATGTCTTGCCAATTTTCAAACGAAAGACCGGCGCGGAAGTTCCGCGCCGGTCCCGATATAGTGTCGCAGCTTATGGCAGCGTGTAGACGGTCAGAACGCCACCCAGAGCCGTGTACTCTTTCAGACCGGCGTAGCCGCCGACTGCACCGAGACCAGCTTCCGGATCTTCAAGACCAGCTGCCAGACCGATGCCGGCCCAGCCACCAACGCCCGAGAAGACGCCGATGTGCTGCTTGCCCTTGTGCTCATAGGTAAACACGTTACCGATGATGCCCGAGGGGTTCTTGTGCTTGAAGAGCAGCTTGGTGATGTCCTTCTGATCAACGCACTTGAGGTTGCCCTCGAGCGTGCCGTAGCAAGCGATGCCGCCAGCCGTCGTCAGGACGCCAGACCAGACCGAGAACTTCTCAGGTACGGTGCCGACGATCTTGCCCTTGCCAGCGTCCCAGGCAATGAAATTGCCCATGCCGTCGTGGGTCGACTTGTCGGAAACCTTCTTGGCCGGGTACATCGAGAGGGTCGCGCCGACGTAGGCCTGACCAGCAACGTACTTAGCTGCCTGAGGTTCGTAGTCCATGCAGACGTGGTTCGTCGGTACGTAGAACAGGCCCGTATCCGGCGAGAACGAAGCAGGCTGCTGGTCCTTGGAGCCGAGGGCTGCAGGGCAGATGCCTTCCGAGTTCACGTCCTGGCCATTGAGGAAGGTCGAGTACTTGTCGATTACGGTCGGACGACCGTAGTTCGGCTTCGACTTGTCCATTTCAACGCCAGAAGTCCAGTTCACTGCCGGGTCATACTTTTCAGCGACCAGGAGTTCGCCCGTCTTACGGTTCAGCGTGTAGCCGAGGCCGTTACGGTCGAAGTGCACGACAACCGGGGTCTTCTTGCCGCCAACGTCGATGTCCGCGAGGATCATCTCGTTGATGCCGTCATAGTCCCACTCGTCGAACGGGGTCATCTGGTAGGCCCAAGCAGCAACGCCCGTGTCGGGGTTACGTGCGAAGATCGTCATCGTCCACTTCTGGTCGATGCGCTTACCATCCGGACCAGCGCGCTGCACTGGGTTCCAGGTCGAGGGGTTGCCCGAGCCGTAGTAGAACAGGTTGGCTTCAGGATCCCAAGAGTACCAGCCCCACGTAGAGCCGCCACCGATCTTCCACTGGTCGCCCGTCCAGGTCTTGATGGACGAGTCCTTGCCGACCGGCTTGCCGAGAGACATCGTCTTCTCGGGGTCGAACAGGATTTGATCGTCCGGGCCTGACGAATAGGCGCGCCACTTCTTCTTGCCGGTTGCGATGTCGTAGCCGGTCACGTGGCAGGGAACGCCGAATTCAGCGCCCGAGATACCAACGATCACGGTGTCCTTCACAACGAGAACGGTGCTCGTGCCGGTTTCACCCTTCTTGGGATCGCCGTTCACGACTTTCCAGACTTCCTTGCCGGTCTTGGCGTCAAGTGCGACCAGTGTGGTGTCGGCCTGGTGCAAGAACACCTTGCCTTCAGCATACTGCACGCCGCGGTTGACGTTATCGCAGCAGAGAACGCCCTGGACCGTCGGGTCCTGCTTCGGCTCATACTTCCAGACGATCTTGTTGTCGTCGTCGAGGTTGAGAGCGAAAACATTGTTCGGGAACGCCGTATGCAGGTACATCATGTTGCCGATCACGAGGGGCGAACCCTCATGGCCACGCAGCACGCCGGTCGAGAATGACCAGGCGACCTTCATGTCTTTGACGTTCTTCGTGTTGATTTGATCGAGCTTCGAGTAGCGGGTGTTGGCATAGTCGCCAGCCTGCTGAGCCCAATTCTTAGAATCGCTCGTGTTCTTGGCTACATCCGCATTCGCCCAAACCGGCGATGCGATTGCAACTGAACCGAGCAGTCCGCACGCGAGTGCACTTCTGCGCATTGCGCTTCCTCCATTAAGACTTGCCACGCTTGCAAGCGGTGACGGCAGACAGTGCTTGCAACAGCGTCACGGCTGGGACCGGCTTAAACCGTTGTTTTCCCAGACGTATTTCAGTCAGATGCCGTGAACTGGCCTACGACCAAAGCCTAACGTCACCGTGGGGGCATCTAGACACTTTTTCGTGAGTGCCGCAAGACTAAGCGTGATCTGAAATATGTCGAAACAAATAAACGACAGTGTAACTGACCCAAAATACGCCCGTAATTCTTGAGTTTTCTCGCACTGCACCATCGAATGCTGCACAGCACGTAAAGTTCGGGAACTATTCCCGGCTTCAAATGTCATCTTGACCCTGTTTGTCGCATGTGAATAATCGCCGCCCCTGCAATGGTTAAAGTGCCTAAAAAGCGGCTTTTAGAAGGATCGCCTGAATGACGAAAGCAGGCGATCATCGATTCCGTTTGTCTCGAACTGAGTTTTTGCTGGGTCTCGCTGCGGCTGGCCTGGCAGTTCCGTGGCTGCCTAGTTTCGCCTGGAGCGCGAGCGAAGCCGGCCCTGCCCCCGTCGAGGAGATCGCGCCCGGCGTTTTCGTCCATCACGGCGTCCACGCGCTGGCTTCGGCCGGAAATGGCGGCGACATCTGTAACGCCAGCTTTGTCGTGGGGTCGGCCGGCGTGGCCGTGATCGATACCGGTGGCAGCCGGCGCACGGGCGCGGCGATCCGTGCGGCGATCGCGGCAAGGACATCTCTTCCCGTCACCCATGTGATCAACACCCACATGCATCCTGACCACGTGCTGGGCAACGCGGCTTTTGCCGCCGACAAGCCCGTATATGCCGGCCATCACAAGCTGCTGCGCGCGCTCTCCGAACGCTCCGAAGGCTATCTGGAAGCCGCCAAGGAGCAGCTGGGCAGCGACGCATTCGCCGGGACGGAGGTGGTTCTGCCAACCCTCGCCGTCGAGAGCGAAACCAAGATCGATCTCGGCGGCCGCACGCTGACACTGACCGCGCGGCCAACGGCACACACGAACAACGACCTGACAGTTCGTGATAGCGGCTCGGACACGGTGTTCTTGGGCGACCTCGTGTTCGTCGAGCACCTTCCCACGCTGGATGGCTCGCTTCGCGGCTGGCTCAAGCTGATCGATGTGCTTGAAAAGGAGCCGGCGGCGCGCGTGGTGCCGGGCCACGGCCCGGTTTCGATGGCGTGGCCGGCTGCGGCAACCGACATCAAGCGCTATCTCAACGTGCTTGCAGCCGACGTGCGCAAATCGATCGCAGCCGGCAGCACGATGACGAACGCGATGGAGACGGCGGCGCAGGGCGAGAAGGACAAGTGGCAGCTGTTTGCGGAACACAACGCCCGCAACGTATCGGCCGCTTTCGCCGAGCTTGAGTGGGAGTAGCGACCGCGCAAAAAAACTACGCCCCGGCCAGTTGGCCAGGGCGCAGCGCCACAAAGCGATCAGATCGCTCAGTAGTGGCTGATGATGACGGCGATGGTGATGGCGATGCTTGAAATAGCCAAACATGCGCGGACGCCAATGACGGTGGCCCCAGCGGCGATGATGGTTATGGTAATGCCGCTTGTAGTGCACCTTCTCGGCTAACGAGGTTGAAGCCTCGCTCGCGCCGATGCCGGCCGAGATCGGGGCCGCGCTTGCTGTCGTAGCTGCCAGACCGCTCGCAAGCGCGAGGCCGACAGCTGCCATGATCAGTTGCTTTTTCATTTTGTTTCGCTCCAGTTGATGCAGCCGGGGATCGAGGTCCCCGGCCGGCCGTTTGATTGGCCGATGATGCATTTGAAGCGATCGCCGCTTAACCGGCTTTGAATGGCGCGTTCATCGCCAATTCATTTGCCGGGCAAAGCGTTAGAAGCAGCGCAACTCGCCTTCGACCTGCGCGCGCTTCATCTCCAGGATCTTTTCCTGGTACTCGGGTGTCATCAGCGGAGATACCGCCTCGCCGCCCTTCTGGCGGATCGACATGATGGTCTCGGCTTCTTCGTATTTCTCGTAGGGCAGCAGTTCGGCAATCACGTCGATCGAGCACGAGCACTTCTCGAGGATCTGCCGCGAGCGCCCGTTCACCTGCATGCAGGCGAACACATAGTCTGCACGCGCCATCGTCGGATAATCGTTCACCACCGCATCCTGTGCGAACGAATGACCGGCAGCGAGCGGAAGCGCGGCGGCCGCGATCGCTAGAACAAGACGTTTGGCCGGGATCATTTCTTTTCTCCCTCGCCGACGAAGCTCACACGCTCCTCAAGGCGCGGGGCATTCTTGTCGGTATTCTCGTAGATCGCCGACATCTCCACGAAATAGCCAGGCACCGCGTCGCTGTAGACGATGACGAAGGAGGAGTTCTCGTAGCCCATCATCTTTGCGCTGTTGGGATCCTTGGCGTAGGGCAGCAGCGTCATGCGGAAGGCATCGACGCTCTTGCCAGCGACATCGATCTTGACGGGTTCGGCCGTGGCGTCCTTCAATGCGTTCATGAAGCGGCTCTTGACGTAGGTCAGTCCGCCGCCCGCCAGGCCGCGGTAGCTGTTGACCGAGCGATCGAGATACCAGAGCAGGATCGGATTGCCGGTGCGATCGTGATCGGCCATCGGATCGCGTGCGCGCTCGCCGGAGAATACCTTGAACTGGAAGTCGCGCTTGTCGCCGTCCTTTTCACCGGTGACGTCGAGCTTCAGGTCGTCGGAGAAGGGCGCACCCAGCACCTTCTCGTGCGACACGGATCGCTGAAAGCGATAGCTCAACTCGTGGCCGGCTTTGGTCAGCTTGAGGTGGTTGCCGTTGAACAGCGCTTCCACCGGGGTTTGGGGTTCGGCGGCGGCAGCGCCCGCGACGGCGCTCATTAAGATCGCGGCGGCAGCAAAAAGCTGGAAACGAACGCGCAGCATGATCGGGGAATCCTCCAGAAGCAGTTTTTTGACTTTTGTGCCGATTGCCAGGGTTCTAGCGCCCGATGCCGGGTGACTGCAATCCTCATGAAATTTTCAATTGCGGTATCCAGGCTTGGTTCCGGCTCGTGGACATCTCGCACATATGGCGAGAGCAATTCCCGTTAAATCGCGTTAACGCAGGAAGCGGCCGAATGCGCGGGGTCCATCGCCCACGGTCACAGTCGAGATGACTTTTAGGCTTGAAACGTCGATTTTTTCCAGCGTGTTAGCTTCCCAGCACGCTACGAATACATGTTGGCCGTCCGCAGACGTTTCAATTCCCTCGGGATAGGCGCCGACGTCAATCTTGCCCAGCGCTGCAAAGGAGGCCGTGTCGAACACGCTTACCGTCTCGGCGTATTGGTCGGTAACGAAGGCACGCCCTCCAGCCAACGCCACGCCATATGGCCGCCGGCCAACGGGCACGGTGGCGATGGCCTTGCGTTGTGCGATGTCGATGACGGACACGTCGTTGCTGCGCACGTTGGCCGTGTAAGCGCGCGTGCCGCTGGCATCCAGCGTAAGCCCGAACGGTCTGTCTCCCGTCGGTACGGTTGCCACGCGCTGCAACGTGCTGGTGTCGATGATTGAAATCTGATTGCTGTCGCGATCGGCCGTCAGCACGAATGCGCCGTCCGGCGTGACGGCTACGCCCGATGGCGAGTCTCCCGTTGCCACTTCAGCGGTGACCTTGCCAGCCTCAGGGTCCACCACGAACAGCTTGTGGGCATACCAGTCGGCTACATATACGACGGGTTTTGTCGGATGCGCGGCGATGCCGAGTGGGCCCCGGCCGACCGGAAAGCGGCGGACGACCTCGCGCTTCTGCGTATCGATGACGAAAACTTCCTTGCTCTCCGGCGCCGTGACGTAGGCCAGTTTCCTGTCGCCCGAAAGCGCAATGCCAGCGGGATTGCCGCCGAGCTTGATTTCGCTCACCACCTTCATCGTCGCCACGTCGACGACGCTGACGGAGTTGCCTTCCTGGTTGGTGACGAACGCCTCGCGCGATGGCGGCTCGGCCACGGAAGCCGAGGTGCACGCCATGCCAATCGGCATCGCCAGCACTAGAATACGGATGGCGCGGCGAATGGGGTCAGACCCCGGGTCTGACCCCTGACGCGTCGTCGGAGTGGCTTTAGCCACCGGCTTCCAACTTGGTCTTGAGAGCTTCCAGGCCCGACTTGTAGACGCCGCTGACTGCTTTCTGAGCGGCTTCCTCATTCAGCTCCGGTGGCGGGTCGTTCTGCATGAAGCCGCGGTAGTACGCAGCCTTCCACTCCACCTTGCTCTTGCCGCCGTCGTCCGTGACCGTGATGATCGACGAGTACTGGTTGACGGGCAGCACCTTCACGTCGACTTCGGTGATCTCGTAAGACAGTGTGCGCTTGGCGTCGTCGCGCTTGGTCAGCTTCTCCTTGATGACGCCGCCGCCCTTCAGCGTCAGCACGCGCGTGGCATCGACGGCGTTGCCCGTCGCTTCGGTTTTCTCGACGGCTGGATGCCAGCTCCAGTCCGCGAAGTTGCCGATCGCCGCCCAGACCTTGTCGGCCGGCGCATTGATCTCGATCGTCTCGGCGTATTTCTTGCGGGTCGGGCCGTGGGCCGACGCCGGCAACGCCACAGCAAAGGCCGTCACCACGGCACACCAGAACGCTACGGCTCTCACCATCTATTTCCTCCAAGGTTTCTTCTTTGCGCAAAGGTCAAACTTCTGCGCACCGGGCGAAAACATATAAGACAGCCCAATCATTTGGCAATCACGGCCGCAATACGACGCCCGCGCCAAATCGCTCCTCCGAAAGTCGAATGTTGCTGTTGTCAGCACACGCGACACGTGCTGTTGTGCCGCCGCATCTAGGGACGAGAGAAGCCTGACGCATGACCGGTTGGATCGACGGGAAGGAAGCGGACCTCAGTGCCGCTGTTGGAGCTATTGCCAAAGCGCTGGGGTCCAGCCGGCAGCCGCTCATCATCATTGACGCGATCGATCTGGCTGGTGCCGCTGCCGCGGTAGAGCTGGCGCGCGCGGCTGCTGGCGTGCTCGATCACGCCGAGCCGACGAACGTGCGCTTGATGCAGGATCAAGGCTGGATCGGAACCACGCAGGGCGAGGCCGTTCTGCGGGCCGACGCGGTGCTGCTGACTGGCCCGCTCAACCCCGGTCTCGCCAACGACGAGGCCTTCCGCAAGCTTGCAGAACGGCCTGGCCGCGCACTCTATTATATCGGCCCCAAGGCGACGGCTCCCAACATTCAGAACTTGTCCGTCATCGACAGCGGCAATGCCCCGGCTTTCGAGACGATCGGCGTGCTTCGCGCCCTCGTGGCGGGCCGCAAGGTTTCCGCCGATGCCACGCTGGTAGGATATGCTGAAAAACTGAAAGCAGCAAAATACGGGATCGCTGCCTTCTCATCCGGCGCCCTCGATGAACTGACGGGGATGGCACTGGCCGGCCTCGTCGAAGATCTGTCGGTCACAACACGTTGGACCGCGCTGCCGCTAGGGACATCGGCCGGGCAGAGCGAACTCATACGCATGAGCCTGGCGCTTACGCGCCTGCCGCCGCCGCTGTCGTTCGCCAAGGCCGTCGCCCAGCACGATCCCTGGCTCTACGGCGCGTCCAATATTCTGAAGACGCGGCGAGAGCGACGTCGTCGTTTGGGTCGCGGCATCGGAACGGCCCGTGCCCGACTGGGTCGAGCAAGGCACCACGCATCGCCGTCATCTCCTCGCATCGCCAGCCGCTGCGCGGCGCCGGCGTGCAGATTGAGACTGGCGTCGCCGGTGTCGACCATGCCGCCATCATCGAACCGGCGGAGCTGGGTGCCTTCGCCGCGCTGACGCCGGCCAAGCAAAGCTCGCGCCCCTCGGCCGCCTCCGTGCTGCGCGCCATCACATCCGAATTCGCTGCCAAGGAGGCCCGCGCGTGAGCACGATTTGTATCCGCGGCGGCCGCGTCATCGATCCTGAGCACAAGCGCGACGCCGTCGGCGACGTCTGGATCAGCGACGGACGCATCGTCGACCAGCCTGCCGACCCCAAGAACGTCGAGACGATCGACGCCAAGGGTTGCATCGTCATGGCCGGCGCCATCGACATCCATACCCACGTCGTCGGCGCCAACACCGCCGCGGCCCGCCTGCTGCTGCCGGAACGCTATGCCGACGTCGAAAAGCCGATGACGGAGTGGACCGGCGCGCCCTTCGACGTGTTTTCCACCGGCGCGCTCTATGCGTCGATGGGCTACACGCTCGTCGTCGAGCCGGCCGTTGCTCCCAGCGACGCGATGGCCACGCATGCCGAGCTGGAATGCGTGCCCTACGTCGACCGCGCTGCGCTGACCGTCATCGGCAATGATGATGTGCTGCTCGGCATGCTGCGCGACCGCGCGTCGGCCGGCGCGATCCGCGACTACGTCGCCTGGTCGCTGACGACCAGCCGTGCGCTGGGCGCCAAGGCCATCAATCCCGGCGGCGTCGCAGCGCTGAAGGAGAACATCCGCAAATTCGATATCGACGACGTCGTGCCTGAATACGGCGTCTCCGCCCGCCAGATCGGCAACGCCCTGCGCCGGGCCGTGACCGACCTCGGCGTGCCGCATCCGCTTCACCTGCACACGTGCAATCTCGGCCTGCCGGGCAGCGCCGACACCGCGGTCGCCACGATCGAGTCCGCCGAAGGCCTGCCGTTGCATCTGGCACACTTGCAGTTCTACGGTTACGCCAAGGAAGGCGACCTCGGCATGTCGTCGGGCGCGGTAAAGATCGCCGAGGCGATGGCCAAGCACACGAACGTTTCGGCCGACATCGGCCAGGTGATGTTCGGCCCGACGATCACGATCTCGTCCGACGTGCTGACGCAGTTCAACAGCCGCCGGCGCGCCAAGCCGAAGAAGTGGATCGTGCGCGACGGCGACAGCAACGGCGGCGGCGTCGTTCCACTGACGTATCGCGCCAAAAGCAAGATCAACGCCATGCAGTGGGCGATCGGCCTGGAGATGTTCCTGCTGATCGACGATCCCTGGCGCGTGTTCCTGACGACCGACCATCCCAACGGCGGGCCGTTCACGGCCTACCCTGATCTCATCGCCCTGCTGATGGATCGCGGCGTGCGCGAAGCCGCCATCGCCGCCCTGCCGCAGGACGCCATGAAGGCAACCACGATTTCGCAACTGACGCGCGAATACACGCTGTCGGAGATCGCCGTGATGACGCGCGCCGCGCCCGCCCGGCTGCTCGGCACGAAGGATCGCGGCCACCTTGGCCGCGGCGCCATCGCCGACGTTGCCATCTATCGCGAGCAGGCCGACAAGGCGGAAATGTTCCGCGCAGCCGTGCGCGTGTTGAAGGACGGCAAGACGATCGTGCGCGACGGCGAGCCACTGGCCGCCACCTACGGCCGCACGCTGCAGATCAACCCGGAGTATGACGCGGGCATCACGCGTCATGTGCACAGCGCCTACGAGAAGCGTTGGGGCGTCCCGCCCGATACCTTCACCGTACCGGAACACCTGCTGCGCGATCGCTCTCCGTTCGAGGTGGTGCCGTGCCGGAATTGACCCCCGTGACATCCAAGCCCATCGAGATCAACGGCATCACCGTCGACGACACGTTCGCCGAAGCCTTCGGCATGACGGGTTCGAGCCTCATCATCACCGCCGATACCATCAAGTGGGCGCGCATTTGCGCCACCGTGGTCACCGGTTTCGGCACGTCGGTGATCGGCTGCGGCGCCGAATGCGGCATCGACTATGAGGTCTCGCCCAACGACACGCCGGACGGACGGCCTGGCGTTCGCGTGCTGATGTTCGGTTTCTCGCCCGACGCGCTGACGCCGCAAGTGAAGAACCGCGTCGGCCAGTGTGTGCTGACCAGCCCCGGCTCGGCTTGCTACAATGGCCTGCTCGGCACCGAACAGAAGATCGCCCTTGCCAGCGGCGTGAAGTTCTTCGGCGACGGCAACCAGACTGCCAAGAAACTCGGCAACCGCCGCTTCTGGCGCATTCCCGTGATGGACGGCGAGTTCATCTGCGAGGACACCGTCGGCATGACGACCGACGCCGTCGGCGGCGGCAACATGCTGATCCTCGGCCGCGATCGTGCCGGCCTGTTGGAAACGACGGAAGCCGCCGTTCACGCCATTGCGCAGGTGCCGGATGTCATCACGCCCTTCCCGGGCGGCATCGTCCGCTCCGGCTCCAAGGTCGGCGCCAAGTACAAGGGTATGTTCGCATCCACGAACGACGCCTTTGCGCCCACACTGCGCGGCGCTGCCAAGAGCGAACTCAGCGACGACACGATTGCCGTGCTTGAGATCGTCATCGACGGCTTGACCTCGGCAGCCGTGGCCAATGCCATGCGCGCGGGCCTCAAGGCCGTGCTCGAGGTGGGCGCCAGCAAGGGTGTCACCCGTATCTCGGCCGGCAACTACGGCGGCAAGCTTGGCCAGCACCACTATCACCTGAAGGAGCTCGTCTGATGAGCGCGCTCACTCTCAAGTTGAAGGCCGCACCGGATCAGCGCCTGGACCTCTCCGGCTTGTCTCCGGCCAAACTGGCCGCCATGTCGCAGAGCGAAATCGAGAACCTGGCGATCGGCACGGCGCGCCGCCCCGTGAAGCTGGGCGATCTGTTCGCCATCTCCGGCACGCCCGGCGATACGTTGGTGATCGAGGGTGCCTCTTCGCGCCTGGACGGTATCGGCAGCGAACTCGACCAGGGCACGCTCATCGTCGAGGGCGATGTCGGCGCCTACGCCGGCCGCCGGATGAAGGGTGGCCGTCTCGACATTCGCGGCACAACCGGACCCTATCTCGCCAGCGGCCTGCGTGGCGGGCTCATTCTCGCCAAGTCGGCGGGCGACCTCGTGGGTGCGCCTCGTGTCGGCGAACGCTTCGGCATGATGGGCGGGATTGTCGTCGTAGCGGGAGATGTCGGCGAACGCGCGGGTGACCGCATGCGCCGCGGCACCATCATCACCAAGGGCCGGTTCGGCCCGTCGGCCGGCTCACGCATGATGGGTGGCACGCTCTGGACCGAGACCGGCTTCGGCGCCGGACCTGGCCCGCTGATGCGCCGCGGCACGTTGATCGGCCCGAGCGTGGAACGCCTGCTGCCGACGTTCGGCGACGCTGGACTGCACGACCTCAACGTCCTGCGCCTGATCTCGCGGTACTTCGCCAGCGAACTTGGCGACCTGGCTCCCAAGGCGCTGCCTGCCAAGGTCCGCCGCATCTCTGGCGACCTCGCCACCATCGGCAAGGGCGAGATCCTGCTGACGGCTTAATTGGAGCAGCTGAAAAAGCTTGGACCGGCGCGGTTGTACCTCGCCGGTCCGATTAAACTTTGCGCGTTGCGGCTGATCAGAAACTGTAGTTCAAGCCTGCCCGCAGGATATGTAGCTGATACTCTGCTGCAAACGTTTCAGTGTAGGGGTCGCTGCCACCCGGCTTAGTCGTACCTTTTAAATCGTAGTCCTGCTTGCCCAGATCGACGTAAAGGTACTCGCCTCTAATCGTCCAGTTTCTGGTGAGGGCCAGTTCGGCGCCACCACCAATTGTCCAACCGTAGTGATCTTCCGTACCTCCGGTGCGCCCGCCCGCAATATCGGGCGGCGGAATTTTGAAAGTCGTGGCCTGCTTGACGTCAAACTCACCCCACGCGGCGCCGGCCGTCGCGTAGACAAGCAAGTTGTTCTGGACCAAGTACCCCAGACGCGCACGGAACGTTGCCAGCGTCTCGAGTTCGGAGGTGATGTCCCATTGTGCGCCTTGGACCGAAATGCCAGTTGTCAGTTCGGCATCAATTCCTGACCATGCAACGTCTGCCTCGAGGCCAACAACCACCTTGCCGTACTGCTGGTTGACACCTGCCTGTAGTCCACCCACGAACCCGTCGGAGTCATCGAAATCCTGGTGGCGGTCGCCGGGAAGAAAGGGATCCTTGTAGAAGATGGCCCCTGACGACCCCGTGAGATCGACTGAATTGTCGCCCCATGCGTAGCCGGCGTTGGCGCCAACGTAAATTCCGCTCCAGTTGAGCCTCCCTGACGCATCAGCTGATGAAAAATCGTCTGCAGATGCAGCGCCGATGGAAGCCATTGATAACGCGATAGAAAGTCCAGCCGTCGTGAAAATTTTACGCAACATATCAACCCCACATACACAAGTTACTAAGATTTTATTAACCGCTCGCAGAAATAGAATTCAATTGCCGACACATTTTGAACGCGAATCAGCCCCGAACCTGTTGCGGTGACGCAACAGTTAGGTGATGCAAATTACCTACAGGACGATCCATCGTTGACGTATGGCAAAACCGGATCACTCCGGCGCACGTATATCGGGCAGTTCTAATCGCCGGCCCCGCTACAAAAGCAACGAGGAGCGCTGCCAAAATGGTGTCGATCATAATTTCGGCGTGTCTGCTGGCCGACCCAAAGGTCTGCCGCGATCATCGCGTGCCGCTGAATGAGAACTACGACGCAGCGCGATGCTATCTCTACGCGCAGCCGCACTTTGCCAAATGGGCTGCCGAGCATCCGACGTGGGAAATCAAGAAGTGGAAATGCGTCAATAACGACGTGAAGGACCTCTGATCCCGCGTCGTTCGCTCTTCAATGAAGCAAACGACACTTGATCTTTGGTTGTCGGAAACCGCTGCGCACTAATCCGGAAGCACTCTGGATTCGTCGTCGTGCTTCTTATCGGAAAACCGCTGCGCACTTTTCCGGAAGCACTCCAGGCGCCCCGCAGTCACTTCACGCGCGAACCGGCGGCTCCATCGCGATCACCGAAGGCGTAGACGCGGCGCTGCCGGGGCGGCAGTTGTCCGCCGCTGACCTCAACGACGAACTTCTGGCGGATGGCGCGCCCGAAGTCGCCAAACCCTTCGGCGGGGAGCACGAAAGCGCCACCGCCGCCCATGACGTTCTCTTTATAATAGGCTTCCAGGGACCCAGCTTCCTTGCCTTCGAGGATCGGCAGCCCGTTGATCGTCACGTTGTAGCTGACAAGTTCATCGCGAACGCTCTTGACCGGCTCCAGTGGATTGCAGTTGTCGCTGCCGTCTCCCGATACGTCGATTACGATGCGTGTCGCTTTGGCGGGCACCTGCGTCACCACCTTGTCGGCGAGGTGCCGCATCATCAGCCCCATACACGTGAACTCGCCGCCCTGATGCGGAACCTTCCGAACCATTCCGGCAACGGCCGCGGCCTCTTCTTTCGATGCAATGCGCATCCACGGCACCGACACCTTCGGCTTGTCGGCCCACGTCACCAGCGTGAAGAGAATTCCGCCTTTGCCACCGCTGAGAATGGCGTCCAACACCTGAGGGTCTTCGAGCGCCGACGCGATGCCTTGCATCTGCAGCTGGTACCGGCGTTCGTCGACCGAGTTCGAAACGTCGACCGACACGACCAAAGCCGTATCGACCTCGCCGGGCTTGTTTTCCTGCGCGTGCGCCGCGGCAAAAGAAAAGCCCGCAATCGCTGCCGCCGCTGCGAGCATCATCGAACGTTTCAGCATTTTGTCGGACGTCCCTCTCTCGTTCCCATGGCGCCTAGCGCATCGCCTTGTCGTAGTCGATGGCTTTGTCTAGTCCCTTGGCCGTATCGAGGCCACGTGCTCCGGTGAATATCGCCCCGTACAATATGGCGTTGGTGAAGTTCGCCCCGGTCACGTCTGCGCCAGTGAAGTCGGCATTTGTAAGGTCGCTCCCCGTGAAGTCGGCGCCAACGGCGTCGGCGTCGACCCAGCGTGAAAACCTCAGCTTCGTGTTACGGACGCCGGCCTCTTTCAGTTTGGCGCGGGAGAAATTGGCCCCGTTCATCACCGGCCGCGCCGTCAACAGAAGTTCGTTCTTGGGATCCTCGGGGCCGAACTGGGCACCGGAAAGGTCCGCCCCCGTGAAGTCCGTATAGTCGAGCCGGGAATGCAAGCGCGCGCCTCTGAGATTTGCGCCAATGAACAGTGGTGTCTCTGAGGGTCTGGGCTCAAGGCTGGCGGTGAAGGCCACCCGCAGCAGCGACGCGCCCTCGAGGTTGGCGTTGGAGAAATTCGTCCGCGTCAGCGTCGCGAGATTGAGCCGGACACCCTTGAGATTGGCACCTGTCAGGTTGCTGTCACTGAAAACCACGCCGTGCAGATCCGCGCCTTCGAAGCTGGCATGCTTGAAATTTATGCCGCTGAGATCAAGAAACGTGAGATCCTTCTTCGATAGATCGACGGTCCCCTCGCCTTCAGCCTTGAACAGCATCTCAGTGACTTCGCGCGCCGTCATCTCGGCGGTCAGTGCCGGAATTGCCATCGCAGCCCAGCCAAGCATCGCGAACATGACGATCCGGCATTCACGACTCATGAAGGTCACGCGTCTGTCCTTTCCCAGTCTTGGGATGAGCGCGGCTTGATGCCGGCGTTGCATCATGGCCCAGCCGCCGCTGCGGCGCCAGGGTAAGGCGTGCACGAGGTGCTAATTGCCCAGAAGCAATACCCCAAGCAACTGCCACCTGTGTAGCGACAGATTACGGCGGTTCCCAGGGGTGGACTTGACAGCAAAAGCCGTCTACCGCCATGGCGCCGGCGCACGGAGCCGGGGTAGTTCGTGCGCCAGACGTCCGGACTTGAATACGCCGATCATCGGCCGAGGCCCTTCTCCACCATGTCTGATCTGACACCTGTTGCGGAATTTCCCAAGGCGTCGCGGCGCGACTGGATCGGCCTCGCCGTCATTGCGATGCCATGCCTGCTCTATTCGATGGATCTGACGGTGCTGCATCTGGCGATGCCGCAGATCGCCATCGATTTGCAGCCCAGCGCGTCGCAGCAGCTTTGGATCGTCGACATCTACGGCTTTCTCATTGCAGGCTCACTCCTCACAATGGGCACGCTGGGCGATCGCATCGGCCGCCGGCGGCTGCTGATGATCGGAGCGGCCGCCTTCGGTCTCACCTCGCTGCTGGCTGCGTTCTCGCAGAACGCGCCAATGCTCATCGCAGCCCGCGCGCTGCAAGGCATCGCCGGGGCGACGCTGGCGCCCTCAACGCTCTCGCTCATCCGCAACATGTTCCTCGATCCGCGCCAGCGAACGTTTGCCATCGGCGTGTGGGTCGCCGCGTTTTCGGCCGGAGGCGCGCTTGGCCCCGTAATCGGCGGGTTCATCCTCAATCACTTCTGGTGGGGCTCGGTCTTCCTGATCAACGTCCCGCTGATGGCAGCACTGCTGATGCTTGCACCGGTTCTGTTGCCCGAGTACCGCGATCCGAACTCCGGACGCATGGACCTCATCAGCGTCGGGCAGTCGCTCGCCGCCGTGCTCAGCATCATCTACGGCATGAAACGCATTGCCGAGGACGGCATGGCCGCGCTGCCGCTCCTCACGATTTTCCTGGGTTTCGTTCTCACCGTGCTGTTCGTGCGCCGGCAGAAGCATCTGTCAGACCCGCTGATCGATATCGCGCTGTTCCGCCGCCCCGCGTTTTCGACAGCCTTGGCCGTGAACCTGCTCGGCTTGTTCACCGTCATCGGCACATTCTTCTTCATTGCCCAGTACCTGCAGCTGGTGATGGGACTTAGCCCGCTGGAAGCCGGGCTGTTTCTGGCGCCCTCGGGCATCACGTTTGCCGCAGGCTCGATGCTCGCACCCGTTCTCGTCCGCCATCATGCGCACGGCACGATCGTCGCCTGGGCGTTCGTGCTGGCGGCGATTGGTTTCGCCATCCTCACGCAGCTCGGCCATGACGGCGGCCCGGTCATTCTGTTCATCGGCATGATCGTCTTCTGCATGGGGCTGGCCCCGATCGGTGCCTTGACGACCGATCTGGTCATCAGCGCCGCACCGCCCGAGCGCGCGGGCGCCGCCTCCGGCATCTCCGAGACCAGCTTCGAATTCGGCGGGGCGCTTGGCATCGCGGTGCTGGGAAGTGTCATTGCCGCCGTGTACCGTATGATGATGGACGACGTCGCCGGTTTCCCCGGCATCTCCGCGCAAGCGATGGACGCGGCGCGAGGCACATTGAGCGGAGCCATCGCCGCCGCGCAGGACCTGCCGGCGGTCGAGGCCAGCCAGCTATTGACGACGGCGCGGGCAGCCTTCGTCCGCGCCTTCGAAATCACCTCGGCAATCGCGACCGTGTGCGCCCTGCTGGCAGCCGTGCTCTCAGCCTGGATGCTGCGCGACGCCAAAGCGGAGGTTCAGCATTAGGCTGGGCTAGCGTATGCGCGGTCATGTAGTTCGTTTGCTGGTAAGGCGTCGTAAAAGGGAGCGAGAGCGGCTAGGAGATGGGCTGCCGCCCTCGCTCTAGAGACGGAAGACGGCTGCTAGTCGAGCACGCCCTCCAGCGCGTAGTGAGTGATCTTTTTCCGGTTGGCGATGAGCTCAGCGACTGTCGGCTCGCCCCTCATGGCACGGCCGATGGCGATCTTGGTCGCTTCGTAGTTCGTGCGGTAGAGATCCTTTTTGTCCAAGTTCTTGTCGTCTGCAACGCGCGGATCGAGCCAGACGGTCATGATCATGCAGATGTCGTTGGCGATATCGGCGGGTAGAGTGCCGTCCTTGAGGCAGTCGACGATCGCATCGCCGATTGCAGCCTGAACGACCCCGCCGAACAGCCCGATGTACGTCTCGTTGGTAATCGTAACCTTCGAGGTCATCATCGTTGCCGGCCGCACCATCTGGTTCAGGTCGCGGATCACAAAGAAGCGGGTGTGACCGATCGTTTGCCCCATCATCGATGCGAACGCAGTGCCAACGGGGCCCTTGACGGAACCGATGACAATTTCAGGCATCGCGTCCGTAACCTGGCCTTCGGAGGCCAACACTGTTGCTTCGCCTGCGCGGAACCAAATATCCGTCATCTTAATCCTCGTTGATCGATGTTGCGTATGAGTTTGAGTGCAAGGCGGCCGGGCTACATCCGAACCCGTTCCTTTTTCGGATCGTAGAACGGGATTGGTACAACTGTCGCCTTCAGCCGCACCTGCATGCCATCGAGCCGGCCTATTTCCAATGCTCCACCCGTTTCCGAGTGGACCGTGTCGACGCGGCCGAAGGCCAATGTCTTTTTCAGAAGCGGTGAGCGCATTGCGCTTGTAACAATGCCCACTTGCGCACGGCCAACGAAGATCGGATCCCCATGCGATGGCTTTTCGTTGCCGGCCACCTCAAGACCAACGAGCTTACGCAGTGGATTGGCGCGACGCTTTTCCAGCGCGGCCTTGCCGATGTAATCCTCTTCCTTCTTCTGCGGTACCGTGAATGCGATCCCGGCCTCGAACGGATCAGTCGTGGAATTGAAGTCGTGGCCGCCAAAGACCAGACCGGATTCGATGCGAACCATGTCGAGAGCGTCAAAACCGAACGGCTGGATCTCGAACGGCTGGCCGGCCTTCATGACCGCGTCCCAAACCGCGGGCGCGTCTTTGGGATGGCAGAACAGCTCATATCCTAGTTCACCCGTGTAACCCGTGCGCGAGATGAGCACGGGAATGCCCGAGTGCCCGCCAATGCGGCCGGTCGTGAAGCGGAACAGCCCGAGTTCCTGAATCGTCGGTCGGCCCGGCGGGGTTTCGATGAACTGAAGCAGGATTTCGCGGGAGCGCGGGCCTTGAACCGCCACATTATGAATTTCGGCGGTTGCCGTCTTGAGATTGACGTTGAAACCGGACTTCGCCGCCTGCTCCTTCAACCAGATGAGGCTGGCGTCGTCTCCGCCAATCCAACGGAAGTTGTTGTCTCCCAAGCGGAACAGGGTGCCGTCATCCACCATGCCGCCGTGCGGGTAGCACATCGTCGTGTAGAAGACCTGGCCGACCGACAGCTTGCGAACGTCGCGCGTGACGATGCCCTGAAGGAACTCTTCCGCGTCGGGACCGAGCACCTCCATTTTACGCAGCGGCGACAGGTCCATCACCACGGCGCGCTCGCGACATGCCCAGTATTCCTCGATGGCTCCTGCATTGGCGAAGCAGTGGGGAACCCAGAAGCCCCGATATTCCCCGAAGTTGCGCGTCAGCGCTGATGTGCGCGGATGGAATCCGGATTCGCGAGTGACCTGGACGGCGGCATCAGCTGTCATTCTGTATCCAATTGAGCGTTTGAAGGGTGCGTCTTTGCGATAAACCCGCACGTGAATTTCGGTCAGGTGCCAACCGTTGGAAGGATCGATGTCGGATGGGCATGACGAGGCAGCGCACACGAGATCGGAGAGCGCGCGCATGACGACATAGTCGCCAGGCCGGGACCAGGGCTGGTCGGACCAGATGTTGTTATGGGCGTCGACGTTGGTGTTGTAGAAGAAGTTGATCGCCGGCCAACCCATGTGGTCGCCGATCGGATAGTCCCGCAACTGGATGTTGAAGTTCTCCGTGCAGTTGGGATGGCCGAAATAACCCATGTCCTCGTAGTAGCGGTTGGTGCATGCCAGGTTGAAGGTGTCATGGCGGCCAACCGTATCCTGCACGATCTCAACCAGCGGGTTGCGATCCTGATCGAAGAATTTTGAGTGCAGGCCAGGCTTGGGATAAGCAGCGCCGTTCAACGTGCGTGTCGTGACCGCGTCCAAGCCTTGCGTCCGCCCCTCGTCGAGCGCTTTGCGATTAAAGGCGAGGAAGTCGGAACACTGGCGTCCCTGCACATCGATGATCTGGATGTACTCGCCTGCGAAGACCTCAAACTTTTCCGCACTGGCAACGTTCACGCGGAGATCGAGACGGGGCTCGGCGATAGGGTCGGGCAAGCGTGCCTGGCCATTCGATCGCGGATTTGCCCGCTGAATGAACACCAACACGTCGGTGGCGGGGGACTGGTCCCAGACAACCATCGGCGTCGCAGGCGCGCCGAGCACAGCAAACACGGATTTGTGCGCCTGCAGGCTGACGAGATCGCCCGGCATAGCTTCGGCACCAAGAACGATCGCGGCTTTCGCCCTGCCGATATCCAGCCCACGCCTGAACAAGCCAAAGCGGACACGTGCTGCATCTTCGTCATCTGACCCGAGGGCTTTCGGGATGCCACTGGCTTTGGCACTGGCCTTCAGCCCGAGGGCGGCCAGATCGCTTTTGCCACCCGCACCAAACGCCATCACCTCGACAGCTTGACCGCCTTCAAGCGGGCTGAGCTCGATCCGGTCTCCGGTATCGAGTTCGAAGGCGGCTGTTCCGCCACCTTTCAGCACGAAGCGTTCAACTCCCGGATCGAGAGATGGCGTGCCTGCCGCGAAGATTTTCGGACGCGCGCGTGAGGCGAGGACGGTATCGGTCATGATGGTACCCCAATGCAAGAAGGCGCCAGCCACGCTATCGCGGCCGGCGCTGGTCTGTGCTTGCTACTCAGCCGCGGCTTGAGTGGACCGTTGATTGAGGAACGTCTCCAACGAGTCGTCGAGCGCACTGAGCCACGGCGTGTGGTGCACGGGAGCCAGGGTACCGGTCAGGGTCGATTTGAACGCCTGGTCGCGGTAGGTGAGGATGTTATCGGACTTATGGTGTTCCCATACCTTGAACATCCTTGCCACCTCGTCGACATCCAGGCGCGGATAGTCCGTCGCCTTCAGGAGGTCGCGAACAAACTCGGTCTGGAAATCGATTGCCTCGAAGGCATCGGCGACCTTCTCCTCGGTAGCTATCCACTTCTGGATATCATCCATCATGACGCCGGGATTTGGCAGCGCGATCCGCCCGAGCACGACATCACGTGCGTACCAGGCTTCCGCGTCGAACATGTTGAAGGTGTAATATTGATCCTGAATGCCGATATACATGCACTTCGGATTGTTCCACCAGAAAATGCCCTTGTAGAGATTTGACGGATAGAGCCGATTGCGCGACTTCAGGCGCAGCGCATCGTCGAGGAATGGGAAGTGATTGGAGTACCCGGTGCAAAGAATGATGGCGTCGAAGTCTTTGCTCGTGCCGTCCTTGAAGTAGCAGGTCTTGCCTTCGACTCTTTCCAGCAGCTCGCGCTCGTCTAGCGTCTCCGGCCACTTGAACCCCATCGGCTTCGTGCGCCAGCAAAACGTGACGGACTTAGCGCCGTATTTGTAGCACTGAATGCCGATGTCCTCGGACGAATAGCTCGAACCGATGCACAAGACATCCTTGCCGGCGAACTCGTCTGCGGAGCGGAAGTCGTGGGAATGGAGCGTACGGCCCAGGAACTTGTTGAGACCGGGAAACTCCGCTGTGATGGGCGTGGAATAGTGTCCGCATGCCACGAAAACGTAATCGAATTCCTCGGTCGTCACGGTGTCTGTCGCTAGATCCTTGACCGCAACGGAAAACGTTTCGGTGTCTGCGTCGTACGTCACCCAACGTACCGCGTGATTGAGCTGGATGTAGTGGGTGATGCCGGAACGGTCGATACGACCCTTGATGTAGTCATGCAGCACGGCGCGCGGCGGATAAGAGGGTATCGGCCGGCCGAAATGTTCCTCGAACGAATAGTCGGCGAACTCGAGGCACTCTTTCGGCCCATTGGACCACAGATAGCGATACATGCTGCCGTGCACTGGTTCGCCGAACTCGTCAATGCCAGTGCGCCAGGTGTAGTTCCACAACCCACCGTAGTCGCTCTGCCGCTCGTAACAGACGATATCGGGAATTCTCAGCACCCTTCTGGCGCGCACTTTCGAAGGCGCGAAGGATTGCGAGGCCGCTTGGTCCCGCACCGATAATTGCAATGCGTTGTTTCATAACATTCCCTTTCGCTCGGGTTCGTGTGGGTTTTCGTTGGTCCTGATAACGAAAGCGTCTCGTTCTAGGCTCCTGCGCCCTCAGGATGCGTGCGGCGGCGCAATGGATCGTAGAACGGCATCGGGACCACGGTTGCCGGCCATTCGGATTCATCGACGACGAGTAACCCGGTGCCGATATTGGTATGCGAGGGCTCGATCTGTGCCATTGCCAGCGACTTCATGAGATGCTGGCTGTAAGTGGTGCTGGTGATGACGCCAACTTGCTTGCCGCCTGCCAGCACCTTGGCTCCGGGCGTGATAGCCTTATCGGCGATAACCTCGAGACCGGTGATGAGCGAGCGCTCTTTACCCTTCTTGGCGGTAAGGGCGCTTTTGCCGATGAAGTCCTGCTTCTTGAGGTCGATGCTCCAGTCCGCGCGGACTTCCCATGGCGTCGTGTCGCCGTGCGTCATGTCAAAGGGGAAAAAGAGCAGGCCGCCTTCGACGCGCACAATATCGAGACACGCCCAAGACGCCGGTATCACGCCCTTATCCTTGCCCCACTTGAGGATCTCGTCCCAAAGGAATGGCGCATCCTTGGCCGAGCAGAACACTTCATAGCCGCGCTCCGCCGAATAGCCTCCGCGCGCGAGACGGACATTTTTGCCGAAAAGTTTCGACTTTGCGTGCCGGAAATAAGGAAGGGCTGCCAGATCGAGCGGGCTGTGCGGCGCAAGGACGTCAAGCGCTAGCGGTCCCTGCAGCGACAAGATGTGGACGTCGTCGTCGCCCTCGACTTTAACTTCGTACTTGCCGGCCTCGGCTGCGAACGCCTTGTCCAGGTTGCCGCCGCCATGCGAGATCCGGAACTCGGTCGGGCCGTCGACATAGACGATGACGTCGTCGATCAGCGCGCCGTTCTCGTCGACAATGTTCGAGATATGGGAATCGCCAGGCTTGGCTTTCGAAACGTCCGAGGTCAGGACATGATTCAGAAACGCCAGGGCATCCTTGCCTGAGACGTTGATAATCCGCAGCGCGGAGACGTCGAACAAGCCGGCGCGGTAGCGGACCGCCGCCACCTCTTCATAGGGGTCCGTCCGGTAGTTCTGCGGGAGTGGCATGCCGTTCCATGACGCGACACCAAGATCCGCGCCGAGGGCAATGTGGCGATCGTTAAGTGCAGATTGTCTGTTGCTCATTGTAGGCTCCGTCATTTCTCTGCGAACCTGTCGGTTCGACGCTTTGCTTGATTGGCTTTGCGGACCGAGGCGTTTGCCTCGGTCCGTCCGTGACGTCTGGTGTTTAGGCAGGGAGCTGGAAGTACCAGTTGGACGCCAGCACCGCGATCAAACCTGCGATGAGGGTGAGGTAGGGCAGCATGCCCGCCTTACGGCGATTTATGTCGGACTGCGTCAGCCCGAGGTCGGCCAACATGTGCGCGGGGAACACGCCCTTGTCCTGCACGTAGTGGCGGAACAAGAACACGGGGATGATCAGCGCTGCCGTGCCCAGGCCTGCCCACAGCGCAATCGGATTCCAAACCTTGGCACCCGCACCCATGAACACCGCGTTGACGAAGGCCAAGACGGTTCCAGCCGCGATCACCCACGTCGGCGCCCGCCAGGGGCGGTGGACGTGCGCGTTGTCGATGCGATGGATCCAACCGGAATTCAGATTGAGGAAGTTGAAGATGATGTAACCGCAGTTGGAAACGGCGAGGATGAAGAAGAAGCTCGTCGCGTCGGCGCATGCGATCGCAAGGATCGCCAAGTTCACCAGCAAGTCCGTCCACATTGCGGCCGTGGGCGCACCGTGCGAGTTGACGTGGCTGAGGTACTTAGGCAACCAGCCGTCACGCGAGCCTTGATAAAGCGTGCGCGAAGAGCCAGCCATGGCGGTCATCAGGCACAGCATCAATGCAAGGATCATCATCATCACAAGGAGACTGGTGATCCAGCCACCGTGGCCCACCATGGCGCCCATGGCTTCTGCCACACCCGATCCGTCGACGATCGATGGCGCGAGCATGCCTTCAAGGCCCAGCACACCCTGGAAGGTGAAAGGCACGAGCGTGAACAGCGCGAGGCAGAGGAGGCCCGAGTAGAAGATGGCCTTGAACGTGTCACGGCCTGGATCACGGAACTCACTCGTGTAGCAGATTGCGGTTTCAAAGCCGTACGTCGACCAGGCCGCGATAAACATGGCGCCGAGGATCAAAGTCCAGCCGGGCACATCCCACGCGCCTAATTCGGGTGCGTAGGCCGCCTTCAGGGGCGTCAACGGCGTGTAGTTCGACCAATCGATCTGGCCCGTGATAATGGGAACCACGCCGACGATGAACATCGGAATGATCACGGCGAGCCCAATGAACTTTTGAACGCTTGCCGTCCCGAGAATGCCGCGGTGCTGAATGGCAAAGGTGATCAACATGAGCACCGCACCGATGAAGAAGGCGGAATTGAACGAGAAAGATACTGGCCCCAGCGTGCCTTGGAAAAGCGTCCAACTGCGGATCGAAGGGGTCAGCGCCGCGATCGCGTCAGCCGACAAGAGCGCGCTGATGGCATCTGCGGCAGCCTTGCCCTGGTTGGCGGCAAGCCATTCGGCAACCCTGGCTGAATCAGCCGTTAGGGAGTTGGCGTGGGCGCCGATCCATGCCGCAACCTGCGCGGAGTCCGCGGGAGGGACCGGCGCAAGTGCGTTGAGGATGTAGGCGGCGGCGATCGAGCAACCGAGCGACAGCACGGGTGTCCAGGCAAACCAGTTACACCAGACTGAAAGAGGAGCGATGATCTTTGAGTAGCGAACCCACGCTGCTGCACCATAGATCGACGCGCCGCCGGATTTGTTCGGAAAGAGGCCAGCGATCTCTGCGTACGTAAATGACTGGATGAACCCCATGATCATGGAGACCGTCCAGACGAGGAAGGCGAGCTTGCCGGCAACGCCCGCGATACCGCCGATCGAAAAGAGGACGAGAGCGGGAACGCCACTGGCGACCCAGAAAGCGCCTCTCCAGTCGATTGCCCTGACAAGCTCACTTGATGCGGAAAGGTCTTGCGGGGCATGACCAGCAAGGGGTGCCTGGACGGCCATCGGCGGCTCCTCAAAAAAGCGGCTTCTAGATCTCCGTGTCGCTGCCCGCTCGCGGCTGTGCCGCCAACAAGACCCCAGGAACCAATTTAAACCACATAAAACCACTTGCTTCCCGATGTCTGCATTTTACGCATGCGTGATATGCGTGCAAGCTGGAAAACTGTGCGTTTTGGTGCCGCGAATGACTTGTTCGCACCTGCGAAATCGGAAAAAAGCGTTATTTGATCGGGTTATGAAGAATGGTGCGGCGCGAGACTACTTTGGTTTTTATTGGTATCTATTTGGTTGCAATTAAACTTTGTCGTGGTACATTCGCGTGTTAGCTCAACACTGCGGGACTTGAAAAATCCTCATGGAAATCGGTGACGGTCGGCAGCTAACGCATAATTGGGCGGACGCCACGCTCGAAGGCTTCGCTTTCATTGCCAACGGCCAAAACCAAAAAGCGGCTCAAGCGTGGATTGATGCGAGTGGTCTTCTCGCCGATGGCGGACACTGCATCGCCATAGCCGCTGTTGCGTCTTCGAACTTGGCGGCCGGCACTATCTTGTTGCAGCGATTTGCCGAGGCCCGCGATGCATTCCGCGTCTCTGATCAAGCATGGCGCGCGGTGACGCAGGCGATCGAGACGCGTGACCTGCCGATAGAGCCGACCAGTTCGTCTTTCCATTTCAGGCTTGCCGCGAGCGATACGAGCACCTTCACGCGGCTTCGTCGAAAGCGCTACGCGCAGCTCTGCGAGACCGGCTGGAAGATCGACCGGTTCAACAGCCTGATGGCCGAGCCTGCCGCAAACCCGGTCTTGCTCTCAGCTCACTGTCGAGAGCTCCGCGACAGACTTACATCAACATTCGGCGCGTTATACGCAGAAGGTGGGACCAACATTGGTTCAGCTATTGCGGGCTCCTCGCACTATGAGGAGAAGGCAAGGGCGTGCTCGGCGATCGTCGAGGCGGAAAAACAATCCATCCCATTCTGGCCCCGGCTGGAGAGCGCCGTGAAGTTGGTGGTGCTCTTGCTCCCCAATTGTATCGGGGCCGAAAACTCCGAGCGCAAGAACTGCGGCTGAAGCAAACGAGGATCGAGCATGCAGCCCCCCTGGATCTCAGACATTACAAGACACCCGTTCGTTCCGGTCGAGGTGAAAGCAATAGCGACGAAGATCTTCGATCGCATCGCAGCGTCGCACTACCTGTACGGAACGCGGATCCCCGCGGAGCGTGACCTCGCCACTGAGTTCAAGCAATCCCGCGCGAGCATACGGCACGCGCTCGACTTTCTCGCGGCTTACGACGTGGTCATGCGAAAGCCGGGCAGCGGAACATTCGTCAGCTTCAAGGGATCTGAACCAGCAGAGGCAGCTGCCGCCGCAGCCATATCGGCAGGATTTCCCACAATCAGCCAACTCGCCGAGACGGCGTCGCCTTTTGCGATGAACATCGCCGGCTCAATCATCGAGCCAGAGATGGTCCGCCTTGCAACCATTTACATGTCCTCGCGCGATCTGGCCGAACTGGCTCAACAAGTCGCGATGCTGGAAGCGGTGGTGACCGAAGCTGCAACGTTCGCGGCGATTGAGGAAGAGATCATGATGGTCATCGCGCGTGGAACGCACAATTCGTTGATCGTCGCGATGTACGCCATCCTGAACGAGGTGCGACGCCACCCACAATGGGCCGCTAGCCGCCGGGAGATGCTGACACCGGCCAGGATACGCAACAATCAGCAGCTGTTCCGCTCGCTCTTCAATGCGATCGAACGAAGAAACGTTGAAACGGCTGTCGAGCTGATCACGCTTCATGTCTCAAGCACGCATGAGACCATGATCTACGAGTCGTGATGGGACACGCAGGTTAGGTCGATGCCGCAAGGGTTTCGCGCTGATCCCACATCAGGTCCAGAGCGCGCAAATGGCCGACAAGCGTCGATTTGTGCGCCGTCCACCAATCCTGCATCGAGACAAAGTCTTGTATGCGCGCCTTCCCGTTCTCGATTGCGACCACGGGCCAATCACCGACGAGAGCGTTGTCGATTCCGAAGAGGTCCTTGCCCCACCACATCGCCTCGCCGAAGGCGTGATGGCCAACGCCTCCTACTTTCATCATGGATAGAACGGAGAACGGCTCGAACGTTCTTGCCCGCTGCACGGCAGACTTCCACAGCTCGAGCGTCGAAGCGTATTCCCACGATACCGCACTCCACGAGTTGGGGAAGCGCCGGCAGAACTCCTCATAAAAGGCGTTGGGGTTATCGAAATTGATCTGCGGCTCATTGAGCCGGGGATCGTCAAAATCGGGAAACTGAAACACAAACCCCTCCATGAAGTCGGGGCTGGTTCGCTGAATAAGCTCAGGATAGTTGTCGCACGTGCAAGAGATCAGCTGGCCTTTGAAGCCGCGGTTGAACGCTTCGACCGTGAAGGCATGGACGAAGGGCTCGTAAACCGTGTCCCAGCAGAGAATATCGGGCGAACCCGCCATCAATCGCTCCACAACGGAGCCGAAGTTTTCCAAGTCGGGTTCGAACAGGCATTCTTCGATAAGTTCGATCCCCGCCGCTTCGAAGGCCGCTCGATACGTCGCAATCGACGGCAGCCCCAGCAAG
Source organism: uncultured Pseudomonadota bacterium (assembly GCA_963846845.1). Classification (GTDB taxonomy): domain Bacteria; phylum Pseudomonadota; class Alphaproteobacteria; order Rhizobiales; family Hyphomicrobiaceae; genus JAKAXS01. The sequence continues at coordinate 27,629 of CAWJXQ010000004.1, read as the reverse complement.
TCGCGTTGGGCGCACATCGCCGCAGTCTTGAGATGCGGCTTGGTGCGGCGCAGCCAGTCGACACCGGTTACGTTGTAAAGCGGGTGGACTTCGCTTGGAGCGACCAACGTAGGCGAATCCGGAGAGAGATCGCTTGGCAGCAGCGTCGCGACCAGCATCCGGTATTGGCTCACCAGCCGTCTCAACTCAGGCGAAATATCATCGCCCCCGATCATGAGCAGGAGCTTTACACCATCCTCAAGGATCAGCTTGCGCGCGCCCTGCAGGGCCAGGCTTGGTTGGTACATGGTGTCGAACTGGATGAGTTCGATCATGTATTTTCGATTGCCGACCTTCAACCCACCCGCGTTGTTGATGCGATCGACCCAGATCATGGCGCCGTTGAGCCCCGGCACGGCCCAGGACTTGAGGGCACCCGTCAGAGGCGCCAGAAAGCCGACGCGGATCACCGTTTTGGAACTCAGCCCAACATCCCGCATGGCGACTGCAAGGGCAGACGCGACCGCGCTTCTGGGTTTTTGAGCCATCGATAGGTTTTTCTGCGACCGATTGAACGTATGGACGTGCTGGACCGACCATATATCCGATTTTTTCAGACGCAGTCATTCGGTCAATTCTGTTGGTTAGACGTGGCTCCTCCCCTGCCCTGCCGGCACGGCTATGCCCCTGCGCGAGCTGATCTCTCAAGCCGGCACCGGATCCCACTCTTCAGCCGAATGCCTAAGCCGGCGTGCGAGGCAATCGGCAAAGCTTCTAAACACGGCCAAATCGTATGCCGGGGTGGCATCGTGCTGGCACAGCACAACGCCGATATTGAACGCATATGTGATTGCAACGGCATTCTTCGAAAATGCACTGGGTTCGAGATTGATGGTCACGCCTTTCGCCAGAAGATCCCTCGCCCGCCGCCCCGATACCCTGATCACCACCCGTGCATCGGATTGGTCAGTCACAGCTCCGAGGCCGGCCACAACCGGCTGAAGCTCTTGTTCGAGATCCCGACCGCGATCGCGCGGAGCCATCATGAGCCATTGATGCGGCCCATTCCAAATCAACTCGAGCCCGCCAGGCCCTACAGTCCGCTGCGGCAGAGTTGGGAGTTCGATACCGTAGGCCTCCCGGATCGCCGCGTTGAGCAGCGCCCCCTTGTTTCGTCCGGAAGCAATGCTCGCGATCGTCAGACCGTCGCGAACGTCGAGCGTGATGTCGCCGTTCTTGATCAGGCAAGATCTGGAAATTGCCGGAGAGGCAGCCAATGCAAGGTCAGTCACGAGCTTTTGCTCCTTCTGGATCCACAAATGCCGGGGCAACGATTTCTACGAGTTCGTCGCCGTTCCTGATGGGGTCATAGGCCCGCACGATTTCTCCGATCCGCTTTGGGCCGCCTTTGATCAGGCCGAGGGCGATCCAATGCCCGAGCGTTGGGGAATAGGCGACAGAGGTCAGATGGCCTTGGTCGTTTGCAGGCGACGTTTGACAATCCGCCTCGAACAGATGTGCACCGGATCGCAGCCTGGCCGACCGGTTGACCGGGCGGAAGCCAACGAGCGTCGGGCGAGCCGGATCAACAAGGCCAGCGCGTTGACCCAGTACGCTGCCAATGAAGTCTTTCTTCTTTGAGACCATGCCGCCGAGACCAAGGTCGCGCGGCGTGGTGGTACCGTTCAGTTCCGGACCGCTGATATGCCCCTTCTCGATGCGCATCACGGCAAGCGCTTCCGCGCCGTAAGGGCAGACGCCGAACTCATCGCCCGCTTCCATCAATCGCCGCAGCAGTGCATCGCCGTATCGCGCTGGAACACCGATTTCAAATGCCCGCTCGCCTGAAAACGAAAGGCGATAGAGGCGAGCCTTGATGCCGCCGCAGACCGTGATCTTCCCGACCTGGAGGAAAGGAAACGCCGCGTCGGAGATGTCGAACTCAGGGTCGACGATCTTGCGCAGCAGATCCCGGCATTTCGGACCTGCAACTGCGTATTGGGCCCATTGCTCAGTGGCCGAGATCACCTGCACGTCGAGTTCGGGCCAAAGCCACTGCGAGCAGTACTCCATGTGTTGGAATGCCTTGACCGCATTGGCCGTCGTGGTGGTGACGAAGTAGTGGTTCTCGTCGAAGCGCGCGATCGTGCCGTCGTCCATGAAGATGCCGTCCTCCCGGAGCATCCCGCCATAGCGGGCCTTGCCGACCGGAAGCGCCTTCAATGCATTCATGTAGATGCGATCGAGAAACGTGCCGGCGTCTTGGCCTTGCACGTCGATCTTGCCCAGGGTCGAGACGTCGCAAACACCAACAGAATTCCGCACCGTGTTGACTTCGCGAACAACCGTCGCGAGCCAGTCCTTCTCGCCGTCACGCGGGTAGTAGCTCGGCCGCATCCAAAGGCCCGTCTCCACAAACACAGCGCCTTGCTCGGCGGACCAGTTGTAGGAGGGCGGAAGCCGCACGGGCTTGAAGTCTTTGCCCCTGTGGTTACCCGCCAGCGCGCCTATGGCGACAGGCGTGTACGGCGGTCGCGCCAGCGTGACGCCAGTCTGCGGAATCGTGCGTTGGGTGAGTTCGGCCATGATCGCAAGGCCATTCACGTTCGCGGTTCTGCCTTGATCTGTCGCCATGCCGAGCGTGGTGTAGCGCTTCAGATGTTCGACTGAACGAAAGCCTTCCCTTTCGGCCAGGGCGATATCGCGGTCCGTCACGTCATTCTGCTGATCGACAAAAGCCTTGCCACGCGCGTCCGGAACCCGCCACAGCGCCTCGATGGCCGTGCTTTCGTCCGCTGCCTGGGCGAGCGTGGCGACAACGCTGGAGAAGCCCAACTCAACTGCGGCCTGTCGTCCAGCTTGTTGTCCGCTCTCAAGCGTCCGCTTCAAGCTGAACTCGCCTGCGGCCGCGCCTGCGCATCGCATATTGGGCGGAAGGACCGAGGGAACAAACGCCAGGAGGCTCTCGTCCCAGACCGGCCGCCCGCCAAGATGGGATGTCAGTTGAGCGTTAGGATTCCAGCCGCCGGAGACCGCCAAAAGATCGCAATCGATCGTCAGCGTTTCGCCGTCGCCATATCCGACTGTGACGCTTTCGATCGCTTTTCCGCCATGGGCGTCGATGACGACGGCACCGGGGATCAGCGGCACCTTGGTTTCGGCGACGATCCTGCGCACCGCCTCACCGGGCTTCTTCCTTGAGTCCACCAACGCAGCGACCTCGACGCCGGCGCGCATCAAATCCGTTACCGTTGTTGCCCCATAGTCGTTGTTGACGAAAACGACTGCGCGTTGTCCCGGCGCGACGCCGAAACGGTTGATGTAGCTGCGAACGGCACCAGCCAGCATCACACCGGGGCGATCGTTGCCGCCGAAAACGATTGGGCGTTCGGTTGCCCCGGCCGTAAGGATCGTGCGCTTGGCGACGATGCGCCAAAGTCTCTGCCGAGGTACGCCGTGCGCCGCCGAGGCCAGATGGTCGCTTACGCGTTCGAGGGCGCCATAGGAGCCGGTGTCATAACTGCCGAACACGGTAGTGCGCCGGAGAACCTCGACATGGGGCTGCTGCAACAGGTCGGCTTCGACTTCAGAGGCCCACTGCGCGCTTGGCCGGCCATTGATTGTCGAACTATCATCGACGGCACGGCCGCCGAGCGCGGCATGCTCATCGGCAATAATGACTCGCGCGCCGCAGGCGGCAGCGCTCGCTGCGGCCGCAAGGCCTGCCGGTCCACCACCCACGACCAGTACATCGCAGTGCGCGGTGACCTTTTCATAACTGTCGGGGTCCGCACCATCTGCCGCGCGGCCTAAACCTGCCGCGCGACGAATGGCCGGCTCGTACAGCTTTTCCCAGAACGCCGCCGGCCACATGAAAGTCTTGTAGTAGAAACCGGCTACGAACACCGAAGACAACAATGAGTTTACCGACAGAAGATCGAAATTCAGCGTCGGCCAACGGTTTTGGCTCTTGGCCTGCAAGCCGTCGAACAGTTCGGCCATCGTGGCCTTGGTGTTTGGCTCTCGATAGTCGCCAGTGCGCAGTTCGACGAGGGCGTTTGGCTCCTCCGAGCCGGCACTCATGATTCCGCGCGGGCGATGATACTTGAATGAGCGGCCTGTAAGCTTGACGCCATTCGCAATGAGCGCCGACGCCAAGGTATCGCCCGGATGGCCGGAATATCGCTTGCCGTCAAACGTGAATGAGACCGTCTTTTTCCGGTCGATTACTCCACCGAATGGCAATCGCTGTTGCTGCCAGGCCATTACGCAATCTCCTTGGCTTGACTGTTGCGCTCGATCGCAACATCCCGGGCGATCTCGACGCTGCTGATGGCGTGCGTTGCGATGTTGCGCGTTACCACCAGCCACGCGTGACAACCGGCCGCGTGATACCAAAGCTCACGGTGCAGACCGGCCGGATTGGTGCGTTCAAACACGTAGCGCGTGAAATCGGCCATAGCCGTTGGGCTGTCTTTGTCCGGACGGGTCACTGTGGCGTCCCCGTGGTAGACGAATTCTTCATGGCCCCTCTCGCCGCAGCACGGACAATCGATTCTCATTTTCAAATTCCTTCCGGGTCAGTGCAGATTGGGATGCGGGCCCATCCCTTTTTCATCGATGGCATGGCCAGTCGCAAAACGGTCGAGGCGGTAAGGTTTCGCGGCTTCGTGCGATTGGTCCGTCGCGATCAGATGCGCGAAACACAAGCCTGATGCCGGGGTCGCCTTGAACCCGCCGTAGCACCAGCCGCCATTGAAATAGAGCCCTTTGATCGGGGTCCGGTCGATGAAGGGGCTTCCGTCCATGGACATGTCCATGATGCCGCCCCACGAGCGCAGAAGACGGACGCGGCCGATGCGCGGCATCAACGCCATGCCGCCTTCGCAGACATCCTCGACCACTGGAAGATTGCCGCGTTGCGCGTAACTATTGTAGCCGTCGAGGTCTCCTCCGAAGACCAGGCCGCCCTTGTCCGATTGGCTGATGTAGAAGTGACCAGCACCGAACGTCACGACACCATCGATGAATGGCTTCAGCCCTTCGGTTACGAACGCCTGCAGCACATGACTTTCGATCGGGAGGCGAAGGCCTGCCATCTGCGCGACGCGCGACGAATTTCCGGCGACGGCCAGCGCGACTTTTTTCGCCCCGATGAATCTGCGCGATGTTTCCACGCCCAAGACCGCGTCGTTGGCAATCCTGAAGGCTTTGACCTCGCAGTTCTGGATAATGTCGACGCCATGGGCGTCAGCAGCCCGCGCATATCCCCATGCCACCGCGTCATGGCGAACAGTACCGCCGCGGCGCTGAAGCAATCCGCCGTGGATGGGGAACCGCCCGTTATCAAAATCGAGGAAGGGCACCATCTTGCGCACGGCATCGCGGTCCAGCAATTCGGCATCCACACCATGAATGCGCATCGCGTTTCCGCGCCGCGCGAAGGCGTCGCGCTGGCTGTCGGAGTGGTAGAGGTTCAGCACTCCACGTTGGCTGACCATCGCGTTGTAATTGATTTCACGTTCGAAATTCTCCCACAGCTTCATCGACAGCTCGTAGAACGGGATGTTACCCGCCAACATGTAGTTGGACCGCACGATCGTCGTGTTGCGCCCGACGTTACCGCCGCCGATCCATCCCTTCTCGACCACGGCGATCCGTGCCTGGTGGTACTGCTTGGCAAGATAGTAGGCCGTAGCCAAGCCGTGTCCGCCGCCGCCAATGATAATGATGTCGTAGTCGGGCTTCGGCTCGGCTTCGCGCCACGTGGGCGCCCAGCCGCGGTGACCGCGCAAGGAACTCTCGCAAGACGGAAAATATCGAATATGGCTGCATGCTTACGCTCCAGTGCCGGCTTGATTTAAGTATTAGCCGGGCGCCTGCGTTACGGTATATAAGTCCGCCTTATAGTAGCGGCTGGAGCGAAACTTGGCCCTCCCCCTGGATCTGCGATCGTTGGAAATCTTTCTGGCCGTGTGCGACAGCGGCTCGATGTCGGGTGCCGCCCGTGCCCTGGCCATGACCCAGCCTGCCGTCTCGCTGGCCATTGCGGAGCTGGAACGAAAAGTCGGCAGCGCCCTCTTCGATCGCGATGTTCGTCCACTGGCGGTGACGGTCGCGGGCGAGGTCTTGCGGCAGCGTGGCAGCGTGCTCATCGCCGAAGCACGGGAGATTCCCGCGCTGTTGCGGGAAACCAAGCATGGCAAGGTTCCATCGATCCGCGTTGGTCTTGTCGATTCCCTCAGTCGCACGTTGTCGCTGCCGGTGGCTACCTTCCTGAAGCTCCGCGCCGGTGAGGTTTCAATTCTTTCCGGACTTACCGCCACCCATGCCAGTGACCTGCTGACGCGCCGCTTGGATATCTTCCTTGGCGTCGACGATTTGCAGGACCTGCAGGGCCTGGAGCGGTGGGAGATTGCGAGCGAGCCTTACGTGCTTCTGATGGGAGCGAGCCGGCAAAGCGCCGGATTCGCTCAAGAAGCTTGCCGCGCTGGCTGGCGAACTGCCGTTTATCCGGTTCAGCGCCAGGTCTCAGACGGGCTCACAGATCGAACGGCATCTGCGCAGGATCGGTATCGTGCCGCCGCGCACTATCGAATTCGATAACCCTCACGCTGTGGCTGCCAGCGTCGCAAATGGAGACGGTTTTGCAATATCGACTCCGCTTTGTCTGGCAGAGGCCAAGCTCGGAAAATCCGCAGTGATGATGGCGCGCTTACCTGGACCGCAATTCAAACGGACGCTAACGCTCGTCGCCCGCCAGCGGGAACTGGGGAACCTCCCCCGGGAGCTCTGCGCGATGGCCCGTAGCGCGCTGCCCGCTCTGCAGTCTTAAAAAAGAGAGCCCAACAACTGTTGGGCTCTTCAGGAGCTGCCCTTGGGGGAACCTGGAGTTATCCAGGTACGCATGCGGGCAGGGTTGAACGTCTCACGGGAGGAAACCGTCGTGAGACTTTCACATGAGGTTAGCGTTCCGATAGCGGGTGGGTTCGGAGGCGCAGCGGGTCATAGAACGGTATCCTGACAACTGTCGCCGGGTAGGATTTTACGCCGTCGTGAATTTCCACGGCCGTTCCGAGCCGTGTGAGACGGTTCAATCTGCGCCATGGCGAGTGACTTCATGAGGTGTTGGCTGAAGCAGGTGCTCGTCACCACGCCAACCTCGTGACCGCCGGCAGAATTTTGGCGCCGGGCGTCACGGCCTCGTTCGTATCGACCTCCAGCCCCGATCAGAGACCGCTCTTTGCCCTTGCGTCGTCCGCCCGCCCTTGCCGCGGAAATCCGGCTTGGAGAGGTCGACGGTCCAATCCGCACGAACTTCCCACGGCGTCGTGTCGCCGTGTGTCATGTCGAACGGGAAGAACAGAAGGCCGGACTCGACGCGCACGATGTCGAGGCATGTCCACGAGACGGGCATGACGCCCTTGCGGTGCGCCAGCTGCGAGGATCGAATCCCAGATGAACGGTGCATCCCTTCCGAACAGAACACCTCGTAGCCGCGCTCGCCGGAATAGCCGCCGCGCGCGATCGAGACGTCGCGACCGAACAGAGTTGTCTTCAGATGCTTGAAGTAGCCGAGGTTGCCGAGGTCTGCCGGCGTGTGGGGCGACAACACGTCCAGCGCCAGTGGTCCCTGCAGAGAGAGAATGTGGACGTCGTTATCGCGCACGCATGTGGCGTCGAATTTCCGATGACCTCTGCGACTGCCTCCTCCAGCGCACCGCCGCCGTGCGAGACGCGAAACTGGTTCGGCCCGTCGATGTACACCAGGACGTCGTCGATGAGTGAGCCAGCGTCATTGACGATGTTCGAGATGTGAGATTGACCGGAGCAACTTTCGACAGGTCCGTCGTGAGAAGATAATTCAGAAACGCGGTCGCTTGCGGCCCGGAGACGTTCAACATCTTGAGAGCCGTGACTTCGATGAGCCCGGCGCGACTTCGTGAGGCGGCGACCTCATCGTAGGGATTGGTCGCGTAGGTCTGCGGAATTGCCATGTCGTTCCACGACTGGGCAAGATCGGACCCAAGCGCTCGATGGCGATCACTGAGGATGGACTGACGTAGTGTGACGACATAGTCTTTTCCTCCAAGTAAGTAATTTTTACAGCGGTTGCGCAGCCGTAGCTTCCGCATCGGCGGCATTCGATCTCAATCCGGGCCGCCGCCCGGCGACGTGGGCAAGCCATCGTCGTACTTCGACAGCCACTCGAGGGTCGTATCGCGATAGCGGGTGATGCCTTTATAATCGATCAGCTCCATCGGGAGCGATCCCAGCACGCGATGCAGGCGCCGCCCCCACTTGGGAACCGTGACGAGTTCCCGCATTTTGATCAGATAGCCGCGGATCGAGAACACGATCGCGTTCGAACGCGGCAGCCGCCACAAACCTTGCAACTCCACGCGCAGATGCACCTTGTCGCCGACGTTCTCGGCGTCACCGTCGTGCGATCCTTGCCCCACTTGTTATAGTTCTCGGGGCTCGTATCGAGACGCGGATTGATCGTCATCGTCCAGTTGAGGCGGCGAACGGGCTGGCCAAGCTGAAGGTTGAGCAAGAATTTCAGCGCGCGATCGAACACCTTCATGTCGTGCGCCAGCGGCACGGGGCCGTGCCACTCCATGAAGTTCATGCCGACATCGAAGTCGAGAGACCAGTCGGCCTGTGTCGTAATGATGCCGGCGTCCATCCAGAGCTGGCCGTCGCGCTGATCTTGGAAGGAGAAGTCGCCCTGGCACTGCCGGCCCATGTATTCCATCGGCTCGTACGGCAGCGTCGAAGCATCGCCGAACACGAACTTCTGGTCGATGCCGAGCGGCCGGTTGATCCAGTGCCAATTGTCGCCTTCGGTGACCAGTGAGAACCACTGCGGATAGTCGCGAGCCATCGACGTCATCAGAAGCTCGAGGAAGTCCCATTGCGCGAACATCATGTGCGGCAGCGCCTGGCAGCGCAGAGGATCCTCCTTGAGGACGATGGCACGGTCCGCCATCTCGGAGACGTAGTGCTCGTCGATGTCGATCGGAAACTCAAACACCGACCGGCCGGCCCGCTTTGTGAGGTTCGATGTTGACGGAGTACATGTACTTGTCCTCCCAGAACGGGAAGGGGAAGCGGCGATGGATTGCCGTCGCGCTGTTGAGAACGTGAAATCGTCGCGAAACGTCTTCTTTCTGGAACTCCTGGTTCATGGCATCCTCCTTCCTGACGCTTGTTCGTCAGATATCGAGAGTAAGCTGCGCGCCGCGCAGACGGGAAACGCAGATCATGATCTTCCCGCCCGCCTGCTTTTCCTCTTCGGAAAGATAGTGATCGTAGTGTTGAATGACGCCGTCGCACGCGGTTACGCCGCGTTTCGCACTGACCACACGCACCACCCCTGCACAGGAACGGAGGCTCCAAGGCCAGCTGCTTCAAGGGCCTGGAGAATGGTCTCGTCTTCCCTGACGCTTACGGTTTTGCCGCCCTGACCGGGCCAGCGTCACGACGAAAGGAGCGCCGCCTTTGGGTGCGCCGAAAGTGTTCGGCATGCACGTTTTATCCGGCCAGCCCATCTCCTTGGCTCGGGTCAGAACATGTTCGATCATGGCGTCAGGACCGCACACGTAGAGATGCGTTCCGAGAGGCTGTTGTCCCAGCAGCTTGGGCAGATCGATCCGGAGATCGGAGACGGTCTGATAGTGATGCAGCCGCTGGCCGTAGCGTGCCTTCAGGTCACCTACATAGGCTCCGGATCTCGGCGTGCGCGTCGAATAATGGAGCTCGAATTGATAACGCCAGCAACGACAACTGATCCGCCATGGCCGACATCAGCGGCGTAATTCCGATTCCGCCGGCAATCAGCAAGTGCTTGCGGGCACGCAGATCAAGCGAAAACAGATTGCTCGGGTGGCTGATCGAAATGACGGACCCTTCGTACAGATGCTCGTGCACGAACTTGGAGCCGCCATGCGAATTGCGGTCGTACGCAGGACGCTGATCTCGTAGCCTTCGGTGTCGCCGATCGGGCCCATCAACGAGTAGGCGTTCTTGATCGTCCGGTTGGGCTCACGCATCGTGACGACGATATGCGAACCTGCCGAAAACATCGGCAAAGGCCCACCGTCCTTGCTGACGAGCCTCACGCGCTTGATGCGTTCCGCAACGGTTTCGACGCGAGCCACCCGAACGGAGATTTGGCCGTCGCTCATTTAAAGACCTCGACAATCTCTGGGAGGACCCCAGGCTCCTCGGCATCCGCGGAGACCCCCTGGAACGCGGCCAGGCGGCGTGAATAGTGGTCACGAACCAGGAGATGCTCGCCGCAATGTGCGCATGTCACCACATTCGTGGTGACGTTCTCGGTGAAGCCTTTGCAATGGACGCACTGGACGCGCCTGGCCGCTGAACCACGATGTTCCGTCAGCACCGCCTGGGCGTCGAACCCAGACGCGACGGCAAGCTGGACGGCCAGCCCGATCATCGTTTCGGTTCCAGCTGCGTACAACCGCGTATTGACGCGTGCATTTGCGAGAATCCCGGCAAGACGCGACATTGCCGTAACGATGGACGGCAGCGCATGAACGACCTCGACCGGCAACGTTCCCAGCGCGGACGTGAAGTCTGAACTGCCGGCGACCGTCTCGGCGTAGACGATCACGACTTGGCCCTGGATTTCCGCCGCCGATTTGGAAAACAGGTCGAGGATCGCTTGTGCGCCTTCTCCGTCCGCTACGAAGACGTGATGGCGAGAGTACGCGTCGGGTGTCAGGCCCGGATATTTCGGCCGGCTCTTAATCCCATCGATCAGCATGGCATTCTCCTGAAAGAGTGAGCTTGGCTCCTGACGGAGTGAGCACGGAAATAAAGCCAGCGTGGCTCCGTTCAGCACGGCGAAGTGCAAGGCAGCGGCGGAGCAAGCTCCGCCGCCGCAACATCAGCCTGGAAGTTGGAAGAACCAATTCGCCGCCAGGACAACGCCGATGCCGAGCAGCAAAGTCAGATAGGGCAGGATGCCGGCCTTGCGAACGCGAAGGTCCTGCTCTGTGACGTTGAGATCTGCGAGCATGTTCGGCGGAAAGCGCCCCTTGTCCTGGACGTAGTGCCTGAAGAGAAACACGGGGATGATCAAGCCCGCCGCGATGAGCCCTGCCCACAGCGCGACCGGATTCCAGACCTTGGCGCCGGCGCCCAGGAACATGGCATTGACGAAGGCGAACAACACACCCAAGCCGAGCAGCAGCGTGGGCGCCTTAAACGGACGAGGAATGTGCCCGTTGTCGATCCGGTGAATCCAACCGGAGTTGAGGTTGAGGAAGTTGAAAATGATGTAGCAGCAGTTCGATACCGCGAGGATGAAGAAGAAGCTCGTGGCATCTGCCGCGGCTATCGCCAGCAGTCCGAGGTTGAAGATCAGATCGGTCCACATGGCGCTGGTTGGCGCACCGTGATCATTGACGTGGCTGAGATAGCGGGGCAGCCACCCATCGACCGAGCCCTGGTAGAGGGTGCGCGAGGAACCCGCCATTGCGGTCATGATCGACAGCATCAACGCGAAGATCATCAACATCACGAAGATGGACGTTACAAATCCACCGCCACCGACCATTCTACCCATGGCATCAGCGACGCCCGAACCGTCGACGATCGGCGTGGCAAGCATGCCGTCGAGGCCGAGCACGCCCTGGAACGTAAACGGCACCAACGTATAGAGCAGCAGGCAAAGAAGGCCGGAGTAGAAAATGGCCTTGAAGGTATCCGTCTTCGGATTCTTGAACTCGCTCGTGTAGCAAATCGCGGTTTCAAACGCATAGGTCGACCAGGCCGCAATGAACATGCCGCCCAGGATCAACGTCCATCCGCCGACATCCCATGTCCCGAGCTCAGGTGCATAGGCTGCCTTCAGGGGAGCGAGCGGCGTGTAGTTGTCCCAATTGATCTGGCCCGTCAGTATCGGAACGACGCCAACGATCAACATTGGAATGATAACCAGGAGACCGATGTACTTCTGCACATTGGCCGTGCCGAGGATGCCGCGATGCTGGATGGCGAACGTGACGAGCATCAGGACGACGCCGATGAAAAAGACCGCGTTTAGCGAGAAGCTGACGGGCCCAAGCTGATGCGCGAACAGCGACCAGGATCTGACCGCCGGTGTGAGGGCGCTAACAGCGTCCAGCGAGGTCAGCACGGAAATCGCATCGCCCGCGGTCTTCCCGGCGTTTGCGGCAAGCCATTCGACGACACGCGGACTATCTGCTGCGACACTCCCTGCATGGGCTTTAATCCAAGCGAGAACTTCCGGAGAGTCTGCAGCTGGAATTGGTGCGAACGCGTTGAGGATATAAGCGGCAGCGATGGAGCAGCCGAGTGATAGCACCGGTGACCAAGCCAGCCAGTTACACCAGACCGACAGGGGCGCAATCAACTTCGAGTAACGGACCCACGCCGCGGCGCCGTACACCGATGCGCCACCAGACTTGTTGGGAAACAGCCCTGCAATTTCCGCGTAAGTGAACGATTGGATGAAGCCCATCATCATCGACGCGGCCCACACCAGGAACGCCAGCTTGCCGGTCGTTCCTGCGATGCCGCCGATCGAAAACAGAACAAGAGCGGGCACCCCGCTCGCCACCCAAAACGCGCCTCTCCAGTCGATTGTTCTTTGTAGCGATCGTGCTTCGGATGCGACCGCGATGCCGCTAGCAAGGCTCATTGAGGTTCTCCCCTAGAGATCCAGACCGCCCAACCCCTGACATGCCAATGGCAATTCTTTTTTGTGTTGTATCAAAGGCTTGGCGTAACAATCCACAGTGCGGCCTGTCAAAATGCCGCGTCCCACATCATGGGGTTTAAATCCTTTGTGTCAATATTTTTTCTCTTTGAGAAATTATTTTCGCTCATGTCTCTGATAACGCTGCCTCTTTCTTAATGGGTAATTTTTCTTCTTGTTGGTTGACACTGCGGCAATTTGGCTCTACAGCTCTAGCTCCAACAGCGCATTTCCGGAGCGTTTCAAATGTGCGGGATTGTCGGACTATTTCTCAAGGACAAGGCCTTGGAGCCGCAACTCGGCGCCCTCACCGCCGAGATGCTGCGGACGATGTGTGACCGGGGGCCGGACAGTGCCGGTTTTGCGGTTTACGGCGACACCGTCCGCGACAAAGCCAAGCTCACCCTGCAGTCAGCGCAGCCTGCAACAGATTTCGCGGACTTGGAGAAAAAGGTCGCCAAGGCCGTCGGCGGAGATGTCAGCATTCGTGTGAAATCAACGCACGCCGTGCTCCTCGTCCCCGAAGGAAGCCTCGATAGCGCCAAGGCATTCATTCGAAGCACGCTGCCGTCGATCCGGATCATGGCGACGGGCTCTGCGATCGAGATTTACAAGGAGGTCGGGTATCCGACCGACGTTTCGAAGGCATTCGATTTGGCCGAAATGCGCGGCACGCATGCCATCGGCCATACGCGCATGGCGACCAAGTCCGCCGTGACGACGATGGGATCGCACCCCTTCTCCACCGGCGCAGACCAGTGCCTCGTCCATAACGGCTCGCTCTCAAATCATAACAATCTGAGACGCCAGCTCATCCATGACGGCATGACGTTTGAGACGCAGAACGACACAGAGGTGGCCGCTGCCTATCTCACCTGGCGCATGAACCAGGGAATGAACCTGGGCAAGTCACTCAACAAGAGCCTCGAGGATCTGGATGGCTTCTTCACCTTCGTCGTCGGTACCAAGAACGGTTTCGGTGTCCTGCGCGATCCGATCGCCTGCAAGCCGGCCGTCATGGCGGAGACCGATCAATACGTCGCTTTCGGCTCGGAATACCGCGCACTCGTGAACCTGCCAGGCATCGAGGCAGCGCGCGTATGGGAACCTGAGCCATCTACAGTTTATTTCTGGGAGAGATAAGGCAATGCAGCAGCGCCTCGATATGCGCACGGTGGATCTCGCACAGACGTCATTGCGTGAGCTGAACCAGCAGCTTCACCAGGTAGGTCCAGGAACGAAGGACGCGTCTTGGGAAATTCTCAACGCGCGTGGCTACCATTCTGTAGCAGTTGGCGTCGATGCGCCCATCTCCATCGATGTCCGCGGCAGCGTTGGCTACTATTGCGCCGGCATGAACAAGCAGGCCGCCGTTACCGTCCACGGTTCAGCGGGTCCAGGCGTCGCCGAGAACATGATGTCGGGCAGCGTCCGCATCACGGGTGACGCCAGCCAGTACGCCGGCGCCACCGGCCGCGGCGGGCTGCTCGTCATCGAGGGCAACGCATCGTCGCGCTGCGGCGTGTCGATGAAGGGCATCGACATCGTCGTCAAAGGCAGCATCGGCCACATGTCGGCGTTCATGGCGCAGAGCGGCAACCTCGTTGTCCTGGGCGACGCGGGCGATGCCCTCGGCGACAGCATCTATGAGGCACGCCTGTTCGTGCGCGGTACGGTCAAGAGCCTCGGCGCCGATTGCATCGAAAAGGACATGCGCGACGAGCATCACACCGCGCTCGCTGCATTGCTCGACAAGGCCGGCGTCACCGGCGTCAAGACCAGCGAGTTCAAGCGCTACGGCTCTGCCCGCAAGCTTTACAACTTCAATATCGACAATGCGGATGCTTACTGATGACCTATCACAACCCGCCTGTGACGCCCCGCAAGTCCGCCACCTTCGACGACTACACGCTGTCGGAGATCCGCCGCGCCGCCCAGACCGGCATCTATGACATCCGCGGCGGCGGCGCCAAGCGCCGGGTGCCCCACTTCGATGACCTGCTGTTCCTCGGCGCGTCCATCTCGCGCTATCCCCTCGAAGGTTATCGCGAGCGCTGCTCCACCTCCGTCACGCTCGGCACCCGTTTCGCCAAGAAGCCGATCGAGCTCAAGATCCCGATCACCATCGCCGGCATGAGCTTCGGCGCGCTGTCCGCCAACGCCAAGGATGCCCTCGGCCGTGGCGCCTCGATCGCCGGCACCTCCACCACCACCGGCGACGGCGGCATGACGCCGGAAGAACGCGGCCAGTCCAAGACGCTGGTCTATCAATATCTGCCCTCGCGCTACGGCATGAACCCGGACGACCTGCGCAAGGCGGACGCCATCGAAGTCGTCGTCGGCCAGGGTGCCAAGCCGGGCGGCGGCGGCATGTTGCTGGGTCAGAAGATCTCCGATCGCGTCGCCGAGATGCGCAACCTGCCCAAGGGCATCGATCAGCGCTCGGCCTGCCGCCATCCTGATTGGACCGGCCCCGACGACCTCGAGATCAAGTTGCAGGAACTGCGCGAGATCACCGACTGGGAAAAGCCGATCTATGTGAAGGTCGGCGCCACGCGTCCCTACTATGACGTGGCCCTTGCCGTGAAAGCCGGCGCTGACGTCGTCGTGCTCGACGGCATGCAGGGCGGCACCGCGGCAACGCAGGAAGTTTTCATCGAGAACGTCGGCCTGCCCATCCTCTCGGCCATCCGTCCTGCCGTGCAGGCGCTGCAGGACCTCGGCATGCATCGCAAGGTGCAGCTCATCGTCTCCGGCGGTATTCGCAACGGCGCCGATGTCGCCAAGGCACTCGCGCTTGGTGCTGACGCCGTCGCCATCGGCATCGCCGCCCTCGTCGCGCTCGGCGACAACGATCCCGTCAATGAGGCGGAGTACGCCAAGCTCGGCACCACCGCCGGCGCCTACGACGACTGGCACGAGGGCCGCGATCCGGCCGGCATCACGACACAAGACCCGTTGCTGATGCAGCGCCTCGACCCGGTCAAGGCCGGCCGCCGTCTCGCCAACTACCTGAAGGTGATGACGCTGGAACTGCAGACCGTCGCCCGCGCCTGCGGCCACAACGACATCCACAACCTGGAGCCGGAAGATCTCTGCGCCCTCACCATCGAGGCAGCCGCGATGGCGCGCGTGCCGCTGGCGGGAACGAATTGGATACCGGGGATGGGCGGTCTTTGACCGCCCATTTTCTTAGCAAAAGAGCAAAAATATAGGGGAACGCACAATGACACGGGACCTCACCGCCTTCGCAAAAGAGAATGGCGTCCGATACTTTCTCATCTCGTACACCGATCTATTCGGAAGCCAACGCGCCAAGCTCGTGCCTACGCAGGCCATCGCCGGCATGCAGAAGGATGGTGCTGGGTTTGCGGGTTTCGCGACGTGGTTGGATCTGACGCCAGCGCATCCAGACCTCTTTGCGGTCCCCGATCCGGATTCGGTCATGCAGCTTCCGTGGCAAAAGGAAGTCGCTTGGGTGGCGGCTGACCTCGTGATGGATGACAAGCCGGTTGGGCAAGCGCCCCGCGTCGTCCTGAAAAAATTGGTTGCCGAAGCCGCCAAACTCGGCCTTCACGTCAAGACCGGCGTCGAGTGCGAGTTCTTCCTAACGTTGCCGTGCGGAACCCAGATCTCGGACAAGGCCGATACCGCAACAAAGTCCTGCTACGATCAGCAGGCGCTCATGCGCCGCTATCACGTGATCTCAGAGATCTGCGATGCCATGATCGAACTGGGCTGGGAGCCGTATCAGAACGATCACGAAGACGCCAACGGCCAATGGGAGATGAACTGGAACTTCGACGACAGCCTGATCACGGCTGACCGCCACGCGTTCTTCAAGTTCATGGCGCGTTCGATTGCGGAGAAGCACGGCTTGCGCGCGACGTTCATGCCAAAGCCCTTCTTGGGCCTGACCGGAACCGGTTGTCACGCCCATATCTCTGTTTGGGATAAGTCCGGCAAGACCAACATGTTTCACGATGCCCAGGATGAGATGGGCCTGTCACAGCAGGGCTATCACTTCCTCGGCGGCATCATGCGTCATGCAGAGGCGCTGTCGGCGATCACAAACCCGACAGTCAATTCCTACAAGCGCATCAATGCGCCGCGGACGGTTTCGGGCGCCACGTGGGCTCCCAATACCGTTACCTGGACCGGCAACAACCGGACGCACATGGTGCGGGTGCCCGGCAAGGGCCGCTTCGAGCTGCGGCTTCCTGACGGTGCCGCCAATCCCTACCTGCTCCAGGCCGTCATCATTGCGGCCGGCATTAGCGGTATCAACAAGAAGGCTGATCCGGGCAAGCGCTGCGACATCGACATGTACCAGCTTGGGCATACGATTACCGATGCGCCGAAACTGCCGCTCAATCTTCTCGATGCCCTGCGCAATTTCGACAAGGACACCGAGCTCAAGCAGATGCTTGGCGAAGACTTCGCATCCGCCTTCCTTAAGATGAAGGGCCAGGAGTGGAATTCCTACGCGTCACATCTCACGCAATGGGAACGTGATAACACCCTGGACGTCTAGCGCTGGACCGTCAGACTTCAACCGTGACCGGGTCGTGCAGGCATGGTCAATGCAAATGACAGGAAAGTCGCGGCGTACGGATCTGGCCCAAGGTCGACCGGGACCCTGTATTATCAGTTGGGGGAGCACAGGCTCCGCCAGTTGATCGAAGCGTTCTACGACATCATTGAACATGACGCTCTGGGCGCCCGATTGTTGCGCTTGCATAAACTCGGACATGGCGTGCCGCACGCGCGTGTCGAGCAATTCAACTTCCTGTCCGGATTTCTGGGTGGCCCTTCTCTCTACGCGCAGAAGTACGGGCACACCAACGTGCGCGAAATGCACGCGCACGTCGAAATAGACGAACAAGCAAAAGACGCTTGGTTGTTATGCATGGGGAAGGCGATGGACCAAATCGGCCTCGCCGACCCGTTGCGTTCCGAACTCATGCGCCACTTCACCATCGTGGCCAACGTACTGGTCAATCGATAGTGGTGCGGCTGGCCGGTAGGCGGGCGCGCGCCCGCTCTTGCCGTACCCGCAGGGTGGGGATTGAATTGCCTGCCTAACCTGCGAAATGCCGGCTATCGCACCGCCGGCATCGCCCACCCGTTCAGGGTTCTCAGCCTCATCGAGAAGGTAAGAAGGATTTGGTGCGGTCAAGAGGACTCGAACCTCCACGGGTTGCCCCGCTACCACCTCAAGGTAGTGCGTCTACCAGTTCCGCCATGACCGCTACCGCGACGATGACCTGACAGAGGGTCAAAGCGCTGAACCGGGGCCGTAAAGCCGCCGGAGCCCGTCCGACTAACAGAGGTTTGCGCGGCTTGCAAGCTCCCGTTTCGCAGCTTCGCGCCGGGCCCCTTGCTGCGGGCAAAAAGGTGCTGGATCAAGGCCCGGCATTGGGCGTTACTCCGATGCGGAGATGCTGCAAGCGTGGCACGAACGCGAAACCTGCGGTGGATGATGCCATCTGAAACGCCCCAACCCGTCGCCTGGGCAACGAGCACAGGCCTCACCGCCTACGAGAATGCGCTCGCCATCATGGAAGAGCGCGCGGCGGGCATTGCCGCTGGTGAGGCGGGGGAACTGGTCTGGCTGATCGAGCATCCGCCACTCTATACTGCGGGCACCAGCGCCAAGCCCGAACACCTCGTTGATGCCGCGCGTCTTCCCGTGCACAAGACGGGTCGCGGCGGCGAGCTGACCTATCACGGTCCCGGCCAGCGGGTGGCATACTTGATGCTCGACGTGCGCTCGCGCTTCGGAGGTGACGTGCGCGGTTTCGTAAAAGGTCTCGAAGCCTGGGTGATCGACGCGCTGGCCTCGCTTGGTGTCAACGGAAGGACGATCGAGGGCCGCATCGGCGTCTGGGTCGACGAGCCTCAAGGCGACGAGGCGAAGATCGCAGCGCTCGGCATTCGCATCCGGCGCGGCGTCAGCCTGCACGGCATCAGCCTCAACGTCGAACCGGACCTGGCCGACTACGCCGGCATCGTACCGTGCGGGATCTCCGATCGCGGCGTGACCAGCCTGCAGAAGCTCGGGATCAAAGCTCGAATGAAAGATGTGGACAACGCCTTGCGCGCGGCATTCGAGCGGCGCTTCGGGCTGGTGTTCGACGCGCCGGACCCGCGCCATGAGGTCATCATCAAGGCTCGCGACGGCTGAAGCGCCGTTCCAAAATGGAACGCCCGGCTCCGCGTTGCGCGGACCCGGGCGTTGACCATTGTGTTCGAGTGTCAGGGGGCCGGAGCGGTTCGAGAGGTCTGGCCATCCGCACCTGAGGAAGGTGCATCAGGCTCGTCCACCTTTTCCTGCCAGAGTTCTCCGCCATCGATCGAGATGCTGTCCGAACCTTCCAGCTCGTACGGGTCATCGTCGGCGTTGTCGTCGAGGCGTATCAGGCATCCCTTTGGACATATGCCCTCAAGAGCCGCGTTGGGCTTGAGAACATGGTCTTTTTTGGCCTCGCCTTCGATGACCGTGACCTTGTGGTCCTTGTCATCCCGATTCGTGATCGAACCCGCCTGAGCGGACGCTGCGAGGAGGAACACTGCCGATGCGCCGGCCGAGAACGCCTTGAAGGACATCACGGCCACTCCCATCGTACTCGAACGAAACTCGTTACTTCTTCTTCTTCGCCGGAGCCTTCTTCGCCTTTGCAGCGGGCTTCTTCGCGGCTTTCGCTTTCGCCTTCATTGTCATCGTCCTTCAGTTGTTGACCCGAATAATTCGGGATCGCGCGCGACTCGAAGTTCGCGCAAGGTTTATTTGCGCCAATTCAACTTGACCTTCAAACGGAAATTTCCGGTGACCACTATCGAAGATTCCGATAGATAGATTTCCGGTGGTTTTTCGTGATGCGTGATCCCGATGGATATCAACCTCGCTCGCACGTTCCTGATGGTCGCAGAGACCGGCAGCTTCATCGACGCTGCGCGCAAGATGAACATCACCCAATCGACTGTGTCGGGGCGCATCAAAGGCCTCGAAGACATGTTGGGGCGTCCTCTCTTCCAACGTTCCAAGTCAGGTGCCGAACTCACCAACGCCGGCGAGCAGTTTCAGAAGCACGCGCTTGCGCTTGTGCGCGTCTGGCAGCACGCGCAGCTCGAAGTCGGCCTGTCAGACCAGCACCGCGACCATCTGTCAGTCGGTGCGCCCGTCGCACTATGGGACGGGTTCCTCATCAAGTGGATCGCGTGGATGCGATCCAACATCCCCGACATCGCCGTCTCGGCCTACCAGGGCATCTCCGCGGTGATGACGCAGCGCCTTATCGAGGGCACGCTGGACCTGGCGGTCATGTACCGGCCGCTGCAGCCGCCGGGGCACATGATCGAGCATCTGTTCGACGAGGAGTTCGTGCTGGTGACGTCCGCCAAGGCGCCGTCACGCTGGGCATCGGGCGATTACGTCTTCATCGACTGGGGGCCGGACTTCCAGCAGGACCATGCGATCGCCTTTCCGGAGCTGACGAACCCCGGCTTGAATCTCGACATCGGCCCTATCAGCCTGGACTACGTTTTGACCAACGAATGCGCCGGCTACTTCCCGCTGCGGATGGTTAAGACGCTGGTTGCGCGCGGCCGCCTGCGCATTCCCAAGCGGGCGCGCAAGTTCGTCTACCCGGTCTACATGGTCTATCCGGAAGCCCGCGACGAGGAGGCCTACGAGCCCATCATCAACGGCCTGCGCCGTGAAGCGGCCCGTTACGCCTGAGCCGGGAGCGAGATGGACGCTGGGTTCCCTCTCCCCGTCCTTACGGGAGAGGGTTAGGGTGGGGGGCAGCATCCGCACGACGCTAGCCACACGGAAGCGATGCCGCGAACGATGCAGCGCGGGCGGCGTCATCACCCAGAACCTGCCCCTCTCCCCACCTTCTCCCCGCACGCGGGGAGAAGGAGCCGCGCGGCGCTAGTGGTGAAGATACACGCGACGACTGAGCTTCGAAGGAGATCACTCGGTGGTGGGCCGGAAGTCGAAGCCCTGGGGCAGGTCATCGCCCGCTGGCCGCTCCGATACCGCCACGCCGTCGACGCGGGCTGCAGACGGTCCGGACTTACAGCGTGCCAGCATATCGGCGACCGCTGCATCCGATCCTGAGAAGACGGCTTCGACTGAGCCGTCGCGCCGGTTGCGCACCCAGCCGCGCAGGCCGAGTTCGGCTGCGGCGTCCTCCGTCCAGGCGCGATAGCTGACGCCCTGGACGCGGCCGGTGATGCGGACATGAACGGTGCGGTTAGTCATGGGGAGACTAGCAACGTCGGGCTTCCGGGTCAGACCCATGGGTCTGACCCCATCTGCAAGGGATCAAGCGAACTCTAAAATGACAGCGTCGACCGCAAGGCTGTCGCCGGCCTTGGCGTTGACCTTCTTGACGACGCCGTCGCGCTCCGCGCGCAAGACGTTCTCCATCTTCATGGCTTCCACCACGGCCAAGGTGTCACCGGCTTTCACTTCGGCGCCTTCGGCCACGTGGAGCGCCTTCACAAGGCCCGGCATGGGGCACAGCAGGTACTTGGACATGTCGGCGGCTGCCTTCTCAGGCATCAGCGCCGCGAGTGCCGCCTCGCGCTCCGTATAAACCCGCACCGGCGCCTGGATGCCGCGGTAGGCCAGGTTGTTGCCGTTGAGGATGGGGCGGACCTGCACGGTAACGTGCTTACCGCCGACGCGGCCGGTCCACACCGGATCGCCAGGCGACCAGGCGGAGACGATCTCCAGCGTCTCTTGCGGCTTGTTGTCGGCACCCAACAGCGTCACGAAGAACAGTTCGCTAGCGGTCTCGCCTCCGGAAACCTCCAGCAGCTGCACGCTATCGCCAATCTTGACCACGCGGCGCTTGGCAAAGCGCACGGAACGGCCGGACATCTGGTGGGTGATCTCGCGGCGGCGCGCATTGTTCTGGTGATCGACCGTGGCTGCGACAGCCGACAGGACCTTCATCTCGTCGCCTTCGGCCGCACGAGCGGCAAAGCCGTCGGGATACACTTCCTTGATGAAGGCCGTCGAAATGTTGCCCGAGCGGCAGCGCGGCTGGTCCATCACCGGCGGACAGGAACGGGATGTTGTCGGCGATGCCGTCGATGAGGAAATTGTCGAGCGCGGCGGCCTGCGCGTCGATGGCGGCGATGCGCGTCGGCGCCGTGCGTGATGAGCTTGGCGATCATCGGGATCGTAGAACATCGAGATCTCGTCGCCCTCGCGGACGCCGGTATCGTTGCGGACCGTGTACGCCGTCCTGAGCTTCCTCGGCCGGCGGCTGGTAGCGCACAGGCGGCCGATGCGAGGGCAGGAAGTTGCGATAGGGGTCTTCGGCGTAGATGCGGCTCTCGATGGCCCAGCCGTTGATCTTCAGGTCCTTCTGCTTGAACGCCAGCTTCTCGCCGGCGGCGACGCGGATCATCTGCTCGACCAGATCGAGGCCGGTGATCATCTCGGTGACCGGGTGCTCGACCTGGAGCCGCGTGTTCATCTCGAGGAAGAAGAAGCTCTTGTCCTGGCCGGCGACGAACTCGACCGTGCCGGCGCTGTCGTAGTTCACGGCGCGCGCCAGGGCGACGGCCTGCTCGCCCATGGCCATGCGGGTCTTCTCGTCGAGCAGCGGGCGACGGCGCCTCTTCGATGACCTTCTGGTTGCGGCGCTGGATCGAGCATTCGCGCTCGAACAGGTGGACGACGTTGCCGTGCTTGTCGCCCAGCACCTGGATCTCGATGTGGCGCGGGCTCGGTGACGAATTTCTCGATGAAGATGCGGTCGTCGCCGAAGCGCGCTTGGCCTCGGCGCGCACGGCCGGGAAGCCCTCTTCCACGTCCTTGCGGTCGTAGGCGACGCGGATGCCCTTGCCGCCGCCGCCGGCCGTGGCCTTGATCATCACCGGATAGCCGATCTCGTCGGCGATCTGCACGGCGTGCTCGACGTCGTCGATCTCGCCGATGTGGCCGGGCACGCGTGAGACGCCGGCCTTCGCGGCGGCCTTCTTCGATCTCGATCTTGTCGCCCATGGCGTCGATGGCGTTCGGGTTGGGGCCGATGAAGACGATGCCGCCTTCGCCAGCGCGACGGCGAACGCCTGCGTCTCGGAGAGGAAGCCGAAGCCGGGATGGACCGCCTCGGCGCCCGTCTGCTTGCAGGCGTCGACGATCTTGTCGATGACCAGATAGGACTGCGCCGCCGGCGGCGGGCCGATGAGCACGGCCTCGTCGGCCATCTCGACAGCAGCGCATCGCGGTCGGCCTCGGAATAGACCACCACCGTCTTGATGCCCATGCGGCGGGCGGTCCTGATGATGCGGACGGCGATTTCGCCGCGGTTGGCGATCAGGATTTTCTCGAACATCGCCTCGGATGGCCCCGATCTTGGTTCTTTTGAACACGGAAGGATAAGAGGCGAGTTCTAACCGCCTGCGCCTCCGCCGTAAACCGAGAGATTCCGGGCGATCGAGCCGAATCGGGGGATTTTGAAGCCGCACGGCTGCGACATCGTTAACGATGGGCGCCTCGCCTCGCGTGATGGGCAACTTTAGGCGGCCGCCACATCCTCGACGACGAATTCAAGGCCTTCGCCACCCAGAGCCGCCTCGATAGCCGGATGCGCTTGCGCCAGGCGACCCAGGAACTCCTGCTCGCGGCGCGACAGGTCGACGAATTCATTCATGCGCAGCGCCAACCAGCGCGTGCTGCAATCCTGGAATTCTTCGCTGGTGACGATCTCCAGCCGCTGGCGTTCGAGACGCAGCAGGGCCAGTTCCTCGCGGCTGATTTCGCGGCAGCCGGCGGTGTCGCCGGCGGTGGCTGCCAATGCGTCGGCGCGTGTTGCCGTTCCGTGTCCTAGGGAGCCAATCATGCCGTGCGCCACGGCGCGGAGAATGAGATCCGACCAGGCCGCCGGGCGATCGCCTTCGATGCAGCCATCGATATCGAATAGCGCGTTTGCTTCGGCGCGCGTCAGGGCAAGGCGTGCGTCCCGGCCGACCGCGCAGAGTATACGGCGAACGACATCGCAATCGGCCTCGGTAAGGTGCCCGCGCGGCACGAACTGGTTGCCGGCCCGCAGCGGGCCGACAGCGTGCACGACTGCGTGACGTATCTGGTCGAGCGCAAAAATGGCCAGGCTGACGGGTGCCCAGCGCGAGCGTTCGAGAATGGACAGGAGAAGATCGAATTCGATGCGGCTGGCGACGTAGCCTTCCGTCGTGATCCAGCGCATCAACCAGTTGGCGTTCTCGGCGTTGACGTATCCCGAGGGTTCGGAATGGTCGACGACGTGATCGGTCAACGCGGCGATAAAGAATGCCGCCCAGGATGCGTCCTGCACGCGCGCTGCATCCTGCAGCGCGAACAGCATTTCCGCCTCGGCACGGCCAATCGCGCCTTCGGCACGGATCAGGTTGTCGATACGCCGGACATCCGCTTCTTTAATGCTGCCACGTTTGGCGATCTGCTCGATCACCAGCGGTCTGAACCCGACCATGCTACAACTACCCTCATCACCGCACCACGTGAGCAGGATAGGAATCGCACCTTACTAATCGGCTAATGGCCGCCACGAGAACATCGCAGCGTGGCCCAGAAGACTCGCAAAAAAGCGAAAGCCGCACCTTTCGATGCGGCTCTCTGATGCTTTTGAAGATATTAACGGCCGACGCGCGGCGCCCACCAGACGCGGCGCCAGCTGTCACGGCGCTCGTTGCGGATGTTGGACGAGGCACGGTCCTGCATGTTGGACAGGATACGGCGTTCCTGGCGGTCCAGGTGGCCGTCGTTTTCAAATGCCCGTTCCACCTTCTTGATCCGGCGCTGCTCGGCCCGGAGCTTCATGCCCTCGCGCCAGGTGATCGAGCCGGCACGACGGCCGTCTTCAATGCGGTCAGCCTGCCTGTCCTGGCGAGCTTCGATGTTGCGCGAGCTGGCAGCGGTTGCGGTGGCGGCGCTGAAGAGAACCAGGCCGGCTGCGGCGATGAAAGAGATTTTGCTCATGATACGTGATCCCGGTGTGTTGTTTGTCCATCTGCCGAGCATGTCGGCTGATGGGCGGCAATATGGGCCGGGCTGCTTGAACGCTAACTGAAGCGAAAGGTTACCTGCCGTTCATCTTGCAGCCGCCCTGGCGCCACAAACGAAAGCGGGCGCCTTGCAGCGCCCGCTTCCCAATCCGAAACTCCGCCCGCCTTAGTGGCGGTGACGGCGGTGATGGTGATGGTGATGGTGTCCACCGCCACGGCAGACGGTCTTGCAACGGCGCTTGAAGCCCCAGCCCTTGCAAACGCGCGTGCAGCGATGGCGAATGCTGTCGACCATGCTTTCGCTCGCGATCGACTGCTGACCGGCAGCAGGCGCGGCGCTTGCGGTCGAGGTCATGAGGCCTGCGCTCATAATAAGGGCAGCAGCCGGCACCAATAGAAGACGCTTCATTCGTTCTCTCCCTGCGTGATTTTGCGACTCATTGCCGTGTGGACCAAATCGTCCGGTCCACCCCGGCAGCTCAACAAGGTCTCACCAACATGAACCCGCGATGAATGCGTCGCGTTGAAGAAGCACCTTCGCCTCAGTCGAGGTTGAAATCACAACGGAATGTTGTCGTGCTTCTTCGGCGGGTTGGTGAGCTGCTTGTTCTTCAGCGTCCGCAGCGCGCGCACATCCGTTTGCGCGTGTTGTGCGGCTTGATCACATCGTCAATGAAACCGCGTGAGGCGGCGACGTAGGGATTGGCGAAGCGGTCCTGGTATTCCTTCGTCTTGGCGGCGAGCTTTTCGGCGTCACCCGCGTCAGCGCGGAAAATGATCTCGACGGCGCCCTTGGCGCCCATCACCGCGATCTCGGCCGTGGGCCAGGCGAAGTTGAGGTCGCCGCGCAGGTGTTTCGAGCTCATGACGTCATAGGCGCCGCCATACGCCTTGCGCGTGATGACGGTCACTTTCGGCACTGTGGCTTCGGCATAGGCAAACAGCAGTTTCGCGCCGTGCTTGATGAGGCCGCCATACTCCTGCTTTGTGCCCGGCATGAAGCCCGGGACGTCGACGAAGGTGATGATCGGGATGTTGAAGCAGTCGCAGAAGCGCACAAACCGCGCAGCCTTGCGACTTGAATCGATGTCGAGAACGCCGGCGAGGCTCATCGGCTGGTTGGCGACGAAGCCAACCGTCGTGCCTTCCATGCGGCCAAAGCCCGTGAGGATGTTCTTGCCGAAATCCTTGCCGATCTCGAAGAAGTCGCCCTCGTCGGCGACCTTCTGGATCAGCTCCTTCATGTCGTAAGGCGTGTTGGGATTCGCTGGCACCAGCGTGTCGAGGCTGGGTTCCGCCCGCTCGGGATCGTCGAACGTCGGCACGGTCGGCGGCTTCTCGCGGTTGGACAGCGGCAGGAAGCCGATCAGGCGGCGCATCTGCACCAACGCCTCGATATCGTTCTCGAATGCGCCATCGGCCACGCCGGACTTTGCCGCATGCACGCGCGCGCCGCCGAGATCTTCGTGAGAGACAATCTCGTTGGTGACGGTCTTCACCACATCGGGACCCGTCACGTACATGTAGGACGTGTCCTTCACCATGAAGATGAAGTCGGTCATCGCGGGGCTGTAGACGTCGCCGCCCGCGCAAGGTCCCATGATCACGCTGATCTGCGGGATGACGCCGGACGCCAGCACATTCTCGAGGAAGATGTCGGCATAACCGCCCAGCGCCTCGACGCCTTCCTGGATGCGTGCGCCGCCGGCATCGAACAGGCCGATCACCGGGCGCGCGGCCCTGGATCGCGGCCTTCTGCACCTTGACGATCTTCTCCGCATGCGCGCGCGACAATGAGCCGCCGAACACGGTGAAGTCCTTCGAGAACACATAGACGATGCGGCCGTTGATCGTGCCCCAGCCCGTGACGACGCCGTCGCCCGGGATGCGCTGGTTCTCCATGCCGAAATCGTGGGAGCGATGTTCGACGAACATGTCCCACTCCTCGAAGGAGCCTTCGTCGAGCAGCAGCGCAATCCGCTCGCGCGCGGTGAGTTCGCCGCGGTCGTGCCGCGCCTCGATGCCGCTCCAGGCCACCGCCGAGCCGTGCTTCGTCGCGCCGGGTTCGAGCGATCGAGGACGTGCTTCATGCGCGATTTTCCCGTGAGATAGGTCCTGGCGCGGCGGCCGGTGCCGCAGGGAGTCGC
Source organism: uncultured Pseudomonadota bacterium (assembly GCA_963846845.1). GTDB lineage: Bacteria > Pseudomonadota > Alphaproteobacteria > Rhizobiales > Hyphomicrobiaceae > JAKAXS01. The sequence continues at coordinate 725 of CAWJXQ010000004.1, read as the reverse complement.
CAGCGCCATCTAAACGAAGCAAGCTCCTAGCAGCACGTCGCCGGGCGCCAACGGGTTGCTGGCGCGCAGATCAACCTAGACGTGCCCAGGGCCAGCGTGCGATGGCTCCAATCTGCCGTCTCGCCTGCCCCGCCCGCCGTGCGAGCCAGAAGTCGGAGTTGGGCAAGGCGCAGAGTCTTGGAACGGTACGGGACCCCAGGAGATGAACGAGCCGCTGCAGCTGACGGCATCATCGAGACGGTAAACGGCGGCGGGCACGCCGAGTGCCGGTGAGACGGAACTCGCGCTCGACCAGATGACGGCCGGCGCGCTAGGCCCGCTGCAACGGGTGCGTCCTTCCGCCGCGCCGCGGAAACGCGGGGAAACGGTCGAGGAGGTGACGGGGGCGGTTGCCCGCCTGCTGTGGTCGCGCATGACGACGATTACCGCCTCGCCCGGCACGATCGTACATCGCCGAACCGGCGGCGACGGGCATCACACCTCAACGTCTCGACCTGCGCTTCGTTCGTGGCCGCGGGCGCGGGCGCGCGCGTCGCCAAGCATGGCAATCGCTCCGTTTCGTCGCTGTCGGGTGCCTCGGATGTGCTTGCCGCCCTCGGCGTGAAGCTGGACGTGCCACCGGCGGTGATCGAACGCGCCATCGCGGAGGCCGGCGTCGGCTTCATGTGGGCGCCGATGCACCATCCGCCGATGAAGGTCTGGGCGCCAATCCGCGCCGAACTCGG
>CAWJXQ010000003.1:0-89245 GCA_963846845.1 uncultured Pseudomonadota bacterium | reverse complement strand
GGACGACACGCTCGTCGTCACCAAATTAGATCGCTTGGCCAGATCCGTCGGATCGCTCATCCAGATCACCGAAATCCTGGAAGCGAAAAAGGTGGCATTGCGCATCCTCAACGTCGGCATCGATACGGGCACATCAACGGGCCGCCTGATGCTGACCATGCTAGGTGCGGTGGCAGAGTTCGAGCGCTCGATCATGCTCGAACGCCAGCGTGAAGGCATCGCCAAAGCGAAAGCCGAAGGGCGCTTCAAGGGGCGCGTGCCAGTGGCGAGGCGCAAGGCGAAGGACGTAGCAGCCCTCGCTGCCCTCGGCGTCGCCAAGCAGGAGATCGCTGCTCGGCTAGGTATCTCTCGTGCTTCCGTCTATCGCGTGCTCGCCGAACAGACTTGTGCCTTGCCGCTGCCGGAAACGGCTTAGACTAGCTTTAGGCTCGAATTTCGGACCCACTAGCCGTGAGACCCTCGATGGAACCGAGCCGGAGTAGGGTGTGGGTGGCCTCGTTCGACGCTACCTGGTCGCTATAAAATAGTCAGACACTTTTGGTCTGCATATCAGACATTGTACATTCGCCACAAATGAAAGATAGCACTGCGGCAGCTGTACTAACTCTGCACTCCTTAGGCCGATGGTCCGGGTACTTGAAATCCTCGTCTGACTACCTACATAAGTGTTGGTAGTTCGAAGACGCGCGGCTGTTTTTGCGGTGAGACTTCCACATCGCAACTGGCCCGCTCTTCGAACTGCCGTTGGTTTAACAACGGGGGGCGGGGCTTCCTGACTTAACAGGAGGGCCCAATGGCCTATGTACGAAAAGGCAACGCGCCTAAACCAGACGGCACGCCACAAAGGTGGGCCGCAAAAATTGCTTCACATGCTGCAAATGAGATTGCCAGAAAGCGTCAAGGAAACTTGATGCTCGCCTCAATTCTTGGCGGTCCTGAGCGCGCTCAGTTGATCCTGCCGGAAACGACCGGCGATGAAATCAATGTAATCGTACTGTTCGGGCCAAAGTTGGGTGGTGACAGACTGCGTCAGATCATCGAAGCGCACCAGTTCGGGCTGTTCGACAACATTTGCGAGTTCTGGCGCTCATATTGCAGCGCCTTCGTGCGATTCCGCATCACGCCATACGGCGTCCGCCGTCTCGAGATCACCGATCACAACGCAACGGTGCGGTCCACATCGGAGATCGATGACATCGAGCTTCAGATGGTGCCTACGCTACAGGCTTTTGACGGCGCGCTAGACACTGGACTCGCCAGTGCACACGCCGGATGGATCGCGTCGCTCCGGAACGCGCATCAATTGGTGAAAGCTGCGGAGGCCACTCATGTTCACGCTGAATGATGCAGAGCGGCTTGCTCTGTTCATCGCAGGCCAAGAAAAAATCGCGCGTGAAGTCGCCGAGTACGAACAACGCGCCCAGCTAGAGGCGGAGAATAGGGTCTACCAAATGGGACACATGGAAACACCTGAGCACAAGCTCAACCGCGCCAACCAGAACCAATCGATCAAGTGGACGAACGACGAGATCGAGCTGACGCGAGAAGAACGCGGAGGCTTGTCGCAAGACGAGTTCAACGCTCTTCGCCCGCAGCGTCGATTGGAAATGTATGATCGTGCGGTCCACGACCGCGCACAAGCGATCGCAAAATGATGCTGGGTGGAATCTCGCCGACAGCGGTTTGACGGAGGGGCTTTGGTGTAGAAGCGGCCGTTGCTAGCTGCATAGCTGCCTAGCTGTTCTTTCTTATGATAACAAACGGGCCGCCTCGCCGGACGGCCCCTTGTCTTTGCGGCGTCAAGGAACCGGTACGCCAATGCGTCGGCAACGGCGGTCAGGTGGTGTTGTCAGGATCAACCAGATAATCCTGGTAGAACGGCTGAAGACTGCTGACGCGCTCGTTCACGCGTGCCTGTGCGTGTCGTCGCTGCAAAAGGTCCTGCCGACGTGCAAAACGCCAGCCGAACGTCGCCGCATCACGAAGGCGCTCAACCAGTACAAGCGCGAAACGAAGCGCCTCGGAGAGCGCATGTTGCAACTGGCCGTAAGCGATAGCGCCGCCCGCGTGGCCTAATTAAGAATGCCAATTTGAAGATTTCGCCTCACAGATTTATCTGTTGAATTACCTACTTCGATAAGCTCGAGATCGGTGCAGTCGGCCGAACGGAGCACGCAAATCTGATTGAAGGCATATTGCCGGTGCGGCGTAGTTAGCCGCTGGCGGTTCCCCAGCGGGTCGGTGTAAAAAATCTCATAGCGCATCAAAGTTTTCCCTCTGCTCAAATCTTGTCATACCAAACCGAGGCTATGCAGATTGGGGACCTCACGCTGCTTCCGCCTCCTTGTCGAACCCGCGTAATCTCTCCAACGAACAGATTTGTGCTTCGAATGCTTACATCGGGCAGCGACGAAAGCCACTCGTTTACAGACTTGTCCAACGCCTCGGGATCGCCTGCGGAGATTGTCTTGAACTTCATTTTCGCCCACCTTGAAACATCTGGGGCTTCAAGATTACCGGAAAGCTTGTCGCGATTGGGGCTACTCAAGGCAAATGTATTGTGCGGCAAAAACTTGAGATGACGATAGTAGTCGGCAAGGTTTGCGCCAAGCATCCCGAGCTAAACGGCCAGCGCCGCAATGGCAATTGTCCGGCTTGCCAGCGCGAGCGCGCGTACAAGAAGTCTAAGCCGTCACGCGAAGTGCAGCAGCGCAAGACCAAGAAGTGGCGCGCGGCTAACTCCGCGAAGGTGCTGGCGTCCAAGCAGTTGCGGACGCGGCGCAAACGCTTGCTGCAGGTCGAGGCCACAGTCGGCAACAAGGTCGCCATCGGCATCGTGTATCGCGAGATGAAGCGGCGTGCTGCGTTACGCGCATGACGGTCGATCACATCGTGCCAATCGCTGGCTGTCGGATCTGTGGTCTTAAAGGCGTGCACGAACCCGACAACTGGCAGATGATCACGGCAGCGACAACGCCTCGAAGGGCAACCGTTGTCAAACTGTGTTGCCCTTTGCGAAGAGCCAGGACGCTGAAACGTTTCAACGCAAGTTTGGCGGGAGCTTATGAACGCGCGCGACCGCCCGAAGTGGCCCGATTGTTCATAGCCGCAGTCATCGCCTTCTCGTAGCGATGCTGAATACCTTCCGCAAAGAATGCAACGCCGTACACCAGTGCCATGCAAACCGGCAAAGACAAAAACATCATCGCGAAGCCACCGACGTACATCACTAGGGTGGTCGCGAAAGAGACCAGAAACATCATTCCGACAGCTACTGCCGATGAGCCTAGCGGGGTGGGAGAGTTGAAGTAGCGAAATATCAACGACAGCAGACACGTCAATCCGAAGAACAGCGCGGCGATTGCTATTACTCCGATCAAAATAACTGCGAAGAGGAGAGTTCCGCCTGCGAGACCTTTAAATCCCTCAGGTAATCCCGAACCGGTCAATGCCTCCCCGACAGCGTTCAGGGCACCTGGAAACGTTAAGACCGTAACGAAAATACCAGCAAGGCCAACGACAATACTGACGATGCTGATCGCAAGGTCGAACAGCCTCGGAGATTCCGCTTTATCCGCCATGACCTGACTTCCTCTGCCAGCGTCGCTGCCAGCGCATTAAATATATTTGCCAATTGTGGCGGAAACTCTTGAGAAACAATGGTGTCGGCTGAGAGAACTCCCGACCTTCGGTTTACAAAACCACTGCTCTCTCCGCCATCAAATTTCTCCCGTTGACCTACTGCACGGGTCTGCTGCACAGTCAGACCAACATCACCCGAACGCCCGTATTTACTCGGGTTTAAGCAGATGAGGTCGGTCTCCTCTTCACGGCACTCGCGGCATGCTTATTTTGTTAAGAGCCTCTCTAAGCGTCGCCAAATCAGTCTCGCCGTAATCCTCACCAACAGTCCGCGGCTTGTGGCCAGTGATTTGGTCGAGGATGGAATCACTGACTCCCGCCTTGCGCCCCATCGTCATGATGCGGTGTCTCCACCCATGAGTAGGATCTTTCTTATTTTTGCGACCGATTGCTAGATCATTCTGCTCAGCGACCTCGTGCAGCCAATCGCGCAAGTGCCCGCCCTTGGTTCTTCCGGGATTGTGCTGCGGGGCATCACTGCGCTTGCGCGCTTCATCGTAGAAGAGACGGGGCTCGTTCCTTCTTCCCCGAACGAACTTCAGGAATCCCTGCCGTAATAGCTCTTCGTGGATTGGTAAAATGCGAGCGGACTCGTTGGTCTTGATAGGCCCTGCTTTCCTGGTGATTTCGACACACCAAATGCCGTCAATTTCCCTGACATCCTGTGGGCGCAGGTTGATCATCGTTGAGACCCGCGAGCCAGTAGTGGCGCATAACCAAGGCACCCACCGTCTGTGAGAGATGGACTCTTGACGCGCCGCATTCAGAATTATCAGCGCTTCGTGCTCGTTGAAACCCGCCATCTTCTCGTCTTTTGGCTTGTTGTTTCGGGAGTAGCCAATGACGGTAACGGACTTAGCAGGGTTCTGTGCGAGCACCTTCTCCTGCACGGCGACCTTAAAAACTGCACGAAGCATCGACAAATCCGAATGGGCAACCGTTGCTGGCGCGATTCCGTCATCAAGGCGCTTATCGCGCCAAGCCTGGACATCCGCTTCAGTCACTTTTGCCGGGGGCTTTTTGACGGCCGCGGCGAACTTTTCGACTTTAGCTCGACATTCGCGTCGTGTTGGTTCGGGCTTGCCGAGCCGTCGATGCGCGTTCTCCCAACGCGCTATGACGACTTCCCACGTGACGTTGTCAGCAATCGTCGGCGCAGATGCGTGCGATATCGTCCTGTGACCGGCTATGATTGCGTCCTCGAATGCCCGCCCATCGATCAATGAACTGAGCGCGTCAATCTCGGCTTGAAGAAGCGACCGGCGCAGGCGCACCAGATCGGCTTCCGGAGCTATGCGGCCGCCTAAAAAGGACTGCGCCGGTTCAGCCTGTGACGAGCAGTCACCGAGAGCTAAAGCTTTCACCAGTTCCTGGTGCCTAAACCGACGCTGATTGTTGAGGCGGAGAAGGAAGTGCTCTTCAATCTGCATTTTTGCCGGCGGCACAGAATATGTTTCGTGCATGACAAGAGGAACAAGCCGTCCCGAGTTCGAACGCCTCCTCGGTCCTGCCTTCACGGCAGCCCACATCTGCGCTCGCCACAGAAAGTCATCCTCAATGATGCGATGATAATGCGCGTCAGCAAACGCTTTGATGTCCGCCGAGCTAACAGGAGTGACGGGGTGCGCTATCGGTAAGTCGAGCGGCTTTCGGTGCGCCTCAAACTGCTTCTGAATTTCGCGCGCGACGTCATGATATCGAAGCAGGGCTTCCGCCCGATCTGCGGTCTTAAGTGCGCGCCAAACCTCTTTTCGGCCAACAACAGCCACCAGCTCGTTGGGTACCGGGGCGCGGACAACCCAGCGACCAGATCGGAGCATCAACCAGGGATATTGCGCCATTTGGAGAGTTCTCGAACTGTAGCAGTGCGCTGTAGCAGTTCGAAAATAACAAGCATTTGATTCTGCTTAGTTAAGGCAGATCAGAGGCTTGGAAGGAGTTCTGGCTCCGTGGGTAGGATTCGAACCTACGACCGATCGATTAACAGTCGATTGCTCTACCACTGAGCTACCACGGAATATCAGACCCTGCGGGCGAATGGCGCCTCATAGCAGACCCGGTAGGCCGGGGCCAGAGCGTTTCGCCGCAAATGTTTGGAGGCCACGGCCGGAATTGAACCGGCGTGCACGGATTTGCAGTCCGTTACGTCACCACTCCGCCACGTGGCCACCTATGGGCTGGCGTGTAACACAAGGCTGGGGCAGGGCACAACAGCTAGCAACGCGTTGGGGATGTGCCATTGCGTCGTGCTTCGCCGGGCGGCGGGCTGCCTCTTGTCGTGTCGTGCCTCTTTTCGGAAAACCGCTTCACACTTTGTCCGGAAGCACTTTAATACTGCGGCGACGCGCGCCGGCGGAGCGTGCGGTTTCGGGAGACTGAGGTCATGACGGATGCTGTCCAGCAGCGCGTGAACATGGTGGATAGCCAGGTGCGTCCCAGCGACGTCACGGACCGCCGGATCATTCGCGCCATGCTCGATGTGCCGCGTGAGGCGTTCGTGCCGCCGGCCAAACGTGCACTTGCCTACTCCGACGGAGACGTGCCGCTTGGTAACGGCAGGGCGCTGCTGGCGCCCCGCATCGTTGCCAAGCTCGTACAACTTTTAGACCTCGGCGAGGGCGACCGGGTTCTGGTGGCCGGATGTGGCACTGGATACGTGGCTGCAGTGTTGGCTCGCATCGGGGCAACGGTCGTTGCCGTGGAGTCGGACGATGCCTTGCGCGCCGTGGCGGAGAAGGAGTTGACGTCTTTCGGCGGTGTCGCAGTGCGCGCGGGCGTGCTGACCGAAGGCGCGGCAGAGCAGGGGCCGTATGACGCCATCCTGCTGGAAGGTGCCGTGGCGGCGATGCCCGAGGGGCTGCTGAGCCAGTTGAAGGATGGCGGGCGCCTTGTCGCTATATATGCGGGCGCGAGAGGAAGCCGGGCGACGGTCTGGCGGCGTAGCGGCAGGATCTACGCAGAGACTGCAGCTTTTGACGCTGTAGGTGCAATGCTGCCCGGATTCCAGAGCCAACCCGCCTTCGCGCTGTAATTTTTCCGCCAACGTAGTCAGCTATTTATGTTTACCGCCGTCTTGCTGGCGGTGGTGTGGATTTGCGGCCACTGTGGATCGCCAGGAACGCTTCGGTGCCGGTACGGAGCGTGCGAATTGAGCTAAACGATGCGAGGTTCGACGACGCTGTTTGCGTTTTCAGGGGCGCTTCGCGTGACGAAGGCAGAGATATGACTGACCAAAAGCCGCTTAGACGAGTATTCGACCTAGCATTGGTGCCGGCTGGTCTTGCCCTGGCGGGTATGCTGCTGACTGCGCCGATCGCCGTGGCCGAAACCCTGAAAGACGCCCTCGCTTCCACATACCGCTACAACCCTCAGATCGACGCGGAGCGGGCTCGCTTGCGCGGTACCGACGAGGAAGTGGCCCGGGCGATGTCAGGCTACCGGCCCATTATCACCGGTACCGCAGACATCAGCCGCCAGTACTCCAAGTCAAGGACGACGCTGGGCACGGATACCTCGCATACCATTCCCAAGGGGTACGGCGTTACCCTGACGCAGCCGATCTTCAACGGGTTCCAGACGACGAATGCCGTGCGCGAAAGCGAAGCGTTCGTGCGTGCTGGCCGGGAGACGCTGCGTGCCGTCGAGCATCAGGTGATGCTCGATGCCGTTACAGCTTACATGGACGTGATCCGCGATCAGGCGATCGTGAAACTGCGCGAAAACAACGTCAACGTTCTGGCTCGCGAGCTGAAGGCGGTGCAGGATCGCTTCGCTGTCGGCGAAGTCACGCGGACCGATCTGGCTCAGTCGCAGGCGCGTCGCGCGCTGGCCGTTTCATCACTCGATGCGGCGCGCGCGCAGCTGAAGACCAGCCGCGCATCGTTCGAGCGCATCGTTGGCCATCCGCCGACCAATCTGGTTGAGCCGGGCCCCAATGCTCCGGGGCTGCCGGGTACGCTTGAAGACGCGGTATCGGCTGCCAGCCAGGAAAATCCAAACAACATTGCCGCGCTCTATCGCGAGCAGGCCGCACGCAGCACTGTGGACCGTATTCGTGGCGAGCTGTTGCCGCAGGTCAACCTGCAGGCCGACTACGATCGCGTTTACGATGCGCGCGATGGCCTCGACAGCCGGGACGACAGCGCCACGGTTACCGGCCGCGTCACAGTTCCGATCTACGAAGGCGGCGAGACGCGCGCTCGCATCCGCCAGGCAAAAGAACAGCACGTCGCTTTGCTGCAGGAGATCGAGCAGTTTCGCACTGAAACACAGTCCATCGTGACGTCGGTGTACGCGCAGATGCTGGCTGCGAGGGCTCAGCGTCTGTCGGACCAGGCGCAGGTGGATGCGAACCGCACGGCTCTGGCTGGTGTACGCGAAGAAGAGAAGGTTGGTCAGCGCACCTTGCTCGACGTGTTGAACGCGGAGCTTGAGCTGCTGAATGCGGAAGTTTCGCTGGTTACGACCCGCCGCAATCTGGTTGTGCTTTCGTACAACGTGATTGCTTCGATCGGCCGGCTCGACGCGCTGGCAACGGGTGCGGTCAGCGATATTTATGATCCCGAGGTTCACTACAAGGATGTGCGCCGCGAGGCGTTCAGCACGACCATTACGCACGGCGATGGCGCGGTTGCCCCGTCACGTGACGGCTGGTCGACCGACGTCAGCCGTGAGCCCTCCAAGTAGCCGACAATTTTTTCGAACAATTTTGTCTGATGCCCGCGCGCTAGGCCGAAACTGAGGCTGGCGCCGCAGCTTGCTGCAATCCCAGAATATTTGGTGAGCATGGCGCCGTGCGCTTTGATGCGTAGGCCGACGGCGGGTTGCGCCGCACGAATTTATGCATCATTTTGCCACACGGTTGCCCAGGATCGTTCTTACGGTTCAATTAACAGTGGTTCATCTAAGCAACTGGGGGACGTTCGAGGGGCACGGCGTTACGACGCCGGGGGTGTTTGCTGACCGGTCGGCGGTTCGGCAACGGCGAAGAGCCGGGCTTGCGCAGCTATGCCACTCGTGATGCAAAGATGGCGGGCACTTTTGGCGTTGGCGTACGAGGTGGCGTAATGGATCTGAACAACAAGAATGGCCAACCCAGCATGGAGGAGATCCTGGCATCAATCCGCCGGATCATTGCTGAGGAACCAACGGCCGCAAATCCGGTGATAGATCTTCACGCCAAGTACCGCCAAAAGGCAGACGACCACGACGACAGCAATGATTTCGAACTCCCGTCGATTTTCCGCCCGGCAGCGCCGGCGCCGGAACGGCAGCCGTTGTTCGGCCGCCTGACCGATGCGATCCGCAGTGCATCGACCGGTACGGGTACGGACCAAAAGACGACGCGGAAATCCGACGAGGCCCCTGATGCGCAGGAACGCTACCGCGGCGCGCTCAGGGAATCCGGCACGATCCTGGCTCTCGCCAATGGGCAAGGCGGGTTGGACGGGGTTGCCAGCAATGGTTCGCATCACAATGGCGAGCCGGAACGTTACCGCGGCGCGTTGCGCGACGCGGGCGGTGCCGGTTCACTGTCGAGTGCGCTGAGTTCGTTGAAGCTGACGCGCGGTGCGGAATCGTCGCCGTTGGGCGCCCGGCCGGAACACGAGCCGCAGCATCATGTTGGGGCGGCGCCGGTGTCGCCCGCCCCGGCACCAGTGGCGGTAGCCGCGCCTGTGGCGCAGCCGACGCCCGCGCCGGCGTTGGCATCAGGTGGCGTAGAAGACGTGCGCCGCGTGATGGTGCCGTTCCGCGATATGCGGATGTCGCGCATGGCAACCGATGTTCCGGCTACTCCATCCAGCCCGGCCGCCGAAGCGAGCGCACTCGATGCGTTGCTGTATTCCACGCCGCAGGCGAGCGAGCCGGCCCCCGTGCACCACGCCTTTACGCCGGATTTCCCGGCCCCTCCGGTTCAGGAAGTGTACCAGGCGCCCGTGCCGCCGCCGCCGCAGGCCCCGGTGTACGACGAGAGCACATTGAGCCTGGATGAGATGCATCGCTTCGCGGCCGTGATGGAGCCGCAGCGTCCGCCGCCACCACCGCCGCCCGCCGCAGTTGCCAGCGATGCAAGTGCTGGCGCGATCGAAGACACCACGGCCGATCTGCTGCGCCCGATGCTGCGCCAGTGGCTGTCGGATAACATGCCGCGCATGGTGGAGAAGGCCCTGTCGATCGAATTGGCCGAGAGCGTCAAATCGAATCGAAAGTTCAACGGCAGCTGAGCAAGCAGAGGATTGCGTCCGCTAATGCCGGCTTCGTGTGGCTCTGCAGGCGCTCGAGTTTTTCCGCTCTTCATGGAATCGCGGAACGGCTCGCGCACATTGATTTGCCGTGCTTCCTATCGGAATACCGCTGCACACCTTGTTCAGAAGAACATTTACGTCGCGAGCCAAGCCGTTGCGGCGTCGTGGGCCTTTGATAAGTCGTGTGCGGGCATTGCACGCGCCGCTGCTGGCGTGTACCACGACAAAACAGCGTTGATTGGCCAGTGCGTCAGGTGGCCGTTCGGCCGGCCACCAGCAGGCATCCGCAACCGTGTGCAAAAGCCGATACGCCGGTCGAGGTCATTGGAATGAGCGGTCCTACGAAAGCCGGCGAACCGAGCATGGAAGAGATTCTGGCGTCGATCCGCAAAATAATAGCTGACGATCCCAACAAGGCCGCTGCCGAGCAGCAGGCCACGGCGCCGCCAGCACCTGCGCCGTCGAGAATGGCCCCAGGGCCGGCGGCAGCGAGCGTGACGCTGGGGGACAATCGCCAGCCGACAAACGCTCAAGCCAACACACCGCTCGCGGAGAACGGCAATCGGGCAAACCCGTCGTTCGGGCGGCTCAGCGAAGCGCTGCGCACCACTTTCGCTTCCAGCCCTGCATCGCAGTCGAGCGGCAGCTTTGCCGAGACGCGTTTCGGGCAGTCTGCACCATCGAGCCCGCTCAGTTCATCCGATCGAGGCGTAACGATCGATCCGCCGGCTCCGGTGTTCGCAGCGCCTGCGGAACGCGCGCGCTCGATCGACAGCGAGCTTGACGATATTCTCGATGAGCCGTTGAGCCCGCCTGCCGAACCAGCCGGATCGGAAACCAAGCCGGCTGAAAATGCCGGATCGAGCCAGTGGGCCGTTTGGCGGTCGCCTTCGGGCAAAGCAAACGACAGCGCGCCGCAACGGCCGGCAGCGAGCGCTGCGCCGGAGCCGTCTTCGCCGTCTCTGGGGCGGCCCAGCGGCGGGTTCTATCCCAGTGCAGGCTTTTCGCAGTCATCGCCGCTGCCGTCTTCGACGCCATCGACGTTCGGCAAGAGCGGACGGTTCGAGCCGGCGTTGCCGGGCGGCCAAGCCGACACGTCGAGCGGGCTTGGCTCGCTCGTTCCCAAGCGTGACGATGAGCCCAGCAAACCTGCAGCGCCGGTCGCAATGGCGCGGCCATCGCCGCGGTTCGAACCGAACCTTGGTTCGGAGCAATCGCGCGGAGCGGCCGCTGACAATGCGCTGGCGGGTGATCGCCAGGCGTCCAAGCCCGCTGCCGTGGTCATTGCGGCGATGCCCTCGTCGGCGTCACCTGGCCAGGCGACACCACCATCGGTTCCGTTCGGTTCGAATGCAGGCACGTCCAATATGGCCGGCGGTGCGCCGACCGCTTCGTCCAGCTCTGGCTCGCCTGCAGGTGGCGTGAACGTGCCGCTGCCGCCGCGCACGACATTGTTCTCCCGGCCGTTGTCAGCAAGCAAGCCTGAGGCTGCGTCTCCTGCTGCGCCGTCGCCAGGTGGTTCGAGTGCGATTCCTCCGGCCGATCGTTCGCGGCCGGCATTCGGGGCGAACGCATCATCGGCCGCGCCCGTGCCTCCTGCTGCGCCGCGTGCGCCAACGCTGCCTTTGGCGGCTGCGCAGGTGGCGGCGTCTGCTTCGGCGCTGGACGCGCTGGCGGCCGGGTTTGCCGCGTCGAATGCGCATGCGCCGCCAACTGCAAGTGCGGCCGGTTCGCCGGCGGCGATGCCAACGTCGTCGGCGCTTGTCGCTCAGCCGGCAGCGCCCATCGAGGCGGTTGCTCCGGGGCCGAGTGCTTCGGCACCTGCCCAGGCGGTGCCCGCAGCGTCCAGCCAGCCGCGCACCCTGGAAGACATGGTCGCCGACATGGTGAAGCCGATGCTGCAGAAATGGCTGACCGACAACATGCCGCGCATCATCGAAAAGGCGCTGCGGTCCGAGGCCGGGCAGCCGGGCGGCGGTGGGCCAAAGCTGCCGGGAACGTGACGTCTGGGCGTGCCGGTTTCGCACGCTACTGGGCCAGGATTGACGGGCGGGGTGGCACAGCGTAGGACCGCCCCTCATCCCTCTTCGCCATCCATCGAGGCCTTACAGAAGCCGTTCCATGCTCGAAAAAACCTACCAGCCGGCCGAGATCGAGCCGCGCATCCATCAGGAATGGGAAAAGGCCGAAGCCTTCAAGGCCGGCCGCGCCGATCGTAAGGGCGCCGAGACGTACGCAATCGTCATTCCGCCGCCGAACGTCACCGGCTCGCTGCACATGGGGCACGCGCTCAACAACACGCTGCAGGACGTGCTGTGCCGCTTCGAGCGTATGCGTGGCAAGGATGTGCTGTGGCAGCCGGGCACGGACCACGCGGGCATCGCCACGCAGATGGTGGTGGAGCGCAAGCTCGCCGGCGAGAACAAGACCGACCGCCGCACGATGGGGCGCGAAGCCTTCGTGCGCGAAGTCTGGAAGTGGAAGGAAGAGAGCGGCGGCACGATCGTGAACCAGCTGAAGCGGCTGGGCGCGTCATGCGACTGGTCGCGCGAGCGCTTCACGATGGACGAAGGCCTGTCGAAGGCTGTCGTGAAGGTGTTCGTCGAGCTGCACCGCGCGGGGCTGATCTACAAGGACAAGCGGCTCGTCAACTGGGACCCGAAGTTCCAGACGGCGATCTCGGACCTGGAAGTGCTGCAGCCGGAAAAGCGCGGTTCGTTCACGTGGGTGAGCGGGGATCCGGAGAAGCCGTTCGATGGCGACGCACTGGCCAAGGTGCTCGGCAAAGACCCGAGCGGGCACATGTACCACTTCCGTTATCCGCTGACGCAAAAGGTGCCGGGCTACGATCGCGACTACATCGTGGTGGCGACGACGCGGCCGGAGACGATGCTGGGTGACTCGGGCGTTGCCGTGCATCCGGAAGATGCGCGCTATGCAGCGTTGCTGGTTGGCAAAGCGACGGTGACGCTGCCGCTGGTGGGGCGTGTGATCCCGATCGTGGCGGACGAGTACTCCGATCCGGAGAAGGGCACGGGCGCGGTGAAGATCACGCCGGCACACGACTTCAACGACTTCGAGGTCGGCAAGCGCCACGATCTGGAACAGATCAACATTCTCGATGCGTTCGGTAAGATCAACGAGAACGCGCCGGCGGCCTACCAGGGCATGGATCGCTTCGAGGCGCGCCGCCGCATCGTGGCCGACTTCAATGCACTCGGCCTTCTGGAAAAGATCGAGCCGACGACGCATACGGTGCCGCACGGCGACCGCTCAGGCGTGGTGATCGAGCCGTGGCTGACGGACCAGTGGTACGTCGATGCCGAGACGCTGGCGAAGCCTGCGATCGCGGCCATCGAGAACGGCAAGGCGCAGTTCGTGCCGAAGAACTGGGAGAAGACGTACTTCGAATGGATGCGCAACATCCAGCCGTGGTGCATCTCGCGACAGCTGTGGTGGGGGCATCAGATTCCGGCCTGGTATGGGCCGGACGGAGAGATCTTCGTTGCCCACGACGAAGACGAGGCCAAGCTGCTGGCGAAGGCAAAGCACAAGAAGGATATCGCGCTGACGCGCGACGAGGACGTGCTGGACACGTGGTTTTCCTCGGCGCTGTGGCCGTTCTCGACGATGGGTTGGCCGGACAAGACGCCGGAGCTGAAGCGGTACTATCCGACGAGTGTGCTCGTCACCGGCTTCGACATCATCTTCTTCTGGGTGGCCCGGATGATGATGATGGGCATGCACTTCATGAAGGAAGTGCCGTTCCACGACATCTACATCCATGCCCTCGTGCGTGACGAGAAGGGGCAGAAGATGTCGAAGTCGAAGGGGAACGTGATGGATCCCCTGGAGATCGTCGACAAGTACGGCGCGGATGCGCTGCGTTTCACGCTTGCCGCAATGGCGGCGCAGGGGCGCGACATCAAGCTGGCGCCGCAGCGCGTCGAGGGTTATCGCAACTTCGCGACCAAGCTGTGGAATGCCTCGCGCTTTGCGGAGATGAACGAGTGCGTGCGCCAGCGCGACTTCGATCCCAACAAGGTGACGGCGACGCTGAACCGCTGGATCGTCGGCGAAACGGAGCGGGCGGTTGCGGGTGTCACGGCGGGTATCGAGGCCTACCGGTTCAACGATGCGGCCGGCGCGGCCTATGAATTCGTGTGGGGCGATTTCTGCGACTGGTACCTGGAACTGATCAAGCCGATCCTGGCGGGAGACGATGAGCAGTCCAAGCAGGAAACACGCGCTTGCGTGGCGTGGGTGCTGGACCAGATCTTGAAGCTGCTGCACCCGTTCATGCCGTTCATTACCGAAGAGCTATGGGCGCACATGGTGGAGCACGGCGTGAAACGCGAGAGCATTCTCGCGCTCAGCCAGTGGCCAGTGCCGAAAGGATTGCAGAGTGCTGCGGCGGATGATGAGATCGGCTGGGTTCAGCGCGTGATCTCGGACGTGCGCTCGGTGCGCACGGAAATGAACGTGCCGGCGGGTGCGAAGATCCCGCTGATCGTCACAGGTGCGACGCCGGTGGTGCGCGAACGCGCGCGCGAGCACGAGGACACCATTTCGCGCCTGGCGCGCCTGGAGAGCATTACGTTTGCCGAGCAGGCGCCCAAGGGTTCGGCGCTGATCGTTATCGGCGATGTGACGATTGCGCTGCCGCTGGAAGGCGTCATCGACATGGGGGCTGAGCGCAAGCGCCTGTCGAAGGAAATCGACAAGACGGAAGCCGACAAGACGAAGTGTGAAGCCTGGCTCGGCAACGAGGCCAACCTGGCGAAGTCACCCGAGCATGTCGTGGCGCTCAACCGCGATCGCGTCAGCGAAGCGACGGAGCGTATCGCCAAGCTGAAGGCGGCGCTGAAGCGGATCGAGGGTTAGGGCGTAGCGTCGCGTTTTGGGGTCAGACCCATGGGTCTGACCCCGTTGTTCAACGTTGGACGTAGCCGTCGGCCATTACGGCGTCGGGGGCTCGGAGCCTTGTGCACGCGCAGTTCGGTCAGTTTCCAGGTCAGGCCCTGCAGTTCAAGCAGGCCGGTGTAGCGGCGGTCGGGCGTGTTCTTGTCCTGCATTTCAAGCTCGAAGGCGGTGAGGCTCTTGAACTCTGCGCGTTTGATGCGCGACCAGAACTCGCGCATGCGGTCTGGAAGATTGGCGAGTGTCTTTTCGGGTGGTGCGCCCTTTACGATGTCGCGCACCGTGGTTCCGTAGGTGAACAGTTGCGGCAGGCCCTCCGGGTTGGCGTAGTTGTCGACCACGCTGTCGACGGCCTTGCGCGAGGCGTAGCTTTTCACGCGCGCCCACAAGCCTTTGCGCGGCGCTGCGCTGGCGAGTTCGGGTTGGGGCGTTGCCGCCGCAGGGTCGGCGAACTCGGCTAGGGAATGGCGCAGTGTTTCCCGCACGCGCGGCCATTCGACTTTGGCTTCCAAGTACTCCGCGTTACCGGACTTGATGGCCTCGCGAATGGACCAGGCCGCGTGGAACGGGCTGGCGACAAACGCTGCGGCAATCGCAAGTGCTGCCAGAATAGTGCCGAGAAATTTCTTCGACATCGCTGTGCCTCTGGCCCGGTGCCGGCCGGGAAGGTGGAGACAGATTTAGAGCCGAAACGTTCGTCCAATTTTTGACCTGCGTTTGTTCCTTCGATGACGGCGCAGGCGGGGTCGCTACTTCTGTTCCGGCTTCTTCTTGTCTTCCAGCTTCTTCTTGGCGTTCTTACAGATGCCGCGCAGCGCCTGCCACTCGTCTTCCGAGAGGGCGGGCGTGGCGTCGTAGGTGGCCTGCGCCTTGATCAGCTTGGCGCGATCCTGCGACTGCGGGTGGGTGCGCAAGAGGTCGGTATTGAAGTAGCTCGTGTAGCTGCGCTCCGACGCTGCGCTCTCGTCCTTGCCGTCTTTCTTGGTCGCGTCCGTCTTAGTCTCATCCGCTTTGGTGTCGTCCTTCTTGGGCTCGGGCTTGGTATCTGTGCCCTCGCCTTCAATCTTCGAGATCCGCTGGAAGAAGTCGGCCAGACCCTGCGGCGAGATCGCGGACGCTTTCAGGATGCGGATGGCGTGATCGTCGGCCTCGCGCTCGGCGACGCGCGTGTAGCTGAGCTGGGCGAGCAGCGCGCCGACGTTTGCCAGCGTGCCGGTGTTGCCGCCCGACATGAGTTCGAGAGCGGCCGAGATACCGATGGCGCGGACTAGCCCGGTCTCAGGGTGAAGCTCCAGTCCGTGGCCCATTTCGTGCGCCAGCACGCCGGCGACTTCGTCGGGGCTTTTGGCGTCGGTGATGATTTCCTTGGTCATCACAATCTGCGAGCCGGGCGTGGCGAAGGCGTTGAGCAGGCCCCAGTCGACGACGACGACGTTGAACTTCTCCTTGGCGCCGCTGACGGCCGAGAGGCGGGCCGTCAACTTGTCGAGTGCGGCGCGGCCGTCCTCGGTGTGGCAGGTGGGATAGTCCTTCGTCATCGACTGCACGACCTGCTGGCCCATGCGGACACGAACCGGGTCCGGCAGCCAGCCCGCGACGGTGCGGGCGGGTGTGAGGTCGAGCAGCCAGACGGCGGCGACGATCGCGGCGATGGCGGCGGTCACCATCAGGCCCGGCTTGGCGTATTGCCAGCGCGTGGCACCTGTCGACAGGTGTGTCGCGCGTTGGCCGAGTGTGCGTGTGAAGTCGGCGCTCTCCACGAACAGCGTGGCGCCGGGCATCTCGCTGGACGATACCAGCGCGTCGGCCGATGCCTTGCGCAGCGGCTCCGCGGTGGTCAGCGACGGGTAGGACCATACGACCGGCTCCGGCGTGCCGGGCGCCTTCATCGCCAGGCCCTGGTCCGTGAAGGAGACCTGGACTGGGACGGAGGCGGCCGTGCGCCCGTCGCTCATGCGGCCGTCGAAGCTTGCCGGTTGAGGCGCTGCTGCGGGATCAGAATGCATCGATGTCGAACGCCTGTGCCAAGCCCTCGCCGCGGGTAATGTCCTGCTCGGCTCCCTGGGCGATCTCTGCGAAGTGTGGAGAGCCGACGAAGCCCATGCGCTGGATGACATAGCGCATCGTGCGGGCCTGCACGACAGGCGAGAGGATGCCGAAACTGAAGATCGTGATCAGCAGATTCGTGATCGTGATCCAGATCAGGCCGCCGCCCGTCAGGTTGGCGCGGAACGAGGCGCCCTCGAAATGCGTGTTGCGGCTGAAGTGGTTGAACTGGAACGCGGAATACCAGGCGGCCGCGATACCGTAGAGCATGAAGCCGCCGAGAAACACGCCGTAGACGATCAGGATCGTCTGGATCGAGATCTTCTTGTCGGGCGTGGCTTCGGCATTGGCCGCCAGGTCAGCGCTGATGAGATAGGTGATCACGCCGCCGATCACGGCCGTGATGAGCAGGCCGCCGATCCATAGCCAGGCGAAGCGCGAATAGAGCGGCTTCGACGTGGCGGTGAACGAGAACGGGCGGTCGCCGAAGCGCATGTCGTTGATGAGGATGTTCTGCAGCTTGGTGGTGCGCCACGGGCCGAGCCAGCCGAGCGTGAGGATCAGCAGCGGCAGCGTCCAGAAATAGGTGAAGGCATAGCGGTTGGGGCTGCCGATCAGCGAACCGCGGATGCCGCGCCAGCGGGTGCGCGACAGGCGATAGCGCGTGGCGCGATAGATGGCGACGCCGACGAGGAAGAAGATGAGAACGTAAAGGCCGAGGGTGAAGAGAGTGTAGCCGAGCGATTGCGGGCCGAAATAATAGGCGGCGCCGAACGAAAACAACATGATCGGCAACAGAACGACGAAGAAGACGAAGAGGAAGCCGAGAAACAGTTCTTTGCCGGTGCCGGTGTAGAGAAGTGGCTCGCCTTCGAGGCGGATAGCCGACCACATGCGCTTGCGCACCTCGGTCTTGCCCCAGAAGCTGTAGATGCCCAGCGTAACGATGCTCAGCAGGTAGTTGGTGAAGGACAGGCTGATCAGCCCCGTTGGATGCACCCACCTCAGGTGAGCCGATGCATCACCGCCTGATGCCGTACCGACGTGCTGGTCCATTATCGTTCCCTCTCATCACAGTCCCGCGCGGAAGGTGCGAACTTCCGCGGGCCTTGCCTACAGCAAAGTGGCGCGCGGCTATGTTCCATTCGTGACATCACCGCCATAGCGCCGCGAACTCGCCCCTATCGGGTCATGCCGACGCCGCGGTCGTTTCATACCTTGAGTTCAACGGGCTGCAACCTCGAAAGTCAGACCAGATCGCAATTTGGCTGTTGCCCGCAGTCTGTGCTTAACGCGCCACGAGACGGCTGTAATTAAAGGCGGAATGCCAGCAATCCAGGCAAGTGTTGCGCGGGGGTTACGGGTTTGGGCGTGTATGCCCATATTGAGCCACAAACACGGCTCAAGGACTGCCGTGTGAACCGTAGATGAACATCGCAGCAGAACCGACGCCAACTTCGCAGTAATTCCGGCCTAACCCGCCGTGAACTACCGGCGACTTCGATCTTCTCGATCGAGCGTCAATTTATTGAATTCTGTTGTCGGGTTTAGTTATCAGCTCAGGAAGAAGCAAGAGAGTTATGGACGCCAGGACGTTCGATAAGAAGAAACTACCCAGCCGCCACGTGACGGAGGGCGCTTCGCGCGCACCGCACCGCTCGTACTACTATGCGATGGGGCTTACGGAAGAACAAATTCACCGTCCGTTCGTGGGCGTCGTATCCTGCTGGAACGAGGCGGCACCCTGCAATATCGCTTTGATGCGCCAGGCGCAATCGGCGAAGGCGGGCGTGAACGACGCGGGCGGTACGCCACGCGAGTTCTGCACGATCACTGTCACCGACGGCATCGCCATGGGTCACCAGGGCATGAAGTCGTCGCTGGTTTCGCGCGAGGTCATCGCCAACTCCATCGAGCTGACGATGCGCGGCCACTCCTACGACGCGCTGGTCGGCATCGCCGGCTGCGACAAGTCTCTGCCGGGCACGATGATGGCCATGTTGCGCCTCAACGTGCCGAGCGTGTTCATGTATGGCGGCTCGATCCTGCCCGGCCGCTTCAAGGGCCGCGACGTCACCGTCGTCGACGTGTTCGAAGGCGTCGGCATGAATTCGGCCGGCCGCATGAGCGAGAAAGAACTGCACGAACTGGAATGCGTCGCGTGCCCGAGCGCGGGTGCTTGCGGCGGCCAGTTCACGGCCAACACGATGGCGTGCGTTTCAGAGGCGATCGGCCTTGCCCTGCCGGGGTCGGCGGGTGCACCGGCACCTTACGAGAGCCGCGACGAATATGCGGCGGCAAGCGGCCGTGCCGTGATGCGGCTGATCAGCGACGGCATCCGTCCGCGCGACATCTGCACGCGTCAGGCATTCGAAAACGCGGCAGTCATTGTGGCCGCAACCGGCGGTTCGACGAATGCGGCGCTGCATCTGCCGGCGATGGCGCACGAAGCAGGCATCGAGTTCGATCTGTTCGACGTGGCCGAGATCTTCAAGCGCACGCCGTACATCGCCGACCTGAAGCCGGGCGGCAAGTACATCGCCAAGGACGTATTCGACATCGGCGGCGTGCCGCAGATCCTGAAGGCGCTGCTGGACGGCGGCGTGCTGCACGGCGACTGCATCACCGTGACCGGCAAGACGCTGGCGGAAAATCTGCGCGACGTGACATTCAACACGGACCAGAAGGTCATCTATCCGGTTTCCAATCCGATCTCGCCGACTGGCGGCGTCGTGGGGCTCAAGGGCTCGCTGGCTCCGGACGGTGCGATCGTGAAGGTTGCCGGCTTGAAGAAGCTGCAGTTCAGCGGGCCTGCTCGCGTGTTCGACTGCGAGGAAGACTGCTTCGAGGCGGTTTCGAACCGCGATTACAAGGACGGCGAAGTGCTCGTCATCCGCTACGAGGGTCCCAAGGGCGGTCCCGGCATGCGCGAGATGCTGTCGACGACGGCGGCACTCTACGGACAGGGCGCCGGCGACAGCGTGGCGCTGATCACCGACGGGCGCTTCTCGGGCGCGACGCGCGGCTTCTGCATCGGCCATGTCGGGCCAGAAGCGGCAGTCGGCGGTCCGATCGGGCTGATCAACAACGGCGACATCATCACGATCGATGCCGAGGCCGGCACGATCGAGCTGGAAGTCGACGCCAAGGAACTCGAGTTGCGGCGTGCGTCTTGGAAGGCGCCGAGTAATCCCTATCAAAGTGGTGCGTTGAGGAAATTCGCGGACCAAGTCGGTCCTGCGCGTTATGGCGCGGTGACCCATCTTGGCGGAAAGGCCGAAGTTGTTTGCTACGCGGACATCTAAGCCGGCGCTTCTGCTGGCCGTCCTGATGATGGCTCCGGGCCTTGCGCTCGGTGCCAGCGCCACGACGTTCAAGACGACGGAGGATGCGCTCAAGCAGGGCATGAGCGCATTCAACGGCGGCTATTACGAAATAGCGATTCCGGCACTGCAGTTCGCGGCCAAGGATCACGAGTTCCTGGCCGAGTACTATCTCGCGCGCATTTACGGCGACAACTCCGGATCGCAGACCGATCACGCCAAGGCTTACGCGCTGTTCCAGTCGATCGCAGACGAGCATGCCGAGATCGATCCGGAAGACGATCCGCGCGCACCCTATGTCGGCAAGTCGTTGACGGCGCTGGCGGGCTATGTCCGCACCGGCTTGAAGGAAATTGGCCTGAAGCCCGATCCGGAACGTGCGGCTGAGTACCTGCACAACGCGTCGGTCAGCTTCGACGACGAAGATGCCCAGTTCGAGCTGGCGAAGATGCAGCTCAAGGGCGAGGGCGTGGAGCAGGACATTCCGCGCGCGCGGCACTGGCTGGCCCGGCTGAGCCAGAAGGGACACGCGGGCGCGCAGGCGTTCCTTGCGGACCTGCTGTGGCGCGGCATGTACATGGAGAAAGACCAGCCGCGCGCGCTGGCGCTGATTTCGGTCTCGGTCGACAACGCACCGCCGACCGAGCGGCTGTGGATCGAGGACATCTATCAGAACATCTACTGCGGTGCAGGCGAAGGCATTCGCACGCAGGCGACGGGCATCGTCGGCGAGTGGGGCAACCGCTACGGGCGCAAGCCGCACTACCGCGATCGCACAGGGCTTGGCACGCTGGTCGCTCAGCCTACCCGCACCTGCCACACCGGTGAACTCGTCGGGCGGATCGAACTGCCGGGGGCTACGGCAAAAGTCGAAGTGCCAGCAGCGGCGCGGCCGGAAATGCGCTTCCTGCAAGGTGGTGCAGCTGCCGCACCGACAATTTCAGAGGCGCCATCAGCTGCGCCAGCTCTGCGCGACGTCGGTGCGGGATTTGCACCGCAATAGCGGCATCTGCCTATCCGGGATCGTTTGAGCAGGCGCCTATGGCGCAGATGTCCTGCGGGCAAGTGCCTACGTCGCAGACACCATCGCGAGGGTGTCAGGCGACCCGAGGTCGCCCTTACTGTCGGGAGATTGGTGGAGGCTCAAACCGACAGTTGGACCCAGACGGGGACGTGGTCCGACGGCTTTTCCCAGGCGCGAGTGAAGCGGTCGACGCCGGCCTCGACCAGGCGATCGGCGGCCTGAGGCGAAAGCAGCAGATGGTCGATGCGGATCCCGTCGTTCTTCTGGAAGGCGCCGGCCTGGTAGTCCCAGAACGTGTAGACGTCCGGCTCTGGATGGCATGCGCGGACGGCGTCGGTGTAACCGGCGTTGAGATATTCGCGATAAAAGCCGCGGCTCTCGGGCTGGAACAGGGCATCGTTGACCCAGGCGGCGGGGCGCTTGGCGTCCTGCGGCTCGGGGATGATATTGAAGTCGCCCGCCAGGACGACCGGCATTTCCTCGTCGCGCAGGATCTGCATGCGAACGTACAGGCGGCGCATCCAGGCTTGCTTGTAGGTGAATTTCTCGGTGCCGATGGGGTTGCCGTTCGGCAGGTAGATCGAGGCGACGCGGATGGCGCCGCTTTTGGTGGCGACGGTGGCTTCGAGGTAGCGGGCGTGTTCGTCGGCATCGTCGCCGGGCAGGCGGGGCGTAACATCTTCCAGCGGCGTCTTCGACAGGATGGCGACGCCGTTGAAGCCCTTCTGGCCGTGGGTCACGACATTGTACCCGGCGTCCTCGAACTCCAGCCGCGGGAAATTCTCGTCGACGCTTTTGATCTCCTGGAAACAAATGACGTCGGGCGAGGCTTCGCGCAGATACGCGAGCGCGCCTTCCAGCCGCGCCTTGACGCCGTTGATGTTCCAGGTGGTGATTTTCATGGGCTACTTCTTGGTCGCGGAGCGCCGCAGCTTGGGTCAAGCATAGCGGTGCCGAGGCGCAGTCAATCCTCCAGCGAGCAACTGTCGTGCCCGTGGCTACCGTGAGAGGGCTGCCCGTACGCGCGGTCGCGCTTAGCTCAACTTGTGTTGGCTAAATCTAAAGCGCGAAGCTGGTGCCGCAGCCGCACGAGGAGACGGCGTTGGGGTTCTGGATCTTGAAGGAGGCGCCGATCAGTTCGTCGACGAAATCGATCTCGGAGCCCGCCATGTATTCCAGCGAGACCGGGTCGATCAGCACCTTGGCGCCTGCGCGCTCGATGACGATGTCGTCGGGCGCCGAGCCGTCAACCAGATCGAAGTGGTACGAGAAGCCGGAGCAGCCGCCGCCTTCGACAGAAACGCGCAGCATCGACTTGCCGGCGTCGGCGGCCACGATCTCGCTAATACGGCGGGCCGCCCGTTCGGTAACGGTTACGTTGGCAGATGTCAGCGTTTCGGTCGTCATCATGAGGCCCCGGCATGCGAGAGCTTGCTAGCCCGCGCGATTCTGGACAAGAAGATAGGGACTGGCGCGCCTAAGTCAATTGGCGGCCGCTGCTGCCAGCATGGCCATTGGCGGCTCAAGCTTCGGAAAACGTTATGGATTCGGCGGATCGCGGGCTGGGCTGGGGCGAAGGGTTGCGGCCCGGCCAGCAGGCGCCTGGGCCCTATGCCGCCAGCGCGATCGCCAGCCGGGGGCGGCAGTGGCGGGAGCCGGAGTGCACCACGCGCGCGCCGTTTCAGCGGGATCGCGACCGGGTGCTGCATTCGGCGTCTTTCCGGCGGCTGACCTACAAGACGCAGGTGTTCGTCTACCACGAGGGCGATCACTACCGCACGCGGCTGACGCACAGCCTGGAAGTGGCGCAGATCGCGCGGACGATCGCGCGGCAGTTGCGCCTCGACGAGGATCTCGCGGAGGTGCTGGCGCTGGCGCACGATCTCGGCCATCCGCCGTTCGGGCACGCCGGCGAGCGGGCGCTGGATGAGGTGATGCAGGGGCTTGGAGGCTTCGACCACAATGTGCAGAGCCTGCGCATCGTGATGAAGCTGGAACGCAAGTATGCCGCCTTCGACGGGTTGAACCTCACGTGGGAGACGCTGGAGGGACTGGCCAAGCACAATGGGCCGGTTGCGCGCGAAGGCCCACTGCGCGAGGTCATCGGCGAACTTGAAGGCTGGCGCAGCCTGGATGCGGAACGCTATGCCTCGGCCGAAGCGCAGGTGGCGGCGCTGGCCGACGATGTCGCCTATCTCAATCACGACATCGACGATGGCTTGCGTGCGGGTCTCATCACGCTGGACGATTTGGCGAAGGTGCCTCTGGCAAGTGGCATCGTGGCCCAGGCGCGTGCGCTTTCGAGCGACGAGCCGCGCGTGGTTTATGAAGTCACGCGGCGCATGATCGGCGTGATGATTGCGGATCTCGTCGCGCAGTCGCGGCGGCACCTCCAGGCGCTGGACCCGCAATCGCCCGATGACGTCCGGGCGGCCGGGCGTGCCGTCATCGGCTTCTCGGCGCCGATGTTCGACGACCTGAAGCAGATCAGGGCTTTTCTGTTCGAGCGGGTTTACCGCAGCGGGCGCGTCAACAAGACGATGCAGGCTGCGGAAGCCATCGTGCGCGACCTGTTCCGGCGCTACGTGGCCGATCATGCGAGCCTGCCGGCGACCTGGCGCGAGGGTGCGGAGGGGCTGGACGAGCACCGGCATGGCCGTGTCATTGCCGATTTCGTATCGGGGATGACCGACCGCTATGCGCTGGCCGAGCACCGGCGCCTGTTTGACGCCACGCCGGAATTGCGATAGCGCCGGGCCTCACTAATTGCGTAACTCTAGATGGAGAGCGCGCCGGATCGACCCGGCGCCTTAACCCTATGACCGCTCAAGCTCCGATCGCCCAAGCCACGATAGCCAAGTCCGCCAACGTCTACGCGCACGTGCAGGGGCGGGTTCGCGAGGCGCTGGGCGCGATGCAGGCTGCTGGGCTGCTTCCGGCGGATCTGGCGATCGGCAATTTCGATGTGGACGCGCCGCGCGATGCCTCGCACGGCGACTTGGCATGCAATGCGGCAATGGTGCTGGCCAAGCCCGCGAAGATGAAGCCGCGCGATATTGCCGAGGCGCTTGCGGCCAAATTGCGCGAGGACGGCGATGTCGCAAAGGCGGAGGTCGCCGGGCCGGGCTTTCTCAACATCACGTTCAAGCCGCAGTTCTGGCAGGGCGTGGTGGCGACCATCCTGGCGCAGGGGCGCCGAGTTCGGCCGCACGGGCACCGGTGGGTGGCGCGCGCATCAACGTGGAATACGTCTCGGCCAATCCGACCGGGCCCGATGCACGTCGGCCATTGCCGTGGTGCGGTGTTCGGCGATGCGCTGGCCAACCTGCTGGCGTTTGCCGGGTGGGACGTGACGCGGGAATACTACATCAACGACGCGGGCGGGCAGGTGAACATGCTCGCGCGGTCGGCGTTCCTGCGCTACCGCGAAGCGCTGGGTGAGGACATCGGCGAGATTCCCGATGGGCTTTATCCGGGCGAGTATCTGAAGCCCATCGGCGAGGCGTTGGCCAAGGAGCACGGGCCGGCGCTGCTCAACATGCCGGAAGAGCGGTGGCTGCCGATCGTGCGCGACGCCGCGATGGCGCCGATGCTGCAGACGATCAAGGACGATCTCGCGGCACTCAACATCACGCACGACGTGTTCTTCTCCGAGCGGTCGCTGACGGCGGACGGCCGCGACCAGGTCAAGGCCGCGATGGCGGTGTTGCGCGAGAAGGGCCTCATCTACGAGGGCCGCTTGCCGAAGCCGAAGGGGCACGACGACGACGACTGGGAAGACCGCGAGCAGACGCTGTTCAAGTCGACCGATTTCGGCGACGACGAAGATCGCGCGTTGATGAAGTCGGACGGCAACTACACGTATTTCGCCGGCGACGTGGCGTATCACTTCGACAAGCTGCAGCGCGGGTACCGGCAACTCGTCAACGTCTTCGGCGCGGATCACTCAGGCTACGTGAAGCGCATCAAGGCGGTGGTGAAGGCGCTGTCGGGCGGCGAGGCCGAAGTCGACATTCCGCTCATCAATCTCGTGACGCTGTCGCGGGCCGGCGTCGCCGTGAAGATGTCGAAGCGGGCGGGCACGATCGTGACGCTGCGCGAGGTCGTCGACGAAGTGGGCCGGGATCCGGTGCGCTTCATGATGCTGTATCGGGAGAACAACAAACTTCTGGACTTCGATTTTGCCAAGGTGGTCGAGAAGTCGAAGGACAACCCGGTCTTCTATGTGCAATACGCCCATGCCCGGAGCGCGTCCGTGTTCCGCAACGTGCTGGAAACGTTTCCGGATCTGACGCCTGAGAGCGTGTCGGCTGGCGATGTGGACCTGACCCGCCTCGATGATCCGGGTGAGTTGCAGCTGGTGAAAGCGCTGGCGCTGTTTCCCAAGCTTGCCGGCGATGCGGCGCGCGCCCATGAGCCGCATCGGCTGGCGTTCTACCTCTTTGAACTCGCTTCCGCTTTCCACTCACAATGGACGCGAGGCAATGATTTGCCACAATTGAGATTTATCCAAGAGGAAGACAGGAGTCTGACCGCTGCGCGGTGCGCGATGGTCGCTGCAACACAGCGGGTCTTATCCTCAGGTCTTGCGGTGCTCGGCGTCGAGGCACCGCTTGCAATGCGCTAAACTCCTGATTCTCGGAGTTTGCACAGAAGTGCGAGGGGAATTCGCGAAATGGCAAGGTCAAACGGTCCGCTAACGCCTTCAGGCGCAGGCCGCACGCCACGGCCCGATCCCCAGAATTGGGCGCAGGGGACACCACAACGGCAACCTGCGCCGCGCGGGCCGCAACAGCCGCAATTTGCGCCGCAATCGGCAGGTGCTGCCTATCAGCAGGCCGCATATGGCGGACAGCCAGCCGGCACGGATCCGCGTTATGCACGCCCGCAGGCCGAGCAGCGTCCAGCCGCTCCGCAGCGCGATCAGCGAGCACCTGCTGCATCTAATGCTTTCGATTCTTTTGTCGCGCAGCAGGCGCCTAGCGCGGCACCCGCGTACGAAACGACGGCCGGACGCCAGGCAGGTTATGCACAAGCTGCTGCACCGGCCGGTTATGCCGCCGGCGGCTACGGCGGAGATTATCCGTCGCGAACAGCCGCACCGGCTGATCAGAACGGCTTCGGACAATGGTCCAATTCAACAGCAGCGCCAGCGGCAGACGCGCGCGGCTTCGATTACGGCGGGTATGGTGCTGCGGCGCCGGCGGGACAGCCGGCTGCGGGTGGCTATCCGGCCGCTGCCAGCACCTTCAATGCGCAGAGCGGGTACGGCCAGGCCGCGAATTACGATCAGGACTATTCGCAGGACGAGTGGAACCAGGGCGAAGGCTACGAGCAAGAGCCGTCTCTCGATCCGGCCTACGGACAGCAGGGTTACGGTCACGACCAGCAAGGCGCGATCGAGCAGTCGTACGAAGACGACGACTACGATGATGAACCGCGCAGCCGCCGGAAGTTGCCGCTGATCGCTGCGGCCGTCGTTGGCGCGCTCGTGTGCGGTGGCGGTCTCGCTTACGGCTACAAGACGTTCCTGGGGCCCGTCGCGTCGGTCAACACGCCGCTGATCAAGACCAGCAGCATTCCCTCGAAGGTGAAGCCGGACGATCCGGGCGGGCGGAAGTTCGCGCACAGCGAAAACACGATCATGGGCGGCAGCAGCTCGAACAAGGTCATGGGCGAACCGTTGACCGACGGTCCCGGCGCGAGCGCCGAAAGCGCCAAGAAGGTTCAGACGGTCGAAGTTCGTCCGGATGGGTCGGTGTGTTAGCAGCGACTCCGGCCGTCCTTCTCATGCGAGTGCCGGGGGGATGGATTTCCCAACCGCTGGTGACGTGGGCACGCCCGATCACGGCATGCCCGGCAGCTCAAACTCAGCGTCCTCCTCCGGGCCTTCGGGCGCGCCGCAGGTCATCGCCAAAGCCGAACCCACGCCGCCGCCGTCTCAGGCTTCGGCCTCCGAAGTTGTAGCCGACGAGGCGCCGCCGGCTGCGGCCGCGCCCAAGAAGGTGCAGTCGAAGAAGGTTGCCGCCGTGCAGGCGCCCGAGGCCTCGATGGGGCCGGCGCCGACGGGTGCGGGCTGGGTGGCCGTGCTGGCTTCCGTGCCGGTGTCGTCCAGCAGCCAGATGGATTCGCTGAAGCAGTTCGCCGACATGCAGCAGAAGTACGGTGACGTGCTTGGCGACAAAACGCCGTCGGTTCAGGAAGCCAATTTGGGCGAGAAGGGCCGCTATCACCGTCTCGTCGTGGGGCCGCCCGCCTCGCGGGATTCGGCCAGCTCGATCTGCGGATCGCTGAAGACCGCCGGATATGCCGGCTGCTGGGTGATGCAGTACTGATATGCGCGCTAAGTCACAGCCCGGCAGCTTTCGCCTGACCGCTGGGCTGCGGTAAGCTTCATCATGCGTAGTGCGCTCATCACCGGCCTTGCCGGCCTGCAGCTTACGGCTGACGAGGCGGCTTTTCTCAGCGCGCACCGGCCGTGCGGCATCATTCTCTTCACACGCAATTGCGAGAGCCACGAGCAAATTCGCGGACTTGTTTCCGCTGCCAAAGAGGCCATCGGCGCGGCCGATCTGCTGGTGCTGATCGACCAGGAAGGCGGGCGCGTTCAGCGGCTGCGGCCTCCTCTGGGGCGGGCGCTGCCGCCGGCTGCGGCGTATGCCGCGCTATATGCGAATGATCAGGACGGGGCTTGCCGTGCGGCTAACTCGGCTGCCCGGCTGGTTGCCGAAGATCTATCGGCGCTGGGTATCAATACGGATTGTGCGCCGGTTCTCGACGTGCCCGTGCGAGGCAGTCACGATGTGATCGGCGACCGGGCTTATGGCGCGACGCCTGAGCAAGTGGCGCGCATCGGCCGGGCCGTGGCGCAGGGGTTCATCGCCCAAGGCATGTTGCCCGTCATCAAGCACATTCCCGGGCACGGACGCGCGACCAAGGACAGCCATCACGATTTGCCGGTGGTGACGACGCCGCGTGCAGAACTTTCCAGAACGGATTTCCAATCGTTCCGGCTGCTGGCGGACATGCCGGCGGCGATGACCGCGCATGTCGTGTTTACAGACATCGACGATCGCGGCCCGGCGAGCACCTCTGCCGTCGTGACGCGCGAGATCATCCGCGGGGAGATCGGCTTCGACGGGTTCCTGATGAGCGACGACCTGTCGATGAAGGCGCTGTCGGGCTCGCTGAAAGAACGCGCCGAGGCGGTTATCGCCGCAGGCTCGGACGTGGCGCTTCACTGCAACGGCGACCTGGCGGAAATGCAGGCGGCGGCGGCCGGCGTGCCGGCGCTCGACGGCCGGGCCCTAGAACGATTCGCTGCCGCGATTGCGGTGACGCAAAGCCGGGAAACATTCGACGTTGCCGCAGCAGAAGCGGACCTTGCTGCGGTGCTTGCAAGGCACGCTGCCATCACTGAATCAGTGTAAGGTTCGCGCAACTTTTGTGCTCTGGCCGATGTTGTTGGCCAGGCGGTTCTCAGGACTCTTGCTGATGAGCGAGGCAACCACGACGAGACGGCCGGCCCCGAGGCTCCTGACGCATGGGAAGCGCCGGGCCCCGAGACCGCGCCTCTGCCCAGCGAAGCATTCCGCGTCGACATCGTCGGCTTTGAGGGGCCGCTCGATCTGCTGCTGGCGCTGGCGCGCACGCAGAAAGTAGACATCGCGCGCATTTCAATATCCACGCTGGTCGAGCAGTATCTGATCTACATCGCCGAGGCGCAGAAGCTCCGGCTGGAGATCGCTGCCGACTATCTGGTCATGGCGGCGTGGCTGGCGTTTCTCAAGTCGCGTTTTTTGTTGCCGCGGGAGAAGGACGATAGCGATCAGCCGTCGGCCGAGGCCATGGCGCAGCAGCTGGCGTTCCGTTTGATGCGGCTCGACGCCATGCGCAACGCGATGGCGCAGCTGATGACGCGCAAGCGGCTCGGCCGGGACGTGTTCGCGCGTGGCATGCCGGAGGGTGTGAAGACGATCCGCGAGACGGAGTGGACGGCGGAAGTTTTCGACCTGTTGAAGGCCTACTCAGAAGGGCGCCGCAGAACGGTGGTCATCACGCACGTCGTCAAGGCGCGCAAGGTCTGGTCGATCAAGGACGCGCGCGGACGCCTGGAGAAGCTGGTCGGCACGACGGCGGGTCACTGGGGCCAGCTCGATTTGTTCATCGAGCAGTATCTGCCGCATACAGAGGAAGACCGGACGGTCGTGGCCAGCTCGTTCGGTGCGACGCTGGAAATGGCCCGGGAAGGCTTGATCGAGCTGCGGCAAGACGAGCCGTTTGCACCAATTTACATGAGAAAGCGTGAGGAGGGGGCGGCGTGGGAGCAGGTTGTCGTTTGACGGCAAGCCCTTACATCCGCCACCATACGCAGAGGATCAACGCGAAATGGTTCCGCCAAGGCTGACCCTGGTCACCAAAGACGACGAAGCGAACGACAATGCTCCCCACGAGGCGGAGCGCCAGGCGATCGATGAGGCCCTCGAGGGGATCGAGCAGGCCGTGCCGGATGCTGTCAAAGCGCTGACGACCACCGACCGCCGCGAAAAGCTGCGCGTGCTGGAGGCGTTGTTGTTCGCCGCTTCAGAACCGCTCGACGAAGTGCGGTTGGCCGGGCATCTGACCGAGGGCGACGACGTGCGCGCCTTGCTGGCCGAATTGCAGGCGTTTTACGCAGAGCGGGGAATTCGGCTCGTTCGCGTCTCGGGCAAATGGGCGTTCCGGACGGCGGAGGATCTGTCGTACCTGCTGGAGCGGCACGCAAAGGAAGAGCGGCGGCTGTCGAAGGCTGCGCTGGAAACCCTGGCGATCATTGCCTACCACCAGCCCGTGACGCGGGCGGAGGTGGAAGAGATCCGTGGCGTCACGACGTCTGGCGGCACGCTGGATATCCTGCTGGAGACCGGCTGGGTGCGTCCGCGTGGCCGGCGGCGGGCACCGGGCAAGCCGATCACGTACGGCACGACCGATTTGTTCCTTAACCACTTCGGGCTGGACAACGTCAAAGATTTGCCGGGGCTTGCGGAGCTCAAGGGGGCGGGGCTGTTGGATTCGACGCTGCCGCCGGGATTTAGCGTTCCCGAGCCGACGGACGTCGCGGCGCTGATGGCAGACGAATTGCCGCTGGAATCCGATGACGAGGCCGATCGCACTGACCAGGGCGAGATGGAACTGGATCCCGGCGAAGAGGGCGACTTGCCGGACGGGGATGAGGCGGCTAAGCCAGACGGCGACAATCAAGTCTAGCCGGCTCAAGTTAATCCTGCGGCTGGCTTGCTGCGGGATCGGGCCTTTTGAAATCCTGGATTTCCAATCGAATAGGACGCAACGGCGCCAAGCCAGCGACGGCCGCGCCTGCGCGCCTGGTGTTCGAGGACGTGTCGCGGACTTACGGCGATACGCGGGCGCTCGATGGCGTCTCGTTCGAGGTGGAGCCGGGATCGGTGCTGTGCCTGCTGGGTCCGTCCGGCTGCGGGAAGACGACGCTGCTGCGGATCGCGTCGGGTATCGAGCGGCCAAGCTCGGGGCGTGTGCTGCTCAACGATCGTGTGCTGGCGGGGCCGGGAAAATTCGTCGTGCCCGAGGAGCGGGGCGTGGGGCTGATGTTCCAGGACTTCGCGCTGTTTCCGCACCTGACGATTGCGCAGAATGTGGCGTTCGGCCTGAAGGCGCTGCCGAAGGACGAAGCCCGGCGCGTGGCAGTGGGCATGCTGGAGCGCGTCGGGCTGGCGCACTATGCGGAGAGGTACCCGCATATTCTGTCGGGCGGGCAGCAGCAGCGCGTGGCGTTGGCGCGCGCCATCGCGCCGCGGCCGGCAGTGCTGCTGATGGATGAACCGTTCTCGGGGCTCGACGTGCAGCTGCGCGAGAGCATGCAGCAGGAGACGCTGGGGCTGCTGCGGGAAGCCGGTGCGACGGCACTGATCGTCACCCATCATCCGGAAGAAGCGATGCGGCTGGGGGATCGGATCGGCGTCATGCGCGACGGCCGGCTGGTGCAGTTGGGTGCGGCACAGGATCTGCACAGCGTGCCGAAAGAGCTGTTCGTGGCCCGGCTGTTTTCGGAAATCAACGAAGTCACCTATGCCGTCGCCCGCGGGGCGATCGACACGCCGATCGGCCGCCTTCCGGTTGCGGATATGGCGGATGGTGCTGCTGCCGTTCTGGGTGTGCGGGAGCGGGCCATTCAGCTAACGCAGGGCACCGCGGGCGCCGGGGCGATCAAGGGACGGGTGATCGACGTAAAATTTCTCGGCGATGCCGCATTGTTCAATGTGCAGGCGGAAGGCTTTGCCCAGCCGTTGCGGGTGCGGACCCAGGCGGGTGAGCGGTTCGAGGAAGGCAGCGAGGTGCATTTGACCATCGACCCGGCGCGAACATTAATCTTTCCCGGCCTCTTGCAGGAAGGCGACTGATTTCAAATATTTACTGTCCGCGGCGGCACATCTGGCCGCGCCTTGCTGCCAAATAGCGTTTCTGCAATAGTGCCGCGAAATTCAGCCGCCGATGCGAATTTGCCGCCGGAATGGAGATCTCCCATGGGCCTTAGCGCCACGCACGTCATTCTGCTCTTGCTCGTCGTCGTGCTGCTGTTCGGGCGCGGCAAGATTTCCGAGCTGATGGGCGATCTTGCCAAGGGCATCAAGAGCTTCAAGAAGGGCATGGCGGACGACGAGCCGATCGCCAAGGATCCGCCCCGCACAATTGATCAGGCGGGCCAGCCCGTCGACACCACCCGCGACCGCACCAAGACGGGTTAAGGGCCGGGAGCGCCGGTACCGACATGTTCGAGATCAGTTGGAGCGAGCTGCTGATCCTCGCAGTGGTGACCCTCATCTTCGTGGGCCCCAAGGATCTGCCGAAGTTTCTCAACACGTTGGGCCGCTACGCCGGAATGGTGCGGCGGCAGGCGGCGGAATTCCGCGCGCAGTTCGACGAGGCGATGCGCCAGGCCGAACTCGACGCGCTGAAGAAGGAAGTGGAGGATGTCCGCTCCGGCATCCAGGACGCGGTGCGTGAGACGCAGGTGCCTCAGCAGCCGGCGACGCCAACGTCCGGCTCAGCCTACGCCGGCGCAACCGGCCGCCGTGCCAGCGCCGGAGGTCGCGCCATTGCAGGTGACGCTGCCGCTCGGCCGCACGGCCGACGAGGTGAAGCAGAGTGCGGCCGCTCATACTGAAGCAGCCGAGGCCGAAGCAGCTCAGCCGAAGTGCCTCAAACCGAAGTGCTCAAACCAAAGTGCCTGGGACTGCTGCAAGCGATCCCGCCAAGCCCAACGAACCGAAGGGGGCTTGAGCCGTGGAGCAGATTTCCGACCAGCGCGCCGGGCAGGATGACATCGAAGCGTCGAAGGCGCCGCTGCTCGATCACCTGATCGAGCTGCGCACGCGCCTGCTGTGGGCGATCGGTGCGTTCCTGGCGATGTTCGTCGTCTGCTTCATGTTTGCCGGGCGCATCTACGACATTCTGGTGTGGCCGTACGCGTGGGCATCGGGGAGCAATCACGTCCGTCTGATCGCCACGCATTTCCTGGAGCAGGTGTTCACGCAGCTGAAGCTGGCGATGTTCGGCGCGGCGTTCCTGTCGTTTCCCGTGATTGCGACGCAGATCTACAAGTTCGTGGCGCCGGGCCTCTACAAGAACGAACGGCGCGCGTTCCTGCCGTATCTCGTCGCGACACCGGTGTTCTTCCTGCTGGGTGCGGCGGTCGTGTACTTCATGGCCATGCCGGTGCTGATCAAGTACTCGCTGGGCCTGGCGAGTGCGACCAGCAGCGGCGGCGTGGCGACGATCGAGATCCTGCCCAAGGTCAGCGAATACCTTTCGCTGATCATGACGTTGATCTTCGGCTTCGGCATCTGCTTCCAGCTGCCGGTGATCCTGACGCTGCTGGCGCGGGCGGGCATCGTGACGGCCGAGAGCTTGCGCGGGTTCCGGCGCTATGCGGTGGTGGCGATTTTTGCCGTCGCCGCGATCCTGACGCCGCCGGACGCGATCTCCATGGTGATCATGGCGCTGCCGACCGTGCTGCTCTACGAGCTGTCGATTTTCGCCGTGGCGCGTGTCGAAAAGCAGCAGGCCGCCAAGGCTGCGGCGGCTGCTGCGGCGGGAACCTAGATCCCCTCTCCCCGTCCTTACGGGGAGAGGGTTAGGGTGAGGGGCAGCATCCTTGAGACGCTTGTCTCAGAGCGTTTGATTTCCTCGGCGAAGTGGCGTGCGGAGTTGGCGTCAGCGCCAGCCTCTGCCCCTCATCCCAACCTTCTCCCCGCGCGCGGGGAGAAGGAGCCGGGTCTCGCGCGTAGTCGCGTCGGTGATGACCTTGAAGGGACTAGCGGGTAGACCTCGCGGCGGCATCGGCCTATACGACGGCCTATATTTTGTGGGCCGATCGAGGGGCTGGACGTGTTCGATATCAAGTGGATTCGCGAGAACGCCGAGGCGTTCGACGCCGGGCTGACGAAGCGCGGGCTGGAGGCGCTGTCGGGGCAGCTGATCGCGCTCGACGAGCAGCGGCGCGCCAACCTGACGAAGCTGCAGGATGCGCAGTCGCGGCGCAACGCGGCGTCGAAGGAGATCGGCAAGGCCAAGGGCGCCAAGGACGAGGCGACGGCCGCGAAGCTGATGGCCGAGGTCGCGGAGCTGAAGGATGTCATCGCCAGTGGCGAGGCGGCGGAGCGGGAGCTTGACGAGAAGCTGCGCGAGGCGCTGGCTGTCATTCCCAACACGCCGCGCGACGATGTTCCGGTCGGCAGCGACGAGACAGGCAATGTCGAGGTGCGCAAGGTCGGCACGCCGCCCAAGTTCGACTTCGCGCCGAAGCAGCACTTCGAGATCGGCGAAGCGCTGGGCCTCATGGATTTCGAGACGGCGAGCAAGGTGTCGGGTGCGCGGTTCGTTTTCACCAAGGGTGCGATTGCGCGGCTGGAGCGAGCGATCGGCTCGTTCATGCTCGACATGCACACGGGCGAGTTCGGCTACACGGAAGTGAACCCGCCGCTGCTGGTGAAGGATCACGTCGGCGTACGGCACCGGCAATCTTCCGAAGTTTGAGGACGGATCTGTTCTCAACTCAACGTTCCGAGAAAGACGCGGACCTGGTATTTAGTCAGGTAGCTACGGAAGGTATGAACCTTGCTGTTCAAGCGCTCCCAGACTTAGTGGAACGGGCTGGGGCTGATCCCGGATACGCCGCGAAGCGGTTGAATGAGATTTTTTCGGTAATGCGTTCGAAGTGGCGCGAGGATTTCGACAAGGAAAAGCTCGACCACCTCAGGCTCTGGCTCATTCCCACGGCCGAAGTATCCCTCACCAACCTCGTGCGCGAAAGCATCCTCGACGACACGCAGCTGCCGATGCGGATGACGGCGTGGACGCCGTGCTTCCGGTCGGAGGCGGGGGCGGCGGGCCGCGATACGCGCGGCATGATCCGGCAGCACCAGTTCTCCAAGGTGGAGCTGGTGTCGATCACGACGCCGGAGGAGAGCCTGGCCGAGCACGAGCGCATGACGGCGTGCGCCGAGGAGATCCTGAAGCGGCTGGGGCTGGCCTATCGCACGATGCTGCTGTGCACGGGCGACATGGGTTTTGCGTCGCAGAAGACGTACGACATCGAGGTGTGGCTGCCGGGGCAGGATGCGTATCGCGAGATTTCCAGCTGCTCGGTGTGCGGCGACTTCCAGGCGCGGCGCATGAATGCGCGCTACCGGGCCAAGGGCGGCAAGGACGTGCGCTACGTGCACACGCTCAACGGCTCGGGCCTGGCGGTCGGGCGGACGCTGGTGGCGGTGCTGGAGAACTACCAGCAGGCCGACGGCAGCGTCATCATTCCGGATGCGTTGCTGCCGTACATGGGCGGCCTGACGAAGATCGAGAAGGCAGCGTGATGGCGGCTGCAACGTTTCATCCTTGCAACGTCATCCCGGCGCAGGCCGGGACCCACGCCAGCTGCCGTTGGCGCGACGTTGAAGGATCTCGTTGTGCCGTCGTCACGAGTTCCAGCTGGCGTCGATTTCGCAGAGACTTGCGTGGGTCCCGGCCTGCGCCGGGATGACGATGGTGGGATGGAGGGTTGTGGCTCGAAAAGTTCGCGGACGCCGATCGCAAGTCGGTGCACTAGGCGAAGTTGTTGGGTCGCGCTTTGCTTGACCCAACCTACGGAGTGAAGTTCGACGTATCCTGCTCCACAACGGTCATCCTCGGGCTTGTCCCGAGGACCCATGGTGCAGCGGGAGAAACGTTGCTGATGCTTTGTGCGCAGCGAAATATGGGCCGCGAGACTCGTGGATGGTTGGGTCCTCGGGACAAGCCCGAGGATGACAATTTGGAGAGCGCTTGCCCGACGGACGGGTAAGCGGCAGGGTCTGGCCGCAGCGCGAGTAGCTGCCCCTCACCCCGACCCTCTCCCCGTAAGGACGGGGAGAGGGAGGAGAGGATAGCGATGCGAATTCTGGTGACGAACGATGACGGGGCGGGGGCGCAGGGGCTGCGCATCCTGCAGAAGATTGCCGAGCAGCTGACGGACGACGTGTGGGTCGTGGCGCCGGAGCAGAACCAGTCGGGCGCCTCGCACGCGCTGACGCTGCAGGTGCCGCTTCGCTACAGGGAGATCGACGAGCGCACGTTTGCGGTGCGCGGCACGCCGGCCGATTGCGTCATCATGGGCGTGCGGCACGTGCTGAAGGACAAGATGCCGGACCTGGTGCTGTCGGGCGTGAACCACGGTGCCAACCTGGCGGAAGACGTCACCTATTCGGGCACGATCGCGGGGGCCATGGAGGGCACGCTGCTGGGCGTGCGCTCGATCGCCATGAGCCTGACGACCGGGTTCGATCCCGACAACCGCATCCACTGGACCTCGCCGCTGGAGCACGGGCCGGGGGTCATCGAGAAGCTGCTGGCGACGCAATGGCAGCCGGGCATCCTGATGAACGTCAACTTCCCGCCGCTGGCGCCGGAGAACGTGCAGGGCATCAGCATCACGACGCAAGGGCGGCGGGACCAAGGCGGTTTGTTGATCGACGAGCGCGCCGACACCTGGGGCGATCCATATTTCTGGATCGGTTTTGAGCGCCGCCGCTCCGATCCGCCGAAGGGCACGGATCTGTGGGCCATCGCCAACGGCTTGATTTCGATCACTCCGCTGTCGATGAACATGACGCACGGCGAGACGCGCGAGGCGCTCACGAAGACGTTTGCCGACCACGCGGCCGCGGAAAAAACCTCCGGTTAACCAGCAGCCTATCCGCCATTCTTGCGACGAGATTCTTCCGCGATGGCGGCGCAATCGCGGCGTACACCATTAACGTGTGGCGGGCCTTCGCCGGGTGTGGCGCAGACCTCTCAAATCTTTTGAAACTTCACGCTGCTCTTCAAGCGAGGGCACGCAAATCGAATCGGCCGTTAACGAGTTTTTAACGCGTTAAGGGTTAATAGATGATGCGTGTAGAGGGTGCGTATCATGCCGATGTTGAAGTCAATGACGCGGGTCATCCGCGTACTACTGCCAGCCGCAGCAGCCGTCTCGGTTGCTGGCTGCAGCGCAGATGTCGCCCGGTTCGATTCAGCCGGCTTTACCGGTTCTGACAACCAGCAGACCAGCAGCATTCCCATTCCTCCTGCTTCCGTCTACAGCCCGGCGCCGCGCGCCGGTTTGCTTGGCGAAGGCGATGGCGCTTCGCATCAACCGCCGCCGATGGCCGATGGCTCTCGCGGTGGCGATGTTCGCGTCGCGGAGTTGCCGCCGACGTCGAACGGCTACGGCCAGCCGCCGCGGTCGTACGATCGCGGCTACGATGCGGCGCCGCCGGCACGGTCTTATGATCGTTCGGCAGCTGGGCTACGACAGCGTTTCGGCAAAGCCGTACGACGCGGCACCACGGGCCCGCCGGCCTGCGGAACCTCGCGTCGAGACGGCGGCGTACAGCCCCGCAAGTGGCGATACGGTCGAGGTGAAGCCCGGAGATACGCTCTACAGCCTTTCGCGTCAGCACGGCGTGAAGGTCGACGACATCAAGTCGGCGAACAATCTCAAGGGGCACAGCTTGAAGCCGGGCCAGCGGCTGACGATGCCGTCGGGAAGCGGTGCAAGCCGCGCCGATCCCATCCCCAGCGGTGCCGTGACACCGCCGGTTGCGGAAGCGGCGCCGGTATCAACGCCCGCGGCCGCACCAGAGTCGTCGGCGACTGAAACTGCGGGCACCTACACGATGAAGCCGGGCGACAGCCTGTATACGATCGCGCGCCAGCACAAGGTCAACTACGCCGAACTGCAACGCGCCAACGGCATCACTGACGAGAGCGTTCGCAAGATCCGGCCGGGCACGGTTCTGAAGATCCCGGCTGGCTCGACGCCTCAGGGCACGCGTGCGTCGACGACGGTATCGCTTTCGGCTACGGGAACGCATCTGCCGGTACCTTCGGATGCACCTGCTGCGGAAAAGGCGGCAGCAATGCCGGCGGCCGAGTCTGTCACAGCGGCACCGGCGGCTTCGCCTGCGCCGGCGAGCGAGCCAGCCAAGTCTGAAGCTGGCAAGCCTGATGCGACGGCTTCGGCCGATGCGCCGAAGGTATTGAACTCAGCGCCGAATGAGCCTGCTGCACGTCTCCCGCTCCGGCCCAGGCCGACCAGAAGGTGGCCGCACTCGACACGAAGACTGCGACTGATGCCAACCCGGCTGCCGACAGCAAGCCGGTCGAGGACAAGTCGGTCTCCAGTTCGGGGCGTCTGCGCTGGCCGGTGCAGGGCCGTATCATCTCGGCGTTCGGCCCCCGGCCGGATGGAACCCACAACGACGGCGTGAACTTCTCCGTGCCGCAGGGTACGGACGTGCATGCCGCCGAAGGTGGCGAGGTGATCTACGTCGGCGACGAATTGAAAGCCTACGGCAAGCTCGTACTATTGCGTCACGACAACGGCTGGGTCACCGCCTACGCGCACAACGAGGATCTGCTCGTGACGCGTGGCCGGAAGGTGGCGCGCGGCGACGTGATCGCGAAGGCGGGCAAGACCGGTCCGGTGGACCAGCCGCAGGTGCACTTCGAATTGCGCCAGGACTCGAAGGCCGTCGATCCGACGTCCTTCATGGAAAAGCAGTGAAATCGACTTCCCGGTGACTAGCCAAGGCTTGCGTCTCTCCCACAAGCCCCTGACACCGAAGCGGCCGCACCTCCCCCGGGGTGCGGCCGACGTCGTTTTCGCTCAACCTGACGCTCAGTTCTTGAATTCGATCGATGCTGCAATTTCGTCGATGGCGTCCTTCAGGCCTTCAAATTCGGCCTCCGGCGCCACGGCCAGGAAATGCATCACCTTGCCGTCCCCGGTGACCGCAAAGGATTGCGTGAAGCGCTTCTTGATCCCGTTGTTTTCGACAGTGCCCTGAAACACGATGCCGTCTGTTCCCGCGAAGGTCGTTTCTTCGCGCGCGGTGATGTTGGCAGTGCCGAAGTTCTTCGTGGCCTTGAGGGTGGCTTCTGCCGTGGCCGCGAGATCGTTAACCGCCGCCGATGCCTTCGAGTATGCCGCGATCGCCAGCGGCTGCTTGCCTTGCGGATCAACGTCCTTGTCGCCGGCCATCATCAGGACGGAGGCGCCGGCGAGTGTCTGGATGATGCGAAATGGTTGGACGGCTTCAATTTCGAACGGCAAGGCGGAGAGCTGCGCATTGGCGGCCGGTGCCGCGCCGGCTTCGACTGATGCGAATGCAGTCTTCATGGTGGACGCGTCGATGGCATTCTGTCTGTGGGATCTGGAAGGTGATCATCACCGTCTTTTCGCCGGCGTAGAGTGCCATCCATTTATCGAGCGTGGTGCCGTTGGCGTCCTGCGTGCCGTGCAGCAACAGCGCTGTTTCGCCAGACTTCGTCTCGATCTCTTCCTGACCGTCGACCTTGATGCCTTTCGTCGCGAAGCTGGCGGCTGCTTTCTGCTGATCGCCGAACAGAGGTGCCAACTGGCTCATCGCCTCAGCGGGCATTTCGGCGATCACGAAGCTGCCTTGCTGCTCCACGTTGACGAAGCCTGCGAAATCGGTGGCGGGCGCGAAGCCGGGCGGAGGCGCCATCTTGACGCTGGTCCCAGGAACCTGGAGGACGTCCTGCGCCATCGAGCTGCGGGCCGTTCGCCAGGGAGATGATGACAACGGCGGCCAGAGTCATTGCCATCTGTGTCTTGGCGATTTCTTTTCGACGTATCGAGTTCTCATCGTTCCCTCGTGTGGTCGTGCGACCGCAGACCATTTCCGCAGTCGAGCATAAATTGCGTATGCGGATAATATGGTGGGAATGTGCGGCTTAGTCGCTGTCGCGGCGGCCGGTTACAGCGTCCGCCCGAGGCGGCCGGCGAGGTCCTGGATGAATTGCCAGGCGACGCGGCCGGAGCGGCCGCCGCGCGTGATGCTCCACTCCAGCGCGTCGCGTTGGACTTCGGGCCAGGGAGCCGCGAGTTTGTAGTGCTCCGCGTAGGCGCGAACCATGTCGAGGTAGTCGTCCTGGCTGCAATTGTGGAAACCGAGCCAGAGGCCGAAGCGGTCTGACAGCGAGACCTTCTCTTCGATGGCTTCGGAGGGATTGATGGCGGTGGAGCGCTCGTTGTCCATCATGTCGCGCGGCATCAGATGGCGGCGGTTGGACGTGGCGTAGAACAAGACGTTCGACGGCCGGCCCTCGATGCCGCCTTCGAGTACGGCCTTGAGCGATTTGTAGCTCGTGTCGTCCTTGTCGAACGAGAGATCGTCGCAGAAGACGATGAAGCGGTGCGGGCTTGCGCGCATGTGGGCGAGGCAGGCCGGAAGGCTGGCGATGTCTTCGCGATGGATTTCCACGAGCTTCAATTGCGAGGCTGCGTTTGCCAGGGCACGGCCGGCTTCGGCGTGAGCGGCCTTGACGAGGCTCGATTTGCCCATGCCGCGGGCGCCCCACAGCAGCGCGTTGTTGGCGGGCAGGCCGGCGGCAAAGCGCTGGGTGTTCGACAGCAGTTGTGCGGTGACGCGGTCGAGGCCCTTCAGCAGGGACAACGGCACGCGATTGACATCCGGCACCGGCTCGAACGCGCCCGTCTCGGAATGCCAGACGAAGGCGTCGGCTGCGGAGAAATCCGGCTTGGCGGGCGCGGGCGGCGCCAGCCGTTCGACGGCTTGGCGCAGGCGTTCCAATTCGGCCAGCAGCTCGGGCGGGAGGGTCATGGAAGGTCTCTGGGAATTATGCTGAAAGATCAACGTGCAACGGGTTCTGAGGCGGTTTCTATAGCGCATTCGCCCGAGACTGTGAAATCCCTCTCATGACGGCGCAAATCGGGCCATTGCAAAGAAAAAACCAGGGACTATAGTCCGGCCCGACCCGGCCGAGGCGGCACGGAGCACAGGCTGCTCCCGTGCGCTACGGCTATTTCTCGCGCGCCGTCAAAGCGCGTTCCAGCTCATCGAGGATCGTGACGAACATGTTCATTTCCGAGGCCCTTGCCCAGACCCCAGCACCGGCATCGAGCCCGTTCGGCGACCCCATGAACAGCCTGCTGTTCTACATGCTGATGATGGTGGTGATCTTCTACTTTCTCGTCATCCGCCCGCAGTCCAGCCGCGCCAAGCAGCACCGCGAACTGATCGACAAGGTGCGCCGTGGTGACACCGTGATCACCGCCGGCGGCTTCATCGGCCGCGTGATCAAGGCGGCAGACAATTCCGACGAAGTCGAAGTCGAACTGTCGGACCAGATGAAGGTGCGTGTGTTGAAGAGCACGCTGATGGACGTCCGTTCCAAGGGCGAGCCTGTGAAGGACACCTCGACGGCTTCCTAACCGGCGCCACGGCAGGAAGGCCCTTGCAGGCCGGCCAGGCCGCCACGACGTTGCAAAGACATTCAGGGACTCTCGCGTCATGCTGTATTTCGCACGATGGA
The DNA here is from genome assembly GCA_963846845.1 of uncultured Pseudomonadota bacterium. Lineage (GTDB taxonomy): Bacteria > Pseudomonadota > Alphaproteobacteria > Rhizobiales > Hyphomicrobiaceae > JAKAXS01. Next base: position 48,155 of record CAWJXQ010000003.1, on the reverse strand, counting down.
AAATTCTGGCGATCGTCGCGACGATCTTCGCCGGCTTCCTCGTCTCGCTGCCGAATTTCCTTTCGAAGGAGCAGTTGGCGGCGTGGCCGTCCTTCCTGCCACATTGGCAGATGCCCCTGGGGCTCGACCTGCGGGGCGGCGCGCACATGCTGCTCGCCATGGATACCAACGAGCTGAGAACCGACTGGCTGACGGCCGTGCGGGACGACGCGCGTAAGCAGCTGCGCGACGCAAAAATCGGTTTCTCGGCCGTGGGCGTGCAGGGCGACGTGGTGCAGGTGCGCCTGGTGAAGCCGGAAGACGCTGAAAAAGCGCTGACGGAACTGAAGAAGCTCATTCAGCCGCTGGGTAACCCGCTGTTCGGGACCAGTGGCAGCGATCTCGAAGTCGCAGACCAGGGCGGTGGAACGCTGACGATCAAGCCGTCAGCGGCGGGCCTGACGCAGCGCATCAGCAATGCGACGGGTGCGGCGATCGAAACGATCAACCGGCGCGTCAACGGCCTGGGTGTTTCGGAATCGACCGTGGTGCGCCAGGGCGCCGACCGCATCCTGATCCAGTTTCCCGGCGTCAACGATACGGGGCCGCTCAAGGCCATCATCGGCCAGACGGCAAAGCTGACGTTCCACGCCGTGCATCCGACCGTGACGGCCGAAGAGGCCAAGACGACGCGCGTGCCGCTCGGCTACAAGGTCTACCCCGACGTGGACGATCCGCAGCGGGCCTACGTGCTGCAGGACTCGCCGGTCGTGTCGGGCGAAGATCTCGTCGATGCCAACCAGGCGTTCGACGATCGCGACGGCCAGCCGGTGATCTCGTTCCGCTTCAACCTTTCGGGTGCGCGCAAGTTCGGCAAGTTCACGACGGAGAATATCGGCGCTCCGTTCGCCATCCTGCTCGATAGCAAGGTGTTGTCGGCTCCCGTCATTCAGACTGCCATTCCGAGCGGCACCGGCCAGATCTCGGGCAACTTCACGGTCGAAAGCGCGAATAACCTGGCGATCCAGCTGCGGTCCGGCTCGCTGCCGGCAAAGCTGACGATCGTCGAAGAGCGTACCGTCGGTCCCTCGCTTGGCGCAGACAGCATCGAGTCCGGCAAGCTCGCGGGCATGGTTGGCGCAATCGCCACGGTGGCGTTGACGGTGCTGGCTTACGGCACGTTCGGTGTCTACGCCGTCATCGGCCTGCTGGTTCACGCTGTCCTCATCATGGCGCTGATGACGTTGATCGGCACGACGCTGACGCTGCCCGGCATCGCCGGCTTCATCTTGACGATTGCCATGGCCGTCGACGCCAACGTGCTCATCTACGAGCGCATCCGCGAAGAGCTGCGCTCCGGCAAGTCGGCGATTGCAGCGATCGATGCGGGCTTCACGCGTGCCGTGGTCACGATCATCGACAGCCAGCTGACGACGCTTGCCGCCGCCATCATCATGTTCTGGCTCGGCTCGGGCCCTATCCGCGGCTTCGCGGTGACGCTGGCGCTGGGCATCCTGACGTCGGTGTTTGCGGCCGTGACGGTGACGCGCCTGCTTGTCGCGATGTGGCTGAAAAACGCGAAGAACAAGAGCCGGACGCTCCAAGTCCCCGTTTGATGGAAGATTGCTGACATGTTTCTTGTCCCGGACTTCAAGGGCTACGACTTCTTTCCGCACGACCTGCGCATCAACTTCATGCGCTGGCGCGATGTCTGCGTCGGCGGCTCTGTGCTGGCTATGCTGGTGTCGTTGGGGCTGATCTTCACGCTCGGGTTCAACTACGGCGTCGACTTCAAGGGCGGCTCGATGATCGAGATGCAGGCGAAGTCGGGCACGGCCGACATCGGGGCCCTGCGCGAGAAGATCGGGACGTTGGGGCTGGGCGACGTGCAGATCCAGGAGTTCGGCCGGCCGAGCGACGCACTGATCCGTCTGGAACAGCAGCCGGGTGGCGAAGAGGCGCAGCAGGTTGCCGCCAACAAGGTCAAGGAGGCGCTGGCTGCAGACTACGACGAGCGGCGGCGTGAAGTGGTCGGCCCGGCGGTCTCCAGCGAGCTGCGCACAACCGGCACGTATGCCGTGCTCGCGTCCATTCTGGCAATCGTTGCCTACGTCTGGTTCAGATTCGAATGGCAGTTCGCGCTCGGCACCATCATCGCGCTCAGCCACGACGTGCTGGTGACGGCCGGCATCTTCTCGTTCTTCCAGATGGACTTCGACCTGTCGACGGTGGCCGCGCTGCTGACCATTCTCGGCTATTCGGTGAACGACACGGTCGTCGTGTCGGACCGCATTCGAGAGAACTTGCGCAAGTACAAGAAGATGGAGATCAACGAGCTTCTCAACCTGTCGATCAACGAGACGCTGTCGCGCACGATCCTGACCGGTGTGACGACGATCGCGGTTCTCGTGGCGCTGTACTTCCTGGGCGGCGAAGTCATCCGCAACTTTACGTTCGCGATGCTGTTCGGCGTGCTGATCGGTACGTACTCGTCCATCTTCATCGCGGCTCCTGTGCTCGACTATCTGGGTGTTCGCCGCGATACTGTGGGCTCGTCCCCTGGGGTTACCGCGGATGCACCTGCGGCTCCCCCTGCTAGCGCCGTGAAGAAAACGCCAGTCGTTCGATAGGATGCAGACAGTGATCGATCAGGTGCCGTTCTACCCAGGCCGCGCACCGATCGACGCCTACGGGAACGGCGGGTTTCGCTTCGCGGGCATGAGCCATCGCGGCTCGATCATCTGCCTGCCGTCGGGCATTTCGGCTTGGGATCCGGTTCGCCTGGAAGACCTGTCGCTGCAGGCCTTCGCCAAGGTGCTTCTGGAGCGCAGCGAAATTGCCGTGCTGCTGCTGGGGACCGGCCTGGAGCTGCGTCATCCCGGCGTTGAAGTCCGCAGCGGGCTGGCCGAGGCGGGCATCGGCGTGGAGCCGATGGACACCGGGGCTGCCTGCCGCACGTACAACATCCTGCTTGCCGAAGGCCGGCCAATCGCGGCGGCGCTGCTCGCGGTTGATTGATCGTTGCCGTGCTTCTTCTCGGAAAACCGCTGCACACTTTTCCGGAAGCACTTAGCGCGCGGCAGGGAGCCGCCGATGACGCCCGACGGGGCCAGCCTCAAAGACAGCACCGTGCCAGTGCGGGATGCCGCGCGGGTCTGGGCGCCGGACTACTACATCACGGCATTGCTGGCGCCGGCTGACGTGCGCGACGATCTGGTGACGCTTGCCGCATTCTGGGGAGACACGGGCCGCGTCGCGTTGACGGTGGGCGAGGATATGCTGGGCGAGATCCGGCTGCAGTGGTGGCGCGATGCGCTTTCACCGGTGCAGCGGCGAGCGGCCATCCGGTCGCCGACGCGATGCGCGCGTTGATCGCGAAGCGCCGGCTCGACGTGGCGATCGTCGATGGCCTGCTGGACGCGCGATGCGATGAGCTGCGGCGGCTGCCATTTGAATCGGAGGCGCGGCTTCGATCGCTATCTCGCGAGCACCGACGGGGCGCTTGTGAGGTTGGCGGCGTCGATCCGCGGTCTCGATGTCACCGGACCTGGCGACGCGCTGCTGACGACTGCCGCACGAGCGCTCGGCCGCGTCCGCATCGCGCTCGACTTGCCATATCTTGCGTCGAGATCGCGGTTGCCGTTGTGGCCGGGCGCGCTGGGGTACGATTATGACCCGCAGGATGCGGCCGGACGCTCAGCAGAGGGCGCGCAGGCGGTTCGTGAGCTTGTCGCGAGGCGCACGGGCCGCTCTTATCAATGTTCGCCGAGGCAGCTCAGGGAGTTGACCGGCGGTTAATCGACGCGATGTTGCCGCTCGCCCTTTTGGAGCCCTATTTGCGCGCTCTTGAGACAAAGGGACGTGATCCGTTGCGGGACGTGGCCGCAATCTCCCCGTTGAGCCGTGTGGCGCGGCTGACGTGGGCGCACGTACGAGGCCGCATTTGAGCGCGACGTCACCCAGGATGTGCTTCCGTTCTATTCGCCCGCGGGCGTAGGGGCCGTAACGAATGACACGCACAGGTTTGCTTGGTGCTTTGGCGGCGATGGCCGTGGCGCTGATGTCGTCGTTGGGGGCTGGACCGCTTCTGGCGCAGGAAGATTTGCCGTGGAATAGCGGTCAGACAGCGCCCTCGCCATCTCAGGAGCCTTCCGAGGTCGAGCGCGGTGGCGCGTTGCCGCCGGTCGACGACAGCGTGCTGCCCGATGACGCCATGGAGGAGAAGGCGGCTCCCGGTATTGGCATCGACCCCGGTGAGCCGCAGCCACAAGGCCCGCCGGCCCCGTATCCAGACGAGGCGGCGATCCCGGCGCCATCAGGTGCGGCTCATACGCCCGCCGACCGCAGCGACCTGCCGCCGCCGATGGCGCCAGCGACAAACGAGCTTCCGCCAGCCGGTGCGCCGGGCGCGGGGCAGCCGACGCTGAACTGGCAGAAGTCGCCGACGGGCGCACCGGCTGAGGCTTCGCGCGCGCCACCTGCCGCACCACTGCCGCCGGCCGGAACCGCCACAGCGCCCGCTGCGGCACCCTTGCCGCCGCAGCAGACACCACCGGCTGCCGCCGAGCTGCCACCTCCGGCGGCCACAAGCCGGCCCGCCGGCGTGCCGGTGGCGCCTGTCGCTGCTCCGCCATCGTCGGCTGCGGCGGTGCCGCCACCTGCCGACGATCGGGGATCGACCGGTTTGATGCCGCCGCCTGCCGGTGCACCGCCTGCGGGGCTCGCACCCACTCCCCCCGCGGCTGGCGATGCGCCTGCGGCTGCTGCTGCGACGGCCGTCCCAGCCGCTGCCCCTCCTGGCCCGGCAGCCGCGCCCGGCATTGCGCCGTTGCCGGATACTGCGGCGATCATTCCGCTCGACAAGGTCGAGATCAAATGGCGCGTCGAAAATCCGTTCCGGTTCTTCGGCGATGCGAAGGATACGAACGTGCATCGCGCGACCTATCTGGCGCTGTCGCCGGAGGAGCGGCAGACGCCGATCCTGTCGTCGGAGCGGGCGCTGGCGACGCGGCACCCTGAGGGGTGGGCGGCCACAATGTTCCGCAAAACGTGTTGGGACAGGGCGCGCAACGAATTCGTGTGTGCTGATGACGGCGATTACATCAATCCGGACAAGCACGCGATCGTCGCCGAGCTGTCGGGGGCGAACGATCCGGCGGTGAACTGCATCTGGCGCGTCAGTCTGCGCGGCGAGGGTGCTGGCGCGGGCCGGGCCGAGGCGGTCACGAAGCCCTGCAGTGAGGGCCTCGTCGTCGATGTGCCTTATCCGGATGGCGCCGCCATAATGGTGGAGATTGCCGGGCGGCCAGTGGCGCAGGCCGACGTGAAAGTGCGCGATTTGCTGATCGCTGGAATGGGCGACAGCTTTGCGTCGGGCGAAGGCAACCCGGATGGACCGGTGCGTTTCTCGCGCGAGCGCACCGCGGCCTACGGCGGGGGCGGCAAGGACCTGCTGGGCTACCCGGCACGGGTCGGCTCCTGGAAGGCGATCGGCGACAAGGCCTTCATCGACGAAAACGCCCGCTGGCTCGATCAGGCCTGCCATCGCTCGCTCTATTCGTTCGAGCTGCGGGCGGCGCTGCAGCTTGCCCTGGAAGATCCGCATCGCGCGGTGACGTATGTTGGCGTCGCATGTTCGGGGGCCGAGGTCACGGCCGGGCTGTTCCTGCGCTACAAGGGCAACGAGTGGGTGCCGAACCCGCCGCTGCTGTCGCAGATCTCCGCGATCGCCCAGGCGCAGTGCGGCAAGACGGATGCGCCCGCGCAAGACCTGCCCGAGGCCTATCACATGCAGGGCGCGATCAAGGATCTGCAGGGCGGGCTGGTGCTGCGGAAATGCGCGATCGAGAAGTCGCGAAAGGTCGATCTTCTGCTGGTCTCGATCGGCGGCAACGACATCGGGTTCTCGCGGCTGCTGGCCAATGCCGTGCTGGCGGATCAGTCACTGTTGAAAAAGCTCGGCGGCTGGTTCGGCGAGGTCGAAGGACAGCTTGAGGCGAGCCGCGCGCTCGACGTGGTCGATCAGCGCTACAAGTCGCTGAACCGGGCGCTGCACAACATCCTGCATTTGCCCTGGGAAGAAAGCGATCGCGTCATCCTGGCGGCTTATCCGCCACTGGCGTTGCTGGGTGACGGCAGCGCGACGTGTCCGGACGGAACCGCAGGCATGGACGTGCTGGCGGATTTCCGGCTTGAGCGAGAAGCGGGCGAAGGACGGCACGTGGGTGGCCGACAAGCTGCAGCGCGTCATGGCGACAAGCGCGAAGGCCTACGGCTGGACCTTTGCGGATGCGCACCGGCAGGCGTTCGTGGGCCGGGGTATCTGTGCGGGCTACACCGACAACGCGTTTTCCATCGCCGACGATCTGCGGTTGCCGCGCTTCACGAACGGCAAGTGGGTTCCCTACAACCCGGCCGACTACCGGCCCTATGCGCCGCGCCAGCGCTGGTTCCGCACGCCAAACGACGCGTTCATGACCGGCAACTTCCACGTTTCAGGAACGATGCTGCAGAAGGCGCTGAAGCTGGAGAGCCTGTCCTGGTTCCAGCTGCTGCTCGCGTCGACCTATTCCGGTGCTTTCCATCCCACGGCTGAGGGTCACGCGGCGATCGCCGACAGCGTGACGGAGAAAGCGCGCGAGGTGCTGCGCAAGTACAAGCAGGAAAGCCCGGACCTGACGGCCGAAGCCAAGGCCGCCGGTGCCGGGCGTTTGCCGGTGCCGTGAATAGGGTCAGACCTCGGTCTGACCCTTTGCGAGACGGACTTGGTGCCCGCCGGACGCTAGGAAGGTCAGACCGAGGTCTGACCCGGCCGTCGTTACGCCAGCCCGAGCTTTTGGGCCAGGCCGATGCGCTGCAGCTTGCCCGTGGCGCCCTTGGGGATCTCGTCGAGCATGATGATCTTGCGGGGCACCTTGTAGTTCGCCAGGCGCTCGCCGGCGAAATCGCGCAGTTCCCGCTCCGTCGCCGTCAGGCCTTCGCGCAGGACGATGGCGCATGCCACCTCCTCGCCCAGCTTGTCGTGCGGCATGGCGAAGGTGAGGGCCTGCAGCACCGCCGGGTGGTCCATCAGGATTTCGTCGACCTCGCGCGGGGAAACCTTCTCGCCGCCGCGGTTGATGATTTCCTTCAGGCGCCCGGTGATCGTGATGTAGCCGTCGGCGTCGATCATGCCCTGGTCGCCGGTGCGGAACCAGCCATTGGTGTAAGCCTCGCCGTTGGCCTTGGCATTGTTCTCGTAGCCGGCCGTGACGTTGGGCCCGCGAATGACGATCTCGCCGGTTTCGCCGGTGTTGAGGATGTTGCCGTCGGAATCCATGATGCCGACTTCGGGGCCTGCAGCCTGGCCGACTGTGCCCGGCTTGCGCGTGCCGCCGAGGGGGTTGGACGCCATCTGGTGAGCGGCTTCCGTCATGCCGTAGGCTTCCACGACCGGGGCGCCGAAGGCCGCCTCCAGCTCGGTGATGACCTGAGGGGGCAGGGACGACGACGAGGAACGGATGAAGCGCAGCTTGTGGCGCGCGATGATCGCGCGGTTGGTATGGGCGCGGCCGACAATCGCCTGATGCATGGTGGGGACGGCCGTGTACCAGGTCGGAGCGGATTCATCCATGGCCGCGAAGAATTTCAGGGCGTTGAAGCCAGGTGTGCAGAAGATGGCACCGCCTTTCGACAGTGGTGCCAACACACCGGCAATGAGGCCGTGGATGTGGAACAACGGCATGATGTTCAGCGCGCGATCGGTGTTCGTCAACCCAACGGAGTTGGCGACATTGACGGCCGAGGCCGCCACGTTCTGGTGGCTTAGCGGCACGATCTTGGGGCGCGATGTCGTGCCAGACGTGTGCAGGATGAGGGCAACATCGGCGGCTTCGGCCGGGCCGCTCGCGGTGGGCCGCGAGCCATCCGAAGGTCCCGTGAGGGTGAAGGCGCCGGCGCCGTTGGCGGCATCGGACTGAAGCGTCAATACACGGATGCCGCGCTTCTTCGCGGCATCGATTGCAGGTGACGTGCTGCCCGCCTCGACCACCAAGGCCTTGGCGTTGATGTCCGTCATGTAGAAATCAAACTCATCCGTGCGGTAGGCGGGATTGAGTGGTGCCGCCGTCGCGCCGGAGGCGATCGCTACGAACGACGTTGCCTTTGCCGGGCCATTCGGCAGGACGATCGCGACACGGTCGTTGCGGCCGATGCCGAGCTCGTTCAGCGTGGCGATCGTACGCGAAACGAGGGCGCGGAAGCCTTTATAGGTCAGCGGCGCTGCTCCGGAGGCCTCGATCGCCGTCGCGTCGTCTTCGCCCACGGCCATCAGCTCGTGCAAAGTTGTCACCGTCGTCATGTCAGTCATTTCTCCGTGCGGCGCATCCAGGCGCCCGGCTTCAGGCCTTTTCGATATGAAGTTTGCCGCCTGCGCGAGACACCGTTTCCGACAAGAGCTTGACGCAGGCGTAGATGGCTTCGATCTGCGGGGTTGGTACGTTGGCGATGCGGCCAAGCTCGATCACCGACCCGATCAGGGCGTCGGCTTCGATGCCGCGGCCAGTCTCGATGTCCTGAAGCATCGACGTCTTGTGCGGGCCGACCGCTTCGGCGCCGGCAATGCGCTTTTCCAGCGGAATGCGGAAGCGGATGCCGAGGGCTTCGCCGACGGCCTGCGCCTCGCGCATCATGCGGGTGGCCGTTTCGCGCGTCAGCGGGTTGCGGCAGATATCTTCCAGGGTCGCGTGCGTCAGCGCGCTGATGGGATTGAAGCTGAGGTTGCCCCACAGCTTGGTCCAGATCTCGCCGCGAATATCCAGGGCGACGGGCGCCTTGAACCCGGCCTTTTGCAGTGCGCCGGCAATGCGGGTGATACGCTCAGTCTTCTGGTTGTCGATCTCGGCAATGGAGAAGCGCAATCCCTCATTGTGCTTGATGACGCCAGGCCGGAGGATTTCTGCGGCGGGATAGACGACGCTTCCGATAACGCGATCGGCTGGCAGGTTGTCTGCAATGACGCCGCCAGGATCGACGCTTTCGAGGCGGCGGCCCTCGTGCGGCCCGCCGAGCTTGTTGAAATACCACCACGGGATGCCGTTCTGCGCCGTCAGCACCGGGGTATCGGGCGTATACATGGTTGGCAGGTCGCGCACCACGGCTGCGACTTGATGCGCCTTCATGCCAAGGACGACGAGGTCTTGGGGGCCGACTTCCGCGATCTTGTCGGTGGCGGCGATGCGCGAGGTATTCTCGCGCCCGTCTTCCTCGATCAACGTCAACCCGTTGGCGCGGATGGCTGCCAGATGCGGGCCGCGAGCGATGACGGTGACTTCTTCACCAGATTGTGCCAGCCGAGCGGCCAGCAAGCCGCCGATACCCCCGGCTCCGACCACGCAGATTTTCATCCAGAATGTTCCGTCTTCTTGGTTTTGGAATGCATCCGGCAGGCTGGCGCCCCCGTTTGCGGAGCGCATTTAGGACGAAAGGCCAAATGATGACAAGGCTTGCCGCATGTCGCGGAGGCTTTGCCTCAACCCGCTGGCCGCGCCGCCGGACCGGATGTTCGTACATTTCTAACCATCAGCGCATAGCTTCACGAGTTATTACAATTTTAGCGATAAACCGTTGCTAGGACATAGGTTAGCCAGATACCCGCATCATTTAGGCCAGACTGCCGTGACCCAGATCCAGGCTCGTTCGCTCGTTGATGGCGCCGTTAGTGCGGACGCCCAGGCTGCGCCTGCCTATCCGCCGTCCGAACGGCGCCGGCGGCTGTCGCCGGCGGCGTCCGCCGTCGCGAGCCAGAAGGTGTCCGCGCCATACTCCCAGGTGGTGATTGGCGGTCTCGTTCGCCTTGCCGACCTCGGTCTCATCGCGGCTGCCGGCCTGCTGCTGGGATTTGCGCACCTTGGCGGCCTTGCCTCGCCGGGGTGGGATTATTCCGTCGCCAGCGTTGCTGTCGCGATCGCGTCCGTCGTGTCGTTCCAGGCGGTCCGGCTGTACGACATCCACAATCTGCGCACGCCCTCGACGTCGCTGATAAAGACTGCCGTCACCTGGTCGGCCGTGCTGCTGCTGTGTGCGATTGCCGCAATCGTCTTTGCGCCCAGCGATGCGACCACGCGTTTGTGGCTATCGCTTTTGTTTCCTGCCGGATTGGGACTGCTGGTCGTCAGCCGTGTCGTCTTGAGTTGGCTGGTGCAGCTGTGGATGGTGCAAGGGCGCCTGACACGGCGCACCGTAATCGTCGGCGCTGACGGAAATGGCCAGGCGCTGATCACGTTGCTCAAAAGCCAGCCGGACACCGGCATAGACGTGCTGGGCGTGTTCGACGATCGCAACGACGACCGCTCGCTGCAGGCCTGCGCGGGCATACCCAAGCTCGGCAAGGTTGCCGACATCGTCGAGTTCGCGCGGCGGACACGGCTCGATTTGGTACTGTTTGCTCTGCCAATTTCTGCGGAAACGCGCATTCTCAACATGCTGAAGCAGCTGTGGGTGCTGCCGGTCGACATCAGGTTGTCGGCTCATTCCAATTCATTGCAGTTCCGGCCGCGCGCGTATGCGTATCTCGGCAACGTTCCCACGATCCACATCGGCGAACAGCCGATCCAGGATTGGGACCTGGTGACGAAATGGCTATTCGATCGCATCGTCGGCGGCGTGCTGCTGCTGCTGGTCTCGCCGATCCTGGCGTTGATCGCGATCGCCATCAAGCTGGATAGCCCCGGGCCGGTGCTGTTCAAGCAGAAGCGCTTTGGGTTCAACAACGATCGCGTCGACGTATTCAAGTTCCGGTCCCTTTATCACGACCAGGCCGATCAGCTTGCGGCCAAGTCGGTGACGAAGGGCGACAAGCGCGTGACGCGCGTCGGCCGCTTCATTCGCCGGTCCAGCCTGGATGAGCTGCCACAGCTGTTCAACGTCGTGTTTGCGGGCAACCTGTCGCTGGTGGGCCCACGGCCGCATGCGGTGCAGCAGAAGCTGGAAAGCCGCATGCTGGACGAAGCCGTCGACGGCTATTTCGCACGCCACCGGGTGAAGCCCGGCATAACGGGCTGGGCGCAGATCAACGGTTGGCGCGGCGAGCTCGACACCGCCGAGAAGATCCAGAAGCGCGTGGAATTCGACCTGGCCTACATCGAGAACTGGTCGCTGCTGTTTGATATCTCCATCCTGGCGAAAACGCCGCTGGCGTTGCTCAAGCCTGAAGGTGCGTACTAAGCAACGTCTAGCCCGGCGTGTTTTCAAGGGCTTAGACCGGACACGAGATTTCGCGGCATCTTCTGTCTTGGGTGACGAACTCCCGTCTTTATGTGGCGTTTAGATCTGTGGCCTTGCCGGCCGCTCGAATCTTTATGCGGGCACCCCTACCTCCCTAGTCGAACGTTTCGATTTGAGGTGTTCCATGCGCTCCATTCTTCACAGCCACTCCGCCAGGCTGGAGTTCTGCATTCTCGATGCCGTGAAGCCGCTTGGCCGTCCGCTAGGCCGCTTCGGCGATAAAGAGTTCAGCGAAGCTGTCGTCGACGCTTTTGGGCGCCGGCTCACGTTCGCGGGCATAGCACCACGTACTGTAAATGGCGGATACGACGAGGCCGCATTGCGCGATCGCGAATTCATCGTACCGCCCGGCTTGATCTATCGGTACGACTGACGGTGATGGATAGAGCCGACAAGGATCGAACGCGGTCGTGTTGCGAAAGGCGGTCGCTGAGGATGCGCCGCTACTGCGCATCTGGGAAAAGACACAGCACGTCATTGACGCGCCGCACCGGACGCCAGCTGTTCGGCGAGGACGACTGCTTCGTCTCTCGGATGGAGCGCGGCGAATGGGCTGCTCGCGAGTGCAGGCCTGCGGGCTGAGCTTCGCAAGGCCGGGACAAGCGTCGGCGGCCGCTGCTTGCCGAGCTAAAAGTGCAGCTGTCGTCGGCGGCGTTTGAAGTTTTGTGCCATCAGCTCGCGCTGGGCGGCCTCGATCGCCTGCTTCAGGCGCCGGCTCTCGCAGATCTGCCGATGCGGCTGGCTGCGGAGATCGCGATACCGGCGTTGCACGGTTGCAAAATCCGTCGCTTCGTCTTCGACGAAACCGAGTGTCTGGCGCCACGTCATTGTAGTGCCCCCATCTGTGACCGCTGGTGAGAAGTCGCGGCGCCGAAGATGAGGCTCGGCGCCGCGTTGTCGTCGTTAGGCTGCTGCAGAGACCTTGGCGGCCGAAGCCGGAACCGAGGCGATCGTCTTCAGGATCTGCGAAGCGATCTGGTATGGGTCGCCCTGCGAGTTCGGGCGGCGGTCTTCCAGGTAGCCCTTGTAGCCGTTGTTGACGAAGCTGTGCGGCACGCGGATCGAAGCGCCGCGATCGGCAACGCCGTAGCTGAACTTGTTCCACGGCGCCGTTTCGTGCTTGCCGGTCAGGCGCATGTGGTTGTCGGGACCGTAGACGGCGATGTGGTCTTCGATGTTTGCCTCGAACGCCTTCATGAGGGCCTCGAAGTACTCCTTGCCGCCGACTTCGCGCAGGTAGGTGGTCGAGAAGTTGGCGTGCATGCCCGAGCCGTTCCAGTCGGTGTCGCCGAGCGGCTTGCAGTGGTATTCGATGTCGATCTCATAGGTCTCGCAGAGACGCTCCATGAGGTAGCGCGCCATCCACATTTCGTCGGCGGCCTTCTTGGAGCCCTTGCCGAAGATCTGGAATTCCCACTGGCCCTTGGCCACTTCGGCATTGATGCCTTCGTGGTTGATGCCGGCGGCGAGGCACAGGTCGAGATGCTCTTCGACGATCTTGCGGGCGACGGAGCCGACATTCTTGTAGCCGACGCCGGTGTAGTAAGGACCCTGCGGCGCGGGATAGCCGGCGGTCGGGAAGCCGAGCGGGCGGCCGTCCTTGTAGAAGAAGTATTCCTGCTCGAAGCCGAACCAGGTGCCTTCATCGTCGAGGATGGTTGCGCGCTTGTTGGTTGCGTGCGGGGTCTTGCCATCCGGCATCATGACTTCGCACATGACGAGGACGCCGTTGATGCGCGTGGCATCGGGGAATACGCGGACCGGCTTCAGCACGCAGTCCGAGTTCTGGCCTTCGGCCTGCATCGTGGACGAACCGTCGAAGCCCCAGAGCGGCAGCTGCTCTAGCGTGGGGAATGCATCGTATTCCTTGATCTGCGTCTTGCCGCGCAAGTTCGGCACGGGCGTATAGCCGTCGAGCCAAACGTACTCGAGCTTGTACTTCGTCATTTCGGACACTCCTGATTGATCGCGTGATTCTTTTGGAGCCTCGGCGACCGGAGCCGGCTCCGGTGCGGGGCTGAGAGTCGACCGGCGCGAACGCCGGGCTCAGATCGGGTTTCGAGACGGAAACGGTAACGACCGTTTCCTCTTTGGGCCGCCCGAAAAGGCGGCGCCACATGCCACTTAACATCCAACCTCCGTGAGACGGGATAGACGTGCTTCGATTGCCAAAAAAGTCATCACCAGCCTGGGGCCATGTGGCGGAAAGGGAGGCGCTCAAGGCCGCGCTTCCTGGGAAAAATGCTAGCCAAAGAAGCAGCCGGAGGCATGCCTATAATATATGCATTTCACGTTTTTATTTGAGCATATTGTTTAATCATCGGGCAAATCGGCGTATATTGGAGTTTCAGTTTTGAAGTTTACGCTCAATTCAATTGCGAGAGACAAAGATGACCATGACTTCTGAACGCGGATCCGCGAAGATCTACCAGTTCCCCATCAAGGCGCGCGTCGCCGCCAGCTACCGCAACAACCTCGCGGCAATGGAGATGGCTGCGCGGCAGCCGCGCATCGAGTACGGCAGCAGCCGGTATCACGACGCAGCGATCGCTGAAGAGGCGCAGTCGCGCAGGCGCGACGGGCACTGATCTATCCTGCGTTATCCGGCGGCAGGTTTCCGTCAGGCGAAGATGGACCAGCCGAGCCGCTTGGTCAGCATTTCCAGTGCAAGCTGGCCAAGCCGCGAGTTTCCCGCAGGATCCAGGCCCGGCGACCAGACGGCGATTGACGCCTTGCCCGGTGCAATCGCCAGGATCCCGCCGCCCACGCCACTCTTGCCGGGCAGGCCAACGCGATAGGCGAATTCGCCCGAGCCGTCGTAGTGGCCACACGTCAGCATGACAGCATTGATGCGCCGCGCGCGCTCCGCCGGGATAACGACATGCCCGGTGGTCGGATTACGGCCGTTACGTGCCAGAAAACGGCCAGCCTTGGCGAGCTGGTGGCAGCTCATACTAATGGCGCAGTGGTGGTAGTAGACGCCGAGTGTGAAGTTCACCGGGTTATCCAGCACGCCGAACGCCTTCATGTAATTTGCCAGCGCAATGTTGCGATAACCGGTGCGTTCCTCGGAAGCGGCCACTGCTTCGTCGATGGCGATGGAATGATCATCGGCGACGAACTGCATGAACCGCAGGATTTCGCCCAACGCTTCGCGCGGCTGGTGACCCGACAGGATCAGATCGGTGACGGCGATGGCGCCGGCGTTGATGAAAGGATTGCGGGGGATGCCCTTCTCATGCTCGAGCTGAACGATCGAGTTGAAGGCGGTGCCCGACGGCTCGCGGCCGACACGCTTCCACAAGCGATCCCCGGCCTTGCCGAGTGCAAGGGTGAGCGTGAACACCTTCGAGATGCTCTGGATGGAGAACGGGGTGTCGGCGTCGCCGCCCAGAGCGACATTGCCTTCCGCATCGATCACGGCGAGGCCGAAGGCGTTGGGATCGACGCGGGCGAGTTCTGGAATGTAGCTAGCAACCTGGCCGCGATCGGTGCGCTTGCGCATCTCGTCGGCGATTTCCGTGTACGACAGTTTGGAGCTGAGACACGGGCGAACTGCTTCCGGTGCGAGGGACGACGCTCGCTTGTAGCTGGCCTGCAGCCAGCGGCACAACGCGACGCGTTGTGCGTGCTGCGTTTAGCTAAACGGTCTCGCGGCCGCGCAGAATTTTGGCGATTTCGGCTGCGAGTTGGTCCTGCTGGTAGGGTTTGCCCAGGCGGGGCAGGTTGTTTTCGGACCCCGCCGGCATGTCGGCATAGCCGGTGGCCAGCAGAATCGGCAGATTGGGCTTGATTTCGCGCGCTGCGGCGGCGAGCTGGGTCCCGGTCATTTTCGGCATTGAGTAATCGGTCACCATCAGGTCGAAGCGCTGGCTTCCTCGAAGGATTGCCAGGGCATCGGCGCCGCAGTTCGCATCGATTACGTCGTGTCCCAGATCTTCCAGCATGTCGACGGTACTGGCCGCAATCAGGGCATCGTCGTCGACGACGAGGATCGTCAGTTTGGCGGGCTTGGGTTTGGGGTCAGGCGATCGCGCCGGCAAGGCGGGACGTGTCTTTGCGGCTTGGGCTGTAACGGGAAGCCATAGTTCGGCAGTCGTCCCTTGGTTCACCTGGCTGCGGAGGCGCAGGGCGCCGTTCAGCTGCAGGGCGAGGCCGTGGATCATCGAAAGCCCGAGGCCGGTGCCTTTGCCCACTTCCTTGGTGGAAAAGAATGGCTCTGTGGCTTTCTTCAACGTCTGGGCACTCATGCCCTGGCCTGTGTCGCGGACGATGAGGCGCACGAACGCACCGGCCTTCAGGTCGTCCGCCTTGGTGATTTCGGCGGTGTCGGCAGAGATGGTGACAGTGCCGCCGTCTGGCATCGCGTCGCGGGCATTTACGACCAGGTTCAATAGTGCAAGTTCGATCTGGTTGGCATCGACCATCGTGAGCGGAAGCTTGGCAGGAAGCTCGAGCGTCAGCTCCATGCGATCGCCAAGCGACCGGTACAGCAAGTCGGTCATGCCGCCTACGAGCTCGACAAGGTCGATCGGCTCGACCGTCAAGTCCTGGCGCCGGGCGAATGCGAGAAGACGCTGGGTCAACGCCGCGCCGCGTTTGGCGCCGAGCAAGGCGCCTTCCAGCAGCCGCTTGGTTTTTGGGTCGTCCGGGGCATGGCGCGTCAACAAATCAAGATTGCCGATCACCGCCATCAGCAGGTTGTTGAAGTCGTGGGCCACGCCGCCGGTTAGCTGGCCGATCATTTCGAGCTTTTGCGACCGGCGGAGCAGTTCTTCGGCGCGCTGGCGCTGGGCGATTTCTTCGAGCACGACCGAGTGCGCGTTCTGCAGCTCCGTCGTCCGGGCGGCGACACGCTCTTCCAATGTTTCATTGAGGCGGCGCAGTTGGACCTCCGAGCTTTTGCGCTCCGTTACATCCGACGAGACGCCGACGAGTAAGCGCCTGCCCTGACTGTCGGTGACGTTGCGTGCGCGAATTTCCGCCCAGTGGATGCTTTTGTCGGGCCAAACCACGCGATATTCGATGGCGTGATCTTCGCTCTTGCCGATGCTTGCTTGCATGGCCTTCAGCATGCGTTCGCGGTCATCGGAGTGAATGCTTGCCTGCAGGTCGTCGTAGGTGAACTTGTCTTCGGGGCGACGGCCAAAGAAGCTTTTGCAGGCGTCTGAGGCCTGCAGCGTATTGGTTTCGAGGTCGAGCTGCCACGACCCCAGGCGACCCGCAACGAGCGCCGTGTGCAGCCGCCCCTCGCTTTCCTTCAATTCGGCAATACGCGCGCGGATCTCATATTGGCGCCGCCTGCCCTTCTTGGCGAAACGCGCCATGCTGATGAAGGTGGTCGGATGAAAGGGGCGCTCGAGGAAAGTGACGTTCCCGAGCACATCGGACAAGCGTGCGGCTGCTGGATTGCGCTCTGGCCCCCCGCCACGCTGTGTCAGCACGATAAACGCCAGGTCCGACCACGGCGGCTGGTGAACGACCCACGCGGCAATGGCGCGAAGGTCGGCTGACCGGATGGCCTCTTCCGTGATGACGGCAAAGCACGTTTCATCGCCGAGAGACTTGGCGAAGTCGGGCAAGTCCGTGCTGATGTGCGTTTCAATTCCAGCTTCGGCCAGCAACCCTGTCGCGACGGCGGCGTCGCGGCCCAAAGGCGCGAAGATCAGCGCCTTTGACTGCACTGCGTTAAGCTTGGCCATCGCCGGGTGCCGCCGTGCCGGCCGGACGGGCCGTGGTGCCAAGAAAATCGGGGATGCCGCGCAAGATGCCCTGAAACTGATCCAGAGGTTCACCAAGCGACAGGCCGTTCTTGCCGATGCGGAATTCGCGGATCGTATCCTCGTGGAAGCCGGTTCGCTTTTTGATGATGGACACGGCGCGCCGGACTTTTCCGAGCGCTTCGAAGTAGCGCAACAACACCACCGTATCGGCGAGATATGTCACGTCGACAGGAGTCTTCATGTCGCCGACCAGACCGTGCTGCGCGACCGTCAGGAAGGTGGTTGCGCCTTGCCGGTTCAGATATTGCAGCAGTTCATGGACATGCAGGATCAACGACTTTTCTTCAGGCATGGCGGCCTGATAGCCGTTGAGGCTGTCGATAACGACCGTCTTGGCGTTTGCCCTGCCGACCCGGTCGCGTACGCGATTTGCGAATTCTCCCGGCGACATCTCGGCGGCGTCGACTTGTTCGATGTGCAGAAAACCTGCCTCGCGCATGGCCTCGAGGTCGAAGCCCATGGCCATCATGCGATCAAACAGCAGCCCCAGCTCTTCGTCGAAAACGAAGAGGGCGGCTCGTTCCTTGCGGCGGACGGCGGCTGCGAGAAACTGCATCACAAAAGTGATTTTCCGGTGCCTGCGGGGCCAAGAACCAGCGTGCTGGATCCCTGCTCGATGCCGCCGCCCAGCAACTTGTCCAGTTCCGGGATATCGCTGGTGTTCTGCGTGCGGGCGAAGCGGGTGCGATGTTCGAGCGCGACAAGGCGTGGGAAGACCTGCAGCCCGCCATGCTTGATGGCGAAGTCGTGGAAGCCGCCGCGAAACTTCTGGCCGCGATATTTTGCGATGCGCAGCCGGCGGCGTTCAGCACCGTAGTCGGGTGCGAGTTCCTCGAGCTTGATAACGCCGTGGACGACGCTGTGAACCGTCTTGTCGAACGTTTCGGAGGTCATATCGTCAAGCAGCAGAACGGTTGCGCCCTGGCGCGAGAAGTAATGCTTCAATGCCAGGATCTGGCGCCGATAGCGCAATGAGCTTTGCGCGAGGAGCCTGATCTCCGACAGGCTGTCCAGCACCACACGACTTGGCCGCAAGCGTTCGAAGGCTTCGAACACGAGTTTTGTCGTTTCGCCGAGCTCCAGATCCGAAGAATAGAGAAGGCTCTGCTGTTGATCGGCATCCAACAGACTTTCGGGAGGAACGAGTTCGAAGATCGTAATCTTGTCGTCGATCGTCCAGCCGTGAGACGCAGCACCGGCGCGCAGTTCTTGCTCGGTCTCCGAAAGTGTAATGTAGAGGCCCGTCTCGCCGACGGCTGAACCCGTCATCAAAAAGCTGAGGGCGAGCGTCGTTTTACCGGTGCCTGGATTGCCCTCGAGCAAAAAGATATGGCCGGGCGTCAGGCCGCCTGCGAGCACGTCATCAAGCCCTTTGACGCCCGTTTCAGCTTTCTTGGGCGCGGTTGTAGTGGCCGTCATCGGGTGCTCCAATTGCGGACAACAACCACTCTGGGCCGAAATTGTTTCAGGTCATGTCGCGCTTTTATGGCGCCGTCGGACTATACAGGGCTGGAACGGGCAAGAGCGGGTCTATTCCGCGGCCACGCCCAATGACGTCTCGTTCAGCCATCGCTCAACATCCACCAACGCGCGGCGGGAGGCGGCGCGTTTCTTGGCGAATGACTTGTCCTTGCCCTTGATGCGTTTGCCGTCCCCGTCGGTCTTCGGCACTTCGATGGGCGGCAGCAGACCGTAGTTGATGTTCATCGGCTGGAACGAGCGTGGCTTCTTCTCGACCGCGTCGGCAGGCTCGTCGTCAGCGATGATATGGCCGCCGGTGATGTGGGCGATGAGGGCGCCAAGCGCCGTCGTTTCCGGGGGCGCCACCAGTGTGCGGCCCAGGCGCTCGGCCGCGGCAAAGCGACCGGCGAGCAGGCCAATGGCGGCGCTTTCGACGTAGCCTTCGACGCCGGTGATCTGTCCGGCGAAACGCAGGCGCGGCTCGAGCCTTCAGCCGCAGCGAGGTATCGAGCAGCTTGGGCGAGTTGAGGAACGTGTTGCGATGCAGGCCGCCGAGACGCGCGAACTCGGCATTGGCCAGGCCCGGGATCATGCGGAAGATGCGCACCTGCTCGGCATGCTTCAGCTTGGTCTGGAAGCCGACCATGTTCCATAGCGTGCCGAGCGCATTGTCCTGGCGCAGCTGCGCCACGGCATAGGGCCAGCGGCCGGTGCGTGGATCGTCGAGACCGACCGGCTTCATCGGGCCGAAGCGGAGCGTTTCGCGGCCGCGCTCGGCCATCACTTCGACGGGCAGGCAGCCATCGAAGTAGGGCGTGTTGCCCTCCCACTCCTTGAAGCTCGTTTTTTCACCGGCGAGCATCGCGTCGATGAAGGCCTCGTATTCTTCCTTCGAGAAGGGGCAATTGATGTAGTCGGCGCCAGTGCCGGCAGGTCCCATCTTGCCGTAGCGCGATTGGCGCCAGGCAATGGTCTCGTCGATGCTTTCCGCGTGGATGACCGGCGCGATGGCGTCGAAGAAGGCGAGTTCGGCTTCACCGGTGAGGGCTGCCGATGGCCTGGCTCAACGCCGGCGAGGTCAGCGGGCCGGTCGCGATGACGACGCTGTCCCACTCGGCTGGCGGCAGGCCGGCGATTTCGCCGCGGGCGATGGTGATGTTGGCGTGCGCTTCGAGGCGGCGCGTGACTTCGGCGGAGAAGGCGTCGCGGTCTACCGCCAGTGCGCCGCCGGCCGGAAGCTTGTGCTGGTCGCCGGCGCTCATGATCAGGGAGTGGGCGCGGCGCATCTCCTCGTGCAGGAGGCCGACGGCGTTGTTCTCCCAATCGTCGGAGCGAAACGAGTTGGAGCAGACGAGTTCGGCCAGGCCTTGGGTCTTGTGCGCGTCGGTCATGCGCTGCGGGCGCATTTCGTGCAGCACGACGGGCAGGCCGGCTTCGGCGATTTGCCAGGCGGCTTCCGAGCCGGCAAGGCCGCCGCCGATGACGTGAATGGGGGAAATGGTGCTCATGCGGCAGGTTATAGAGCGAACTCGCCGCAAGGCCAAGGAAGGGTCGCTACCTCCAGGGAATTCCTTCCAGCAGCTCTGTCACAGCGGCGATCAGCGCCACGGCGGCAAAGGCGCTCCAGGCGGGGCCTGAAGCCAGGCAAAAGCCGGCAAGGGCAGTCAGCCATGCGCGCCGCAGGATACGGTGCGACATGATCCCATCGAAAATCGTTTCCAGCATCGTTCGCTCCATCGCTATCGCCGGATAGTGTGCACGACGCGCGGGTTGCCAGCTGTTCCCGGGGTGACAGGGCAAGTGGGGCTGAACGACGACGGGCGCGGATCGCACATGCCGACAGGTTTGAGCTAGTGTGTGCGCAAAAGCGGAGGGGACATGGATTTCGTTATCGTGCTGTTGGCGCTGGTGCTGCTGATGGTGGTGGCCTATCGCGGCTACAGCGTCATCCTGTTCGCGCCGATCGCGGCGATGCTGGCCGTGCTGCTGACCCAGCCGCATGCCGTGGCACCCATGTTCACCGGCGTGTTCATGGACAAGATGGTCGGCTTCGTGAAGCTGTACTTTCCGGTGTTCCTGCTCGGCGCCGTATTCGGCAAGGTGATCGAGCTGTCGGGATTTTCGAGGTCGATCGTCACGGCGATCATCGCGTTCGTCGGGCGCGAGCGGGCGATCCTGTGTATCGTTCTCGTCTGCGCGGTGCTGACGTACGGCGGCGTGTCGCTGTTCGTCGTCGTGTTTGCGGTCTACCCGTTCGCGGCGGAGATGTTCCGCCAGGGCGGAATCCCCAAGCGCCTCATTCCGGGCACGATCGCGCTGGGCGCTTTTTCGTTCACGATGGATGCGCTGCCGGGCACGCCGCAGATCCAGAACATCATTCCCACGACGTTCTTCGGCACGACGACGTGGGCCGCGCCAGTGCTGGGCACGTTGGGTGGGCTCATCATCCTGACGGCGGGCGTGACCTACCTGTCTTGGCGCGTTCGCTCGGCCGAGCGGGCGGGCGAGGGCTACGGCGAGGGGCACATCAACGAGCCGGAGCCGTTGAGAGACGAAGCGCTTGCGAACCCGTGGATCGCGCTTCTGCCGCTGGTCGTGGTGGGTGTCGCCAACAAGCTGCTGACGCAGTGGATACCGCTTTGGTACGAGCCGAAGACGGAGGTGCAACTCGCGATGGCCAAGCCCGTTGTGACGGACGTTGCGGCGGTTACGGCGATCTGGGCGGTGCAGGGTGCGCTTATCCTGGGGATCCTGACGGTGCTGGCGTTCGCGTTCCGGCCCGTGGTGTCGAAGTTTGCCGAGGGCACGCAGGCCGCCGTCGCGGGCGCGCTGCTGGCGTCGATGAACACAGCTTCGGAATACGGTTTCGGTGCGGTGATTGCGGCCTTGCCCGGGTTCCTCGTGATTGCGGATGCGCTGAAGGCCATTCCCAATCCGCTGGTCAACGAGGCCATCACCGTGACGACGCTGGCGGGTATCACCGGCTCGGCGTCCGGCGGCTTGAGCATCGCGCTGGCGGCGATGTCGGATGGATTCAAGGCGGCGGCTGCGGCGTCAGGCATTCCGCTGGAGGTGATGCATCGCGTGGCGGCGATGGCGAGCGGCGGAATGGATACGCTGCCGCACAACGGCGCGGTGATCACGCTGCTGGCCGTCACCGGCCTGACGCATCGGGTTTCGTATCCCGACATCTTCGCCGTGACGTTGATCAAGACCGCGACGGTGTTCGCCGTGATCGGGATCTATTATGCGACGGGGTGGGTGTAGCCAGGTTTGGGGTCAGACCCCGGTCTGACCTCGGAGCACCCACGTAGACGAATGTGTTTATCCGGCGTCACGCAAAGGTCAGACCGAGCTCTGACCCAAGGGGAAGGTTTCGATGCCGTCGACGGAGACGACTTGTTTTCGAAGCCTTCAAACATTGGGACGCCGAACGCTGCCGCCCTAGTGATAACCCTCGCCGTGTTTCACCTTGCCGCGGAAGGTGTAGTAGACGAACACCGTGTAGCCGAGGATCACGGGCAGCATCACCGCCGTACCGACCAGCATGAACATTTGTGACGACGGGTGCGCCGCGGTCTGCCAGATCGTCAACGTCGGCGGCACCAGGTAGGGCACGTTGGAAATTGCCAGGCCGGCGAAGCCGAGCAGAAACAGCGCGACCGAGGCATAGAACGCCGTCGTGTGATCCTCGTCGCGATGCAGGCCCTTCCACGCCAGCCAGGCGGCGCCGGCCGTCAGCAGCGGGATTGGCGCGAGGTAGATCATGTTCGGCCACGTGAACCAGCGGTCGTAGATGCGCTCGAACGCCAGCGGCGTCCACAGGCTGACGATGAACATGGCCGCAAGCACGACCAGCAGCAGCTTCTTGGCGTGCTGGCGCGAAACCTCGGAGACTTCGCCGTGGGTTTTCATCGTCAGCCAGGTTGCGCCGAGCAACGCGTAGCCGGCCACCGTTGCCACGCCGATGAAGAGCGCGAACGGCGTGCACCAATCGAACGTGCCGCCGGCGAACTTGCCGTTCGCAACCGTGATGCCCTGCAGGATCGAGCCGAGGATGACGCCTTGCATGAAGGCGGCGACGATCGAGCCGTAGGTGAAGGCGAGGTCCCAGAACTGGTGGTGGGGCTTGGATACCCAGCGGAACTCGAAGGCGACGCCGCGGAACACCAGCGCCAGAAGCATGATGATGACCGGCAGGTAGACCGCGGGCATGATGACGCCGTAGGCCTGCGGGAAGGCGACGAACAGACCGCCACCACCGAGTACCAGCCATGTCTCGTTGCCGTCCCAGAAGGGCGCGACGGAATTCATCATCACGTCGCGGCGGTGTTCTTGCGGGTTGAGCGGGAACAGAATGGCGATGCCGAGATCGAAACCATCCAGCACGACATAGAGCGCGACGGCGATGCCGAGGATGCCGACCCAGATCAACGGCAACCAATATGAGGTGTCTTCCATGGCTCACCTCGATCCTTCGGTTGCTTGCTGATTGGCTTCCTTGGCGGCCGACAGGGGCCGGTTGGGAAGCGCCTTGTCGTCCGGCTCGGGCGCGATCAGGGCGCCTTGCGGGCCTTTTTCGATGAGGCGGTTGATGTAGTAGATGCCCATCGAAAACACTGCCGTGTAGACCAGCACGAACAGGATCAGCGTCGTCAGCACGGCGCCGAAGGTGACGGGTGACACCGCGTCGGCGGTTCGCAGGATACCTGTGGCGATCCAGGGCTGGCGGCCAGTCTCCGTCACCCACCAGCCCGACAGGATAGCGATGAAGCCGAGCGGCCAGGCGTACTGCACCGCCGCCAAGTACCATCGGCTTTCGAACAGCGTCTTGCGCCACCAGAGGAATGCGCCGACGAGGCCGATGCCGATCATGATGAGGCCGATGGCGACCATCATGCGGAAGGCGAAGAACACCGGCTTCACCGGCGGGCGGTCTTCCGGCCGGAAATCCTTCAGGCCCTTGAACAGTCCGTCCGTACTGTGGGTGATGATGAAGCTCGCCAGGCCGGGAATGGGCGCGGTGATCTCGAAGTCGTTGCGCTCTTCGGTTTCGTTCGGCCAGGCGAACAGAACGAGGTTGGCGGGCTTGGAGCCATCCCAGTGGGCTTCCATCGCGGCGACTTTTGCCGGCTGATGGTGTGCCGTGTTGAGGCCGTGCATGTCGCCGATGAAAGCCTGCAGCGGCGCCAGGACGGCGACCATGCCCAGCCCCATGCGGATCATCGTCTTGCTCTCTTCGACGAAGCGAGCCTTGACGAGATAGCGGCAGCCGACCGCGAGAACGACGAGCGACGTCGTGAGGTAGGCGGCCGTGAACATATGCGAGAAGCGGTAGGGGAAGCTCGGGTTGAAGATGATCTGCAGCCAGTCGACGGGATAGGCGATGCCGTTGCGGATCTCGTGGCCGGTGGGCGTGTGCATCCAGCTGTTGGCGGCGAGAATCCAGAAGGCCGAGATCGATGTGCCGACGGCGACGAGCACGGCTGAGGTGACGTGCAGGTTGGGCGAAACCCGGTCCCAGCCGAACAGCATGATGCCGAGGAACGATGCTTCCAGGAAGAAGGCGGTCAACACCTCGTAGCCAAGCAGCGGGCCCAACACGTTGCCGACCACGACGGAGAACTGCGACCAGTTGGTGCCGAACTGGTAGGACAGCACGATGCCCGAGACGACGCCCATCGCGAACGACACGGCGAAGATCTTGGTCCAGAAGCGGGCCAGCGTGCGCAGGTATTCCCGGCCCGTCAGGCGCCAACGCACGAGCAGCGTGGCGATGAAGGCGGCGAGGCCGATGGTGAATGAGGGAAAGATGATGTGGAAGGCGATCGTGAACGCGAATTGTATCCGGGCCAGAAGGACGGCATCGGGATCCATGGTCGTCTGCTCCGCCGGTTAATCGGTTCTGTCGCGCGACTCGCATTGTGGCCTGCCTGGGCGTGTCCGTCGATACGGACGATGGACCGCGTATCGACCGGCCCGGGGGTAGCCCGAGCACAATAAGGCCGCCGGGCCGCTGGCAATCGACGTCAGCCTGCCGCGCTTCGCTCACAAACGCAGTTAATCGTGCGCAAGGATCTTGCGCGGCCGCCTGAAGCGGTGTCTGAGGGAGTGGCAAGGTTGGAATTACGGCATGGAGTGCGCGCGTCATGAGGGGCTACGAGAAGCGTCTTGCGGCGGATTTGCCGCGGTGGCGTGAGGCCGGATGGGTTACAGCGCACGGCGAAGCCGCGATCCTGAGAGACGCCGCCGCCAATGCCAAAGGCGGCATGGGGCTGGCCCAGGTGCTGGCGACGCTTGCAGCCATATTGCTCGGCTTTGCCATCATGACGTTCGTGGCCTCGAACTGGCAGGAAATGCCGAATTCGCTGCGGCTGGCACTGCTGTTTTCAGCGGTCGCTGTGTCGTATGCGGCCGCGGCCATGCTGTTTGCGCAAGGAACACGATGCGTTCGGTCATGCCGCGGTGCTTGCTGGCGTGGCCGCCTTCGGCGCGAGCATCATGCTGATCGGGCAGATGTATCACCTCGGCGGATATCCGCCGCACGCCGTCGCCATGTGGGCGACAGGTGCGTTGCTGGCGGGTGTGCTGGCGCGATCCAATGCGGCGCTCGCGCTGGCCATGGTGCTGGTGGTGCTTTGGGGCGGCTGGGAATTTGCGATCACGAACAAGGTGTACTGGGAGGCGCTGATCGGCTGGGCTGCCGTCTCGGCGGCCTTCTATGCGCAGCGGTGGTGGCCGGGTGTGCACCTTTCCGGCCTGGCGCTGACAGCGTTCGTCATTCACGCGGCGCTGCTGGCGGGCGGCCCGCATCGCCACGATCTTTTGGGCGTCGATTTTGTCACCGGCGGCTGGATCCTCGTGCAGCTCGGGCTCGCGGTCGCGGTGCTGGGCGCGTTCGGCGAGCGTGCCGTGGAAGCTCTGCACCGGATCAGCCCGGCGCTGCTCGGCTATGGCGCCATCGTCGCTTTCTTCGGATTGTTCTCGCTGCAGTTTTTCAATGATGTGCCGGGATACGGCGCACAGCCCTACATGAACGGACTGGTGCCGATCGCGGTGCTGACGCTCGGCTTGGCGATAGGTGCGGTCGTGTGGGGACTGCGGACGGGTAACTCCAGCATCGTGTGGATCGGGTATGTCGCGTTCTCGATCGAGATCCTCGGGCTCTACTTCAAGACAATCGGATCGCTGCTTTCGACGTCGGCATTTTTCCTGTCGGCGGCGGTGCTGGTGGCGGCCCTGGCGGTGGTTGCCTACCGGCTGCACGCGCGGCAAGGCGGCACGGAGGTTCAGGCATGATCGGGCCATTGCGAAATCGGACGCTGTCGATCGGCATCGTGGCAGCGCTGCAATTGGCGGCGCTGGGCTACATGGTCTGGGATCACGAGCGGCGGCTGCGGTCGGGCACCGATGTGGTGCTCGAGGTTATTCCGGTCGATCCGCGCAGTCTGTTCCAAGGCGACTACGTCATCCTCGGGTACCCCATCTCAACGATCAAGGTCTGGTACGGCGCGGAGCCGGTAGTCGGACAGGATGTGTTCGTCACGGTCGTTCCCGGGGAGAAGGGCGACTGGCAGTACGCCAACTTTTCCTTCTCGGGTGAGTACGTGTCCACCATTCCCGGCGGGGTGACGCTCAGGGGCCGCATCGACAGGGTACTGCGGGCAGCCACGACCGACGGCACCACGATGGGCGAATTCCGTGTCGTCTACGGGCTGGAACGGTTCTTCGTGCCGGAGGGCAAGGGTCTCAACCTCGAAGCTCTCGTCCGCGACAAGAAACTGTCGGCGATCGTGTCGGTCTGGCGTGACGGGTCCAGCACGCTGAAGGGCCTGTCGACCGAGGGCCGCTCGCTGTACGAGGTTGGCGTGGCGGCCAAGCAGCCGGAAGACGTGCCGCCGCTGGCGGATGTCGCCGTCACCGTGCCGGCCGCCGTCGATGTGCCCGCGCAGACGGACCCTGCAGCATCAGTGCCGGCTACGCCAGTGCCGGGCAGCGAGGTGCCTGCAGGAGCATCTCCCGCGGAAACGCCGGCAGAGCCACCGCCTGCTCCACAGCAAAACTGAGGCAGACCGGCCGGTTGCATTAGCGGACGGGACTGCTATGAGGGCGGCCTCATCAGTCAATTCCGGAGCCAGGTTTCTCATGCCGATCACGCGTCACGAAAGCTCGAGCGTCTATTCCAAAGTCGTGGAGGCGAACGGCACGATCTACACCGCCGGCATCGTGCCAACCGACCTGTCGCGCGACGTGAAGGGGCAGACGGAAGAGGTCCTGGCCGAGATCGATCGCTTGCTGGCGCTGTGCGGCACCACCCGCTCCAATATCGTGTCCGCAACCATCTGGCTGGCCGACATCCGGCTGCGTGAAGCCATGAACGAAGCCTGGATCGCCTGGGTCGGCGGCAAGGACGCGCCGGTGCGTGCCTGCGTCGAAGCCAAGCTGGTCGATCCGCGCATGTTGGTGGAAATTGCGGTTGTTGCCGTCAAGTAGAAACAACTCGTCCTCGTCCGTCTGCGGCCTGTGATGCGATTGCCGCGCCGGCAACGATTCTGTTGGGAAGGCGATCATCGGTCTCGGCTAACACTCAGAATCTGGCAAACTCCGGCCCGGCGTCAGAGTCGGGAAAAGGGGCCAGTTATGAGCATCAAAACGTTCGCGGCAGGTGCTGCGGTTGCGCTTGCAACGTTTTGCGGAGCGTCGGCCGCTATGGCGGACGAAACAGGATTTGCGTCGTCACACGATTGGCGCAAGGAACGCGGTCTAACGTGTTTCGTGGATCATTTTCACTACGGTAGCAGCACTACGCAGGCGACGCGTGCAAAGGCTGAGCGCGACGCCATCAATTCCTGGTCGAGCTTCACGGATTTCGAGTACGGGTCGAACTGGGCCCGCTACGGAAAAGCCGGAAGCAAAAAGATGACCTGCAAAAACGGTGGCGGCGGTTGGGAATGCAGCGTCGAGGCGAGGCCTTGCCGCTAATATAAGATTGCCAAGTTTCTCTCTACTCTCTCTAGAGCATGACAACGGCCGCAGCGTAGCCCACGCTGCGGCCGTTGTCGTTCTGAGGAGGGCAGGTCAGACGCCTAGAATGCGGCGCAGGATCGCCGGCAGGAACTTCGCTGCGTAGCGAAGGATCACAAAGCGGATGATCCAGCTGATGATCCCGCCTCCACGGCCACCGCCCAGGACGCTGCCAAGCACGTTGCGGATGATGTTGCCGAGGAGATCGCCACCACCGCCAGCGCTGCCCTTCTCGGGATAGTCGCGGGGTGAAGGAGGCCGGGCCTCGCCGCCCCGGGGCTGCTGCTGGCCGCCTGGTACGCGGGCTCCGCCGGGCAGACGAAAGCCGCCGCGGCGCAGGATGTCCGATAGATCGCCGTAGGGGTTGTCTTCGTGGCGGCCCATGCCGGGCACGTCGTCTCCGGGAATCGGCAGCGGGCTCTGCTGACGCATGCCACCTGCGGACGGAGCAGGGCGCAGGCGAGGGCGCCTGCGGAACGGGCTGAGTGCCGGCGCGGCCGGTGCTGCCGGTCCAATCCGGGTTCGGCGTCGGGCTGTAGCGACGGGGTGGTTCGCCTGGAAGCGGCAACGGGCTGCCGTATTGTGGGGGCGCGAGCTGGCCGCCGCCGCCCATCTCGTCACGGGCCTCGCGGGCAACTTCATCCAGGCCGGGAATTTTGAGGATGTCGCCGAAGGCGGCCTGCGTCTTGTTGGAAAGATTGCCCATCACCACTGCGGCAATCGAGGGAAGCATGGCCTTTACGAGGTCGGGACTGAGGCCCGATTGCTTGGCGGCGCGTGTCGCAACAGCGCGGCTCTTGTCGGGCGAGCCAAGGATCTGGGACAGGATGCCGATGCCGTCGGCTTCTATCTGCGGGTTATTCAACGGTACGCCGGGCTTGAGATAGGCGTCGCGTCCGGGGGCGCCGATGATTTCGACAAGGTCTGCCAGCCCGCTTCTGGAGGACGCCACGCGGGCCATGTTATCCGTCAGTGCGGAGATCACGTTCCGGGCGGCGGTTGCTGTTTTTTCGGGATCGGTGCCAAAGGTGCTGGCAAGATTTGCCAAGGCGTTGCGGCTCAAGTCGTCGTGCGCTGGGTCCAACATCGGCAGGCTTTCCCTCGCTGGTGGTGTCATCGACGTATGCAGGCGCCGCAATGCTGGCGCAAGCCGCAATCGTTTTCGCCAACCGGAACATTCCATACGCATCGGTAGTTAATTGACAATCGCCGTGTACGGGCCGACCTTTACCGCACGCGCCGGGTACCACAATGACAACAAGGCGCCGTTGGGCTTGGGACGGCCTCGCGGCATAAATCAGTGAGGCTTAGCAATGCGTTGGTTAGCGACCACGATTCTTGCGCTCGGTACACTCGCGGGCGCGAGCGCAACCCCGGTTCTTGCAGCAGCGGCTCCCGGGCCGGGCGCAAAGTCGGCAATTCCTGACACCAGCCAAGTCGAACACGTGCGTGGATGGGGCCATCATCACGGTGGCTTTGGCCGAGGGTTCGGCGGCATCTACATAGGGCCGGGCTACGGCTTCTACGGCGGCCCATACTATGGCTATAGCAACGACTATTATGATGATGACTATTACGACTATGGTCCGAGCTATTACGCGCCCCGCTATCGCTACCGCACCTACGGATATCGAAGCTATGGGCGCCGAGGCGGTCATTGGGGCCATCGGCACGGCGGTCGCGGCCGGCGACACTAACTAAGGCCAAGTTTATCAGGAATTGAGCGGCGGCGGTCCCTGGATCGCCGCCGTTTCGTCTATTTGGCTACAGGCTAACTATAGTGTCCGAGTTGCAACTGGGAGGCCGTTTTGGCATGGTCCGCCCGCTCGAACTCGCTTTCGGGGGCGACTGGCCGGTCTCGCCGCGAGCGCTGGACCGAATTCAATAAAACCTGGCCTCTAAAGGGGAACGCACACAATGACGGAAATTCTCTGGGGGATCATCGCCTGCGGGGCGTTGTCGATCCTCTATGCTGTCTTCACGATCCAGGCGGTCATGAAGGCGGACGCGGGCAATGCCCGTATGCAAGAAATCGCCGGTGCCATTCGCGAAGGCGCGACGGCCTATCTCAACCGCCAGTACACGACCATCGCCATCGTCGGCGCGGTCATCTTCGTGCTCGCCTGGGTTCTTCTGGGCGCGCCTGTCGCGTTCGGCTTCCTGACGGGCGCTGTGCTTTCGGGCCTGGCCGGTTACATTGGCATGAACGTTTCGGTTCGCGCCAACGTGCGCACGGCGCAGGCCGCAACCGTTTCGCTGGCCAAGGGTCTCGACATCGCTTTCAAGTCGGGCGCAGTGACGGGCATGCTGGTCGCGGGCCTCGCGCTGCTTGGTGTTGCCGGTTACTACATGGTTCTCATCGGACCGCTCGGGCATCAGCCTGCTGACCGCACGGTCATCGATGCGCTCGTCGCATTGGGCTTCGGCGCTTCGCTGATCTCCATCTTCGCGCGTCTCGGCGGCGGTATCTTCACCAAGGGTGCGGACGTTGGCGGCGATCTCGTGGGTAAGGTGGAAGCCGGTATTCCGGAAGACGATCCACGCAATCCGGCAACGATTGCCGACAACGTTGGCGACAACGTCGGCGATTGCGCCGGCATGGCAGCCGACCTGTTCGAAACCTATGCCGTGACAGTCGTTGCGACGATGGTTCTGGCGGCGATCTTCTTTGCCGGTCAGCCGAACCTGGCGGCACTGATGGTTTATCCGCTCGCAATCTGCGGCGCTTGCATCGTCACGTCGATCATCGGCACGTTCTTCGTGCGTCTCGGCGCCAACGGCTCGATCATGGGCGCGTTGTACAAGGGCGTCATCGCTTCGGCGGTGCTGTCGATCGGCGGCCTGTACGTGGCGACCGAGTATGTGCTTGGCGGCTTCGGCGAAGTCGGCACGGCTGCCGGCCTCGTGCTCACGGGCTGGAACCTGTTCCTGTGCGGCCTCGTCGGCCTCTTGCTGACCGGTCTCATCGTCTGGATCACGGAGTACTACACGGGCATCGGCTATCGTCCCGTGCGTTCGATCAGCCAGGCCTCCGTTACGGGCCATGGCACCAACGTGATCCAGGGTCTCGCCGTTTCGCTGGAGTCGACGGCATTGCCGACGCTGGCAATCGTCGGTGGCATCCTGGCGACCTACAACCTCGGCGGCCTGTTCGGCACGGCGATCGCGACGACGACGATGCTGGGTCTTGCCGGCATGATCGTGGCACTCGACGCGTTCGGCCCCGTGACGGACAACGCCGGCGGCATCGCCGAAATGGCGGGTCTGCCGAAGGAAGTGCGCCGGTCGACCGACGCACTCGACGCGGTGGGCAACACCACGAAGGCCGTGACGAAGGGCTACGCCATCGGTTCGGCAGGCCTGGGTGCGCTGGTGCTGTTTGCAGCCTACAACTACGACCTGCAGCACTTCATCACCGAAGCCAACAAGGACGGCTCGACGGCGTTCGCCTTCTTCAAGGGGCTGACGCTGAATGCTGCCGAGGTTGCCAGCGGCAAGCTGCTGGTCGACTTCTCGCTGGCCAATCCGTACGTGGTTGTCGGCTTGCTGCTCGGCGGTCTCATCCCCTACCTGTTTGGTGGCATGGCCATGACGGCCGTGGGCCGCGCAGGTAGCGCGATCGTCGAAGAAGTCCGCCGTCAGTTCAAGGCGAAGCCAGGCATCATGAAGGGCACCGACCGCCCTGACTATGCGGCGGCTGTCGACTTGCTGACCAAGGCTGCGATCAAGGAGATGATCCTGCCGTCGCTGCTTCCGGTGCTGTCGCCTATCGTGCTGTTCTTCGGCATCAACGCGATCGCCGGCAAGGGCGCCGCGTTCTCGGCCGTCGGCGCCATGCTGCTCGGCGTGATCGTGACCGGCCTCTTCGTCGCCATCTCGATGACCTCGGGCGGCGGCGCCTGGGACAACGCCAAGAAGTCGTTCGAGGACGGTTTCGTCGACAAGGACGGCGTCAAGCACATGAAGGGCACGGAAGCGCACAAGGCGTCCGTGACCGGCGACACCGTAGGTGACCCATATAAGGACACCGCGGGACCAGCCGTTAACCCCGCCATCAAGATCACGAATATCGTGGCCTTGCTGTTGCTGGCGGTTCTAGCCCACGGCTGATGCCGGAATACATCGCTGAACGTGAAAAGGCCCTGCAAATGCAGGGCCTTTTTGCTGCCGTCTTGTCACCCCCGTGACAACCGAATCCACCGTTACCATCTAACGAAATCGCAGGAGTTTTCAGGTACGACCAGCGCCAGCAGAGGGGGTTGCCGTGTTGAGATCGATGGTAATTGCGTTGGCCGCGTTGTTGGCCATGGGACCGGCCCGTGACAGGGCAAGTGTGGCGGAGCCCGCGAGCGAAAGAGACAACGCCAAGGGCGGCCTTGACCGGATTGATGCCGCGAGAGGCGGGAGCTGGGCCTTGCCACGCGAGCGCCAGGCGAAGCGGGAGCCCGTCAGCGAGCTTTGAGGCTGACGCAGGCTTTGGATCTTCCACTTTCCGGAAAAGCTCAGGCTTCGCTTGCGATCAAACGCATGAAAGCTTCGATGCGCGCGCGATCGTGATATTCGTCGCCGCGCACAATCATGCCCTCATGGAACTTCAGAACCAGGCGGAAATGGCCTGTCAGCATCTCGCCGCTGGCGCGGTGGCGGTACATGAACTCCACCTGCAGCCGGACCTGATCACCGCCCTCGTGCATGTTGAACGGGCGATAGAGCAGGTAGTCGAATTTCTGGCGGATGTGATGAAGGGTGGCCTCGATGTTGGTGCGGCCCACCGTCTCGCCGGCAAACGGCAATGCTTCATTCGAGATGTGTAGGGCGTAGGCGCAATCCTGCGCGATGTAACGCATAGTTTCAGCGATATCGCCCCTGGCCCAAGCCTTTGTGAAGCGATGGACGATGACATCGTTCTTATCAATAAGCTGAATGGAATTACCTGCGACTTTATCAATCTGCCGCCATATTTAATATACAAGGCGGGCTTATGTCGAGTCAGAGATAAGTCCTATTCGCCGAAGAGCTGTTTCTGACCGAGGTTACGAAACAGCTGTTTGACCATGTTTTCGTCGCGAGAGCCTGGGGCCGGCGTCTTGCGCGTGCTGACATCAATGACTTTGCCGTCCTGCATTCCGTAGTTTGCGACGCGCTCAACGGAACCCATGGGCGAGAAATAAACTGCGGTGACCTTGCGGTCGACTTCGGTTGGTTTGAAAAATGCCGTCTGGGTTTCTTTGCTTGAAATATAATAATAGACGTTGCCGGCACCAGTGGTCGTGGTGGTCGTCGGCGTGCCGAGCGCCATGCGCACCTGCTCCTGGCCGATGCCCGGCTGGATCTGCTGCAGGTCCGTCTCGCGCAATGACGCACCGCGAACCGTGACCTGTTCGGAGCATGCCGTCACAGCAATTGCCGCCACGAGGGGCAGGGCGAAGTGATAAAACCAGCCAACGGCCTGCGAGCGGTTGGCGCGCGCTGGAGACGAACCGTCGCCCGGACTTACGGTACTTTCGTCGGCAGACTCAGTTTTCATTTGACCCATGCGCTCGATTAGCTCCAAGCCCAGCGAAATTCAACGAATTGTTGCGGGTCGTCCCCAACCGTGGGCCACCCGCGAAGCTTGCGCCGATAAGGATGTGAATCGTGCTTAACTGGTTGAAGACGCGCAGCGAAGACCGTTGTAAAGCAAAGGAGCTTTATGGCGCGATCGTGACCGGGGCGCGGCAGCCGGCGTTTTACTCCGGCTGCGGCGTAGAGGACACGCCGGAGGGCCGCTACGAAATGATTGCGTTGCATCTGTTCATGGTGATCGATCGCCTGAAAGGCGCTGGGCCGAACGCCGATCGCATTGCGCAACGCGTCATGGAAACCTTTGTGACGGACATGGACGACAGCATGCGCGAAATGGGCGTCGGCGATTTGTCGGTCGGCAAGAAGGTGAAGCGGTCGGCAGCCGGGCTCTACGAGCGCTTTCGTGCCTACCGGACGGCCATGGGCCATTCGCCCCCGGATCTGGCGGAACAGATTGCCGGGTTCGTGCCGGGCCGGGTCGATGCGGCAGCCGTCGCACGCTATGTGACAGCCTCCACGCAAGCCTTGCAGGCTACCGATCTTGACAGTGTGATGAGCGGGAAGGTGAGTTTTTCCAGCATTGCAGGAGAGCCGTCGTGATTGATCTATTCGAGTGGCGCGTTCCCTTGCGCTCTATCGGCGTGAATGGCGTCAGCGGGTCGCATACGGCGTCGCCGGCCGAATGCAAGGAACTTGCCCGCGTGGTTGACATCGTGGCCTGCGAAAGCCTCAAGGTCGAATACAAGATCCTGCCGTTGCGCTCGGGCATCTACCGGCTGACGGGTCACATCCTGGCAAACCTGAAGCAGCAATGCGTGGTGACGCTGGAGCCGATCTCGCAACACATCGACGAGGCCATCAATACGGAGTTGCGGCCTGCCGACATGCTGCCGGAAGGCGTGCAGGATGTCGAGGAGATGGGCATCCTGGAAACGCCTGACTTCGAGCCGATCGAGGACGACATGATCGACCTAGGGCTGATCGTGCTCGAGCATATCTCGACGTCGATAAACCCGTATCCGCGGTTGCCGGGGGTGGAATTTGACGTGAAGACTGCGGGCGACGATGTAGCAGCGAACCCGTTTGCGGTATTGGGAAAATTGAAGAAATAGCGATTAGCCGCGGACCATTTGGCGCGGATATTTGGGTTGTTTCATAGTCGCAAATGGGTATTTTCCGCCGGTCTGGGCGGGGGACGACGCGCGGCGGCAAGCGCACTCAGCGCAACAGACACAGCAGTCCGAGGCAGCAGAACATGGCGTTAACTGGGGGGCTTTCTGGCGGACAAGCGCGCACGGTTGCGCTCGACGCCATGGGTGGCGACCACGGTCCAGAAGTTGTGTTGCCGGGTGCTGCGATCTCGCTAGTACGCCACCCTGAACTGAACTTCCTGTTGTTTGGCGACGAGGCGCGCATCGGGCCCGTGCTGGACCAGAACCCGGCGCTGAAGGCACGCGCCCGGATCGTTCACACCGCGCTTGCCGTTTCGATGCACGATAAACCGAGCCAGGCGCTTCGCCGTGGCAAGGGCTCCAGCATGTGGCTGGCGCTCGATGCGGTGCGGCAGGGTCAGGCGCACGTAGCCGTGTCCGCGGGCAATACCGGCGCGCTGATGGCAATGTCCAAGCTGATCCTACGGCCGATGGCGGGCATCGAGCGGCCGGCAATCGCGGCGTTGTGGCCGACGGTGAAGGCGGAGTGCATCGTGTTGGATGTCGGCGCGAACATCGGCGCCACGGCGCAGCAGCTGACCGAGTTTGCCGTGATGGGTGCGGCGATGGCGCGCGCAATCTTCCATATCGAACGGCCGACGGTGGGGCTGCTCAATGTCGGTGTGGAAGAAATCAAGGGCATGGACGAGGTGCGCGAAGCCAACACGCTGCTCAAGGCGCACGACCTGCCGCTCAGCTACAAGGGTTTCATCGAGGGCGACCAGATCGGGCAGGGCATCGTCGACGTGGTGGTGGTGGAAGGCTTTGCCGGCAATATCGCGCTGAAAACTGCGGAAGGCACCGCCCGGCAGATCGGGCAATATCTGAAGGACGCAATGACCCGCAGCTGGGTCTCGAAAGCGGGCGCCCTGCTGGCACGCGGAGGCTTCAAGGTATTGAAGCACAAGATGGATCCAAGGCGGGTGAACGGCGGCACGTTCCTTGGCCTCAATGGACTTGCCGTCAAAAGTCATGGCGGCACCGACGCTCTGGGCTTTGCCAGTGCCGTCGATCTCGGCTACGAGATGGCCGAGAGCGGACTTCTGGCAAGGCTTGGCTCTGATCTCGACGGCTTCCATGGGCGTCTCGGAGACGCCGTGGCGGGCTAGCCGCATCACACGCACGTCCGGCTGCGGCCGGTCTTGCGATCTCCCAGCGGCGGGACAAGGAAAAGAAAGGACATACCGTGGCAGTTCTTCGATCAGTCATTCGCGGCGTCGGCGCTTACCTGCCGAAGCGCGTGATGACAAACGATGACCTGACCAAGATCGTCGACACGACGGACGAGTGGATCGTCGAGCGCTCGGGTATTCGTGAGCGGCATATCGCGGCCGACGGAGAGCTGACGTCGGATCTGGGCATCGCGGCGGCCAAACAGGCGCTGGTGCGCGCGGGCATCGATCCCATCGACATCGATCTCGTGGTCTGCGCGACGGCGACGCCCGACCGGACGTTTCCAGCCACCGCTGTCAGGATACAGGCGCAGCTTGGCGTCACCAAGGGTGCCGCGTTCGACGTGCAGGCCGTCTGCTCCGGTTTCGTCTACGCACTGACGGTGGCGGACAATTTCATCAAGGCTGGGCAATCGAAGCGCGCGCTGGTGATCGGCGCGGAGACGTTTTCGCGCATCCTGGACTGGAGCGATCGCGGAACCTGCGTGCTGTTCGGCGACGGCGCTGGCGCGGTGGTGCTGGAAGCCCAGCAGCAGCACGGCACGCGTGAGGATCGCGGCATCATCGCCACGCGCATCCGCTCCGACGGACGCTACGAGGACATGCTGTATGTCGATGGCGGTCCGGGTTCGACCAAGACTGTCGGACTGCTGCGCATGAACGGCCGCGAGGTTTTCCGCCACGCCGTGCAGAAGATCTCAGGGGTGATCGAGGAAACGCTGGTGATGACCGGCTATGCGGCTGACGAGATCGACCTCTACGTGCCGCACCAGGCAAACGCGCGCATTCTCGACGGCATCGCCAAGAAACTCGGCGTCGATCCCAAGAAGATCATGATGACTCTGGAAAAGCACGGCAACACCTCGGCTGCTTCGATCCCGCTGGCGTTGAATCAGGCGTTCGAAGAGCATCGCTTGAAAGAAGGCAGCCTGGTGCTCATGGAAGCCATGGGTGGCGGCTTCACATGGGGCGCGGTTCTGGCGCGGTGGTGATCGACGGCGGCTGTTAGTGTCGTTCCGCTTTTCTGCGAATGGCAGAACGACTTTCGCTTCCTGTATTGCCGTGCTTCTTTTCGGAAAACCGCTTCACACTTTGTCCGGAAGCACTCAGGCCGCAACGCGCTTCAGGAACGTTTCCACCTGGTTTTCCAGCTGAGCCGCCAAGCCGTTTACCGAGTGGGCCGCGTCCGTAACGAAGCCTGCGGCTTCGGACGTGCGCTCGGCGGCGTGCGTAACCGTCGTGAAATGCCCCGCGATGTCGTCCGTGCTGCGGGCGGCTTCACCGACGTTGCGGGAAATTTCCTGGGTCGCTGCCGCCTGCTGTACAGTCGCGGCTGCGATACTGGCCGTCGTTTGTGTGATCTCGCGAACGCGGCCGGTAATGCGACGGATTGCTTCGACAGCCTCTTGCGTCGAGTTTTGGACGCTTGCGACCTGCTTTGAAATCTCGTCGGTTGCCTTGCCGGTCTGGCTGGCGAGGTTCTTCACTTCCTGGGCCACGACTGCGAAGCCCTTGCCGGCTTCACCGGCGCGAGCAGCCTCGATCGTGGCGTTGAGTGCGAGAAGGTTCGTCTGGGCGGCGATCTGATTGATCAGACCCACCACGTCGCCGATTTTCTCTGCCGTCTGGGCGAGCGACGCGATCTGCCTGTCGGTCACTTCGGCATCTTCGAGTGCGGTTTCGGACATGGCCTTGGCGCGATCGAGCTGGCCGCCGATTTCGCTGATCGAGCTCGACAACTGTCCGGCTGCGCTGGCGACCATGGAGACGTTTGACGATGCCATGCCGGCAGATGCCGACGCGGTCTCGATGGCGCCCTGTGTCGTGGAAGAGACGCTGGTCATTTCCTCGGCACGCTTGCGCATGCCGCTGGTGTTGGCAGTCAGGTCATGCAGCGAAGTCGAGACGTTGTCGCGGAAGTCGGCGATCGCCTGGTCGAGGTCGGCGCGTGCCAGCTGGTCTTTGACGGCGTTGGCTGCGCGATCTTGTTCCAGCGTGCGTGCGCGGCGGCTGGTATCGCAAAGGACCTTTAGAGCTTGTGCTACGGCGCCAATTTCATCTGTTCGTTCGACGAACAGGATGGGCGCGTCGAGGTCGCCCTTGGCCAACTCGTCCACGCGTGCGGTGATCGCCTGTAATGGCCGGAACATGCGCGATGCTGCGAAGCCTGCCGCCAGGCAAGCGAGCAATGCCGTCAGGGCCGTCCCTGTCGAGACGGCCGTCATGGTCGAGGCGTAGGTGGTGAATGTATCTTCGACCGGTACGCCGACGTAGAGGATGCCGTTGACCTTACCCGAGGTGTCGAATGTCGGGTGATACAGCGTAAAGTAGCGCTTGCCGAACAGTACGGTCAGCCCCTTGAAGGTCTTGCCACTCAACAGGGGTTGAAGCGCGGGGCTGTCGGCGGCGAGTGGCGTGCCGACAGCGCGTTGACCGTTCTCTTTGCGGACGGTGGTGGCCTGGCGCACGAATTTGCCTTGGCTTTGATCGTAGGAGAAGATGGTCGCATTGCCACCGACGTAGGCCACGGAATCGTCGACGATGGAGTGGTCGGCAAACTCAGTGAGGGCAGGAGAGGTAACGTGACCCACGTTTGTCTCTTCGACATCACTTTTTGCTCCCGCGACCCGGCCCGCAAACACCAGCGCCAGCGTGCGCAGGTTCTGCGTGGCTTGCATCTCTTGGCGTTCCTCCAGTTCCGACCAGACCAGCTTGGAAGTGAACAGCCACATCGCGCCGCTTGTCAGCAGGATTGCAGCGGCGACCATAAATGAGAGTTTTCGCGTTAGCGACATGCCTGTACACTCTGATATTATTCGATAATTCTATGGGTCACATTAAACAACAATCGTTCATTTTGCCTTACTGGTGCTTTGGCTTCAGGATTGAGCGAAGACGGGGTCGTCAGCCGCCCATCAGGGATTGCCGGTGCGGTGCGGCCACAAATCGTTAAATTCTTTCTTTACTTTCAGGTGGTTGTAGCGATGTGCCGTTGACCAACGGCATTTGGCCCGATACCATCCTCAAAAAATGAACAAAAAGATCCACCGTTGGGAGGTTGTGTAATGAGTGCCAAGACGCTGACACGCGCCGACTTGGCGGAGGCTGTCGTCCGCAAGGTCGGTTTGCCACGCAACGAGTCTCAGGAATTGGTCGAACTCGTTCTCAACGAGATTTCGAGTTCGCTATCGCGCGGCGAGGCCGTGAAGCTCTCGTCGTTCGGTTCGTTCGGCATCCGCAGCAAGGGCGAGCGGATCGGGCGCAACCCGAAGACCGGCAAGGAAGTGCCGATCACGCCCCGCCGCGTGCTCGTCTTCCGGCCCAGCAACATCATGAAGGATCGAATCAACGCCGGCCTCTCGCAAAGCGAGAAGGGCTGACGCCGGTCGTATCGACGCTGCGGCACACTGACTTAAAAATAATTCTTCGTCCGGCATAACATTGATTGCGAGGCAGAATTTGCGCTGCCTTGGTGGTGTCTTGCCACATGTTGGTGATCAGCTGCATTCGTACTGTGACGTAATGCGCCGAAACGCGTTATGATCTTGTGAGGCCGATCGCGGACGGATCGGACAACAAGGGGATAGCAGATGAGCAAGGCAGCCGAAGCCTTCCGCACCATCAGTGAAGTTGCAGGCGAACTGGAAGTGCCCAAGCACGTGCTGCGTTTCTGGGAGGCGAAGTTTCCTCAGATCCGGCCGATGAAGCGCGGCGGTGGCCGCCGCTACTACCGCCCGGAAGACATGGAGCTGCTGCGCGGCATCCGCCACCTGCTCCACGCCCAGGGCTACACGATCAAAGGCGTGCAGAAGATCCTGCGGGAGCAGGGCATCGACGAGGTGAAAGTGCTCGGCCGCTCGCTGCCGCCGCCTGCCGAGAAGAAGCGCGGGCGCAAGCCGCTCGTCAAAGCAACGATCAAGCCAACGCCAGAAGCCAAGCCGGCGGCAAGTCCTGTCAGTCTGGCGGCCAGTGCCAGCAAAATTGGGCAGCCGCACCGTGCCGTCGTCGAGTCGGTGATTGCCGAACTCAGCGCATGCCGGCAGATGCTTTTGACTGGCTCTGCAGCACACGACGAGATGCCGGTGCGGGCTGCCCGCCGCGCGGGCCGCCGCGCCTAGCTCACGTTCGCTTCTGATCGAGACAGATCTTCACGTGTGAATGTGATCGATGTCTTGGTTCGGCGTCTGTTGTGCGTCCGAGATGCGAACTCAAACGCTCGCATCTCGGACGCGGCTCTATATTACTTCTCGTGCGCATGGTTCACATCACATGACGTTCCCTCCAAACCCGCACGCTTCGACCACGCGGGTTTGGTGCATCGACCTCAACGCGTCGCTTGCCGCTTTGCTGATGCTGGAAGCGGAAACGCCGCGTCTTTCCGATGTCGATCGCTCGCGTGCCTCGCGCTTCAGTTCGGGGCAGGCGGCGAGGGAGTGGATGGCTGCCCATGTGGCGCTCAGGCTGGTGCTGGAGCACAGCTTGGGGTCTGGCGCGCGGCGCATCCCCTTCAGGGTTTCGCCTAGCGGCAAGCCTGATCTTCCCGACTCCGGCATCGCATTCAGCCTGTCGCACGGCGCGGGCCATGCCTTGATCGCCACCGGGGCGGTTGGTCCGCTCGGCGTCGACATCGAAGGCAGTAGAACAATCCGCATGGCGGGAGACCGCCGCACATCCATCGAGTTCTGCAGGCGCAGGGCTCAGCAGCCAGGCTTTGCCGTTCGAGCCCGACGCGCGCTTCCTGCAGGCATGGGTGCGGCTGGAAGCGTTGAGCAAGGCGCAGGGCGAGGGGCTGGCGCGTGTCCTTTCGCGCGCAGGTGCCTTTGGTGCAGGACGCGGCAAGGGAGTTTCCGGCACGTTGCTGCCAAGCGAGATCCAGGTGTCCGATCTGGCGCTGGGTTCCGGGCTCTATGCTGCCGTAGCCATGGCCGTGGGCGCAA
The DNA here is from genome assembly GCA_963846845.1 of uncultured Pseudomonadota bacterium. Classification (GTDB taxonomy): domain Bacteria; phylum Pseudomonadota; class Alphaproteobacteria; order Rhizobiales; family Hyphomicrobiaceae; genus JAKAXS01. The sequence goes on along the minus strand of CAWJXQ010000003.1, from coordinate 7,761 downwards.
CAGGCGCGCACGTGGGATTTCTGCCGGCCGAGGCGGACGAATTGCGCGCCTTTGCGCGAGGTTAAGCCGTTCCGGCCAATTTACATCTGAGCTGCACGTTGGGCGTTGACCCGCCTGGTTAGCGCACCAGTCTGAGGGACTGAGGCGCGATCCAGCGTCTGAACCCATCAAACTGATTTCCAGATTCTACAAAAACGCATGGTCATCGCCAAGCCTGCGCCTTGTCATCGCGCAAACTTGCTCGGGACACATCGGGGACGCAACAGCCCCCAGCAAACCACTCAAGGGATCTGCCTATCGTGTTCTTGTGCATGCGGCGCCGTTAGAAGCTAAAACTTCACCTTCACGCCGCCATAAGCCGCAAACGGCATCGATGGCGAGATTGTACGCGCGTCTTCCAGCTCTGGCCCGCCCACCGCTTGAGACACGATATCGGCTTCTTCAGCGTCGAAGTACGTCCCGTAGAGACCATACTTCTGATTGAACAGGTTCTTCACGAGCCCGTAGACCTGAATGTGTTCGGTGATGTCATAGGACGTATGCAGGTCCACGCGGGTATAGCCTGCGAGGGTATTGAAAAGCCCTTCTTCGCGCGCGTTCTCATTTCGATAGAACGGCTGGTTGCTTGCGGCGACTAAGTCCGTTCCGACTTTCCACTTCGTGGTCAGCCAGTACTCGAGCCCAGCCTTAAAGCGGTGACGAGGAATACCTGGCAGTCGATCACCCGAAGTTAGAAAAGCGCATTCGCCCTCTTCATCCGGCTGCGAGCATTCGTCGAGCGTCGCGTCAATGAAGGCGTAGTTCGCATACACGTTCCACTTCCTAGTTTCGTAGGTGGCAGAAAGCTCAACGCCCTGCCGGAGCGTGTCGCCAGCATTCACGAAGTAAGCTCGGCCTTCGTCGTTCGTGACGGGCAGGATGTCGTCAGAGGCCAACGTGCGGAACAGCCCCGCACCCCAAGTGTAGCGACCGCCAAAGTCCTTGCCCTGACCGCGAAAGCCCAACTCACCGGTGCGTCCGACAACTTGCTTCAGCGGCGGGTCGTCCGTCAGGAACCCTTCGATGAGACAAGGATTTTCAGGCTCTGCGCAGCCGAGTTCCGCAGGGGTCGGTGCTCGGTTAGATTCTGAATAGCCGCCATATAGTGAGACGCCCGGCGTCAGTTTGAAATTCGCGCCAGCCATGGGGTTGAAGCGGTCATATCTGTTCGTGACGTTCAGTTCGTCGAAGTTCCCGGTGAGGTCTTGCAGCTTGATCGTTGCGTGATTGTAGCGCCCGCCTACCGTCAGCGTCAGCCGGTCAGTCACATCGAGCGCGTTGGAAAAGTACACACCCCAATAGGTATTGGTGGAAGTGAGATTGCGTGGCGCGGTTTCGTCCGGCTCATCGCCGATGAAGATGCCCGATCCATCGACAACGAATTTGCTGCCGATGGTGCCAAGTTCACTGGACGTATCGTACTTGCTGCGCCCGTGATCGTAGGACACGCCAGCTAGAAACTGATTGGGACGACCGAAGAGTGGGGTTTTCTCTACGCCCTCAACCGAGCCACCCCAGCTACGGCTGTCGGTGTTCAATCGCTCGATGGAGCCTAACGGTCCTGGAATATCGGCAGCGTCGACGTTTCCGCCATTCGAGTCCTCGACAACTTCTTCGACGCCATTTTCTATTGCGCAAAGAAACCCAGCATTACCTGGATCAAGACACGGCGTCACTTCGGTGAGGTTGCCGTCAACCACACGATTCTTCAATCTGCGGAAGTACGTGACGCCCGCGAAAGTCAACGTGTCCGTCGCCTTCACCGTAGCCGATAGTGTCGGCATCAGCACTTCAGTGTTCGACGTTTGTGGAGACGTGAACGTGTTCGCGTAGCGCTCATCGAGCAACTCGACCGGCGCAGCGGCGGTGACACCAAATTCGTTCTTAGCCGCAGTCAGCGAGGCGTGGATTTCGACCACGCTGCCCTTCAACCCTAGGTCTCCGTAAAAGCGCTTCACCTCGCTGTCGGAAAAGTCTCGGAAACCGTCGTCTTTGATTCCTTCCGTCGCAACGTAGAAGGCGGCATTTCCGCTTGAAGCACCCGCTTGGACGCCAACCTGAGCCCGCCCAAAGGAACCGCCCATCACGTCAATTTCGCCACCCTGATAGCTAAAGCCGTCCTTCATCAGGATGCTTGCGGCTCCACCCAGAGCGTTCAGACCGAACGAAGGGTTGTTGCTGACGATGGATGTTGCGGCGATAGCGTTGCTCGGGATGACATCCCAATAGACAGTGTCGCCAAAGGCTTCGTTGATGCGGACGCCGTTCTGATAAACAGCAAGACCTTGAGAACGGCCGCTCACGGGTGAAGCGTCGAAGCCACGGAACGAGACTTCCGAGCGCAGTGGGTTGCCTGCGGTGTCGGAGATGATGACGCTGGGCACTTGTTGCTGAAGCGCCTGTTGGATCTGTTGGGTGCCTTCACGCTGAATGTCGCTGTCGGTCGTCGTCGTCACGGCGCTGGGCACAGTGATCGGTGCCGACGCCAGGCTGTTATCGCTACCTTGCTCCCCGTTATCATTGGTACTCGTGCCCGCCACCGTTGGCGCTGCACTTGCGGCTGACGTATTCAGCGGAGATACGGGAACTGCCTTCTTGGCGCGAGCAGCCTTCTGAACGGGAGCTTCAACTACAATCTCGGGCAATGTCGCCTGAGGGGCGGGTTCCTTCGGCGTAGCCGCCGTTGAATTGCCCGCGGGAGCCCCAGTAGCGGCAGCAGGCGGATTATTTGCAGGAGGGGTTGGGTTCGTGGGAGCAGCAGCAGCCGGGGCTGCGGAGCCGCCATTCGATGTTTGCGCAATTGTCATGCCTGGCGCGACGGCGGCTAAGCAAACCGCGACCGTGTACACTGCATGTTTCTTGTTCATTACCGTCCCCCGACGAAGTCATCACGACTTGTACTATGAGGAACGGCTGAGAATTCTCATCAAGCCAATTGAGGGAAAAATCCCCGATCTGACGCAGGAACTTTTCCCTGTGTGTTTATAACATCTCAGATTTTGAGGATTTCATGAGACGTTAACTTATGTTATGGCAGGGCGTCTGGGAGTGGAACGCCAGCATGTTACCCCCCGGGGCCTCCTGGCGCGCTTGCAAGCTCCCCACTTCCAGACACAAGTCAGCGGTGCGCTGTGCGCCGGCCTCCTCTGACATCTAATCTGTTGGGTGTCGGAAGGAAAAGCAGATCAGTGATCAACGACGAATGATTGTCCAAGATTGCGCTTCCGTCCCATCAACTTAGCTACACGTTCACCTTGCCCGTTGACCGGGGACCCTGGGCAGGGCACAAGGGGCGCCTGTCGGAGCGTAGCGCAGCCTGGTTAGCGCACCAGTCTGGGGGACTGGGGGTCGGAGGTTCAAATCCTCTCGCTCCGACCAATTTTCTCATTCGAGCCAAGCGTCCGTTGTCCGAGAGTGGCTGCGGATTAGATTGGCGTTTGCTCTCCATCGGGCGTCTGGCTTACGCGGCTTGGCTAGCTATCTTGGCCGGGGTGCGGGCTTCGGAGTGGCGCACGGTGTCGCTCACCGTGCCGGGGCGCCCGAGGAGGTAGCCTTGTGCTTCCTTACAGCCTTCACGTTTCAGCGTGGCGAGCTGCTCGTCGGTCTCGACGCCTTCTGCCAGAACAGGAATATCCAGGCTTTTGCCGAGCGCCAGCACGGCGCGAACGATGGCCGTTGGCCTGCGGGTCGTGCTCCAACTCGCCCATGAAGGAGCGGTCGAGCTTGATCTTGTCGAAGGGGAACGAGCGCAGCGTGTCGAGCGACGAATAGCCCGTGCCGAAGTCGTCGAGTGCGACCGTCACGCCGAGCGCCTGGATCCGGCGCAACTGGTCCAGCGTGCGCTGCTTGTCCTGAATGATGGTGGTTTCGGTGATCTCGAGCTCCAGCCGCTTTGGTGCCAGGTCGGTCTCCATCAGTACCTCGAACACGCGCGCTGCCAGATCGATGTGCGCCAGCTGGACTGGCGAAATGTTGACGGCAATCTTGTGCGGCTCGCTCCAGCGGGCGGCTTGCCATACATGCCGTGCGCAGCACCCAGTCGCCGATGGCATCGATCGAACCTGTTTCTTCGGCGAGTGGGATGAACTCAGACGGTGGCACGTTGCCGCGCGTCGGGTGCGTCCAGCGCAGCAGCACTTCGTAGCCGCTGATTTCGCCGTCGGCGACCGACTTCTGCACCTGGTAAGTGCAGATGGAGTTCATTGCGTTCGATGGCACAGCGCAGATCGATGGCCAGGTTGCGGCGATCGCGGGCAATCTCGTCCATCGTGGGTTCGTAGTAGCAAACGCTGATGCTGCAGTCGTTCTTGGCGCGATACATGGCCAGGTCGGCATTGCTGATCAGCCGCTCGTGCGTGTCGCCATCCTGCGGATAGATGGCAACGCCGATGCTGGCACCGTGGACCGTTTCGAAGCGATCGATGACGAGAGGGAGGAAGAGCGCCGTCTCGACGCGCGAGACGAATTCTACGAGTTCGGCGTGATCGCCGTAGATCTTCGAGGCGCCGAATTCGTCGCCGCCGATGCGGGCCGCAAACTCGCCGTCGGAAACGAGACCCTTCAAGCGTTCGCCGATTATCTTTAGAGCGGTGTCGCCGGCTTCGTGGCCGCGCAGGTCGTTGATTTCCTTGAAGCGGTTCAAATCGATGCCAAGCACACCGACCTTGCGATTGGAAAGTTGGGCGCGGGCGAGCTTCTGGATGATCTGGTTGTTGAAGCTGATCCGGTTCGGCAAGCCGGTGAGTGCATCGTTCAACGCGAGTTCTTCCAGCCGCTGAACCGTTTGCAGGTTGGCGAAGGAATTGATCAGGTAGCTGGCGACACCGGTTGCAACGATGATGAGGCCAACGCCGGCAACGGCGACTGCCATGGCATGGAGGGCCGTCTGGTCGACAAGCGCGGGGCCCGTTGCCAAAGGCAGAACAGTCACTGCGGCCATGCCGGTGAAGTGCAGGGCGACGATGCCGCTGACGAACAGCGCGACGGCAAGGCCCTGGCCGCGCCGGTCAGGCTCGGTCAGAAGCTTGTGCATGGCAGCGCCAGTCAGTGAAACCGAGAGCAGCAACGATGCGGTGACGTGGAGGGGATCCCATGTGACCAGCCCATCGACGTGGTAGGCGGCCATGCCGGTGTAGTGCATGGCGGCTACGCCGGCCCCGATGAGGCCGCCACCGATCGCGGGGACGGACCTATCGTTTGACGACAAAGCCATCGTTATGCCGGTTCCGCAGCCAGCAATCGCGACGAGAAGCGAGATCAAGCGTCAGGATAGGCTCGAACGAGACCGGGGCGTGGGGTTCATACGCCAGCATCGCCACGAAATGGGTGCACCAGATCGAGGCGCCGCCGGCAACCGCCGCCAAGAAAATCCAGCCAGCCTTTTGCAAGCTGTCGCGGTCGCGGGCGCGGCGTATCAAGTCGAGAGCGACCCAGCTCCCCGAGATGCAAATGGTGGTGGCGAGCAGTAAGAGCCAAGGGTTATGCTCGGTGGCGAGACAAGAGAGGACACGCATGAGTTAAGGGAAGCTCTTGAAACGGGGAAACTCTTGGCATTTGCCGCCGCCTCGACGGCTGCGCAACGCACTGAAATATAAGGATGGGATGCCAATAAACTGTAAAGGTTGAAGGTTAAATCAGTGTGCCGACTGCGGTTTGCGAGATATTTCGACCGCGGCTGAAGATATTGCGCCGCAGGGCACCGCAGCTCCTCTAATATACTGTTATACATGCTAAAAATGCTATTCCCGCGCTGAGCATAAAGAAATCAGAAGTTCTTGGTTCCGCGGCATGCGCCCGCTACCATACGGTCCGAGCCAGATTGAACGAGCTCAAACGTTGGAGGGGGAAGTGATCCCGAGAGTTCTTATCTTGGGCGGGCCTGGCGCTCGCCTTTTTAGTCGTGTCGGCACTTACGGTGAAAGCCGCCGATACAACTATACTGAACGTTTCCTATGACGTTTCGCGTGAGCTCTACAAGGAGATCAATCCCGCATTTTCCGCCAAGTGGAAAGCCGACACCGGCGATACGGTGACGGTGAACCAGTCGCACGGCGGTTCATCAAAGCAGGCGCAATCGGTGGCACAGGGCCTGGAGGCCGACGTCATCACGATGAACCAGGCGCCGGATATCGACTTCCTGGCCGACAACGGCGGGCTGGTTGCCAAGGACTGGGCGACGAAGTTTCCGAACGGAGCTGCACCCTATACGACGACGTCCATCTTCCTGGTGCGCAAGGGAAACCCCAAGGGCATCAAGGACTGGGACGATCTGGCGAAGCCCGGCATCGGCGTGATCGTGCCCAACCCCAAAACGTCGGGCAACGGCCGCTACACGTATCTGGCAGCGTGGGGCTATGCGCTGAAGAAATCCGGTAACGACGCCGGCGCCCGCGAATTCGTCAAGGCGCTGTTCAAGAACGTTCCCGTGCTGGACGGTGGTGGCCGCGGTGCGACCACGACCTTCACGCAGCGTGCGACGGGCGACGTGCTCGTGACGTTCGAGAATGAGGCCGCGCTGATCGCCCAGGAAGTTGGCGCCGATCAGTTCGATGTCGTCTATCCCTCGCTGACGATCGAGGCACCGGCACCGGTCGCCGTGGTCGACAGCGTCGCCACCAAGCGGGGCACGACCAAAGTCGCGGAGGCTTACCTGAACTTCCTTTATACGCCGGAAGCCCAGGAAATCATCGCCAAGCACAACTTCCGCCCGCGCGATGCCGCGGTGCTAGAGAAGCACAAGGCGCAATTCCCCGCCGTTAGCACTTTCTCCGTTGAGACCTTGCTCGGACCCTGGTCTAAAGTACTCAAGGATCACTTTGCCAGCGATGGCATCTACGACCAGATCGCCGCGGAGAAAAAATGAGCCGTTCCAGTGCCCACAGGGTGCTCCCCGGCTTCGGCCTGTCGCTGGGGTTCACGATCGCTTACCTATCGCTGATCGTGCTCATTCCGATGATCGCGGTGTTTGCCAAGGCGGCGACCTTCACCTGGCCGGAGTTCTGGAGCGCAGTTACGTCGCCACGCGTGGTGGCCAGCTACAAACTGAGTTTCGGCACGTCACTGCTGGCCGCTGCGATCAACGTGGTGTTCGGGTTCATGCTGGCGTGGGCGCTGGTGCGCTATTCGTTTCCCGGACGCAAGCTGGTGGATGCGCTGGTGGACTTGCCGTTCGCTTTACCAACGGCCGTGGCCGGCATCGCGCTGACGGCTATCTATGCGCCGAACGGCATGATCGGCCGGTACTTGGAGCCGCTAGGTATCAAGATTGCGTTTACGCCGATCGGCGTGCTCATCGCGCTCATCTTCATCGGCCTGCCGTTTGTGGTGCGGACGGTGCAGCCGGTGCTCGAAGACCTCGACGTAGAGTTGGAAGAGGCGGCGGCGACGCTCGGCGCACAACGCTTCCAGACATTCCGCAAGGTGGTGCTGCCGACTTTGACCCCGGCGCTGCTGACCGGATTTGCCCTGGCGTTCGCGCGGGCGGTGGGCGAATACGGCTCTGTCATTTTCATCGCGGGCAACATTCCGATGGTGTCGGAAATCACCCCGCTCATGATCATCACCAAGCTCGAGCAATATGACTTCAAGGGCGCGACGGCGATTGCAGCAGTAATGCTCGTCATCTCGTTCGTGATGCTATTGATCATCAATGCGCTGCAAGGCGCATCGGATCGCCGCTCGGGGAGGGAAGTCTGATGTCTGGCATTGCAGGCTCGCTCAGTC
>CAWJXQ010000002.1:0-138323 GCA_963846845.1 uncultured Pseudomonadota bacterium | reverse complement strand
GCCGCAATGGCCGCAGCCCACCAGTACGTCTACCACATGCACAAGCTCTCCAAGACCTATCCGGGGGGCAAGACCGTTTTGAAGGACATCTCCCTGTCGTTCCTGCCGGGTGCCAAGATCGGCGTCGTCGGCTTGAACGGCGCGGGCAAGTCGACGCTGCTGAAAATCATGGCCGGCACGGTCGACGACTTCCTGGGCGAAGCCAAGCCCGCCGACGGCGTCCGCGTCGGATACCTGCCGCAGGAACCGCAGCTCAACCCCGACAAGGACGTGCTGGGCAACGCCATGGAAGGCGTGGCGGAGAAGAAGGCCATCCTCGACCGCTACAACGAAATCGCGTCCAACTATTCCGACGAGACCGCCGACGAGATGACGGCGCTGCAAGACAAGATCGACGCGCAGGATCTGTGGGACCTCGACACGCAGGTCGAACAGGCGCTCGACGCTCTGCGCTGCCCGCCGGGTGAGGCCAGCGTTGCCAACCTTTCCGGCGGCGAAAAGCGTCGCGTGGCGCTGACACGCCTGCTGCTGTCGAAGCCCGACATCCTGTTGCTCGACGAGCCCACCAACCATCTCGATGCCGAAAGCGTCGCGTGGCTGGAACGCTTCCTGAAGGACTACACCGGCTGCGTGATCCTGGTCACCCACGATCGCTACTTTCTCGACAACCTGACGGACTGGACGCTCGAGCTGGATCGCGGCCAGGGCGTTCCCTACAAGGGCAACTACTCGGCCTGGCTCGAGCAGAAGGCCAAGCGCGAGACGGTCGAGAAATCGGCCGAGGAAGGCCGCCAGAAGCAGATGGCGCGCGAGTTGGAATGGATCCGTGCCTCACCCAAGGCGCGTCAGGCCAAATCCAAGGCCCGCGTCAGCGCCTACGACAAGCTGGTCGAGCAGGCCGGCCGCGAGGAGGTGGGCAAGGCCTCCTTCTCGATCGCGCCAGGTCCTCGCCTTGGCGAAATGGTGGTCGAGGCCGAGGGCCTTTCAAAAGCTTTCGGTGATCGCCTGTTGATCGATGGCCTGTCGTTCAAGCTGCCGCCAGGCGGCATCGTCGGCGTCATCGGCCCCAACGGCGCCGGCAAAACGACGCTGTTCAAGATGCTGACAGGTTCCGAGAAGCCGGATGGCGGCGACATCCGCCTCGGCTCGACGGTCAAGCTCGCTTATGTCGACCAGAGCCGCGATCACCTCGACGACAAGAAGACCGTTTGGGAAGAGATCTCGGGCGGCAACGACATCATGAAGTTCGGTGAAAAGCGTGAGATGCCGAGCCGCGCCTACTGCGGCTGGTTCAACTTCAAGGGCACCGATCAACAGAAGAAAGTTGGCCTGCTGTCGGGCGGCGAACGCAACCGCGTGCATCTCGCCAAGATGCTGAAGGAGGGCGGCAACCTGTTGCTGCTCGACGAACCCACCAACGACCTCGACACCGAAACGCTGTCAGCTCTGGAATCGGCGCTGGAAGATTTCCCCGGCTGCGCCGTGGTCATCTCGCATGACCGCTTCTTCCTCGATCGCCTGGCAACGCACATCCTCGCCTTCGAAGGCGACAGCCACGTCGAATGGTTCGAAGGCAACTTCGCCGACTACGAAGAAGACAAGAAGCGCCGGCTGGGAGACCAGTCCGTCGAGCCCCACCGCATCAAGTACAAGCGCTTCGAGCGGTAGGCATCCGCCACGTCATGAACGGCCGCACCTCTGTCACCTGGCCATCCTCAAGTTTCACGAGGGGCCAGGTGTCGTTGTCCGCCACGATCACTTCGCCGCGGTACCATTTGGTGCGCGCGGCGTCGGCGCCGTCGCGGTACATCAGCTCGACGCGGTCGCCGGTCTTCAGCGTTTCGATGAGCGCCATGGGAATCCTCCGATGTCTTGGAGGCTTCCTAGTCGCATTTTGTGACAGCTGCATTAGTGCCGCCGGGAACAGGCGTACCCGCTATTCCGCGGGCGCAACCTGCGCCGGCACCTGCCGCGCAGGATCGGATTCACTTCGCAGCCACCCATAAGCCCGGATCAGCGTCTCGGGCAGAATCACCAGGTTCAGGAACGTCGCCGTAGCCAGCCCGCCCAGCACGGCGATGGCCATCGGTGCTTCGATCTCGTGCCCCGGCCGCCCCAGGCCCAAAGCCAGTGGTACCAGCCCAAGCGCGGCCATCAGCGCCGTCATGAACACCGGCGCGAAGCGCTCGCCGGCGGCGCGGCGGATCGTGTCGGCGTTCCAGGGTTGCCCCTCGCGGTCCACGAGGTGTTCGACATGCGCCAGCATCATCACAGAGTTGCGCGCGCCGATGCCGAAAACGGTCACCAGCCCGACGAGGCTGCCCAGTGTCAGGCCGATGCCGCTGGCCACGATCGCGGCCATGCCGCCGATCAGCGAGAACGGCACATTCACCAGCAGCACCAGGGCGAGCAACTTGCGCTTGAAAGCCAGCGTCAGCGCGGCGACGATGAGCAGGATGCTCAACGCGGTCAGTGACCCCAGCCGGATCTGGCCGGCACGTTCGGCCTCGGCCTGGCCGGCGTAGGACACGTAGACGTCGCCAGGCAGCTTCAGAGCCGCATATCCGTTCCTTGGCTTCGTTGACGATGCTGCGCAGCGAGTAGCCCTCGGCGCCGTTGAAGTTGATGTTGACACGCCGCAGCGCGCCTTCGTGCCGGATGTTGGAGCGGCCCTCGGTCAGCGAGATCGTGGCGACGTTGCTCAGCAGCACGCGCGTTCTGGCATTGCTGATCAGCAAGTTGTTCAATTGCTCGATACGGCCGCGATCGCTGGCCTTGAGAATAACGACGACGTCCACAGTCTGCGCGCCGGCATAAGTCTGAGCGATGGTCGTTCCGGCGAACGCTGTCTGCACCGTGTCCAGGGCGTCCTGGGCCGTGAGGCCGTAGCGCGTGAGTGCTGCCGGATCCAAACGGATCGAGAGTGTCGGCACCTTGGCCGTCTTGGGGATGCGCAAGTCGGCGACCCCGGGAATGCCGCCGACCGCCTTCTCGATATCCTCGGCGGATTTCTCCAAACTCTCCAAATCGGGCCCATGCAGGTTGATGACGACCTGGGCCGTCTCGCCGCTGAGGCTTTCGCTGATGCGGTCGCCCAGGAACGTCATCGCCTCGGTGCGGACCTCGGGAAACTTCTCCAGAACTTCGCGGATCGTCTCCTGGGCTTCCGTTTCGGTCTCGGTATGCGAGGCCGTCAGCTCGACATGAAACTCGCTCTTGTCAGGGCTCCAAGTATCTTCGCCGGAGTCCGCCCGCCCGATCTGGTGGCCGACGACCTTGATGAACGGCAGCTTCAGCAGCTCTTTCGTGATGCGTTCGCCCGTCGCCATGATGTCGGCGACCGATGTGCCCTCGGCCACGGCCGACATCTGGATTACGAAATGCCCTTCGCGGAACTGCGGAATTAGTTCGCTATGGAGAAACGGCACAACGGCAAGCGCCGCGGCCGCTGCGGCGGCCAGCGCGCCGACGGTCCACCACCAACTTTTGCGAACGGCATCAAGGCACCACCCCTGCATGGCCTTCAACTTGTCGAGGATGTGCGGTGTTTCCCTCGTGTCCTTGCCTGTCAGCAGCAGCGCGCACAGCGCCGGCGTCACCGTCAAAGCCACAAGCATGGAAACGAGCACGGCGATGATGAATGTCAACGCCATCGGGCCGATGAAGCGGCCCTGGACGCCACCTGCGTAGAGCACCGGCAGGAAGATGAAGATCACCGCCAGCGTGCCATACAGCATGGAGCCGCGAATCTCGATCGAGGCATCTTCGATCGTCGCGAGATCATCCGTGGCTCCGCTCGCTTCCGCAAGACGCAACCGCCGCATGATATTTTCGATGTCGATAATGGCATCGTCGACGAGCACGCCAAGTGCCAGCGCGAAGCCGCCCAGCGTCATCGTGTTGAGCGTTTCGCCGAAATAGGCCAGCGCGACCACGGCGCCGAGCAGCGACAGCGGGATCGCCAGGAACGAAATCAGCGCCGCGCGCCAGCTGCGCAGGAACGCGTAGAGCACGAACAGGATCAGCGCGGAGCCGAGCGCCAACGCCCGCTCCAGGTTGCTGAGTGCGCGTTCGATGAACGACGCCGGACGGTGCAGCATCGTGATGGCGATGCCGCGCTTGGTGAGCGTCGGCCGCAACTCGTCCAGCGCCGCCTCGACGGCCTGCGTCGCCTTCAAAGTGTTGGCGCCGAACTGGCTGGAGATCGTCACCAGCACGCCCGGCCGGCCCATGATCGTCGCGTCGCCGATCGGAACGGCGGGGCCGATGGCGACGGTCGCCACCTCGCCGATGCGGATCGGAACGTTGTCCTGCATCGTCACGAGCGCCTGCGACAGCGCTTGTGGATCAGGCGCGGGCGGTGGCGCGTCGATGGTGATGCGCTGGGCGCTGGTGTCGATGGTGCCGGCCCCGCGCAGCGCCAGCGCTTCGCGGCCTGCGGTAGCGACATCTCCAACGGTCAGGCCCAGGCCGGCCAACCGGTCGAGGTCTGGCTGGATCTGTACCTGCCGGATCGGCCCGCCATAGACAGTCACACGGGCGATGCCGGGCAGCGACAGCAGTTGCGGCATCAGCGTCCAGTCGGCGATGTCGCGCAAGGTGTAGGGATCGACGGTATCGGACGTCAGGCCGAACTTCAGCACATCCATCGTGCTTGATGTCAGCGGCGTCAGCTTCGGCTGCGCCACGCCGATCGGCAACGTGCCCGCCAGCGTCTGCAGGCGTTCGGAAATCCCCTGCCGCGTCGTGACCGGGTCCACGTCCTCATCGAACGTGAGCAGGATGACGGACAAGCCATAGACGCTTTCGGAGCGGATCGAGGCGACGCCGGGCGCGCCGTTGACGGCGGCTTCGATCGGCCGCGTGATGATCTGCTCGACATGCTCGGGCGCAAAGCCCGCCGCTTCGGTCTGGATCGTCACCTGGGGCGGGACGAATTCGGGAAACACATCCAGCGGCACGGTGAAGGCATAGACGATGCCGCCGATCAGCCACGCCAGCGACAGCACCGCGACAACGACGCGGTAGCGGATCGACCATCGGATGAGGGTGTCCATTGCCGGCAGCCGCTCAATCCGGGTCGGAGGCGGCCGCACCGGAGCCTACCTGATCGGAGCTGGCGACCGGCGTCTCTTTCGGCTTGGCTTTGGCCTTGGCAGGTACAGGCCCGTCGTCATCGTCGTCGCCGCCAACCGGTTCGGCTTCGCGTGACAACAGCACGGAGGCGCCTTGGACGACGACCTTGGTGCCCGGTTCGAAATCCTTGACGAGGTAGCCGTCGTCTACCGGCTCACTGAGCGCGACGAGCTTGCGTTCGAACGTATCTGGCTTGGTTTCCACGTAGCACCACGAGGCACCCGCATAGACCACCACCGCAGACGCTGGGATGACGACGCCGGCACTTGCCGCTTCGCCCTCGGCGGTAACCCGGGCGCGGTCTCCGGGGCGCAGGCCGGGCCCCGCCGGCATCAGGCCGAAGAACGATGAGCCGGGCATCGCCAAACTGCCGGATGGTGCCGCCCAGATCGCGGAAACCTGCGTGCCAGCACCACCGCTCAACGGCTGCACGGAGACGTTGGTGAGTGCAGTCTCGACCGAGCGCGGGAAGTCGAAGCGCACCAAGGTTGTCCGGCCCGAACTCAACTCATCGACGATCTGCTGGCGCGGTCCGGGGGAAACAAACGGCGCCTTGTCGCCCCAGGTATTGCGCAACTTGAGCTTTAGAAGCGCGACCTGCGTCGAGTCCGTCGACGCCTGACGCTCGGCGTTGTCGATCGAGTGTTCGGGCAGGGTCTTGGTCTCTTTGTATCGGGCAAACGCGCGGGCGCTGAAGTTTGCGGCGATTTCGGCAGCGCGCAGGTCGGCGTTGAGTTGAGCTAGGCTCTCCGGGCTCACCAGCGTCGCAATGCCGTCGATTTTGCGCGCGGCCTCGGCAGGCTGCAGCACCACGGATGTCGGTTTGAAGTTGCTGGCGTCGGCGACGTCGCGCGCTTCGGAATGGGGCTCATCGCAAGCGCCCAATGCCAGCAGAGCGATCAAGCCGATGTGCCTCAGCATGCAGGCATCCCTCACCAACGATGCACGCAGAACCGTGCGTGTTTCACACACTGCTTGGTAGCATGATGAGAGATTAATGAGAAGGAATATGAGGGGTTTATGAGAAAATGGAGGCTAACAGCGCGCTCCCCCGCTAGCACGTTATAAACTAACCGATAATTCTACGATTTCGATCGTTCATCGCTGTTTTGCGCCCGCCAGACGCCGATCCCGGTGAACTTTATTCAGGGATGCTGCGTTCTCCCACCACGCTCAGGCAGGCCTGCTGGCCAGTCCAGGGCACGCTCTGCAAGCTAACAACAATAATGGAGGAAATTCATGAAACGCATTCTGATCAGCCTCGTGGCAGCCGCTTCGCTTCCCGCGCTCGCCATCGCGCAGGCACCCGACAAGAGCCATCCGCCGGAGAAGGCGATGGATTCCGCGACGCCTGAAATGAAGAACCCGGGCGGCACCGACAAACTGCATCCCCCGCAGAAGGCCATGGATTCCGCGACCCCGACGGAGAAGAAGTCAGATGCATCGTCGGGCGAAAGCTCTGGCGAGACGGGTGAAGCAAAGACCTGGAATTCTGATGATGCCAAGGGCGGCGCTGCCAGCGGCGAAACCAAAGGCTCCAGCGGCGCGACGCAGAAGTAACGTTTCTGTTTTCTCTATCGACTTGCCACGCGCCGATGCCCTCCAGCATCGGCGCTTTTTTATGTTCGGAGCACCCTCACGATATCGCGAGCGAGCGTGAGCGTAACGAACCGTACCGCTGCTGGAGCGTTTCTTTGACAGGGCGCGCGACAGGCCCTGTGCCTCGCACGTCGACAAGAAACAAATGGAGGAACTTGTCATGAAACGCATTCTAGTCGGTCTTACCGCTGCGCTTGCATTCCCTGCGCTGGCCCTGGCCCAGACACCCGAGCAAAACAAGGCTGCAGGCAATGCTACCGAGCAAGCAGTGCCCGAAATGAAGAACCCTGGCGGCACCGATAAGCTGCATCCGCCGCAGAAGGCCATGGATGAAGCAACGCCGTCTGCACCCGGCAAAAGCGATTCATCCAGCGGCGCCAGCGCTGGTGATAGCGGTTCTTCGACTTTCAATGCCGAAGATGCAAAGAAGGATACGTCCAAGCCTGAGGGCGGCGTGAAAAAGTACTAAGGTCGATAATGCAGCAATGCGCTGGTGGGAACGCACCGGCGCATTTCTTTTAACGACGTGACAAAAACCGCCGGCAAAATTGCCGGCGGTTTTTTCAGGCCTAGACGAGAAACGCTAAACGCGGCCGAGCAACGCGAGAATGAGAAGGATGATGAGGATCGTACCGACCAACCCCGACGGGCCATAGCCCCAGTTGCGGCTGTGCGGCCAGCTGGGCAATGCACCCAGCAGCGCCAGGATGAGAATGATGATCAAGATCGTTGTCAGTGGCATGCTTGAAATCTCCGAAAGCCAGGTGTCAGACAACCTAGCCGCACGCATCTTTGTTCCACGCGCAGGCCCTTGAAATTAACAATAACACAGCGAACACGGAGCGCTTTGCCCGCCCGTCCGCTTCACCGGCACCGATTTTGAACTGTCACTCCACAGATTAAAATAATCGATGGGGGTGAGTTTGTGTTTCACGTTTCAATCTACGGTTTCTGGGCCTTTGGCGGCCTCACATGTCTGCTGCTGATCGTGGCGTATGCGGTTCATTATGGGGCGTTGTCCCGGATTTTGGCCTACCTGTCGGTCAGCGCGTCGACGGCGGCGATCGCATGCATGTTCGACATTGCCGTTCTGTTGGGCCCCCACGGCCCCTCCAGATTGGCCGACGAAATCTGGCTGGTCGAACGTGCCTTTGCGGAAAAGCGTAACGCCATATGGCCCAAGTAGAAGCGAGGCCTCGCCGCATCCGCTGTAAACGCCTGCCGCTGCAGCGTATGACCAACTGGTGCCGCCGGTCGATCTGAGCTATGGCCTCCGCGAAACCGTTGCGTTCACGGACTTGGGATGATGCTTGTCGACCACCACTGCCACCTGGACTTTCCGCAATTTGCCGATGACCTTGATGGCATCGTTGCGCGCGCCGGTGCTGCGGGCGTCGCGTTGATGGTCACGATATCGACGCGCATTCGCCGCTTCGATCAGGTGCTCAGTGTGGCGGAACGCTTCCCCAACATCTTCTGCTCTGTCGGAACGCATCCGCATAATGCTCACGAAGAACTCGACATCCCCGTCGATGAAATCGTGCGCCTGTCCAGGCATCCAAAGGTCGTCTCGATCGGCGAGGCAGGCCTGGACTATCACTACCAGCACTCGACGCCGGGCGCGCAGGCCGAAGGCTTCCGCAATCACATCGCGGCGGCACGGATCACCGGATTGCCGCTTGAGATCCACACGCGCGACGCCGACGCCGACACGATCGCCATTCTTGAAGACGAGCACGCCAAGGGCGCCTTTCCCGCGCTTTTGCATTGCTTCACCGGTGGACGCGATCTTGCCATGCGGGCCGTGGACCTGGGGCTTTATGTGTCGTTCTCAGGCGTCGTAAGCTTCAAGAAATCCGAGGAACTGCGCGCCATCGCGAGCGCCGTGCCGCTCGATCGCATTCTCGTCGAGACGGATGCGCCCTACCTTGCGCCTGAACCCTATCGCGGCAAGACGAACGAGCCCGCCTACGTGGCGCACACGGCCGCAGCCCTCGCCAAGGCGCGCGGCATTTCGGCTGACGAGTTTGCGGCTGCGACGACCGAAAACTTCTTCCGCCTCTTCACCAAGGTGCCGCGTGCGGCCGCTGCATCTGTAGCCACGGGATCGACAGCGGCATGAGCAACCGGCTGATCATTCTGGGCTGCGGCTCTTCCGGAGGCGTGCCGCGCCTTGGACCGGCATGGGGTGCATGCGATCCCGCAGAGCCGAAAAACCGCCGCCGCCGCTGTTCCGTTCTCGTCGAGCGCACAAGTCGTGACGGACGCACCAGCGTGCTCGTCGACACATCTCCGGATCTGCGTGAACAGCTGCTGAGCGCGCGCGTCGAGGCGCTGGACGGCGTGCTCTACACCCACGATCACGCAGACCACACGCACGGCATCGACGACCTGCGCATGGTCGCCTACGCCATGAAGCGCCGCATCGACGTGTATCTCGACGAACCCACGCGCGCGAGCCTGTTGCCGCGCTTCAGATATTGCTTCGAAACGCCGCCGGGCTCGAGCTATTCGCCGATCCTGAAGTCGTTTGAACTGAAGCCTGGCCAAGAGGTGCAGATTTCCGGCCCCGGCGGTCCGCTACGCGCTGTTGCCGGTGCTGCAGCGGCACGGCGACATTCCATCGCTGGGCTTTCGCTTTGGCAATCTCGCCTACTCGCCGGATATCAGCGATATGCCGGAGGAGACGATCGCCCAACTGCAGGGCCTCGACGTCTGGATCGTCGATGCGCTGCGGCCCCAGCCGCATCCCAGCCATTTCCATCTGAAACGCGCGCTGGAGTGGATCGATCGCTTGCGTCCCAAGCGCGCCATCCTCACCCACATGACCGCCGAACTCGACTACGCCACGTTGCGCCGCGATCTCCCCGCGCACATCGAGCCTGCCTACGACGGCATGATCGTTGAGTTCTAAGGTTCGGAACCTGCAGGACTTCTAGGTCTCAGCCTCGGCCGTTGCAGGCTCGGCGCCGTTGGCCTTGCTCCACTCGCGATAGCGCACGGTCTCGCCATTGCGCTTTTCGGACGGAAGGCAAAGCTCCAGCACAAGCTCGGCGACGTCGGCGGGTGTCGGAATGGTCTTGGGATCCTCGCCCGGAAACGCCTTGGCGCGCATCGCCGTCGCCATGGGGCCGGGATCGACGATGTTCACGTTCACCGGCGTATTTGCGATTCTCAAGCGCATAGGTTTTGGCCAGCGCCTCCAGGCCCGCCTTGGAAACCGCATAAGGCCCCCAGTAGGCAGCCTTGGCTGTGGCGGCGCTGGACGACACGAACACCACCCGTGCCGCCTTGGCCCGCTGCAGCAGCGGGTCGAAGGTGCGAATGAGACGCCAGTTGGCCGAAAGGTTCGTTTCGATCACGCTGGTCCACGCGTCGGCCGTCACGTGCGGCAGCGGCGACAGCGGGCCGAGAATGCCGGCATTGGCAACGAGAATGTCGAGCTTGTCCCAGCGTTGAAAGATCGTCGGCCCCAGTTGGTCCAGCCGGTCGGATTTCCTGAGGTCGAGCGCCAGCAGCGTGGCGGCGCCGCCAGCGGCGCGGATCTCATCGTCCAGCTCTTCCAGGGCCCCGCTCGTCCGGGCGGTGACGATGATGTGAGCGCCTTCGCGAGCCAATGCGAGGGCCGTGGCTCGTCCCAAACCGCGCGAGGCGCCACTGACGAAGGCGAGGCGGCCCTGGAGGCGTTTGGATTTACTCATGGAGTGGTTGTCCCACGTCGTAGCTGTTTATTGCCTGGGCTTCGGCAGGCATCAGCTAGCGCACGTCTGCGGTGCAGAGCAAGTCTGCACGCATGCTGTGGTTTCCAGAAAATGCCGGCTCGACGCGACCAGGCGGCGCGGTTCGTCAGCCGACTTCCGCCAGCAACGACAGCTGCTTGGAGGGCGCACCGCCGTTGTGATCGGTCAGCTCCGTGGGATATTCGCCCGTGAAGCAGTGGTCGGTGAACTGCGGGTTGACGGGGTCGCGCGCCTCGTAGCCCACGGCGCGGTAGATGCCGTCGACCGACATGAACGCCAGGCTGTCGGCGCCCATGAACTTGCGCATGCCGTCCAGGTCCATATTGGCGGCCAGAAGGTCGTGGCGGCTCGGCGTGTCGATGCCGTAGTAGTCGGAATGCGTGATCGGCGGCGAGGCGATGCGCATGTGCACTTCCTTGGCGCCGGCCTCGAACATCATCTGCACGATCTTCTTGGACGTGGTGCCGCGCACGATGCTGTCGTCGATCAGCACGATGCGCTTGCCGCGGATGACGCCGGCGTTGGCTGAATGCTTCAGCTTCACGCCGAGCTGGCGGATGCGCTGTTCCGGCTCGATGAAGGTGCGGCCCACGTAGTGGTTGCGGATGATGCCGAGTTCGAACGGCACGCCGGACTGTTGCGAATAGCCGATGGCAGCAGGAACACCGCTGTCAGGTACCGGAACCACGACGTCGATCTCGATCGGCGCCTCTTTGGCGAGCTGGATGCCCATCTGCTTGCGGATGTCATAAACAGACCGGCCGCCGATGACGCTGTCTGGCCGGGCGAAGTAGATGTACTCGAAGATGCAGGGCCGCGCCGCGCGCTGCGGGAATGGCCGGTGGCTCTCGATGCCGGCATCGGTAATGACGACGACTTCGCCATTTTCGATCTCGCGCACGAACTCCGCGCCGACCATGTCGAGCGCGCAAGTTTCCGACGCGAGCACGTAGGACTTGCCGAGCCGGCCGAGCATCAGCGGCCGGATGCCGACCGGATCGCGCGCGCCGATCATCATTTCGTTGGTGAGGCAGACGAGGGCGTAGGCGCCTTCGATCTGCCGCAGGGCCTCCACGAAGCGTTCCACGATGCGGCGCTTCTTCGACCGCGCCAGCAGATGCAGGATGACTTCGGTGTCTGACGTCGACTGGCAGATGGCGCCGGACGAGATCAACTCGCGGCGCAGCGTCAGCGCATTGGTGAGGTTGCCGTTGTGGGCGAGCGCAAAGCCGCCGGTGTCGAGATCGGCGAACAGTGGCTGGATGTTGCGCAGCGCCGTGCCGCCGGTCGTGGAATAGCGGTTATGGCCGACGGCCATCCGGCCCATGAGGCGCTGGATGACGCTGGCGTTATTGAAGTTGTCGCCGACGAGGCCGTGCCGCCGCTCGGAATTGAACTGCTTGCCGTCGAACGCGACGATGCCGCAAGCTTCCTGTCCGCGATGCTGGAGGGCGTGCAGGCCGAGCGCCGTGAGGGCCGCCGCATCCGGGTGATCGAAGACGCCGAAGACGCCGCACTCTTCCCGCAGGCGATCGTCGCCGTAGCGCGAATAGCCGTAGTCGCCCGCGGCGAGGTCGCCGTTGTCCGCCACGTCAGACATCATGTCATGCGTGAAACCGTCAGTGATGGGACCGTGCGTCATGGTTGCCTCCCGCATAAGCACCCGTTCGCGCGTTCAAAACAAAGCTTTATCAGCGGCTCGGCTTACACCTTCAGCGCCGCTGCCGCCAGCCGCGTGTCACATATATGATAACGGTATGACAAATCCAGCGCGCGATTGCCGCGGATCGGCAATTGATTTCAGCCCTGTTGCTCTCCGGTAGGTGCGGCCGGCGGCGTTTCCGGGTCGGTCAGCGAGGAGGGCAGGTAATTCACCAGAACCGACTGCAGGCTCAACCCCGTAGACTTGAGATACGGCAGCGACTGGGAATTGCGCACCCAATCAAAGTGCTTGGTCTCGTCGGGGATGAAGTGCAGGTAGAACATATAGGGAATGACGACCAGCAGGAAGCCGCGCAATACGCCGAATATCAGCCCGAACACGCGGTCGACCATGCCCACCCGGCTGTCGAGGATGGCGTCGGAGATGCGCGCGGTGATGAGGTGCACGATAATCAGCACGATCAGGAAGATGACCGCGCCGATGGCAATCTGGGCGATCGGCACCTGTGTGCCGGTCTGGGCGGCCATGTCCTCGGCGAACTTCTTGTGGAACAGCACGAAATACAGCACGGCCGCGCCGGCGATGGCCCACGAAATGATCGACAGCAGTTCCCGCGTGAAGCCGCGGTACATGGCCAGGATGCCGGAGATGAAGGCTACCGCGAGGAGGCCGATGTCAAGGTAGGTCAATGGCCCGATCATGATCGCTAGTCCCCGTCCTGGATTACAGGCTGCGTCGCCGCAGCGTTAAACCTTCCCCGGCCCCTCAGTCGCACGGGCCAATGCCGTCCGCAAGCTCCTTGAGGTGGCTGACGCGGGTGAGGCCGAGCTTGCCCTTGCCGCCGCCCGCATCTCCCGCGACCGGCAGAACCGCATGGGAAAACCCCAGCTTTTGGGCTTCTTTCAGGCGCAACGCCGTATGCGCGCTGGGCCGGACGGCGCCGGACAGCGAAATCTCGCCGAAATACGCCCGGTCGTGTGGCAGGGCGACGTTGGTGAAGGACGACAGCAGGGCGGCAGCAGCCGCCAGGTCTGCGGCCGGTTCCACGATCTTGAACCCGCCGGCGACGTTCAAGTAGACGTCGTGGTTGGCGAGCGACACGCCGCAGCGGGCAGCCAGCACGGCAATCAGCATCGACAGCCGGTTGGAATCCCAGCCGACGACTGCGCGCCGCGGTTGTCCCAGGTTGGACGGCGCCACCAGAGCCTGAATTTCGACCAGCAGCGGCCGGGTGCCTTCGATCCCGGCAAACACCGCGCTGCCGGGCGCCGTCGAATGGCGGTCACCGAGGAACAGCTCGGACGGGTTGGCCACCTCGGTCAGCCCCTGCGCGCCCATTTCGAACACGCCGATCTCGTCGGTGGCGCCGAACCGGTTCTTGGTCGCCCGCAGGATGCGGAACGTGTGGCCGCGATCGCCCTCGAACGACAGGACGGTGTCGACCATGTGCTCGATGACCTTGGGGCCGGCGATCTGGCCTTCCTTGGTGACGTGGCCGACCAGCAGCAACGCGACGCCTTCCGTCTTCGCGTAGCGGATCAGCGACTGTGTCGCCGCCCGCACCTGGCTGACGGTGCCCGGCGCCGCATCGAGCGCGTCGGACCACAGGGTCTGAATGGAATCGATGACGATCAGGTCCGCGCGTTTGCCGTCGGCCAGCGTCTCGAGAATGTTGGCGAGGTTCGTTTCGGCTGCCAGCGACACCGGCGCATCCGCAAGGCCAAGCCGTTCGGCCCGCAACCGCACCTGGGCCGACGCTTCCTCGCCGGAGAAATAGATCGTGCGGCGTCCGGCTCGCGCCAGCAGGGCCGTCAGCTGCAACAGCAGCGTGGATTTGCCGATGCCCGGTTCGCCGCCGATCAGCAGGGCGGAGCCGGGCACGATGCCGCCGCCTGTCACGCGATCGAGTTCGGCGATGCCCGACGAAAAGCGCGGCGCCTCCGCGGCCCCGCCCTGCAGCGTCTCCAGCGTGACCGCGCGGCCCTTGGTGGCGCGCGTGATGCCGGAACCCGGCGCCGGGCCTGCATCGGTCTCTTCGGCGATGGTATTCCACTCGCCGCACGTCGTGCACTTGCCCGCCCATCGCGTCGACACGGCGCCGCAGCTCTGGCAGACGAAATTTCCGGCTTTGGACCCGCGCGCCATCTCATGCGTCTCCGTCGAGATAGACACGATGGAAGCGACGGCCCAGGCTGGTCAGAACCTCGTAGCCGATCGTGCCCGCAGCAGCCCCGACCGCTTCGATCGGGATGTCGGGTCCGATGAGGCAGACGAGATCGCCACGCTTCGCAGGCGCTCCAGGCACATCCGTCACGTCGACGGTGATCAGGTCCATCGACACCCGCCCGGCGATCGGCGCCAGATGCCCGTTGATCGAAACGTGCCCGCCGGTCTCTCCGTCTCCGGCACTCAGATGCCGGAACAGGCCGTCGGCATAGCCGGCCGCGATCGTCGCGATGCGGCGCGGCCCTTTGGCACGAAATGTCGCCGAATACCCCACGGTCTCGCCATCGCCCACGTCGCGCACCTGCAGCACGCGCGCTTCGACGCGCACCACTGGCCGCACGGGCGTCGCTCCGCCCTTGAACGCCTGCCCGCCGTAAAGCGCGTATCCCGGCCGCACGAGATCGAAGTGGAAGTTGGGGCCGAGCATCAGACCGTCCGATGCGGCCAGGCTGAGCGGCGCGGGAAGAATGCGCGCCGCCAGCTGGCGAAACGCGCCGAGCTGCGCGTCATTCTTTGCGTCTTCCGGATCGTCTGCGCAGGCAAGGTGGCTCATCACCAGCTTGAGATCGAGCCAGGTAAACAGCTCTGCATCCGCAGCCAGAGCCATCACGTCGGCTTCGCCGAGCCCAAGGCGGTTCAGCCCGCTGTCGAGCTGCAGCGCGGCCGGCAAGCGGACTTCGCGCGCAGATGCCAGCGCCGCCCAGTCTCTCACGGCTCCGATATCGGACAACACGGGAATGGCGGCGGCTTCGATCAGCGCGTCACCGCCGCCCGGCAGCAACCCATCCAGGACGTAGATGTTGGGCGCTGCTGCAAGCAGCCTCGCCTGCGCCGCCTCCTGCGGTGTCGCCACGAAGAAGCTGCGGCATCCCGCGCGCACCAGCGCCGGAATGATCCGCTCCGCGCCAAGGCCGTACGCATCTGCCTTGACGACGGCTCCACACTCCGCCGGCCGCACGCGCGCCGCCAACGCCCTCCAGTTGTCCTGGATTGCGCTGAGATCGATGGTGACGATTCCCGTCGCCGAAGGTGGAACGGTACTCATGACTTCGCGCTCGGCGCCATCAGCGGCGTCAATCGCCCATGCGCTCGGGCAGGTGGAATTCCTTGGCGAGGTTGCCGAAGCGGGTGAATTGCGCTTCGAACGACAGCTGCACAGAGCCCGTGGGACCATGGCGTTGTTTGCCGATGATCACCTCGCCCTTGCCGTGAACGGCCATCATCTGCTGCTGCCATTGCATGAACTCTTCGACCTTTGTTTCCGAAGGCTTACTACGCTCCACGTAATATTCCTCGCGGAAAACGAACATGACGACGTCGGCGTCCTGCTCGATCGAGCCCGATTCACGCAGGTCCGAAAGCTGGGGCCGTTTGTCTTCGCGCTGTTCCACCTGACGCGACAGCTGCGACAGCGCGATGATCGGCACGGCCAGTTCCTTGGCGAGCGCCTTGAGGCCGGTGGTGATCTGCGTGATCTCCTGCACGCGGTTTTCGCCCGACCGGCCGGTTCCCGACAACAGCTGCAAGTAGTCGACGATCAGCAGGCCCAGCCCCTTCTGCCGCTTCAGCTTGCGGGCGCGCGCCGAGAGCTGCGCCACCGTGATGCCGCCCGTCTGGTCGATGTAGAGCGGGATGCGGCTCATCTCCTGCGAGACGCGGACCAGCTCGCGGAACTCGTCCTCGTTGATCATGCCGCGGCGGATTTTTTCCGACGAGATCTCCGCCTGCTCCGACAGGATACGGGTCGCCAGCTGTTCGGCCGACATTTCCAGCGAGAAGAAGCCGACGATGGCGCCGTCCAGCACTTTCTCCGTGCCGTCCGACTGCATCTCGCTCTTGAAGTTCTTGGCCACGTTGTAGGCGATGTTGGTCGCCAGCGCCGTCTTGCCCATCGAGGGCCGGCCGGCGAGCACGATCAAGTCCGACGACTGCAGGCCGCCCATGCGGTTGTCGAGATCGACAAGGCCCGTCGACAAGCCGGAGAGACCGCCTGCGCGTTGGAAGGCGCTCGACGCCATGTCGATGGCGTGCGTCAACGCCTGTCCGAAGTTGAGGAAGCCCTGGCCGTATTTGCCCTGCTCGGCAAGCTCGTAGAGCCGGCCTTCCGCCTCTTGGATCTGTTGCTCGGGCGGATAGTCGACGGGGCTGTCGTAAGCGCCGTTGACGAGATCCTCGCCGATGACGATCAAGTTGCGGCGGACAGCCAGGTCATAGACCGTGCGGCCATACTGCTCGGCGTTGATGATCGTCGTCGCGCTGGCGGCGAGACGGCCCAGGTACTGGGGTACCGTGAGATCGGCATCGATCGGCTCGGCGTTCTCGAAGAACGTCTTCAGCGTAATCGGCGTGGCTTGTTTGCCGGCGTGGATCAGCTTGCTCAGCGTGTCGAAGATTTCGCCGTGCAACGGATCGAAGAAGTGCCCGACCTCCAGGAACGACGACACGCGGTCGTGCAACTCGTTGTTGACGAGGATGGCCCCCAGCAAGGCCTGCTCCGCCTCGATGTTGTGCGGCGCCTGCCTGAAGTTGAGCGGCTCGTCGGTGGTCGCCGCTGAACGCAGCCGGTCGGTCGTGGTGAGTGCTGTCTGTGCCATGGCCGGGAAGCTAGCGGGACGACCGCCACGAATATATCTAGCTCCACGTCAGCACGACGATTCGCTACCGCAATGCACAGGCTAGAGATTTCGAGCTGGACCGTGACGAATCGGATGCGACCGAACATCAGCCTAATGAAGGCCCCAGCGGGTCTTGCTGGCCAGCTCGAACAGCCTTGGGCAGCCAAAGAGGCATCGCAAGAAAGCGATACTCCGACCTACACCGGCGAGCGGCGCCACGTGGGGCGGTTCGCCAGCCAGAAAATCAAGCCCTCCTAACAAGCCGCCGGCGAGCAGGCAGTAGGCGGCCAAGGGTGGCGTCAAGCCGTCGTACAGGGCGAGAAGCAGCCAGCTGGAGCCCAGCAGGCCTCCGGTGAGGACGTCGCGAAAGCCACGCGGGATGCGGACAAGCCTGGCGAGCTTCAGGAGGCCAACCGCTGGAAGAAAGAAGACGAAGCCCAGCAGCGGTGAGACGGCCGCCACGAACACTCGCGCGACAGGTCCGAGACCCGCAAAGGGTTCGGCGGGACCACCAAACGTGCACATCAATCCTACTGCCGTGGGAAAGGCCACAGCGCAGGCCAGGAAATACGCGCGGCCCCATATCCAGTCGTCAGACGTGTTGACGTGGGCAACGCTGCTGGCCTCGCCCTTCCAAGTCAAACAGCTCGTACTGCGTGCTGGCTTCGTCCGCGAAGTCTTCCGGCAGGGGCAGCTTGGTAGGGAAGGCGACGATGCTGGCTGGGGCCGGGACAGCCGGTGCCGTCCAGGTGCGGGGTGCGTCCAAGGTGAGCACGTCAGCATCGCGCGAGATGGCCGGCTCATCCAGCTGATCGATCATGATGTCTTGAGGAGCCTCGGCGGCAGCGTCGATGCCGGCATCAGGCTCGGCCTCGAACTGTTGCATAGCGCTCGATCGTTCGAACGCCGCAGGGAACACAGGCTCATCGGCGCTGGTTTCTGCAACCTTGGCGACGGACTGGCTCGCTAACGGCTGCAAGCTCAAGCTCAATCTCGAGTTCTTGCACGACGCTGACCGGTTCGAACGCCTCAGGCTCTTCGAAGCTGGTCTCCGCAATTTGTGTGGCTGGGGCGGAGCGTTCCCGGTCTTAAGCTCTAGAACCGGCAACAGCCGGCGCGAACATCTCAGGCTCGGCGACGCTGGTCTCTTCCGCTTCAGCGACGGGGGCTGGATCGTTACCGGTGTAAAGGTCGCCCTCGAACGCTTGCACGGCGGTGGCCGGCTCGAAAGCCTGATCGAACAATGCCTCGTCGACGTAGGTGCGATCTGAATCGGCAATGGGGAAAGCTGTCTGGACGTGGTCGATTGCTTCGTCGATTTCCGCCTTACCGGCTTGCTCCGCGTGGGCATGCCTGCCCTCGGATGCAGGCCCATCAACGGCAATCTCGGAGGCATCGACTGGGCTGACCAGATACAGCGCTGTTGGAGCGGGAGCGGTCTCCGCAACTTCGGACGTGACCTCTTGCGTCGCAAGGTCCGGCTCGGCGAAGGTTTCAGCAAACGCGACTGCCTCAGCCTGGGGCACGGGGTCTGCTGCCGACCAGTTCTGCGACGAAATCGAAATCGGGTAGGGTTGGAAGGAGCACCGTGTGCGGGGTGGCGACCGACGGCATAGTGCCGTCGAGGCTTTGCGCTGAACCCGATCTAGGCTGGAGCTGAACGGCGGCGCTTTCGACAACCTGCGCGCTGTTCAACTTCGCCATCTCGGCCTGGGCCTTGGCGAGTGCCCTGGCTGCGCGGAAGTCCGCGACCGCTGATTTTCCGTTTTGGACGGCTGAGGCAGCTGCAACACTGAGGCGCGCGTATGCCTGTGCCGATGCGGTCGTGCAGGCCTTGAGAAATGCTGCGGGGGCAGTCCAGATCCTGGACGCCTTCGGAACGCTCTTCTCCGGAGCCTTGGCCAGGGGAGCGCTGAGCCGTGTCACAGGCACTGATGCAACGATCCGGCTCTTCTGAGACGGGCCGTTGCCTCGTCTGCCGAATGTGGGCTGTTTACGGGCGACGCTGGTCATTCCTAACTCCTGGTGTGCACTCTATTGTGCACGCCTGGAGTTAAAGCGGCGTTAGATTGGACCCCGGATAATCCGCCGTCCCGGCCACAATTAGCGGTCGAGCACCCGGAGGCGGCCATTCGCCGGCAGCCGGTCGGGCTTGAGGCTGAGGCGCTCGCCCTTGATCGAATGGGCCTCGACGGCGATCAACTCGCGCAGCAGCGACGCAGGTGCCAAGCGTTTCACGGCCTTGCGGCGGAGCGGTCGCTTCGTGAAGGGCAGGAACGGCGGCAGCATGCGGGGAATCCCAGGTCTGGATGGTTGAGTTCGATTTACCACCGCGCGGCCACCACTGCCAAGCCACGGCGATTGAGCAGTCCGCCTGAAAGCGCGCCGGCGGGTTGCTTAACCTTTTGGCAACCGCACGTTTGGCGGCGAGGTCCAGAACCCGCAAGCCATTCGCCGCATTCACTGTTAAGCGCCGGCGGCGTATGTTGGGCATATGGCTAGTGCAGCGGAGGAATTTGAGAACCGTGAACGTCTCCTTCTTTCAGGAACTGCTGACGACCGTAGCCGAGCAGGGGCGCGCCCTGCTGCCCAAGAGCCTGTTTGGGCCCGAACGAGCGTGATGACGTCCAGCAGCTGGCGCGCGCCCTGATTTCAGGACGCGGTGAAGCCTCGGGCGTAGCCATCGCCCGGGCGCTGCTTGATCGCTACCGCCTGCTGGCGCCGGAAGAACGGACGGCGTTCTTCCGCTACCTTTCAGAAGCCATGCAGCCGGACGCGGGAGACGTGGCAGCTGCATCGCGGGCCTATCTGGCGGAACCCGGCAACGAGGCGTTGGCTAAGCTGCGCTCGGCCGTCGAGGGCAAGCGCCAGGAATTGTTCCGCCGCCTCAACTTGGCGCCTGGGGCCACGGCGCAGATCGTGGCCATGCGCAACGACCTGCTGAACGAACAGCCCCGGCCCGACCTGAACCTCGCCGGCGTCGACGCGGACCTGCGCCATCTGTTTCAGTCCTGGTTCAACCGCGGCTTCCTGGTGCTGCGCCGCATCGACTGGCAAACGCCTGCGTCGATCCTGGAAAAAATCATCGCCTACGAAGCGGTGCACGAGATCAGCGGTTGGGATGACCTGCGCCGCCGTCTCGATCCGGTGGACCGCAGATGCTTCGCCTTCTTCCATCCCTCGCTCATCGACGACCCGCTGATCTTCGTCGAAGTCGCGCTGACGACGGATGTGCCTGCCGCCATCGCGCCCCTGCTGAAGGGTGAGCGCAAACTGCAGCCTGGCGAAGCGCCAACCACTGCCGTCTTCTATTCCATCTCGAACTGCCAGCCCGGGCTGCGCGGCATCTCGTTCGGCAATTTCCTGCTGAAACAGGTCGTCGAGGATCTGACGCGCGAGATCCCGTCCCTGAAGACGTTCGTGACGTTGTCGCCGGTACCGCATTTCGCCCGGTGGCTCGACCGCCTCATCGCCTCCGATCCGGCCGGCGTGATTTCGCCCGAAGACCGCGAGATGCTGACCGCGCTGCTCGATCCGCGCTGGCATCGCGCAGTCGATGCCAATGAAGACCTGGAAGATGCCGTTCTGGCGCAGGCCGCCCAGTATTTCATGGCTGCCAAGTCTGCCGACAACCGGCCGGTCGATCCGGTCGCGCGCTTCCACCTTGGCAACGGCGCGCGTCTGGAGCGCATCAACTGGCTCGCCGACACGTCGGAGAAGGGGCTGCGTGCCGCGCATGGCCTGATGGTGAACTACCGCTACGATCTCAAGGAGATCGAGCGCAACCACGAGGGTTACGCCAACGACGGCACGGTGGCTGCCTCGCGCGCCGTGAAGGCGTTGCTGCGTGCGCCGGCGAAAGCCAAGGCGATCACGGCCGATACCGCGCAAAAGCCGCTGCTGGCGCTTTCCGACGACCGGGCAGCACGGCGCGGCAAAGACCCCCGTTAAAGCCCGGAAAATCTGGCGCTGCGCCACCACTGCGGAAGGCGTTTCGCCGTTGATTCGCATTGTGCGGCGTGCACTATGGCGCCATATCATCGGCCTGCGGCGGGGCAGTTGCCTCGCTATCGGCAGGCAAGCAACGGATACGCCAGATGCGCTATGACGACCAAGACAACGAAAGCAGCAACGTTGAAGATCGCCGCGGCCAAGGCGGCGGTGGCTTCCGCTTTCCCGGCGGTGGCGGCAACGGCATCCAGATCCCCATCGGCGGCGGCATGAGCCTGACGACGCTGCTGATCATCGGCGGCATCATGCTGCTGTTCGGCATCAACCCGCTCGACATCCTTCGTGGCGGCATTGGCGGCGACGGTGGCGGCTTCAACGTTCCACAGATGCCGCGCAGCGAGCGCACGTCGCGTCCGTCGGCCGACGACATTCCGGGCCTGCCCGGCAGCCCCGGCAAGCAGGAGCAGGCCGGCACACCGAAATCCGGCGACGACCAGAAGGTCTTCATCGCGCGCGTCCTGAAGGACACCGAGGATGTCTGGTCGCGCGTGTTCCAGAGCTTCGGCAAAACCTACAAGAACCCGCAGCTGGTGCTGTTCTCGGCGGCACGCGGACGGCGTGCGGCGTCGGCCAGTCGGCGATGGGGCCGTTCTATTGCCCGATCGACCAGAAGATTTACGTCGACCTCGCCTTCTACGACGAGTTGAGCCGCCGTTTCAAAGCACCGGGCGACTTTGCCCAGGCCTACGTCATCGCCCATGAAGTCGGTCACCATGTTCAGCTGCAGCTCGGCATCGCCGAAAAGGTACAGGAGCTGAAGGAGCGTTCGAACGACGAACGCCAGGCCAACGCGCTGCAGGTCCGCATGGAGCTTCAGGCCGATTGCCTCGCCGGTGTCTGGGCGAACCTGAACAACCAGATGAAGAACCGGTTGCAGGATGGCGACATCGAGGAAGGCCTGAATGCCGCCAGCCAGATCGGCGACGACATGATCCAGCGCAAGACCCAGGGCCGCGTCGTGCCGGACGCCTTTACGCACGGCTCGTCGGCGCAGCGGACACGCTGGTTCAAGCAAGGCTTCGAGAGCGGCCAGATGCAGTCCTGCGATACCTTCAACGCGCAGGATCTGTAGGGCCAGACTTGGCCGAAGCAGCAGGCCGGGCTTCAAACAAAAATGACATCAAACAAAAAACGAGGCCGCTACGGATATCCGCAGCGGCCTCGTTCGCTTCTCCCCGGTAATTTTCTAAAGTGCTTCCGACGCTAGAGCGAGTTGCCGCCGAAGGTGCTGACCTGGCAATCGATCGCCTGGGCCTGCAGCGACTGGCAAACCTTCTTTGCATCCGCCGTCGTCTTGAACGGCCCGGCCACCAGTTCGTAGGTGATGCCGTTGCCGTCGACCGTGTTGAAGTAACGCGGCTGCAGCGGCTTCAGCTCAGCGCTATGCCGCTCCGACAGGATGCCCCAGCTGACACGAAGATTGTCCACCGAAGCGCCGGTCGCCAGCTTGATGCCGACGGCCTTCTTCACTTTCGGCTCGCTGAACGCTGCAACCTTGTCGGCTGCCGGCTTGGGCTTGGCCGGTGCCGCTGCGGGCGCGGCAATCGTCGAGCCATCCTCTGCAACGCTGCCGGTCTCGATCGGTCCGTTGATGACCTTCGGCTGCTTGGACGGCTTTGCTTCGGCTGTCTTGACGGGAGCGGCGTTGCCGCTCGGGAATTCAAAGTCGGTTCCGCTGTTGGACTGGGCAGCACCTGTGCGCTGCGGCTCAGCTGCCGGAGCGGCCTGGGCCTCGGCCGGAAGCCCCTTCTGTTCCAACGCGGCGACACGTTCGTTCAGCGTGCGCGTCGTATCGCTCTGCTGGGCGAGATCCGTCTGCGTCTTCACCACATCGGTCTGCAACTGGCCGATGCTGTCACGGATGTTGACGATGTCGGCCGCCGTCTGTGCGGCGGCTTCAGCAGTCGACCCTGATGGCAGGATGCCGTCCAAGAAGGCCGGCCTGATCGACACCGCCGCCAGGTAAAGTGCTGCCACGCACGCCATCACGGCCCAGACCGCAAGGTAGCGGGCCGCACCGCTCGCGGGCTCGTCGTTTTGTTCGTCGGGGAATTCGGGTGGGCGCTGCGCCATTGCCTGCCGTCCGTTGTTTCGCTTCTATAATTAGCCGCCCGCCCGGGAGAATTCTCAGCGAAGTCATTGTTCCGAACGGGCAAAATGCGACGTATTGACTGCGGCGGACGGTGACTGAGTTGCGTAAGAGGGTCAACGAAGGCAGCTTTGCGGCAGTTGAAGATCTGTGGATTGACACAATCCACCCACGGACAAGCCACTCTGGAATCTGGCCAATCTGCGGCCTGTCTGCGATCCGCGTCCCGGTTGATGCAAACCTGCTAGTAGTGCTTCCGGAAAAGTGTGCAGCGGTTTTCCGATAAGAACAAAGAGCTGGAGGCATTCCGCGATTCAATGAAGAGCGGAAAGCCTCTAAGAAGAGGCCCATGACCCACCGCGACTTACTCACGATCGTTCTCGCCGCCGGCAAAGGCACGCGCATGAAGTCCGCGCTGCCCAAGGTGCTGCACGTCATCGCCGGCCGCTCGATGCTGGCGCATGTCCTGGCGCTGGCCCAGTCGGCGGGCCAGTCGGCGCGGCAAGTCGTCCGGCCAAAGCCGCCTCGCTGTCGTCGCCGGGCCCGGTATGGAGAATGTTCGGGCAGCAACCTTGGCAGCCGCCCCCGGGGCCGGCGTCTACGTCCAGGAAAACCAGCGCGGCACGGCCGATGCGGTTCTGGCGGCTCGCGAGGCAATTGCCGCCCACAAAGGCGACGTCATCGTCCTCTACGCCGACACGCCTCTCATCGAGGCGGACACGATCGCGCGGTTGCTGCAGGCGCTCGACAGCGGAGCCGGCGTTGCCGTGCTCGGGTTTGAAGCGAAGCGATCCAGCAGGTTACGGCCGGCTGATCACCGGCGCGCAGGGCCAGCTGCTGGCAATCCGCGAAGAGAAAGACGCCAGCGACGCTGAACGCGCGATCCGTTTCTGCAATTCAGGCGTGATGGCATTCCGCGGCGACGGGC
Organism: uncultured Pseudomonadota bacterium; assembly: GCA_963846845.1. Lineage (GTDB taxonomy): Bacteria > Pseudomonadota > Alphaproteobacteria > Rhizobiales > Hyphomicrobiaceae > JAKAXS01. The sequence continues at coordinate 114,316 of CAWJXQ010000002.1, read as the reverse complement.
TGCTCGATCGTCTCGGCCGCATCGGCAGCGACAACGCCAAGGGCGAGTTCTACCTCACCGACATCGTGGAGGTGGCGCGCGCCGATGGCCTCAGCGCTGTTGCCGTATCGTGCAGGGAAGACGAGGTGCTGGGCATCAATGCACGCGATCAACTCGCAGCGGCCGAAGCCATCTACCAGCATCGGGCCCGGCTGCAGGCCATGCATGAACGGCGCCACGCTGATCGCACCGGAGACCGTTTGGTTCAGCCACGACACCGTGCTCGGCCGCGACGTCATCATCGAACCCAACGTCTTCTTCGGCCCCGGCGTCACCGTCGACGATGGCGCCGAGATCAAGGCCAATTCCTACCTCGAAGGGGCGCACGTCGGCCCCGGCGCCCGCATCGGCCCGTTCGCACGCCTGCGGCCCGGCGCCAAGCTCGGGGCCAACGTCCACATCGGCAACTTCGTGGAGCTGAAGGCGACGCAGATGGGCGATGGCGCCAAGGCCAACCATCTCGCCTACCTGGGAGATGGCAACATCGGCGCGGGCGCCAACATCGGTGCCGGCACGATCTTCTGCAACTACGACGGCTTCTTCAAGCACAAGACGACGATCGGGGCGGGTGCCTTCGTGGGCTCGAACTCCTCGCTCGTGGCGCCGGTGACGATCGGCGCGGGCGCCTACATCGGCTCCGGCAGTGTCATCACCAAGGACGTCGCAGCCGACGCCTTGGCGCTGGAGCGATCGACGCAGGACGAGCGCCCCGGCTGGGCCGCAAAGTTCCGCCAGATGATGCAGCGGCGCAAACTGAAAGCGGCCGGCTGAGGCGCATAAACTACGACACATACTGTGATTTGAACGGCCTACCGGCTGTGGCTAACTAGAACTTGAACTGATTCACGGGGACACCTCTGCATGTGCGGTATCGTTGGCATTCTCGGCTCCAAGCCGGTGGCGATGGACCTCGTCGACGCCCTGCGCCGGCTGGAATATCGCGGCTATGACAGCGCCGGCATCGCCACGGTCGAGAACGGGCACCTGGAACGCCGCCGTGCCGAGGGCAAGCTCCGCAACCTGGAACACCGGCTGCTAGAACAGCCGCTTGTCGGGTCTCGCCGGCATCGGCCACACGCGCTGGGCAACGCACGGGCGGCCGACGGAACGCAACGCGCATCCGCACATGACGCAGCGCGTCTCGGTCGTGCACAACGGCATCATCGAGAACTATCGCGACCTGAAGGCTGAACTCTCCGCTGCGGGCCATACCTTCGAAACCGACACGGACACCGAGGCCGTCGTCCACCTCATCACGCACGAACTCGACAAGGGACAGCAGCCCATCCCTGCGGTGCAATCAGCATTGAGCCGCCTGCAAGGCGCCTTCGCGCTGGGCATCATCTTCGCGGGCCATGACGATCTGATGATCGCGGCCCGCCAGGGCAGCCCGCTGGCGATCGGCCACGGCACCGGCGAAATGTATATGGGCTCGGATGCCATCGCGCTGGCGCCGTTCACCGACACGATCACCTACCTCGATGAGGGCGACTGGGCCGTGCTTCGCCGTACCGGCGTCGATGTTTTCGATCGCGCCGGAAAGAGCGTCACGCGCCCGCAGGTCAAGTCCGTGGCCAGCGCGCTTCTGGTCGACAAGGGCAACCATCGCCACTTCATGGCGAAGGAGATCCACGAGCAGCCCGACGTCATAAGCCACACGCTGGCGAACTATCTCGACATGGGCGCCGGCACCGTCAATTTCCCTGATCTAGGGATCGATCTCGCCAAGGTCGAGCGAGTGACGATCTCCGCCTGCGGCACCGCCTTCTACGCTGGCCTCGTCGGCAAGTACTGGATCGAACGCTTTGCACGCGTTCCCGTCGAGATCGATATCGCCTCGGAGTTCCGCTATCGCGAAGCCCCCCTGCAGCCGGGTGGCCTGGCGCTGTTTATCTCCCAGTCGGGCGAGACGGCCGACACGCTGGCGACGCTGCGCTACTGCAAGGCCGGCGGCCAGCACATCGCCTCGATCGTCAACGTGCGAACCTCGACCATCGCGCGCGAGTCCGATGCCGTGCTGCCGACGCTCGCCGGGCCTGAGATCGGCGTCGCCTCGACCAAGGCGTTCACATGCCAGCTCGCAGCGTTAGCGTGCCTGTCGATCGCGATCGGCCGGGCCCGCGGCACAATCGACGCCGCCAAGGAACGCGAACTCGTCACCGCGCTGACCGAAATCCCGAGGCTGATTTCGACGATGCTGCGCGACGAAAGCCAGTTCGAGGTCCTGGCGCACACGCTGTCGAAAGCACGCGACGTGCTGTACCTCGGCCGCGGCATCAACTACCCGCTGGCTCTGGAAGGCGCTCTCAAGCTGAAGGAGATCTCCTACATCCACGCCGAAGGCTATGCCGCCGGCGAGCTGAAGCACGGCCCGATCGCCTTGATCGACGAGAACGTCCCCGTCATCGTCATGGCACCGGAAGACGATCTGTTCGAAAAGTCGATTTCCAACCTGCAGGAGGTCGCCGCCCGCGGTGGCCAGATCATCCTGATTTCCAACGCCGATCCCGAAAAGGCCGGATGCAAGCTCGCCGCGCACATCAAGGTGCCGGATGCCCATCCTTTCGCCAATCCACTGCTCTACGCGGTGCCGGCACAACTTATCGCTTACCATACGGCCGTCATCATGGGCACGGACGTCGACCAGCCGCGTAATCTGGCCAAGTCCGTGACTGTTGAGTAACAGGGCCACAGGTGAAATGCCCGAATATCGGGCTGCCCTTGATTTGCCTCTTGGACCTGCTTTGACTGGCATTCCGCGTGCGTAGGGGTGCGACTCGCGGCTCAAACGAGAAGAGCTAAGGTGAAACGATGCGGTCGGGTTGCCGGAAACTGAGCTTATGGCTGTTGAGCGCCGCGCTGGCTGCTCCGGCTACGGCTGCCTACGCCCAGATGGTCAAGAAGCCTGCACCCGCCGAGCAGGCTGGCGTGCCGAAGAAAGACCCCAACGTCGCACTCAAGGCTCTGGACACCGGCACGAAGTCCTACACCAGCGGCAAGTTCGAACCCGCGATCCAGTCTCTCACGGCCGCACTCGCCAACGGCGGCCTGCCACCGCCTAAAATGGCGCAGGCCTATTACTATCGCGGCATGTCCTACAAAAAGCAGAAGAAGCCCGCACAGGCACTGTCGGACTTGACGGTCGCCGTCTGGGTCAATGGCGGACTGAGCGAAACCGACCGCGCCGCCGCCATGGACGCACGCAACGAGGTCTATCGCGAAGCCGGCCTCGGCGACCAAGCCCCACCGATCGCGAATGCGGTCGGCACGCCATCACCCTCGGCAACGGCCGCAGCGCCCGCAGCCGCACCGGCCGCTGCTCCATCACCCGCGCCGGTCGCGGCAGCGCCCGTAGCTGCGCCGCCTGCACAACCTGCATCGACGCCGCCGCCGGCTCCCTTCGCAACCGAAGTAACCGCAGCTGCAGCGCCCCCAGCAGCAGCACCTGCAGCTCCAGCTGAGCGTCCAGTCTGGCAGGCCGATGCCAACGCGGCGCCGCCTCCGCCCATGCCGATGCCGGCCACCGAAGCCCCGGCAGCTGCAGCGCCAGCGCCGTCGGCAGTAGTCGCTTCGGGCAAGTCAGATGCCTATGTGCCGCCGTCGCCATCGTCAGCGCCTGTCGCGACGCTGTCTCCCGCGCCCGGTTCCAGTCCGGCGATGACGCCTGTCAGCGGCCTGACCGAGTCCGACGATCAGGCTGCCGCGCAGCCGCAGTCACAGAGTTCCGACATGTTGGCGCCGATTGCGAACGCCGGTAGCTCCATCAGCGGCTTCTTCTCCAATATGTTCGGGCAAGGCTCCAATGAACAGCCAGTGGCAGCCACCGGTTCTACCGGCGGTGCCGTTGGCGGTCCCGGTTGGGTCCAGGCCAATCCCAATCCAGCCACACAACCCGAGGGACCCGTCGCCCAGGTCTCCGCTTCCGAGCCGCAGCGTGCGCCGGGCTACGAGGTCGCAGCGGTGGCGCCGCAACAGAACGCTCCGGCCGTCGAGGCGGTGGCACCCAAGACGGTCGCGGCGAAGGCCGTCGGCCGGCGGCAAGTATCGCCTGCAGCTCGCGTCGGTTCGCTCGCGCGAGGAAGCCGACCGTCTGGTCCAGAACCTGATGTCGGCACACGCCAGCCAGCTTGGCGGCGCAGAAGCCCAGATCGACGAGGCCGTCATCGGCAACATGGGCACGTTCTACCGGGTGCGCCTTGGCCCCTACGCCAACGCCAACGACCCCAAGAAGCTCTGCACCACGTTGAAGCCGCAGGGTTACGACTGCCAGGTCGTTACGCAGTAACCAGTAGGCGCAGGCAATGGCTATGCCTCGCCCGACAGCAGCCGGGTGGTTGACGTCGGCGGCCTAGCCCATCACCATGCCGCGCATGACGAAGACACCACCACGCACCCCCGACTTCATCCCCAACGGCAACGGCAATCAATCCCGCTCCGCATTGAGCGAGGGGCTAAAGCGTCTCGCCGAGGAAGATCACCCAGCCGGCCTGCGTCTCGGTGCGCGGCTGCGCAACTATTTCCTGACGGGCCTGATCATCGTCGGGCCCGTCACCATCACGATCTACATCATCTGGTGGTTCATCAACTACGTCGACACGTGGGTGAAGCCGCTCGTCCCGCACGCCTACCTGCCCGAGACCTATCTGCCCTTCGCGGTGCCCGGGCATGGGCCTTCTGTTCGGTATCGTTGGACTGACGCTCATTGGCGCGCTCGCCGCCAACCTGCTCGGCCGCTCGCTGATTTCCTTCGGCGAGATGGCGCTCGACAACATGCCGATCGTGCGCAACGTCTACCGCGCGCTGAAACAGATCTTCGAATCCGTGGTCAGCGTGACCGGCCCGGCGCAGAACGTTCAGAAGGTGGGGCTGATAGAATTTCCGTCGAAGGGCATCTGGTCGATCGTATTCGTGACCGGCGAAGGCGGCGGAGAGATCGCGGCCGTCAGACCCGGAGGCGAAGATGATCTCGTCAGTGTCTTCATGCCCACCGGCATCGTGCCGCCGACCGGCTTTATCTGCTTCCTTCCGCGCCGTGACGTCATCCTGCTGAAGATGAGCACGGAAGATGCCGCCAAGATCGTTATCTCCGGCGGCATGGTAACGCCCGACTATCAGGCGCGGCTGAAGCAGCTCGCCGAAAAAGCCGCCAAGACGCAGCCGCCTGCCTAGCCCGCCTCGATCTGTTTGCGAACCAGCGCAAGCGCGTCCGCCACCGCGGCCATGCGGATCTCTTCGCGCCCGATGTCGCCATAGCGCCGTTCCAGGCTGAGCGTCGCCCGTTCAAGCTGCGCACACGCAAAGTGGACGAGGCCAACCGGTTTCTCGCTTGATCCACCACCCGGCCCGGCAATACCCGTGATGGAAATCGCCAGATCGCCGATGGAACGCTGCTGTGCGCCCTCGGCCATGGCACGCGCCACCTCGGCGCTGACGGCGCCATGCGTCTCGATCAACCCCATTTGGCACGCCAAGCATCTGGCCTTTCGCTTCATTGGAGTACGTGACGAAGCCGCGATCGACGACGCTGGAAGATCCCGGCACGGATGTCAGCAGCGCCGCCACCAGGCCACCCGTGCAGCTTTCGGCAGTCGACAGCATGAGGCCGCGCCGGTTCAATTCCGTCAGGAGCGCCGCAGCGTCGCGGGAAAGCGTGGAAGGAAACATCGCCGCCTCATCGCCAAAAGAAAAAGGGCCGGACCCTAAGGTCAGACCCTTCAATAGATCATCGGCTAGCGGCTAGATCAAACGGCAGCCAGCTTGACGGCGTTACCCAACAGGTCATCGAGGCGTTCGCGGCTGTCGGCGCCCATGACCCCGATCGCGCGCGACTGCGCAGCCTGCCAGATCGGGTAAGCGTCCTTCAGTACGGCCTGGCCCTTCGGCGTCAGATGCAGGCCACGACCGCGACGGCCGGCCGGCGGATCCATGATGATGTGCCCGAGTGCCAGCAGGCGCTTGAGGTTACGCGACAGGGTCGACTTCTCGATGTCGAGCTCGTGGCCGATCTCTACCGCCGTGATCCCGTCACGCGAGGCGAGCTGCGCCAATAGCGTGTACTGGCTCGCCGTAATGCCGAGCGGGCGCATGGCATCGTCATAGACGCGGGTGATGATGCGCGACAGCTGGCGCACGCGCGTTGCCAGGCAGGTGGCGGCGGTGCTTGCAGCGATGTCCGTGATGTTGGCGGTATCCGAAGAGGAGCGCTCAAGCGTGTGCGTTGTCATCATATTCATTTCCCGCCAGCCCTCTTAGCTTTTTGTTCATACAACCCCTTGATGCCGCGATTCTGGACCCAGGGTCAACGCTGGATCGATCGTCCGGCTACGCCGCAATGACCAAGCGCCTACGCCGGAACAAGAAGTGTTGCACTCGCCATAGCGGCGATGCCTTCACGGCGGCCGGTAAAGCCCAATTGCTCGGTCGTCGTGGCTTTCACACCGACGCGCGAAACGTCGATCTGCAGGATTCCGGCGATGGCGCGCTGCATCGCCAGGCGGTGCGGCCCGATCTTGGGTGCCTCGCAGAGCAGCGTGACGTCGACGTTTGTGATTCGGCCCCGCCGTGCAGCCACGCGCTCGCGGGCGTCGGCCAGAAACAGATGCGAGGCAGCCCCGCGCCATTTTTCATCAGTGGGCGGGAAGTGCTGGCCGATGTCGCCGTCGCCCAACGCGCCGAGAATTGCGTCGGTCAAGGCGTGCAAGCCCACATCCGCATCCGAATGTCCGTCCAGGCGGTGCGAATGCGCGATCTTGACCCCGCACAGCCAGACGTGATCGCCGTCGGCGAAACGGTGCACGTCGAAGCCGGTACCCGTGCGCGGCTCCATCACCGTCACTGCAGATTGAGCCATCGCAAGATCCTCGGCGGTGGTGATTTTACAATTGGAGTTGCTGTCGGGCACAAGAGCGACTGCCAATCCGGCCCACTCGGCAATTGCGGCATCGTCCGTGAAGCTGGCGGCACTATCCATTGCCGCGTGCCGGTGTGCTGCGAGCAGTTCCGGATACCGGAACCCTTGCGGCGTCTGCGCGCGCCATAAATCGGCCCGGTCGATCGTTGCAGCGACGATGCCGCCGTCGCCCGCCCGCTTGAGGGTATCGGCCAGCGGTACCGCGGCAAGCGCCGCCGGGTGCGTCTCCAGCGCCGCCAGCACGCCATCGATCGTGCCGGAACTCACGAATGGACGGGCCGCATCATGCACCAGCACGCGGCTGATAGCCCGCCCATCAAGAGCTTCCAGCCCGGCCAGCACCGATGCCTGACGCGACGCGCCACCCGCGACCGGGGCCATGAGCTTGCCAGACGCCGCTTCGTTGCAAACGTGATCGAAAAAAGCCTGATGCTCCAGGTTGATAACCGCGAGCACAAGGTCCACACCGGGGTGAGTGCAGAATGTGCGCAACGAGTGGGCAAGCACACTGCGGTCACCAAGGCGCGCATACTGCTTGGGCAACCCGGCGTCCAGGGCGGCACGCGTACCGGAGCCGGCCGCGACAATAATTGCTGCCGTCCTCACCGCGTCATCGGGATCATAGGGTGGTTCATCGTTCCCGCTTATCCTTGGTGCGGCATTCGCGCAATGGAGGAGTGATCTGTTTGCGCTTGCGAATTGTGATCACCAGACCTATCCTGCCCAACTGATAGGCATAACTAGGATGTGCCTAATGCATGAGCATATGACGTGACGGACTCAAAAACGGCCGACCTGCAGATCGGCCGCCACCGCCTGCCCAACCCGGTTTTGTTGGCGCCGATGACAGGCGTATCCGATCTGCCATTTCGCCAGCTGGCGCACCAGCTGGGCGCTGGGCTTGTGGTCTCGGAGATGGTGGCGAGCGCAGAACTCGTGCGCCAGCGTGCCGACGTCATGCGCCGCGCCGAAGGCCGCGACCTCACACCTTTTGTCATACAACTCGTCGGCTGCGAAGCACGCTGGATGGGCGAAGGCGCGCGCGTGGCCCAGGATCTCGGCGCCGATATCATCGACATCAACATGGGCTGCCCGTCGCGCGAGGTGACGGGCAAGCTGTCCGGCAGTGCGTTGATGCGGGATCTTGATCACGCGATCTCGCTGATAGAGGCCGTCGTGGCGGCGGTCGAAGTACCGGTCACGTTGAAGATGCGTTTGGGCTGGGACGACAACAGCCGCAACGCGCCGGAACTCGCGCGCCGGGCCGAGGCAGCCGGCGTCGAGCTCATTACGGTTCACGGCCGCACGCGCTGCCAGTACTTCAAGGGCACCGCCGACTGGTCCGACGTCAAGCGCGTGAAGCAGGCGGTGTCGATACCGGTCATCGTCAACGGCGACATCCGCTCGGTGCACGATGCGCGCAAAGCGCTGGCCGCCTCCGATGCAGACGGCGTCATGATCGGCCGGGGCAGCTATGGCGCACCCTGGCTCGCCGGCCAGATCGCCCGTGCACTCGCTGAGACCGGGACCGGCAACGTGTTGCCATTGGCAGAACAGGGCCGCATCGCCACGGCGCACGTCGAGGCGATGTTGGCGCACTACGGTGAATTCCTCGGCCTGCGCAACGCGCGCAAGCACATGGGCTGGTACATCGAGACGAGCGGGCTGGCCAATGAGGCCGATGCCAAGGCCTGGCGCCGCCGCCTCTGCACGGAAGAAAACGCCAACGCCGCCATCGCGGGCTTGCAAGAATTCTACGCCGCAGCCTCCTACTCCGAAGCTGAGGAGGCGGCCGCATGAGTAAGGCAAAGCCAGACCGTTCCGCAGCCGTGCGCCGCCCCGTCGAGCACGATATTCTGCTGGCGGCGCTGCCTCATCCGATCCTTGTCATTGCCGACGAGAACCGTGTCGTTTACGCCAACGCCGCCGCCGAGGCGTTCCTGTCCACCGGCATCGCGATGATGAAGCGCGGCCCGCTGGACGACGTCCTCTCGTTCGGCTGCCCGCTGCTCGCGCTGATCGATCAGGTGCGGGCCACCGGCTCCACCGTGAACGAATACGGCGTCGAGCTGGCAACGCCCAAGTTCAACACGCCCAAGCTGATCGACGTGCACGCCGGGCCGCTTCCGGATCAGCCCGGGCACATCGTCCTGATGCTGCAGCAGCGCACGATGGCGCAGATGATCGAACGTCAGCTGACGCATCGCGCAGCGGCTCGTTCCGTCTCCGGCATGGCCGCCGTGTTGGCACACGAGATCAAGAACCCGCTCTCGGGCATTCGCGGCGCCGCCCAGTTGCTCGAGCAGAACACCACCGACGAAGACCGCGTGTTGACGCAGCTGATCTGCTCGGAAACCGAACGCATCCGCAATCTCGTCGACCGCATGGAAGTCTTCGGCGACGAGCGTCCGCTCGCCAAGGAACCCGTGAACATCCACGACGTGCTCGATCACGTGCGCCGTCTCTCCGAGACCGGCTTTGCACGCGGCGTGCGCTTCATCGAAGACTTCGATCCGTCACTGCCGCCCATTCCCGCCAATCGCGACAAGTTGGTGCAGGCCTTTCTCAACCTCATCAAGAACGCCGCGGAAGCCATCAGCGACGGCTCTCACGAGGGCCGCATCGTCATGCAGACGGCCTTCCGGCCCGGCGTCCGTCTCTCCGTTCCTGGCTCCAACGTACGCCAGAGCCTGCCGTTGATGATCCAGATCGAGGACAACGGCCCCGGCGTCCCCGATCACATGAAGCCGCACCTGTTCGACCCGTTCGTGACGACGAAGCGCACCGGTACGGGCCTCGGCCTGGCGCTGGTCGCCAAGATCATCGGCGATCACGGCGGCATCATCGAATGCGACAGCGAACCTAAACGTACCGTGTTCCGCGTGCTCTTGCCGATGCAGGACCGGCCGCGCGCGATACTGAAACCAATTTCGGCCCTGGCATGAGTGCCGGGCCAGCTGCGAACACTTGGAGAGGTTAAGAGATGGCTCGAGGCACGATCCTGATTGCGGATGACGATACGGCCATCCGCACTGTGCTGAACCAGGCGCTGGCGCGTGCTGGATACGCGCCGCGCGCCACGGGCAACGCCGCCACGCTGTGGCGTTGGGTCAGCCAGGGCGAGGGCGATGTCGTCATCACCGACGTCATCATGCCCGACGAGAACGCGTTCGACCTCATCCCACGCATCAAGAAGCTGCGCCCGGAACTGCCCATCATCGTCATGAGCGCGCAGAACACGCTGATGACGGCGCTGACGGCTGCCGAGAAGGGCGCCTACGAATACCTGCCCAAGCCGTTCGATCTTTCGGAAGTCGTCTCCGTTGTGGGCCGTGCCCTGACGGGTGCCGCTCGTCGTCCGGCCCCGCGCAGCAACGGACAGGAAATGGACAACGGCGAAGATCTGCCGCTCATCGGCCGCTCGGCGGCGATGCAGGAAATCTACCGTGCACTGGCCCGCCTGACGCAGACCGATCTGACCGTGATGATCAACGGCGAGAGCGGCACGGGCAAGGAACTGGTGGCGCGCGTGCTGCACGACCATGGCCGCCGCCGTCAGGGTCCGTTCGTCGCCATCAACATGGCGGCGATCCCGCGTGAACTGATCGAGAGCGAGCTGTTCGGCCACGAGAAGGGCGCGTTCACCGGCGCGCAGACGCGTACGCAGGGCCGCTTCGAGCAGGCCGAAGGTGGAACGCTGTTCCTCGACGAAATCGGCGACATGCCGCTAGAGGCGCAGACGCGCCTTCTGCGTGTCCTGCAGCAGGGCGAGTACACCACCGTCGGCGGCCGCACCCCGATCAAGACCAACGTCCGTATCATTGCCGCCACCCACCGCGACCTGAAGTCCCAGATCCAGCAGGGGCTGTTCCGCGAAGACCTGTTCTATCGCCTGAACGTCGTACCGCTGCGCCTGCCGCCGCTGCGCGAACGCGGCGAAGACATCGGCGACCTGGTCCGCCACTTCCTGCGGCTCGCCGCCCGTGAGGGCTTGGGCCAGAAGGCCATCGAGACGGCCGCGATCGACCGGCTGAAGACGCATCACTGGCCGGGCAACGTCCGCGAACTGGAAAACTTCGTGCGCCGCCTCGCCGCCCTGTACACCCAGGACACACTGACCCAGCAAATCATTGACCAGGAGCTGGTCGAGACCGAGCCGGCGCGCGGGCCTGACGGTGACAGTGAGCCGAAGGACCTGTCGGAGCTGATCGAGCGGCACATGGGCCGGTATTTCGCGAGCTTCGGCAAGGACCTGCCGCCGCCGGGCCTTTACGATCGCGTGATCCGCCAGGTCGAGCAGCCCTTGCTGACGGCTGCGTTGGCCGCGACGCGTGGCAATCAGATCAGGGCGGCCGAACTCCTCGGGCTCAACCGCAATACTTTGCGCAGTCGAATCAAGGCGTTGGACATCCGCGTTTTCCGCACGCCGATGGCTTGAGCCCTTCCTGAAGCTGAAATCATTTTGGCTTTTCCCGCGGCAGCTGTGGGAAATCGCACAGTCTTGTCGCGAGAATGTCACAGTTGCCCTATTCTCTCTGTGCTCGCCGCGCTTCACCGCTGATCCGATGTGATCTGGCAACACTGCGGCATGGCAAGGACACAAGCACATTGGCGTGTTCGCCTGGCATCGTCCGGGCAGAGACAGCCGTTGCCGGTATCAAGGGGCAGGGAGACGCAAGCCGTTGACGAGCGACGCTGATAATCGAGGCGAGGTGGATCTGGTGACGCTGCAGCGCGGCTCGCCTCTGCTCGACCCCAGCGACCGCGCGTTCTGGACCGGCTTCGTCGTCATGGCCTTGTCGGTCACCTCCGCGCTGGTGACGTACCTCATCCTCACCGGCCTGACGCCGATCGTGCCGCGCGACGAGGTCGTGCTGTTCGCACTTGCAATAAACTTCGTGCTGCTGATCGCGATGCTGGCGATCATCGCCTACCAGGTGATCGGCTTCTGGCGCGCCTGGCGCGACAAGATCCCCGGCGCTCGCCTTCACGTTCGCATCGTGGCGCTGTTTTGCGTCATCGCAGCCCTTCCCGCAATTCTGCTGGCCGCGGCGGCCACCACCACATTCTCCGTGTCGCTCGACAGCTGGTTCACGTCCAAGACGCGGGCGATCATCGCCAACTCGCTGGACGTGGCCCGTGCCTACGTCAACGAACATGGCCAGGTGATCCGCACCGACATCGTCAACATGGCGCGCGACATCGACGCCTCGTTCGACACCGTCCAGAATGATCCACCGCAATTTACCCAGCTGCTGATGGCGCAGGCCGGCTTGCGCGAGCTGCCGTCGGTCTACATCATCGACAAAGAGGGACGGCCCCTCATCACGGCGCTGGAAGACACGGATCTGCCGTTCATCCAGCCGTCCCAAGCCACGATGGCGCACGCCAATTCCGGCCAGGTGCCGTTGCTGTTGCCCGCCAATTCCAACCGCGTCGTCGCGGTCAAGAAGCTCGAGAAATTCCCCGGTCAGTACCTGTACGTTGCCCGCGAAGTCAGCGGCACCGTTCTTGCCGCGATGGCACGCACGGAGCAGGGCGTCAGCCAGTACGAGGCGTTGCGCCAGCAGCGCGGCAACCTCACCCTCGTGCACGGCCTGATGTATCTCATGATCTCGCTGTCGGCATTGCTGGCGGCGATTTGGACCGGCATCTGGTTTGCGGGCCGCTTCGTGGCGCCCATCCGCCGCCTTATCATCGGCGCCCAGCAGGTTTCGCGCGGCAATCTCACGGTAGAGCTGCCCGAAAAACGCGGCGAAGGCGATCTGCGCCGCCTGTCTCACACCTTCAACCTCATGACGCGGGAGCTGAAGCACCAGCGCGACGCCCTGGTGGAAACCAACGAACAGCTCACCGACCGCCGCCGCTTTATGGAAGCCGTGCTCTCCGGCGTGTCGGCCGGCGTCATCGGGCTCGACAGTCAGGACAACGTCACGCTGTTGAGCCGTTCCGCGCAAGCGTTGCTGGCCACGACCGAGGACGAGGTGGTGGGCAAGAAGCTTGCCGGCGTGCTGCCGGCGTTCGGCCCCATCGTCGCCAAGCGAGACGACAGCCCTCACAAGCAGCGCGCCCAGGACGAAATCTCGCTGACGGTCGGTGGTGACGAGCGCACGTTCGCCGTCCGCATCACACGCGAGCAGGCAGGCGAAGGCGACGTGGGTTCAGTCGTGACATTCGACGACATCACCGAGCTGGTGTCCGCCCAGCGAACGGCGGCCTGGGCCGACGTCGCGCGCCGCATCGCGCACGAGATCAAGAACCCGCTGACGCCGATCATCCTCTCGGCGGAACGCATCCGCCGCAAGTACGGCAAGGTCATCACCGAGGACCGTGAGACATTCGACAAGCTCACCGCCACGATCGAGCGCCAGGCAGGCGACATCAAGACGATGGTGGACGAGTTCGCGTCATTCGCGCGCGTGCCCAAGCCTGTGATGGAGCAGGCCGACCTTCGCGAAGCCGTGCAGGAACCCATCATCCTGTTCCGCGAAGCCCATGCCGCCGTCGACTACAAGACCACGTTGCCGGAGAAGCAGGTGAAGGGCATGTTCGACCGCCGCCTGATCACCCAAGCCGTCACCAATCTCGTCAAGAACGCGACGGAAGCCGTCGAGACGTATGCCGAGACTGCGGGCGACGGCTTCAAAGGTCGCGTCGGCTTGACGCTCGAGGTAAAGCCGGAGCACATGGAAATCCGTGTGCGCGACAACGGCACGGGCCTTCCAAAGCAGAACCGCACCCGGTTGCTTGAGCCCTATGTCACGACGAAGGGACATAAAGGCACAGGTCTCGGCCTTGCCATCGTACAGAAGATCATCGAACAACACGGCGGCACGCTCTTCCTTGAAGACGCGCCGCTGGAGCCGGGCGAGGACGCCGCGCGCGGAGCCCAGGTTCGCATCCACTTGCCCATCCGCATGCAAGCTGGGGCTCCAGGGCCCGCAACCGCGTCACCTGCCATGCCGGCGGCGTGAAGAAGAAATTGAACGACCAGACACGAGGGAATGAAAATTATGGCTGCTGACATCCTTGTCGTCGACGACGAGAACGACATCCGCGAACTGGTGGCTGGAATTCTCGAAGACGAAGGCCATGCCACCCGCCTGGCGCGCGATAGCGATGAGGCCCTGCGTGCGATCGAGCAGCGCCGTCCGCACCTGGTCATACTCGACATCTGGCTCCAGGGCAGCCGGCTGGACGGCCTGGAAGTGCTGTCGGTGATCAAGCGCACCTATCCGGATTTGCCCGTCGTGATCATCTCCGGCCATGGCAACATCGAGACGGCCGTGACGGCGATCAAGCGCGGCGCCTACGACTACATCGAGAAGCCTTTCAAGGGCGATCGACTGGTCCTCGTCACGCTGCGCGCCCTGGAAGCTTCAAATCTCAAGCGCGAAGTGCGCGAGCTGCGCGAGCGGTCGACGGTCTCCGTCGACATGGTCGGCAAATCGGCGGCCATCAACCAGCTGCGCGGCTCCCTCGATCGCGTAGCGCCGACCAACAGCCGCATTCTCATCCGCGGCTCGTCCGGCACCGGCAAAGAGCTGGCCGCCCGCGTCATTCATCTCAAGTCGCATCGCGCCGATGGGCCGTTCGTCGTGCTGAACGCTGCCGCCATGGCGCCCGACCGCGTCGAGGAAGAACTGTTCGGCACCGAGGATCGTTCTGGCGGCGCCCGCAAGGTCGGCGCGCTCGAAGAAGCCCATTCCGGCACGCTTTACATCGACGAAGTCGCCGACATGCCGCTGGAGACGCAAGGCAAGGTGCTGCGCGTGCTCGTCGAGCAGAAGTTCCTGCGCATCGGTGGCGCGCAGAAGGTTGGTGTGGATGTACGCATTATCTCCTCCACCAGCCGCGACCTCGAACGCGAAATGCAGGAGGGCCGCTTCCGTGAAGATCTCTATCATCGCCTCAACGTGGTGCCGCTGCGCGTGCCCGGTCTCGCCGAACGCCGCGAAGACATCCCCGACCTGATCCAGTTCTTCGTAGGCCAGCTGGCCAATGCGTCCGGCCTCGCTCCACGCCGGATCGGCGAGGACGCCGTTGCGGTGCTGCAGGCCCACGACTGGCCGGGCAACGTGCGCGAGCTGCGCAACAACATCGAACGCCTCATGATCCTGGCCGGCGGCGACCCCAACACGGTCATCACCGCCGACATGCTGCCCGACGAGATCGGCTCCAACGTACCGCTTCCCGTCAATGGCGGTGCCGAGCATCTGATGAGCCTGCCGCTGCGCGAGGCACGTGAAATCTTCGAGCGCGAATACCTGCTGGCGCAGATCAACCGCTTCGGCGGCAACATCTCGCGCACGGCAGAGTTCGTCGGCATGGAACGCTCAGCCCTTCACCGCAAGCTTCGGGCTCTCGGCGTCTCGTCCGATCAGCGCGCGGGCGAATTGCGGCAGGTCTGACGCGACCATGACCCGCATCGTCTACGTCAACGGCCGCTATCTCCCCTACGGCCAGGCGGCCGTTCACGTGGAAGATCGCGGCTTTCAATTCGCCGATTCCGTCTACGAAGTCTGCGAAGTGAAGAACGGCGCCCTCATCGACGAGGATCGCCACGCGGCGCGGCTGCAGCGCTCCCTGAAGGAACTCGGCATCCCGTCGCCCGCCACGTCGTGGACGATCGGCCACATCATGCGCCAGTGCATCGCCCGCAACCGGGTGCGCAACGGCATGGTCTACCTGCAGGTTACCCGTGGCGAGGCGCCCCGCGATTTTGCATTCCCCTCCGATGACGTCGCCCCGACGTTCGTGTGCCTGGCCCGCTCCACCAACCCATCGAAGATCGAGGCGCTGGCCGTTGCCGGCATCGCCGTGAAGACGCTGCCGGAAATCCGCTGGGGCCGTTGTGACATCAAGACCGTGATGCTGCTTCCGGCATGCCTGGCCAAGGAGGCCGCCCGCGCCTCCGGCGCGCGCGAGGCATGGTTCATCGATCGCGAAGGCTTCATCACCGAAGGCGCATCCAGCAACGCCTGGATCGTCGATGGCGAGGGCAAGCTGATCACCCGAACGCTGGGCCGCGAACTGCTGCCCGGCGTGACGCGCGCAACGCTGCTGGATCTTATCGCCCGCGATAACATCGCCGTCGAAGAAAGGGCGTTCACCCTTGCCGAGGCCCACGCTGCCCGGGAGGCGTTTACCACATCGGCGTCAGCCACTGTCATGCCGGTGGTCAAGATCGACGACAAGCTGATCGGAGACGGCAGGCCGGGCGCCTTTACGATGCGATTGCGCTCGTCCTTTCATCAGGTTGCCAAAGTTTCAGGCCCCTAACGTCTGCAATGTTGGCAAACAATCTTATCGTCCGCCTACGATATAGTATTCAGCCCGATGATCCCTTTCCAAGGTATTGAAAAAAGGTATGTTATCGCGCCGTGTGGTGCGGTGCACCTCGTGCGAAACATTGGAGCGATTTTTGCATTGGGCTTAACCTGAGAAGGTTGACCTAAGCGATAAACCGGACCGGCGGCTGCAAGCGCCACGTCCGGCAACTCAAAAACGAACATAAGACCATTGAGGTAGTCAAAATGGCATCAGAACGAACGCAATCACTTCAGGACACGTTCCTGAACTACGTGCGCAAGAACAAAACTCCACTCACGATCTTTCTCGTCAACGGAGTGAAACTTCAGGGCATCGTCACCTGGTTCGACAACTTCTGCGTCCTGCTGAGGCGGGACGGGCATTCGCAGCTCGTGTATAAGCATGCGATCTCGACGATCATGCCCGGCACGCCCGTCCACCTGATGGACGTCGATCCAGCCGCCGAGGCCCAGCAAGGATAACTCTCTCATCGACGATCGCGTCAAAGGCGAAGACTTAGGCGCCACGCTCGCCGCAGCCCGCAAGGCTGCGCTGCGCGAGGGCATTGCGCGTGCGCTGGTTCTGGTGCCGGATCTTTCCCGGCACGCCAAGCCGGGGTCTCCCGCGGCCCAGGCCCAGCTGCATTCTCCAGCCGACCGGCTGGCGGAAACGGAAGGGCTGGCCGAAGCGATCGACCTCACGGTCGCGCGCGGGCTGATCGTGCCGCTGTCGGCACCCAAGCCCGCGACTCTGTTCGGCTCCGGAAAGGTCGAGGAACTCGGCCAGCTGGTCACCGACGAGAATGCCGAACTGGTCATCATCGACCACACGGTCTCTCCGGTGCAGCAGCGCAACCTGGAGATGGCGTGGAAGGCCAAGGTGCTCGACCGTACCGGGCTGATCCTGGAGATCTTCGGCCGGCGCGCCCGCACACGTGAAGGCCGGCTGCAGGTGGAGCTGGCGCATCTCAGCTACCAGAAGGGCCGCCTCGTGCGCGCCTGGACCCATTTGGAGCGCCAGCGTGGCGGCCGCGGCTTCCTCGGCGGCCCCGGTGAAGCCCAGCTCGAACTCGACCGCCGCCTTCTGCAAGACCGCATCGACGCCATCCGCAAGGAACTCACCGGCGTCGTCCGCACGCGCGAACTGCATCGTGCCGGCCGCCGCAAGGTGCCCTACCCCATCGTCGCCATCGTCGGCTACACGAACGCCGGCAAGTCGACGCTGTTCAATCGCGTGACGGGCGCAAACGTCCTCGCTCAGGACCAGGTGTTCGCCACGCTTGATCCAACGATGCGCGAGGTGAAGCTGAAGAGCGGCCGGCGCATCATCCTGTCCGACACCGTGGGTTTCATCTCCGACCTGCCGACGATGCTGGTTGCCGCCTTCCGCGCCACGCTTGAAGAGGTGATCGAAGCCGATCTGATCCTGCACGTGCGCGACATCTCGCATGCCGAGACGGACGCGCAGGCCAAGGACGTGGAAACCGTGCTGGCTGGTCTGGGCATCGACATCGTGCCCGCCGACAATCATATTTTGGAGGTGTGGAACAAGGTCGACCTGCTGTCGCCGCACACGCGCGAAGAGGCCACCGCGTCCGCGCGCTGGGAGGAACGTCATCCCGCGCTTGTTTCAGCCGTGACCGGCGAGGGCATGGACGCCTTGCTCGACGCGATCGATCATCGCCTCGGCAAGACGGACGAGATCCTGTCGCTGACAGTACCCGCGAACGAGGGCCGTCTCATCAACTGGCTGCATGAGAACGCCGACGTGATGGAAACGCAAGCCGACGAAGACAGCGGCGCGATCAGCTTCCGCGTGCGCGTGGCCTCGGAAAAGAAGCAGCGCCTGCTCGGCCAGCTGAAGAAGGCGGGAGTCGAGGCGGACGCATAGCGAAGGCTCTATGCGCCCGCTCCCCCAGTTACCCCCGACGAAGCATCAGTGACGATGCTTGCGATGGTGGTGATGACGGCGATGGTGGTGCTTGTGCCGCTTCTTCCAGAACTTCAAGTGATGATGCCGGTGCCCACGATGGGCCGCCTGCTGCACAAGGCTAGCCGGGTGGGACGATAGGCCGGAACCTGCAATCGGCGCAGCGGCAGCCGCGCCGGCGCCTACAGCGCAGCCGCAGACCATTGCAGCGATAGCGATAATCTTCGTCAACTTCATAACGGTCGCTCCCAAGTCAATTTCAAAGTGGTGCTGGGTCTGACTGTCCGGCAGATCTTGCCATGGCGTCTCTCCCCCTGCTTGCGTAGCGGTTGCGAAGGCGCTTTCGTACGACGAAGATCTTCTATGCATATGACCAAGAGCCTCATCGCTTGAGATGCGAGCGGCTGCTGGGCACAGTCGGATAACGATTCGCCGCATGCGCTGCAAAATCGCCGTTCTATCCGTCGAACGAGTGAGCTAGTCTGAGCCATGTCCGGGAGCGATCACATGCAATGCTGCATCGCCGGCGGCGGTCCCGCGGGACTGATGCTCGGCGTGCTTCTGGCGCGCGCAGGTGTCCGGGTGCATGTGCTGGAAAAGCATGCCGACTTCCTGCGCGATTTCCGCGGCGACACGATCCATCCCTCGACCCTGGAGGTCATGTCGGAGCTGGGTCTGCTGAATGAGTTCCTGAAACTGCCACATCAGAAGGTCCAGCGTCTGACCGGCCAGTTCGGCGACCTCCGGCTCGTCATTGCCGACTTCTCGCATCTGCCGGTCAAGGCGCCCTACATCGCCATGATGCCGCAATGGGACTTCCTGGATTTCCTCGCCGACGAAGGGCGCCGCTATGCCAACTTCAGCCTGGAGCTGCAGGCCGAAGCCACGGGACTGATCGAAGACGGCGGCAAGGTTGTTGGGGTGAAGGTGCGCACGGCAGCGGGCGAGCGTGACGTGCGCGCCGATCTCGTCGTCGGCGCAGATGGCCGCGCGTCGGTACTGCGGCAGCGGTCGGGCCTTGCCGTCGAAGACCTCGGCGCGCCAATGGACGCGCTATGGTTCCGCCTATCGCGCAAGCCCACCGACACCGAGGAAACGCAGGCATTCTTCGACAGTGGCCGTATCGTCGTGATGTTGAACCGGGGCGACTATTGGCAGTGTGCCTTCGTGATAGCGAAGGGCTCGCTGCAACAGCTCCAGTCGAAAGGTCTGCAGGGCTTCCGCGACACGATTGGCAGGCTGGCGCCCTTCGAGGACTCGCGCGCCGCTGAGTTGCAGTCGTGGGACGACATCAAACTGCTGACCGTCAAGGTCGATCGCATGCCCGCGTGGTATCGCGAGGGATTGTTGTTCATTGGCGATGCCGCCCATGCCATGTCGCCAATCGGCGGTGTCGGCGTGAATCTCGCGGTGCAGGATGCGGTCGCCGCCGCCAATCAGCTGGCCGTTCCACTTCGCGACGGCCGCGTCGGCCTGGCGGATCTCGCAGCGGTCCAGGCCCGGCGCATGCTGGCAACCCGGGTTGTCCAATGGCTGCAGCTGACGCTGCAGAACAACGTCATCGCCCCGACGCTCGCCAACACGGGCCCGCTGCAGCCGCCCCTGTTCCTGCGCCTGATGCAGCGCTTTCCCGTGCTCCGCCGCATTCCCGCGCGGCTGCTCGGCCTCGGCGTCAGGCCGGAACACGTCGCAGACGTGATGCGCCGCCCGATCACCACTTCAGCGTCTTGGC
The DNA here is from genome assembly GCA_963846845.1 of uncultured Pseudomonadota bacterium. Taxonomy (GTDB): domain Bacteria; phylum Pseudomonadota; class Alphaproteobacteria; order Rhizobiales; family Hyphomicrobiaceae; genus JAKAXS01. The sequence goes on along the minus strand of CAWJXQ010000002.1, from coordinate 94,394 downwards.
CGCCGGCGGTTTGAAGTTGGCGATGGCGCGCTCGATGGCGGCTGGGTTGCGGTCTTCCACGTAGAAGTCGCCCAGCACGATGCGGTCCATGTCGGTGCGCAGGTAGCAGGAGATGGCTTCCTCGGGCTTGTTCACCACCGGCTCCTGCCGGTTGAACGAGGTGTTGAGGATGACGTGGATGCCCGTCAGCTTCGCGTACTCGGCGATGACATCGTAGTAGCGCTGGTTGGCGGCGCGATCGATCGTCTGGATGCGGCCGGTGCCGTCGACGTGGGCCGCGGCCGGGATCAGGTCCAGCTTGTCCGGGCGGATTTTCGGCGCCATCGTCATGAACGGGTCCGGCTGCGAGAATTCGAAGTATTCCGACAGCTTCTCGATCAGCACCACAGGCGCGAACGGCCGGAACGCCTCGCGATGCTTGATGCGGGCGTTGATGAGATCCTTCATCTTGTTGGAGCGGGCATCCGACAGGATCGAGCGGTTGCCGAGTGCGCGCGGGCCCATCTCGGCGCGGCCCTGGAACCAGCCGACGATCTTCTGGTCGGCGAGGTCGCGCGCCACCTGCTGCAGCAGCTCTTTTTCTTCCATCCGCTTGTAGCTGAGACCCGCCGCATCGAGCGCGCGCGTGATCTCGGCGTCGGTGAAACCCTTGCCGTAGAAGGCGTGGGTCAACGTGAACGTGCGCTTGGCGCCGAGCGTCTGATGTTGGTGATAAAGCGCGGAGCCCAGCGGGCCGCCACTGTCCGATGCGATCGGCGGCACCCAGACGGCCTCGTAGTCCGTGTCGGCCAGGATCTTGCCGTTGGCCACGCAGTTGAGCGCCACGCCGCCAGAGAGCACGAGGTTCTTCGACGGCTGCGTTTTCGACAAGTGGCGCGCCATATGGATGATGGCGTCTTCCACCACGTGCTGCAGGCCGTAGGCGATGTCACGCTGGCGGTCCGTCAATGGCTCGCTGGGCGACCGGGCGGGCCCGAAGACGTCGTAGAACTTCTGCTGGAATGGCTTCAGGAAGCCGTGGGTGTTGTAGCTCAGGTAGTCGTTGTTGATGGCGATGCGGCCTTCCGGCAGCAGCTTGATGACGTCCTTGAAGGCTTCCCGATAGGTGGGCCCGCCACAGGCGGCCAGCGCCATGACGGTGCCTTCCTCGAAAACCTTGAAGCCGATGTGCTCGGTCACCATCGTGTACAGCATGCCGATGCTGTCGAAGAACGGGTCGGCCCAAACGCGCGCGATTTTGTTGCCGCGCCCGGACCAGGCGGACGTGGCGCTTTCGTCGCCATAGCCGTCCATCACCAGGATGGTCGCGTCCTCGAAGGGCGAGACGAAGAATGCGCTGGCGTGGCTCTCGTGGTGTCCTACCTGTGTGATCTTCGGCAGTCCGGAGAAGCCGTACTTGGAGCCAAGCCCGAGCCAGAGCCGCATCGGCAGGTTCACGATGGCATTCGAGTGCGTCTTGTGCGCCTGCGGGCGCAGCAGGTTCAGGCTGTCCGGCATCTGGCCGAAGACGTTGCCGAGCATCGTGCGCCGCAGGCGGCCCATGTGCCAGGGCAGCGTGATGACGTCGACATCCTTGAACGACACGCCGAAAGAACCGTCGAACCCGGCGTCCAGCGCCTGGAACGGGAAGTCCATCGTGTGCTTCTCGCGGTTGAAGCGTTCTTCCTCCATGACAAAGTGGGGAACGCCGTCCTTGAGCAGGGCGATGCCGCTGTCGTGCACTTTCGTCACGATGCCGAGAATGTTCAAAGCGCTGGTCCTTTTGGGAAAACGGCGCGAAATGCGCGGGCTGGACACATGATTTGCCACGTCTCATGCCAAATTCGCTTAGGCCATGTCCAGCTAGGGTAAAGACGGTGGAAAGCCCCAGGCGAAAGGCCGCAGGCCGGAATTTCGCTGCGTTGCATCAACTTTAAGCTCGCGGCCTATAGCCAAACGCCATTCCCTTCAATAGAAGACGCGCTTGCCATGCCAAAGCGGACAGACATCTCTTCCATCCTCATCATAGGGGCTGGGCCGATCGTGATCGGCCAAGCCTGCGAATTCGATTATTCCGGCACGCAAGCGTGCAAGGCGTTGAAGGAGGAGGGGTACCGGATCATTCTGGTCAACTCCAATCCGGCAACGATCATGACCGATCCGGAACTGGCCGATGCAACTTATGTCGAGCCGATTACCCCGGAGATCGTCGCCAAGATCATCGAGGCCGAGCGGCCCGATGCGCTGCTGCCGACGATGGGCGGCCAGACCGCGCTGAACACGGCGCTGGCGCTTGAAAAGCGCGGCATCCTGAAGAAATTCGGCGTCGAGCTGATTGGCGCCAACGGCGATGCCATCGACAAGGCGGAAGACCGCAGGCGGTTCCGCGAGGCGATGGACAAGATCGGGTTGGAAAGCCCGCGCTCCACGATCGTCACGTCGCCCCCGGTGCACGACGCCGACGGCAACATCGTCAGCTACAATACGGCAGCGGGCGTGGCCGAAGCGCTGGGCGCGCTGGAGACGGTCGGGCTGCCGGCGATCATCCGGCCGGCCTTCACGCTCGGCGGCACGGGCGGCGGTGTCGCCTACAACCGCGAAGAGTTCGAACTTTTCGCGCGCTCCGGCATCGATGCCTCGCCCGTCGGCCAGATCCTGATCGACGAGAGCCTGCTCGGCTGGAAAGAGTACGAGATGGAAGTCGTCCGCGACCGCGCGGACAACTGCATCATCATCTGCTCGATCGAGAACCTCGACCCGATGGGCGTGCACACGGGCGACTCGATCACTGTCGCCCCGGCGCTGACGCTGACCGACAAAGAATATCAGATCATGCGCGACGCTTCGATCGCGGTCCTGCGCGAGATCGGCGTGGAGACCGGCGGCTCGAACGTGCAGTTCGCCGTGAACCCGGACGACGGCCGCCTCGTCGTCATCGAGATGAACCCGCGCGTGTCGCGGTCCTCGGCGCTGGCGTCGAAGGCGACCGGCTTCCCGATCGCCAAGGTCGCAGCCAAGCTGGCCGTCGGCTACACGCTCGACGAACTCGACAACGACATCACGGGCGGCGCCACGCCGGCCTCGTTCGAGCCGACGATCGACTACGTCGTCACCAAGATCCCGCGCTTTGCCTTCGAGAAGTTTCCCGGTGCCGACCCCACCCTGACGACCGCCATGAAATCGGTCGGCGAGGTGATGGCCATCGGCCGCACGTTCAACGAAAGCCTGCAGAAAGCTCTGCGCTCGATGGAAACGGGGCTGACCGGCCTCGACGACATCGCGCTGGAAGGCCTGGGCGGCGGCGACGACAAGAACGTCATTCGCGCCGCGTTAAGCCAGCCGACGCCAGACCGCCTGCTGAAGGTGGCCCAGGCGCTGCGCCTCGGCGTCGATCACGAGACGGTGCATGCGTTCTGCAAGATCGACCCGTGGTTCATCGCGCGCCTGCAGGAAATCATCGACTTGGAAGCGCGCGTGAAGGCGCACGGCCTGCCGAAGTCCGCGCAGCACCTGCGCAACCTCAAGGCCAACGGCTTCTCCGATACGCGGCTGGCCAAGCTCGCCGGCCTCAGCGAGGCGGATGTGCGCGCGGCACGCAAGGCCGCCAACGTCGAGCCGGTCTACAAGCGCATCGACACGTGCGCGGCCGAGTTTGCCTCGCCCACGGCGTACATGTATTCGACCTACGAGACGGGCCTCGACGGCGAACCGGTATCCGAAGTCGCACCCGACCGACCGCGAAAAGATCATCATTCTTGGCGGCGGGCCGAACCGCATCGGCCAGGGCATCGAGTTCGATTACTGCTGCTGCCACGCCTGCTTCTCGCTGACGAAGGCCGGGTACGAGACCATCATGGTCAACTGCAACCCGGAAACCGTCTCGACCGACTACGACACGTCGGACCGCCTGTACTTCGAGCCGCTGACGGCCGAAGACGTGCTGGCGATCATCCGCACCGAACAAACGAACGGCACGGTCAAGGGTGTGATCGTGCAGTTCGGCGGCCAGACGCCGCTGAAGCTTGCCGCCGCTCTTGAAGAGGCCGGCGTGCCCATCCTCGGCACCAGCCCGGACGCGATCGACCTGGCCGAAGACCGCGATCGCTTCAAGGCGCTGATCACCAAGCTGAAGCTGGCGCAGCCGGAAAGCGGCATTGCCGGCAATCCGAGCGAAGCGCGCGCCATCGCCGACGGCATCGGCTATCCCGTCGTCATCCGGCCCAGCTACGTTCTCGGCGGCCGCGGCATGGAAATCGTCCACGACGGCCCGGAGATCGACCGGTACATCGCCCGGCTGTCGGCCACGCTGGACCGCCCCTCTGAACTGATCGTTTCGCCCAAGCGCCCGCTGCTGATCGATCGCTATCTGACCGACGCCGTCGAGGTGGACGTCGACTGCCTATCCGACGGCAAGGATACGTTCGTCGCCGGCATCATGGAGCACATCGAAGAGGCGGGCATCCATTCCGGTGACAGCGCCTGTTCGCTGCCGCCGCACACGCTGAGCGATGAGGTTATCGCCGAACTCGAACGTCAGACGCGGGAACTCGCCCTCGCTCTCCGCGTTGTCGGCCTCATGAATGTACAGTTCGCGATCAAGGACGATCAGATCTACATCCTGGAGGTGAACCCGCGGGCCTCGCGCACCGTGCCGTTCGTCGCCAAGGTGATCGGCCAGCCGATCGCGGCCATCGCCTCGCAGATCATGGCCGGCAAGCCGCTGGCCGATTTCGGCCTGAAGCGCGAGAAGCTGAACCATATCGCCGTGAAGGAAGCCGTGTTCCCGTTTGCCCGTTTCCCGGGGGTCGACCCGATCCTGGGACCGGAGATGCGGTCCACCGGCGAGGTCATGGGCATCGACACCGATTTCGCACTGGCCTTCTACAAGAGCCAGCTCGGCGCCGGCCTCGTGCTGCCGCTGCAAGGCACGGTATTCGCGTCGGTCAAAGCGACGGACAAGGATCGGATCGTGGCGCCGCTGCGGGACCTTCAGACCATGGGCTTCAAGATTATCGCCACGCGCGGCACGAAGCGCCATCTGGAAGCAAACGGCGTTCAGTGCGAGGCCGTCAACAAGGTTCTCGAGGGCCGGCCGCACATCGTGGATGCTATCAAAAATGGCGGTGTGCAGCTGGTATTCAATACAACTGCAGGTGCAAAGGCGCTATCGGACAGCAAGGACATCCGGCGCTCGGCCTTGCTTCACCATATCCCATACTATACTACTTTATCGGGTGCGATTGCGGTTACGCGGGCCATCAAAGCCCTTAAGTCGGGTGCCTTAAACGTGGCGCCATTGCAGACTTACGTAAACCGCGCGTCCTGATTCTGAAGGTCAGCCGGGGGTCTCACCGGGCTGGCCAGATCCCTCACGCGTTCAAAGAGACCTATGCGTTACAGGCGCTGGCAAGGATAGCCAGGCCTTCTGGGAGACGTTAGCAATGTCGATGGAACGGGTTCCGGTTACGATCGAGGGCTACAAGAAGCTCGAAGAGGAACTGCATCGTCTGAAGGCCGAAGAGCGCCCGCGGATCATCCAGGCGATCTCGGAAGCGCGCGCGCACGGCGACCTTTCGGAAAATGCCGAGTATCACGCCGCCAAGGAAGCGCAGGGCATGAATGAAGCCCGCGTCGCCGAGTTGGAGGACAAGGTCTCGCGTGCCGACATCATCGATACGTCGAAGCTTTCGGGCTCGACCGTAAAGTTCGGCGCCACCGTCACGCTGGTCGACGAGGACACCGAAGAAAAGGTGAAATACAAGATCGTCGGCGACACGGAAGCGTCCGTGAAGGACGGCAAGATCTCGATCTCCTCGCCCATCGCCCGCGCCCTCATCGGCAAGTCCAAGGGCGACAGCGCCGAAGTCGTGACACCCAAGGGCGCACGCTCGTACGAAGTCCTCAAGGTCGAGTGGAAGTAGGCCTGTCGGCCAAACGCAATGTCATCCTCGGGCTTGTCCAGGCTTGTCCCGAGGATCCCGCCATCCACGCGTTCGTTGACGCTCAATACCACAGCCCCGGCCAGCGGTAGCGCGGGCGCATTTCGATGGGCCCCAGCCCCACCAGTGAAATCATCGGCTGTTCGACGATCACGATCGGTTCGTGCTGCGGTTGACCGTGCAGAGACAGCAGCCGTGAGATCCGCTCGTCGTTGGTCGGGTGCGATCGTAGCAGCGACGGTTGCGGCACCCGGCGGCCCGGCACTGGAAACATCAGGTCTTCCCAGAAATGCCCGGTGTCGCTCTCCAGTTGACGCAGCGCCGACGCCAGCCCGATGGCATCGCCGGTAAGGCCTGCCGCTTCGCGATCCGCATCGAACTCGCGCGTGCGCGACAATCCCAGCTGCAGCAGCGATGAAATCGCCGGCGCCGTGTAGAGCAGCAATACCGTCCACCAGGAAACAACCTGCTCGCCCGACAACATGGCGAACAGGTTGAGCGCGGCCAGGATCAGCGCGACGTAGGACAGCAGTTGCAGAAAGCGCGTCATGACGTCCGCCAGGTTCATCACCTCCAGGTCATTGTTGCGGATATGGCTGATCTCGTGCGCCAGCACCCCGGAAATCTCTCTCAGGGACAGGCGCCGCAACAGCCCCTCCGTGACGGCGATCGCCGAATGCTTGGGCGAACCGGTGGCAAAGGCATTGAGCGTCATGCTCGGGATGACGTAGAGGCGGGGCCGATTGGGCAAGCCGGCGCGGTGGGCGATGACATCGACCAGGCTCGACAACTGATCGCTGCCGCCGGATGGAACATACGTAGCACGGTAAAGCCGCATGACGGCTTCCGGCGGCACGCGCGGCGCCAGCACGAACAGCCCCGCCAGCACTGCCGCCGTCATTACGGCGCCCGGCAGCCCCCAGACGATTGCCGTGGCGAGCACCAGCAGCACGCCGATGCCCGCCAACAGCACAATCGACTGCTGCAGGTTACGGCGCTGATGTTCTTGCTGCCGCGCTATATCTGGCACTGACGTCAAGGCTTGGGTCTCCGCAGGCGCTTCCACGCCTGACTTTCTGCGAGATTGCGCAACAATCAAGACCCAAAATTCCAGTGTTCACTGACGTTGCGCGCTCAGCGGCTGACCAGGCGGCTGACGTGGGCGAACAACTGCGTCATGTGCGGATAGGCCGACATGATGTTCGACAGGTCGAGCGCCAATTCCCGCACGCGAACCTGCTGGGGCGCCGAGGGCGTGCCGGATCGCATCAACAGCTCCATTTCAGACAGCCGTTCGCGGATATGCGTTGCCTGCGGATGACGTTCGTAGAAGCGATGAAGGTCCGTGACCTGGGCCAGCACGCTGGAATAGTCGACGCCACCGGAGGCATCGCGCGGGGCGGGCGGGGCGTCCAGGGCAGGCATCAGAGCGATTGGCTGGTCGAGGTGATGGGCGTCCGGAACCGGGTGCGTGGCTACCGCGACGGCCGTCGCGTCGGCGCGTTCGGAAATCGCGCGCAGTGCCTCGTTTACGCCGAGGGCGCCGTTCGCGCCGCTCCCACTATTGAGATGGAATACGCGGCAGGCGCGGCAATCCTGGCGATTGATCTTTTCGGCCAGGAACGTGCGGATGTCGTTCAATTCGGCCTGGTTCTTCGATGAAACGCAGCATCGGCTGCCGTCGTTGGACGTGAATGCCAACACGTAGCTGCTCTTGGTACGAACGCTGAGCAGCGCGAAGATCGCCGTCAAAGCCAGCGCGGCAACGAGGATCGGCAGTGCCGGCGTCACCAGCGCGGCGACATAGTTGGCCAGGCCCGCCAGTGCGGTTGTGCCGGCGGCCGTAAGCAGCGCACCGCGATAGATGGATCTGCGTTCGGCGCTGACGGAAACGGTGGCGATGGCGGGGATCGAGATCGTCCACTCGCCGGTTTCGACGATGCGCTCGCGGATGACCAGCCTGTCCGAAGGCTCGATATCGCGCGACGTAGCGGTTTCACTCGTGAAGTGGGCAGCAGAACGCATCAACATCGCAACTTCCCCCAGATACGCATTACAAAAGCACGCATGACAACAGCAGGCCGTTGCCGGACACGCCACGCCGCGTGACAGGCTGCAATCTGCTAATCAGGTTGACGTTTGCGTCCTCTCCCCCGTTTTTGAGAAGTCGCGTGATGAAAGTTTAGTCCACCGCCTGAGGCAAGATTGAGGCTAAGCGGCGGCTTTCTCAGGCGCGATGGGCGCTGCCAGCGCAGGCGCTATGCCTTCGCGCTTGCAGCCTTCTCCGCTTGCTCGCGGCGGATCTTGATGAGGTCGGGGTCATTGCGCTCGTAGTCGATGAGCGGGGCAAGCTTCTTTAAGAGCGCATTCACGACGGCACTGCGGTGCTTGAAATAGATCCAGTGCGGCGCCAGGCGCGCGCCGTAGACCATCTTCACCGCGTATGCCGTGTTGCCCATGCGGACGTGCGGGATGCGGCGGTTGATGGCCAGGCGGATCGCCTGGTTGATGTTGACGAAGTAGAGGTTCAACTCGCGCGCCACCGCGTAGTCCATGCCGATGACCTTGCCTGACAACTCCTTGTCGCCCACCATCAGCAGCTGGAAGCCGACGAGTTCCTCGTCGAGCCAGCACAGCATGAACTGCGCACGGTCGCCGCAGTAGCGCTTCACGGCGTCGAAGAAGTTGGGGTGCAGCGTTTCGAAGGCGCCATAGTCGCCCTTCGACTGGCCGCGCGTCTGCTCATAGAGCGCGTGCAGTTTCGGCGACAGGTCGCCGATTTCTTCCCGGTATTCCAGCCGCATTCGCTCCAGCGTCCGCTCCTTGCGCGTGAAATAGCGCGAGGACGAGCGCGAGTGAGACTTCAGGAACAGCTCCCAGCTGGCGAACGGAAGGTCGAGGTAGGCATTCGGCAAACTGCGGATCTTGGCGAACCCGAACGCCTGCAGCGCCTCACCGATCTCGGGCGCGACGGTATCTTCCAGGTCTTTGATGGCGAGCAGCTTGTTGCCGTGCGCGCGGCTCGCGCTCCCCAGTTCCGCCAGCAGGGCCTGCATCGCGCCGAGCTTCTCATCGCGGGTCAGCGTGGCGTCCAGGCCGATATGGCAGCGGTCGACCTGCGGCGAGCCGAGGCCGGTGACACCCAGCGACAGGAAGCGGGGAATGCGTTTGGCGATGGCATCGAGTGCGCGGCGGATGGGTCCGCTGATAGAGGCGTACAACTCGTGCTGCGTGTGGAAAATCGGTGCCGCGGCGACGACCTTGCCGGCGGCGTCCGAAACGGCCACATAAGCCACGTCGAAGCCGGCCAGAGGGGCTTCCTCGCATGCGGCATAATACGCCCAGCCTTCCGCATCGCCCGGGAAGAACCCATTCCAGGTTTCCTGCGGGATCTCATGAATCGTGGTGTGAAGGCGTGCGGTAAACATCATGTCCTCGAAGCGCAGGACGGCCAGTCCGCAGACCCGCGCGGGCGGACACTAGCACTTTCGGGCGGCAGCGGGCCGCGCCCGGTCCGCGCAGCGTAAATGGCTCCGCGCGCCGTAAACGGCCTGTTCTACGGCCAGGATTCTACGGAAATGCGCATCGGCGCGAACGGTGCTATAGGCACCCCAAACCAACGACAGGCAATTGACGATGCAAGACGATCAGGCCGTGGCCGCCACGGCAGGAGCAGCCGCAGCACCCCAGAAGGCTGGCCCGCAGACGGGGCTGGCTCGGGAAATTGCGCGGCGGCGCACGTTCGCGATCATTTCGCATCCTGACGCGGGTAAGACCACGCTGACGGAAAAGCTGCTGCTGCTCGGCGGCGCCATTCAGCTGGCTGGCCAGGTGAAGGCAAAAAAGGGCGGCCAGTCGACGCGGTCGGACTGGATGGCGATCGAAAAGTCGCGCGGCATTTCGGTCGTGACGTCCGTCATGACGTTCGAGTACGGCGGCGCCGTTTTCAACCTGCTCGACACGCCGGGCCACGAAGACTTCTCCGATCACACCTATCGCACGCTGACGGCGGTCGACAGCGCCATCATGGTGATCGACGCGGCCAAGGGCATCGAGGCACGCACGCGCAAGCTGTTCGAAATCTGCCGCATGCGCGACATCCCCATCGTCACCTTCATCAACAAGATGGACCGCGAGGCGCGCGAACCGCTGGAACTGCTCGACGAGATCGAGAAGACGCTGGCACTGGACACGGTGCCGATGGTCTGGCCGATCGGCCAGGGACGCGGGTTCAAGGGAACGTACGATCTCGCCAACCCACGCATTCGCCAGATCGACGAGGACGCCGACGGCATCGCGATCTCCGGGCCGGAAGACCCCGCGATCGACAAGCTGCTTGAGCCGGATGCGGCCGCGGCATGGCGCGAGGAAATCTCACTCGTCGAGGGCGTGTGCAATACGTTCGACCTGGAGAAATTCCGCCAGGGCACGCTGACGCCGGTGTTCTTCGGCAGCGCCCTGCGCAACTTCGGCGTCCGCGACCTGATCGACGCGCTCATCAAGTTTGCCCCGCCGCCGCGCAGCCAGGTGGCCTCGACGCGCACGATCGATGCCAGCGAGCCGCGCATGACCGGCATCGTCTTCAAGATCCAGGCGAACATGGATCCCAATCACCGCGACCGCATCGCCTTCATGCGCGTGTGTTCGGGGAAACTGACGCGCGGAATGAAAGCGAAAGTCGTGCGCACCGGCAAGGTGATGGCCCTGACGGCGCCGCAGTTCTTCTTCGCGCAGGATCGCTCGATCGCGGAGGAGGCGTTCGCCGGCGACGTCGTGGGTATTCCCAACCGCGGCGTGCTGCGCATCGGCGACGCCCTGACCGAAGGCGAGGACGTGACGTTCCTCGGCATCCCGAGTTTTGCGCCGGAAATCCTGCGTCGGATTCGCCTCGGCGACGCGATCAAGGCGCGTAAGCTCAAGGATGCGCTGCAAGAAATGGCGGAGGAGGGCGTCGTCCAGCTCTTCACGCCTGTCGACGGTATGCAGCCCATCGTCGGCGTCATCGGCGCACTTCAGCTCGACGTGCTCGCCGACCGGCTGGAGCACGAGTACGGCCTGCAAAGCGGCTTCGAGCAGGCGCCATGCGAGACGGTACGCTGGATCAGCTGCGACGACCCCGCTGACGTTGAAGGCGTTCATGACCAAGTACCGTCCGCAAATCTCCCTCGACCTCGACGGCGACCCCGTCTTCCTCGGCACCTCGATCTACAACCAGCAGTGGACCGCCGACAAAAATCCCGAGATCAAGTTCGTCGACGTGAAGACGGCGACGGCGTGAGCCCGCCAACACTCGTTACGCGAGCGCTGTGCGCGAACCACCTTTAACGAGTAGCGCGACGGCAACCGCTGGCGCACAGCGCGTCGCGGCTGCTCTCGTGCTGTCGTCAGCCCCGGCCAGATCACCGAAGAAGACCGCCGCGCGGTTCGCGCGCGAGGCGATGCTCGTCGCGACGACGCCGGCGCCGATGCCTGCGACGATAATCGGCGCCTGGATAGGCAAACCGGCGCGCCGGATCACCGCTTCACAGCCCTCCGTGATGGACTGCACTTGCGCTTCCGCGATCGCTGCCGCGGCAGCGCGCCAGTCTCCCTCCGATCCGTCGGCCGCATCACGGCCGAACATGCGGGCGAAACGTCCGATGCTTTCGGGCACGGACTTGCCGCGGCCATCTGCGGTGGCGTGTTGGTCGACCCCGTCGGGGAGCTCGCCGAGGATGCGGCGCACGTCGGCCATCGTCGCCAGGTACTCGCGGCACAGGCCCTGGCGTCGGCCCTGGAATTCCGCCGACGTTGCCACGCCCATCACGGCCGTGCGCGTCAGGCCGGTGTAGACGAGTTCCAACGTCGCGAGGCGGTCGGCATCCGTCAGCCCCACGATGTCGGGCGATCCGTTTCGGATGGCTATGATGTCCGTCGTAGTGGAACCCATGTCGATCAGCAGCGCGTCGGCATGATGGCGGGCGACGAGGGCAGCGGTCGCGAGGAAGTTGGTCGAGGCGACGTCGATATAATTGGCGATGGCCTCGGTGGCGGAGCCGAAGCCGCGGCGTCCCATCCAGAAAGCGTGCCTTGCCGCCGAACTCCGCATCGAGCTTCCGAACGAGCGTTTCCACTCCCTCGCGCCGGTCGGCGAAGAGATCCGACAGCTCGCCGGTCATCGTGATTGCGACCGTTCCTGCATCGGCGATCAGAGGCTTCGCCGTCTCGAGCGCCTGGTCGAGATGCGGCATGCCTTGCCACAGCGGGCAGGGGATCTGTTCGACGTGCGTGACGCGACCCGATTCCGTTCGCACCACCTTGAGGTGCGCGCCGCCAACGTCCAGTCCTGCTGTGATGCTCATGTTGCTGCTCGCTGAGTTTGCGCCGTGATACACCATCGGGAAGGAGCGCGGCAGTCATGCATATTATTCCCGTTATCGACGTCCGGCACGGCATCGCAGTGCGCGCGGTGGCCGGTGATCGCGCCAATTATCAGCCGTTGGTGACGCCGCTGGTTACTTCGGAGAGCACGGCGGAATGGGGTCAGACCCATGGGTCTGACCCCCAGTTGACCGGCGAGATGGCTCTGCCACCGCTTGCAGTCGCGCGGGCGTATCGCAGCCTCTATCCGTTCTCGACCATCTACGTCGCCGATCTTGACGGCATCGAAGGCCGCGGCGCCAATACCGGTTTGGCTCAGTCGCTGCTGAAGGCGCTGCCCGGGGTGGAATTCTGGATCGACGCTGGCTTGAAGCCAGGCGATGCCCCAGCGAGCAGCGTTGATGTCATCGGCTCCGAGGTCCTGAGCGAGCAAGACATTCAGACGCCTCTCCCGCAGCGCGCGGTGCTCTCTCTCGATTTTCGCGGCGACGAATTTATCGGACCGGCTAGGCTTTTGCAGCGGCCGGACTTGTGGCCGTCTCGGGTCATCGTGATGACGTTGGCGCGCGTCGGCTCAGATGGCGGACCGGATCTCGCGCGGATCGCGCAAATCGCCAAGCTCGCGCCGCAGGCTCACGTTTATGCCGCCGGCGGAATCCGCGGCATCGCCGACCTCAATGCGGCTCGCGATGCAGGCGCCTATGGCGCCCTCGTCGCCTCGGCGCTGCACGCGCAAAAAATTAAGGCCGGTGATCTCAGAGAGATCACCGGCCTTTGATTAGGGTCGTCACGTGCCAGGGTGGAAGTTCCCTACCACTCCCGCAGTGTCAGCCGTTCCAACGGCCGGCAAGCAGTCTACCCAATCGCTGCAGCAGACCCCCCTTCATAGGAGGTGTGTCATCCTGCTGTGGACGGTGTCCGCTTCAAGTCTTGGCACCGAAGGGATGCGATGCCGAGTTGCGCTGAGCGGTTGCTTCAGCAGCGGTCGGCTTGCCAGCGATGGCGCGAGCCAGAGCTTCCTTCACGGCGCGGTAGTTGTAGTCCTGGATCTTGGCGTCGTCGGCAGCTTCCCAGTGGATGAACACGCCAACGCAAACGTAGACGTCGTCAGCTTCGTTAGCGGGGATCACGCCTTCAGCAACCGAGTCCTGAATCGCCTTGGCGACGCCGTACTGGGCCGGGCCAAACATCTGAACGGCCTGACGGGCGTCCTTGATGGTGACCTTGTTGAACATGACGGTGTTGGGCTTGCAAGCCAGGTTCGGCGCGATGACGGCGAGGAGCGACGTGAAGCCGTCCTTGTTGTTCGTCAGCGAGTTGCAGAACGCGGTTTCAGCTGCGCTGCCGCGCGGTCCGATGATCAGGTCGATGTGAGCGACTTCGTTGCCGTCGCCGACGAGCAACTCGCCGACCAGTACGCGGTTAATCTTAGCCATTATGGAGATTCCTCCCAAAATTTGTGAACAGTTCGTCGCCGACGCACCCCCGAAGGACCATCGGGGGTCAGTCGGGTGCGGGTCGATTTCTCGGGCTATCTTTGTTGGCTGCGTACGATGACGGGCGTCACCGGACCGGTTGGCCAGATAGCGGTGCCGGGGCACCGGGAAATCACTTACGCCAGCCTTGTCTATTCGACAAGAGGCTAAGCTGCGGCCGTATGGCGCCCGCGACGGATTATTGTGTCAGTAAAGAGGCTTGCGACAACGAAGTCGGCTGTCGTGCCAGGATTAACCCGTTCAGTTTTCAGCGATGCATCAAATGCGAGCAATCGGTCGCGTGCATCACGCGACGTTAACGGAAAGACGCGCGGGCGTATGACCGCGGCAGCGGCGCGGATTTCCTCTGCGCGAACAGGCCCATATTTGCGCGCGATATGGCTATCGGGGAATTTCGCCAGCAAGCTCATGTGCAACGAGGCGATGGCATTCTCCTCGGATCGCTCCTCGCGCCGGGCGGCCGCCAGGCGCGGCAGGGCGAAATCGAAGATGTCGGCGAAATTCGTGACGTAGGCATTGGCGATGCGATCGCGGTCCTTGGCCAGGTCCATGGCCCGCAGAAGCGTGACGGCGGGCGCGGCCGCGACGTCCTCGGTCTCCACTTTGCCCAGGCCGCCTGGATTGGCGTGAGCGATGGCGCGGTAGACCTCAGCCGCGTCCTGCTTGCCGAGCGTCGTAAGAATGAGGGACAGCCGAGTAGCTAGGTTCGTGGTGGCGATTGGCGCTTCGGCGGCGGCCGCCAGCGGGGCGCACAACAGCACGATGCCGAGATTTGTATTGCAGCCGGCGGCAGCGAAGCTGGCCTCAACGGCCAACCGTATCCGCTCACCGACATGCAGGTTGGCGTTGCCGATATGCGGGGCCGCCGCTTCGGCAGCGGCCTCGAACTGAGCCACCTCCATGTCGTGTCCGGCAGCGTGGACATGCACGTTGCCCGCCTTTATGGCCTGCAACTCGGCACGGCAGGCATCCAGGAAGGCGTTGCGGATTTCGGTCTCGGTGAGAAGGGCGGTCATCTGCGCGGCACCGAGCGGAGGGCGATGAGGAAGTCGTCCGCGAGTGTATCGGCGATCTCCACGTCGGTCACGCTCTGAAGGCCTTTCCAGGCCGGATTGGAATTGATCTCCAGCACGAGCAGTTCGCCATCGGGCCCGGCAATGAGATCGACACCGGCGTAGTCGGCACCGACCACCTGCGTAGCGGCCAGCGCTAAACGTTGCATTTCGTAACTCGGTAGATGCGCCTGCGGAGCCGCGCCCTGATGCACGTTGGTGATCCACGAGTTCGACCGGCGCACCATGGCCGACAGGATGCGTCCGCAGGACACGAAGACGCGCCAGTCCTCAAACTCGGTGGCATCGGTCGCGCGCAGGTAGGGCTGCATATAATAGACCTGCCCCATAGCTTCTGGCGGCGGCAGTTCGGCTGGCGTGGCCGCCTTCATGACGCCGTTGCCCTGGCTCCCGAACAACGGCTTCACGACAAGCGGTTGTGCCGTCGCCTCCGCATGCGCAAGCGCTGCGGCAGCACCTTCAACGACGCGCGTTGCAGGTGTCGGCAGGCCGGCTTTGCGGAACAGGAACGTGGCGGTGGATTTGTCGACGCACCGCTCGATGGCGCGCGCATCGTTCCAGACGCGCACGCCGCTGACGCGCAGTGCGTGCAGGATGCCGAGCCGGAAAGTGATCTGCTCCAGCCCGCCGGCCGAGATCGAGCGGACGAACGCGCCGTCCGGCAGCCCGCCATCGAAGCCGGGAATATCGAGCCCGCTTGGTGCCGCGGTGTCGAAGGCGCAGCGCGTCAGTGTGGTGGTGACGACTTCGGCGCCGCGGGCTTCCATCGCCTTGGCGAGGCGACGCGCATGCCAGTCGCCACCTTCTTCCTCGACGAACAGAACGATGCGGAACGGAGCGGCCACCTATATGCCCACCCTGATCGGCGTCGACGTCTTGACCACACCCAACACCGTCATCCCGGCGCAGGCCGGGATCCACGCAAGTCTCTCCACGCTCCACGTTGCAGGATCTGGCTGCAAAGCAGCGGCCAGGTCCTGCGGGCGTTGCCCGCGCTGATGCTGGCGTGGGTCCCGGCCTGCGCCGGGATGACGGTGAGAGTGGGAGACGTTGCGGCCGATCAGAGACATTTGGACACCATTGTCGAGACGATGCGGCTCGAACCTGCCCCTCACCTCACCCTCAACCCTCTCCCCGTAAGCACGGATAGAGGGGATCACATCACGCAAAGCTGGCTTCGACGATTTCGGGGGCAAGCTTGCCGGCCTGGAAGGAGCGGCCGGTTTCGACGTTTGAGACAGTGACGAGTGCCGGGCTGAACAGCATGGCGTCGATCTTGTAGAAGTCGCCGTTCACCTCCGAGAAGATGTCCGCGAAGGGCTTACCGTAGGCGCTCGACGTGCTCGAGGGCAGATTGTCGGCCAGCTTCTTGGCGTCGTCGTCGGATCCCTTGACGAACAGCTGGATGCGGCCGCCGTAGATGATGGCATCGTTGGTGCGGCCCATGGCCTTGACGAAGTCGGGCACCGGCGGGGCGATCGGCGCGACGCCATAACCGTCGATGATGTTGTCCAGATTGAAGTGCAGCGCGTGCGCCTTGTGCAGCGAGACTTCGAGCACGCGGGCGGCAATCTGCACCGTACCGGCGAGGCTGTGTGTCGGCGCGAACAGGATCGTCAGGTCGCTGGGATCGACATTGCAAGCGCTGGCGACTTTCTTGACGACCGACGCGGGCGGCGCCTTGTCGCCTTCGATGACGAGAGCCGTCTTCTTGTGGCTGTCGACGTAGCCGAGCTCGGTATACAGCTCCTCGACACGTGACAGCGCGCGTGCGGGCCCGGAGCCGAGGGCGAAGAAACCGCTGTCCTCTTCCGTGATCGTCCAGCCGGCATACTGACTGCCGAGGCAAGCGATGACCGGGTTGGTCGAATGCACGACGACGCCGAGCGGCCAGCGCTCGTTGCCCGATGCGCTGGTGATCGCCACGGTGCCAAGGCCGCCCATGCAAACCTCGCCCAGGCGGCGTCCTGCTTCCAGCCCGCCTAGCACGCTGGCACCCATGTCGATCAGGCGCTCGCCGGCTTCCCCGGTCGAGACCGCGCAGCGAAGCGCGATGGCATCGGCCACGATGCTGTCGACGATGCGGGCGGAATAGGCCGATACGCTCGGGCTTGCTTGCTTGTTCATGACGAGGCGTCCTCCAAATTTTGGCTTTGATACAGCATCTGTTCGAGCGCGGACAGGCGTTCGCGGCATAAGGCTTCCGCGGCCTCCGGCGTCGCTGCCTCCGCGATCACGGTGGCCAGCGGCGTGTGATGTTCGATGACCGCGCCCGGCGCTGGGCGGTCCGCCGCCCATTCGGGCCAGGCGATGGCCGGCACGGTCAGCTTGCCGCGGTCGGCGTAGAGGTATGCGGCAGCGACCGTGGCGGGCGCCCAGCCGTCCTGCAGAACGTCGATGGGATCTTCGCCGGAGACTGCCGCCAGATGCGCCTTGAACAGGGTGCCCTTTGCATCGTCGAGCACGTCGAGCGTGGCGCCGGGCCGCGGATTGACGTCGACCAGCATGGGCTCGCCGCCGGCGACGAGGAAGTCGAACGAGACCAGGCCCGCGAGCTTTAGTGCGTCGCACAGCGCCAGCATCGTGTCGACTAATCGGGCTTCCAGATCTGTGTCGATCTCGATGTTGCCGACGGCGCCGCCGTAGCGATACGGCCGCCGCGGCGCGGGATCGACCCACTGCCGCGAGAAGGCAAACGCAGCGCCCTTGTCCGAGGTGATGCCCATCGCCGAGATCGAGAGCGCCTCGCTTGGAACGGCGCGCTGGAAATAGCGATGCGGCATCGCCGTGGGGTGACGTGTACAGCGGGCGATGTGCGTGCCGCCGCTGCCGCCGGCGAGTTTCGACAGCCAGCCCGTGCCGTCCGCAGGCGGCGTCAGGCTGGTTTCAGGGTGCGGGATTCCCATGTGCGCGAGCAGGCCGAACAGGTCTTTCGGCTCGGAGCAGCGGCGCACCGTTTCCGGCATGCAGCCAAGCAGCGTGTAGTGCTGCGCCAACGTCTCGATCAGCCCCGGCGTGTCCTCGAAGCCAGCGCCGAGGATCAGACCTATCGGCTCATCGCCGTTGGCTGACGCGATCTCGGCGAGCGCGCCGAGCAAAGGGGCGGCACGGAAGCCGTGCTCGATTGCGTCGGGTAGGCAGCGAACTGCGGCGGCCGCCTCCCGCGTATCCGTATCGCCGTAAGCGTCGACGACAAGGGGCACATAACCAGCACGACGGGCGGACGCTGCTAGCGCCCGCCCGGAATAGGAGGCAATCAGGACAGACTTGGCTGTCAAGCCGTGAGCTGCCGCGCCAGCGCAAATGCGTGACGGAAGTCGAGGGCCAGCGGCTCCTTCGAAGCCAGCATCTGCTTGAACAGGCCGGATTCGGTCTTGTACTTGATGTCGCCGATGGCGAGCGGGCCGATGCCGAGCACGTTGCTGTTCGGCAGCTTCTCGCCATCCATGAACAGCTCCATGCCGTCGACGCCCGGAGGCGGCACGGCATTGACGTCGGCTACGACGAGCAGGTTCTTGGCGCCGGCCATGTGTTCGGCCGAGACCACGCGAACGCCGGCGGCGGCAGCTGCAAAAATCACCTCGGCATTGGCGATGATGTCGCGCTTCTGCTCTTCGGTTTCACCAGCGACAGCCTTGAGGTCGACGCCAAAGCGCTCCTTCGAGACAGCGGCCGACTTGACGACGCGATCGACGCCGCGATGCGCAACGAGCGTGACGTCTGCGCCTTCAAGCGCGGAGATGATCGAGGATGCGAAGCCGACGACGCCGGTTGCGCCGAACACGGCGACCTTGGTGCCCTTCCAGCCGCGATTGAACTTCTGCTTCAGCTGGCGCTCGACGCAGGCAACCATCGCGGCCGCCGTCGTGAACGAGCCGGCCGGATCAGCGAACACCGAGCACTGGAACGGCGGCACCATGGCCTTGGCGGCCGCGTCCAT
Organism: uncultured Pseudomonadota bacterium; assembly: GCA_963846845.1. Classification (GTDB taxonomy): domain Bacteria; phylum Pseudomonadota; class Alphaproteobacteria; order Rhizobiales; family Hyphomicrobiaceae; genus JAKAXS01. The sequence goes on along the minus strand of CAWJXQ010000002.1, from coordinate 75,607 downwards.
CATGTCGAGGGCGAGGATGGCGTCCTTGCCGCCCATGAAGAAGCCGGTGCGCACGCCGTAGTCGGGCGGGCGCGAGAAGATGGCGTCCTGAATCAGGGGCCCGACTTCTTCGAGCGCGACGTTGATGTAAGGGACGATGACCTTGTAGCCGGCGTCTGCCGCCATGTTCACGTCGAACGGGCTCATATGCTTCTGCGGGGCGAGCATGTGCAGAATTGGCGTCGCGTCACTCATCGTCGTGGATCCCTTGAGGTTGGCGCCGCTCGACGCAGCGTCTTGATTGTTAGTGGCCAGGAAAAATTTGTGCCCCAGAGTTGCGTCCGTGCACGATCAGTATTTCAAGGCCCAACCCCTTAGCCTCTTCGTCTAAAGTATGAAAGAGCTTGTTCGCCGCATCCTGACTTTCCACGAAAGCAAATCCTGTCGGTCCCCAGGAGCTCTGGCCGAGACCCTTGGCACCCAGGTCGCCCATCCGCTTGATCAGCCGGCCGACGTTCTCGCTGCTCCATATGCCGCCACCCTGGGCGCCCGAAAAGTGCCCGCCGACGACCTCCTGGATCTCCGTTAACGCGCTGCCGAACATCGCCAGGTCCTGCTCCACGAGCCCCGGAAGCAGGCGGAGCAAGGTCAAATGGCAGAGGTGGGCAGCGGTCGTCAGGGGAAATTCGCGTAGCGTTGCGAAGGCCTTGGTTTCGCGGTCGCCATGGACGCCGACGGCCGTTTTGTCGAGCACGAGCAGAACGCGCCAGGCCTCCGGGAACGGTGTGCGCACGATGACCGGCGGCGCGCGATCTGCCTCGCCGCGGCCTCCATCAATGATGAAGCCGCCGTCGGTGAAGGAGGCCATGCCGATGGCTGAACGGGCGCCACGATCGACGAGTTCTCCAAGAGATCTCGGGTCGTGGGCCATGCCGGCCAGATGCATCATTGCCGCGCCGGTGGCCAACGCCAGTTGGGTGCCCGAACCCAATCCCGCGTGTGCCGGAATGGCGGTCGCAACATCGACGGCGAAATCGCCCGCGAGACCAAAATGGCTGGCAAAGCGTTGCACCAGAGCGGCTGTGCGGTCTTTCTCGGCTCCGCTGGCGCTAGGCCGCGTGGCGCGCTGCAGCGTCAGGTCCGTAGCCGGCTTGTCGACGGCGAGGCCGATACTGCCGTACCGGCGGCCCAGGCCACCGTTCAAATCGAGGAAGCCCAGGTGCAGGCGTGCGGGTGCGATAACGCGAATGGCCGCTTTCGTCTCGAGTGTCGGCATCAGTCTCAGGCTTTCCTTCGTCCGGCGGGTCCGGCATATGTGTTCACATGCGCCGGACAGCTGCGCTCGGGCAAGGCCCATAGTGTCCATTAAAGTTCAGGAGAGAGCAATATGAGCACCCGCGAGAAGGCAATGGAGCCCGCAGAGGTCGAAAGCTGGCTCAAGGCGAACCTGCCGCAGTGGAAGCTTGAGGACGGCTGGATTCGCCGCACCTACAAGACGGCCAGCTGGAAGGGCACGCTGATGGTTGTCAACACGGTTGGCCATCTGGCCGAGGCCGCCTGGCACCATCCCGACATGACTCTGTCTTATGCCTGGGTCGAAGTGCGCTTGATGACGCATTCCGCCAAGGGCATCACCGGCAAGGATCTGGCGCTGGCAAAGAAGATCGAGGATGTCGTGCACTGGCAGCCCGGCAAGGAAGAGAACGAGCTGGAAGGAACGCCGGAATCCGACATGCGCTTTGCATACGTCAAATACGACTGACGCGGGCCGTGACATGGAAACAGACGCACGTGGAAGCTTCGATGCTGTCGTCTCGCTTGGCTCCAATATCGGAGACAAGGCAGGCAACATCGCGCGCGCTATTTCCCTGCTGACTGCGGACGGCGCCATCCAGCTTGCTGCGCGATCCAGCGACTATCGCACGCCGCCGTGGGGCAACACCGAGCAGGACTGGTTCGTCAACGCCTGCATCACTATTCGAACCAGCCTGTCGGCGCACGACGTCCTGGCGCGTTGCCAGGCCGTCGAAACTGAACTGAAGCGCGTGCGCAAGGTCCATTGGGGGCCCCGCGTCATCGATCTCGACGTGATCTGGTTCCGCGGCGAAGCTATCGACGAACCCGATTTGATCGTTCCGCATCCAAGGACATTGGAGCGCGCCTTCGTGCTCGTACCATTGGCGGAGATCGCGCCGGACCTCGTGATTTCGGGCCGCACGGTGTCGGCCCATCTGTCACGCATCGAGCGGACGGGCGTCGAGCCGTACGACGACTAACTGTTCTTTCGGATTGCCCAAAAGAAAAGGGCCAGGTGCCCGACGCCCCTGACCCTCATTATCTTTGCAGAAACAGCCGCAGCTATCAGCCGCCCGTCGACTTCAAATACGCGACGAGATCCTTGCGCTTGGCTTCGTCCTTGACGCCCGGGAAGTTCATCAGCGTGCCAGGAACCAGTTTCTTGGCCCAGTCGCTCAAATACTTGTCCAGCGTGGCTTCGTCCCACGTCAGGCCGGAGCCCTTCATGGCAGCCGAGTATGCGTATTCCGGATGATGCGTGCCGGCTTTCGCGCCGACGACACCCTTCAGGCCGGGGCCGACTTTGCCGCCGCCTTCGCCTGCGTCATGGCAAGCCTTGCAGGAGGTGTTGAACACCGCCTTGCCCTTCGCTGCATCCTGTGCAGATGCGACGGCTGGCAGAACCAGCACAGCGCCAACTGCCAAAGCCCACTTCAACATGGTGTTACCTCCCGAGGTACTTTTTCGTCGAACGACGACGTCAGCATAACAGTACAATTATGCGTGCGCATCGTCGCTTTTTCCATCTGAACGTGGCGTGAATTGACGCACCACCGATGGTGCGTCGCAACGACAGGAAAAAGCTTATCGGGATGGTTTGCTTTTACGCCTCGGCCGGAGCCTTTGCTTTGACCGGGGCCATGCGGCGATAGACGAACGCCGGTGCTTCCTGCTTGGAGGCTTCCTCGGCGATCTTGACGAAGTCCTGATGGACCGGCGACAGCGAGCAGGCCGGGTCGGTGTTGGTCGCGTCACCCGTCATCGCGAAGGCCTGGCAGCGGCAGCCGCCGTAGTCGAACTCTTTCTTCGGGCAGGTGCGGCAAGGTTCCTTCATCCATTCAAAACCACGATACTTCTGGAACGACTGTCCGTTGATCCAGATGTCGCGCAGCGTCTTCTCGCGGACATTGTCGAACTCCAGGCCCGGCAGGCTCTCGGCCGCATGGCAGGGCAGAACGCGGCCCGACGGCGTGACGTTCATGATGCCGCGGCCCCAGCCGCCCATGCAGGGCTTGGGCGTCTTGGCGTAATAGTCCGGCACGACGAAGTCGAAGGTCATGATGCCCTTGAGGCGTTCCTTTGCCTCTTCGACGATATGCGCGGTCTTGATCACCTGCGCGCGCGACGGCATCAGCGCGGCGCGATTCTTGAGCGCCCAGGCGTAATACTGGACGTGCGCCACCTCGATGCGGCCGGCGCCGAGTTCGACGGCGAAGTCGATGATATTCGGCAAATTCTCGATATTGGCGCGATGCAGCGGCGCGTTAACCGTCAAAGGCATGTCGAGCTCTTTGACCCAGCGGCCCACGTCGCGCTTCTTCTGCAGCCCGCCCTTGTAGGCCGAGATGCGTTCGGCGTTGGCGTCGTCCACGTCCTGGATGGACAGCTGGACGTGATCGAGACCGAGGTCTTTCAGCTTGGCCAGCCGCTCTTTCGTCAGCAGCACGCCGGCGGTGATGAGGTTGGTGTACAGGCCGACTTCGGCCGCGACCTGCACGATGTCTTCCAGGTCGCGCCGGGCCGTCGGCTCGCCGCCAGAGAGATGGATCTGCAGCACGCCCAGGTCCGCGGCCTGGCGCATGACGCTCTGCCACTCGGCCGTCGTCAGCTCCGTGTTGGCGCGCTCCAGCTCGACGGGGTTTGAGCAGTACGGGCACTGCAGCGGGCACTTGTGCGTCAGCTCAGCCAGCAGGCCGACAGGCGCACGGCCGCACGACTGCAGGACCTCATCGGCGTCCTGGGTCTTGACGGGGGTCAGATCATTCATGTCTTCACCGCTCCGGTATCCGTTTCAGGCCGCGCCGACGGCTCTTGTTCTCCCATCGCGTCAGGCCGCGACCACCACACCCTTGTCCGCCAACTCCTGAAACATTCCGATAACGTCTGTTTCGATCTCTGCGGCAGGCGCATCATACTCTTTAGATAGTTCTTCCACGATCTGAGTAACACTGCGGACGCCATCACATCGCTTCAACACTGCGACAGCAGGCTCGTCCGGCTCGAAGACGCGTTCCGGCCCCAGAATGATCCAGCGGCCGCGGCCAGCTTCGTGGCGCAGCTTGATATGGGGCGGCATGCGCAACACGGAAGTGGCGCTGACGATCGTGCGGGAGCGCGGTTGCTTAACGTCTGTCATCAGTCTTTCCCCGGCCGGAACGCGCCAGGCGGGATATTGCCCGGTTCGAAATAGGCATGGTGCAGAGCGTCGAGCTGCACCCAGAGCACGTTGCACTTGAAGCGGACGGCTTCGACGCAGGCGTCCTGCTCATCGCGATTCTTGGCATTGATCAGCACGTACTGCAGGGCAAATTCGCTGTCGCGCGGCGCCTGGACGAGACGGCGTTTGAAGTACGCCATGACCGTCTCGTTGATGAAGTCGTAGTTCTCCAGCATGCCGGAGATGCGCTCCTTGTGGATCTTTGGCGCGAACAATTCGGTCAGCGACGAGGCGACGGCGACCGTCAGGGGCTGCTCGCGCACGAAGGTCACGTAGGCCTCGACGGCGAACTTGGTTGCGGGAAGCGCGCCGCGCATCGACTGCACGTAGTCGCGATCAAGGCCAAGGCCGTCTGTCAGCACCAGCCAGCGTTCGATGCCGCCTTCTTCGTCGCCAAATCCGTCGTGGTCGAGGATGCGGTGAACCCATTCACGGCGTAGCTCGCGATCCAGCGCGCGGCTGATCAAGGCGCCGTCCTTGCGCGGCACCGCCGACTGATAGCAGTAGCGGTTCAAAGCCCAGGCCTGCACCTGGCCTTTGTTCAGTTTGCCTCCATGCAGGAGGTGATGAAATGGATGCTTGTCGTGATAGCGCTCAGCACCGACAGCACGGATCGCTGCCTCAAATTCCGCCGTTGTCAGCATCGGCGCGTTGGCGTCGGACGCCTCGCGCTTCTTTGCGGCAACTGAACTCATAGGCTTATCTCCATCCCGTCGTATCCGACTTCCCAGCCCGCCTGCTCGGTCGCCTTGCGTTCCGGCGAGTTCTCGTTGAGGACTGGGTTCGAATTGTTGATATGTACGTAGATCCTCTTGCGGATATTTAAGTCCTTGAAGGCCTCGATTGATCCCTGCGGGCCCGAGATACTGATATGGCCCATGCGGGCGCCGGTTTTCGGCATCAGGCCCTGCTGTAGCATTTCATCGTCAGTGTATAGCGTACCGTCGAATAAAACGAGCGGGGCGCCCTGCAATCGCTGGCGTAGCGGTGCATCCAGTTCGGCGCAGCCGGGGACGTAGAAGAAGTGCTTGCCGGATGCCGGCGCTGACACCTTGAGGCCAATGGTGTCGCCGGATTTACTGCCGAAGTTACCGCCAGCGGAAGCATCTTCAAGGTAAAGCGCAACCTTGCCGGGCACGTCGAAAGCTTCCACCGCAATGCCGGTAGGGCCGTCTGGGCCATCAATGCCGATCGCGCGATCCATCGGAAGGTCGTGGCGCGCCACGACGCCGTTGGCCAACACGTTGAAAATCGAATTGGCGGCCAGCGTGTCCATCACCCGCTTGGAGCCATACACGCGAGAACGGCTGCGCCTCGCGCAGGTTGATCAGGCCGGTAACGTGGTCCACGTCACCGTTGGTGACAACGGCTGCCTTGATCGGACTGTTGCGCAGCTTGCCATCGGCAACGGAGCCCAGTTGGGGCGTCTCGTTGATCTGCTGGCGCAAGTCGGGCGAGGTATTCAGCAATACCCACGCAACGCCGTCTGCGCTGACGGCCAACGAAGACTGTGTCCGCGCCCTGAAGCCGGGTTTTCCGGCTCGCACATCGGCGCAGTTACGGCAGTTGCAATTCCACTGGGGAAACCCGCCTCCCGCGGCGGACCCCAAAACCCGGATCATCATATGAAAACAGCTCTGCAGGGCGGCCGCCGACGCCGCAGAAAAAGACGCGGCTACCGATGCCGCAAACGACGACGGCGGCCGAGTTATCGACCGCCGCGCCAATCCAGCTCACAAGTTGTGAGTGAGATGCAGACGTCTTAGATGACGTCGATCTCGGCCGGCAGGTAGCTCGTGACCTCGAGGCCAACTTCCTGCTCGCGAACCTGGGGCTTCATCCAAACTTTCATAGCATTCCTCCTAGAGTTTTTCGGCAAGCTGCCTTCGATAAAGAAGACCCCGCCGAGGGTCCCCCAAACTGAAGTAGCCAGTTCTTCTTGACCACCGCAGTTCTGCGGATCGGGGATCGCTTGTCAAGCCCCGCACCGCGTTGACACCATAAGAACCACGGGCGCCTATCAGGGGCAAATCAATTGGTCCTCACGAAAACGTCAGAGCTATTAAGCAGCAGAGCTTGCTCGCCGTGGTGAGTGACCGGTCGCCGGGCCGGAACACGTGCCGGGGCTACCTGACGGAACTTGGCTTTAAGCGGACTATTGATTTTGCTAAGCGGTTGCTTGGCGCAAGCGCGTACGGCCATTTGCACGACCCAGCGGAATGAGATTGCTTTATTCGGCTGCGACCGGCTGGACGATAGAAAACTGTTCCAACATCCTATATATGCTGCTGATGCGGATGCTGCGCCGGGCGTCTGTCCGGCGGAAGGAACTCGTTTCCCAATTTAGGTTAGGATGGACGAGATCCTGATCCTGGGATACTGGCTCCCGAGCTGCGATAGCTTTGGCTGGTAGCGTCTCATACAACTTATAGAAGCCCTATGGAGGCGCGCTTGACCGCGGTCCCCTTCCTGCCGAAGAACGCCCCGTTCACGGCGGATGACATCAATCTGCTGAACGAGCTCGTGGCGCGGTCTACGCCGCTGCAACGGTCGTGGCTGTCCGGCTTCCTGGCCGGGCTCGATGCCGCGCAGGCCCAGGCCGGCGCGCAGCCGGCTGCACCGCCGCGCGCCCGCGTGCCGATGACAATTCTCTACGCCAGCGAATCCGGCAACTGCGAAAGCCTGGCCCTGAAGGCCAAGAAGGTGGCGCAGAAGCACAACTTCGACGCCAAGGTCTTCGACATGGCCGACGTCGACGTTTCGATCCTGACGAAGGCCAAGCATCTCATCGTTTATGCGGCAACCTGGGGCGAGGGTGACCCGCCGCAGCGCGCGCTCGATTTCTACGATGCCCTGATGAGCGATGCCGCACCCAAGCTCGACGGCGTAACCTTCGCCGTGCTGGCGCTGGGCGATACGTCTTACGTGAACTTCTGCCAGACGGGCCGGCTGATCGACGAGCGGCTCGAAGCGCTGGGCGGCAAACGCGGTTTCGACCGCCTCGACCTCGACCTCGACTTCGCCAAGCAGGCAGCCGAGTGGACCGAAAAGTCTTTGGCCAAGCTGGCGCCCGCCGACGCCGGACCGGCCAACACCGTCGTGCATGTCGACTTCAAGGGCGCGGCACCCGATGCCGATCCGAGCGAGCCGGAGTTTGCGGCCGAGAACCCGCTGCAAGCCGAAGTGTCGGCGCTGGTGAACTTGAACGGCACGGGCTCTTCGCGCGAGACGTGGCACGTGGAGTTGGCGTTCGACAACCCCGCGTTCGTCTACAACCCGGGCGACGCGATCGGCGTACTTCCCGACAACGATCCGCAGGTCGTCAACGAGCTGCTGGAGGCCGTCGGCCTGGGCGGCGATACCGGCCTGGCGCAGAAGCTCACCAATGAATTCGACATCACGGCGCTGACGCGTCCGGCGGTGGCTGCATATGCCAAGCTCACCGGCCGCGCCGACGTCGAGAAGATTGCCCAAGGCGAAGCCTTCACCACGTACGCCGGCGACCGCCAGTTGGTGGATCTGTTCGTCGATCATCCCGAGAAGCTGCAGGGCGACCAGCTGTTGAAGCTGCTGCGTCCGCTGCCTGGCCGTCTCTATTCGGTGGCGTCTAGCCCAGTTGCGCATCCCGGCGAGGCGCACCTGACGATCGGCGCTGTGCGCTGGAACCGTGGCGCCATCAAACGCAAGGGCGTCACCTCGACGTACTTCGCCGACCGCCGCAAGGTGGGCGACAGCGCGCGCATCTACGTGAAACCGAACCGCCACTTCCGTTTGCCGGAGGACGGCAACCGCAAGATCATTATGATTGGCGCTGGCACCGGCATCGCGCCGTATCGCGGCTTCATCGAGCAGCGGACGGAAGCGGGCGCCAAGGGCGAGAGCTGGCTGTTCTTCGGCGAGCGCAATTTCACGAACGACTTCCTCTACCAGCTGGAATGGCAGGATGCGCTGGCAAGCGGCACGCTCTCGCGCATCGATGTCGCATTCTCGCGCGATCAGCCGGAGAAGATCTACGTTCAGCATCGCCTGTGGCAGCAGCGCGCGGACCTGCAGAAGTGGGTGGACGACGGCGCGCACATCTACGTCTGCGGCGACGAAAAGGGCATGGCCAAGGATGTCGACGCCACGCTGGTGAAGATCCTCGCCGAGGCCGCCAAGGGTGATGAGGACGCCGGGCGCGCCAAGCTCAAAGAGCTGACGAAGGCCGGCCGTTATCAACGCGACGTCTACTAGACCTCTCCCTCTCCCCGCAAGCGGGGAGAGGGTCAGGGTGAGGGGCAGCTGCTTGCTCGGCGCGAGATCCTGCCCCTCACCCTAACCCTCGCCCCGTAAAGGACGGGGGAGGGAATATCCATCCGACAGGCAAGACAATGACTGCAGATAATCGCTCCAAGAACGAACACATCAAGGAAGATAGCCACCAGCTGCGCGGCACGATCGAGCGCGGGCTCGGCGAAGCCGTCACCGGCGCCATCGCCGAGGACGACACGCAGCTGTTGAAGTTCCACGGCTCCTACATGCAGGACGATCGCGACCTGCGCCCGGAGCGCGCGAAGAAGAAGCTGGAGAAGGCCTTCAGCTTCATGATCCGCCTGCGTATCCCCGGTGGGCTCGTGACGCCCAAGCAGTGGATCGCTCTCGACGATATCGCCTCGACCTATGCCAACGACACGCTACGCCTGACGACGCGCGCCACGTTCCAGTATCACGGCGTCATCAAGTCCAACCTGAAGCGGACGATGCAGGCGATCAATGCGGCGTGCCTGGATACGATCGCGGCTTGCGGCGACGTCAACCGCAACGTCATGTCGGCGGCCAATCCGTTCCTGACGAAGGCGCACGGTCAAGCTTATGATCTCGCCAAGACGGTGAGCGATCATCTTCTGCCCCGCACCGGCGCGTATCACGAGATCTGGCTCGACGGCGAAAAGGTCTCCGACAAGTCGCGCAAGGCCGATGCAGGCGAAGAGCCGCTCTACGGCGTCCACTATCTGCCGCGCAAGTTCAAGATCGTCATCGCCGTTCCGCCCGACAATGATGTCGACATTTTCGCGCACGACCTCGGCTATATCGCCGTCGTCGAGAAGGGCGAACTGATCGGCTGGAACGTGACCGTCGGCGGCGGCATGGGCATGACGCATGGCGAACTCGACACGTTCCCTCGCGCTGCCGACATGCTCGGCTTCATCGCGCCGGAGGATGCCATTCCCGTCGCGGAAGCCGTGATGACGACACAGCGCGACTGGGGCAACCGCCAACTGCGCAAGCGCGCGCGCCTGAAGTACACGATCGAGGATCGCGGCATCGAGGCCTTCAAGGCGGAAGTCGAGAAGCGGTTCGGCAAGCCGTTCGGCAACACACGGCCCTACACATTCAAGTCATCCAATGACGTCATCGGCTGGCGCCAGGGCCACGACAAGAAGTGGCACCTGACGCTCTTCATCGAGAATGGCCGCATCAAGGATGTGCCGGGCAAGACCGAGAAAACGGCATACCGGCTACTGGCCGAGCAGGGCCTGTGCGAGTTCGTACTGACGTCGAACCAGAACCTCATCCTCGTCAACATCTCCGCCAAGAACAAGCCGAAGATCGAAACGATCCTGAAAGAGCACGGCATCAGCATCGCGACGACGTCCGGCATGCGCCGCTCGTCGATCTGCGTGCGTGGCACTTCCGACGTGCGGACTGGCGCTGGCCGAGAGCGAACGCTATCTGCCGCACCTGATTACGCGTCTTGAAGAAACGATCGAGAAGGCGGGTCTGCGCGACGATGAAATCAACATCCGCATGACGGGTTGCCCGAACGGTTGCGGCCGGCCGTATCTCGCCGAGATCGGCTTCGTCGGCCGTACGCCGGGGCTCTACAATCTGTACCTGGGTGCAGCGTTCAACGGTTCGCGCCTGAACAAGCTCTATGCGCAAGACGTGGATGAGAAGCGCATCCTGGCGCTGCTCGATCCGTTGATCGCCCGCTACGCCAAGGAACGCAACGACGGCGAGCACTTCGGCGACTTCGTCATCCGCGCCGGCGTAATAGCGGCCACCAAGCAAGGCAACCAGTTCCACGACGACGTGAAGCTGGCGAGCTAGGCTCCCGTCGCACGCGAGCCGGCTGGGATTGACGATCCCATTGCTAGCCTATACGGAATGTCTTTTTAAAGATGTTCCGTAAGGCTAGGCATGACTGAATTTCTTTTCATTTTAACTACCTTACTCGCTCCGCTTGCCCTGGTGCTTTTTATTGCGATTTTACGCGTAAAGCGAGGCGTGGACCCCTTTTTCGGCCCTGACCTTATCGCAATCCAAGTCGCGGTGGACTGCTCGGTCCTAGCGGACCCCGCGGTCGTCCTGCCAAGGATCTGGCATTTGGCGGTTCGCGAACATATCTCAACAGTACTGGTGCTATGCATCCTATTGGGCTTGGCAGCGATCCTGTTAACCATCAAAATTGAGTTGGCCGCCGCGGAGGCAAAGCTAGCTTCGGACCAATTCGCTTACAGATCCTTGACAATTATATCCCACGCTCCGATGGCGGCCTATATTGTATCGCATTTCTACGTGACAACCTACCCAGGCAGTTTTTGGCACATGTTCGACTAGGAGGGCGCGATGATGAAATTTCTCGATATCGTTTTAATTGCAATCGTGGCAGCTCTGATCGTCATTGCCGTCGGTGTTCTGTACGCCAAGCTCACCGCGCGACGAGCGACCAAATCGGGCCCATTGAGAACACTCGGCACGGATGAGCGACTGCCGAACAACCGATTGCTTTCCAGTGCGGGATTCGCCCTGCTGGGATTGTGCGTTGCAGTCTGCCTGACGACCGTAGCTCGGTTTGAAAATCAGCAGACAAAGCTTGTAGCCAGAGAAAGTAAGTCGCTAGCGACCGCTGCCGATTTGGCTGAACAATTCAATCAAGCCATTATGAATATTGAAACGCGCAAAAATCTCATTTCTGCCGACGCCGCGCGACGGGAGGAATTGATTGAAGTGCTGCGAAGCCAAGCACAGGACGCGAAGGCCAGAGCGACGCGGTCTGACATGTCGGCGGCCAAATTCTCTGCGACCGACGAATACCCTGCACCTGGACCGTCATCTTCCGGCTCAAGCGCAAATCGGTAGTCCTCGGACGACTGGCGTTGCGGACGTTCGGCGGATGACGCCCCAAATTTTGGCTACTCCGCCGCCTCGGGCTTCATGTAGCTGTCCATCGGCGGGCAGGTGCAGGAGAGGTTGCGGTCGCCCCAGACATTGTCGACGCGGTTGACTGGAGGCCAGTATTTGTCGACGCGAAAGGCGCCAGCGGGAAAACAGGCGGCCTCGCGTGAGTAGGGCCGCTCCCACGCACCGATAAGATCCTCGACGGTATGCGGCGCGTTTTTCAGCGGGTTGTTTTTCCTGTCGCTGCGGCCATCCTCTATCGCTCGGACTTCTTCTCGAATGGCCAGCATCGCGTCGCAGAAGCGGTCGAGCTCGGCCTTCGTTTCGGATTCCGTCGGCTCGATCATCAGCGTGCCAGCGACAGGCCAGCTCATCGTCGGCGGATGAAACCCGCAATCGATCAGCCGTTTGGCAACATCGTCGACGGTGACGCCGGCCTTCTCGTTCAGTGGTCGCGTGTCGACGATGCACTCGTGCGCCACGCGGCCGTTGCGGCCCGTGTAGAGCACGTCGTAGGCACCCTCGAGCCGCCGAGCGATATAGTTGGCGTTGAGAATGGCGACACGCGTTGCCTGCGTCAGCCCCGCGCCCCCCATCATCAGGCAATAACTCCACGAGATGGCAAGGATCGATGTCGAACCGTATGGCGCGGCCGAAACGGTCAGCTCTCGCCCGTCGGTTTCGGGGTGGCCGGGCAGGAATGGTGCCAGGTGTGCCTTCACGCCGATGGGACCCATGCCCGGACCGCCGCCGCCGTGCGGAATGCAGAACGTCTTGTGCAGATTGAGATGACTGACGTCGGAGCCGATATCGCCCGGCCGCGCGAGGCCGACGAGCGCGTTCAGGTTGGCGCCGTCGAGATAAACCTGTCCACCGTGCTCGTGCGTGATGTCGCAGATCTCGCGCACCGTTTCTTCGAACACGCCGTGCGTCGATGGATAGGTGATCATCGCCGCGGCGAGGTTGGCGGAGTGCGTCTCTGCCTTGGCGCGAAAATCGGCGACGTCGATGTTGCCGCCCTTGTCGACACCCACCACCACAACCTTCATTCCGCACATCGTAGCCGAGGCAGGATTTGTGCCGTGCGCCGAGGACGGGATCAGGCAGATGTCGCGGTGCGTCTGGCCACGGCTGGCGTGATAGGCGCGGATGACCAGCAAGCCGGCGTACTCGCCCTGGGCACCGGAATTGGGCTGCATCGAAATCGCGTCGTAGCCGGTGATGCGACACAGCTTGTCGGACAGGTCGCCGACCATCTCCGCGTAGCCCTGCGCCTGGTCGGCAGGCACGAACGGATGGATGTTGGCGAACTCGGGCCAGGTGATGGGCAGCATCTCGGCCGTGGCGTTGAGCTTCATCGTGCAGGAGCCAAGCGGGATCATGGCGCGGTCGAGCGCCAGATCGCGATCGGCGAGGCGGCGCATATAGCGCGTCATCTCGCTCTCGGCACGGTTCATGTGAAAGACGGGATGCGTCAGGTAGGCGGACGTGCGCAGCAGCGCCTGCGGCAGTCGGTAAGCGGGATACTCTTCTTTGTACACGAGCTCGTAGCCGCCGAACGCGCGCCACACCTTTTCCAGCGTATCGGGCCGCGCGCGCTCATCGACCGTGATGCCGATGCGGTTGTCGCCCACCTTGCGCAGGTTCACGCCGTAGTCGACGGCGTTCTTCATGATGAGGCCCTGGTAGGGACCGACATCGACGGTGATTGTGTCGAAAAATTCATCCGGGGTGAGGGTGAAGCCGAGCGAGGCAAGGCCATCGGCGAGACGCGCGGCCTTGCGATGGATGCGCTCGGCGATCGCCTTCAGGCCCTTTGGCCCGTGAAAGACCGCGTACATCGAGGCGATGACGGCCGGCAGAACCTGCGCGGTACAGATGTTCGACGTGGCGGTCTCCCGGCGGATATGCTGCTCGCGCGTCTGCAGCGAAAGGCGGTAGGCGCGGTTGCCCCGCGCATCGACGGAGACGCCGACGAGACGGCCCGGGATTGAGCGTTTGTAGGCATCGCTGACGGAGATGTAGCCGGCGTGCGGACCGCCGTAACCCATCGGCATGCCGAAGCGCTGCATGGAACCCACGGCGATGTCGGCGCCCATTTCGCCGGGCGGTTTCAGCAGCGTCAGCGCCATTGGGTCCGCGGCGATGACGGCGATGGCTTTGGCACTCGTGAAGTCTGGCGATGATGTCCGTGAAGTCGTGGAAACGGCCGTTGACGCCAGGGTACTGGAAGATCGCGCCGAAGATGGCCTCGGGCTGGAGATCGTGTAAGGCGTCGGCAACGACGATCTCGATGCCGAGCGGTTCGGCACGCGTCTTGAGCACGGCGATGGTCTGCGGCAGGCAGCGGTCGTCGACGAAGAAGGCATTGGCTTTCGACTTGGCAACGCGCCGGGCCAGCGTCATCGCCTCGGCGGCGGCGGTGGCTTCATCGAGCAGCGATGCATTGGCGACGTCGAGGCCGGTGAGATCGGTGACCAGCGTCTGGAAATTCAGCAGCGCCTCGAGACGGCCCTGACTGATCTCCGGCTGGTAGGGCGTGTAGGCGGTATACCAGGCCGGGTTCTCCAGGATGTTGCGCTGGATCGCCGGCGGCATGATCGTGCCGTGATAGCCCTGGCCGATGAGCGAGGTGAGCACCTTGTTCTTGTTCGCCGTCTCGCGCAGCCGGTCGAGCGCGCCACGCTCGGAGCGGGCCTTGCCGAATTCCAGCGGCTCCTTTTGGCGAATTCCGCGCGGCACGGTTTGGTCGATCAGTTCGTCGAGTGACGCGGCGCCGACAACGCGCAGCATCTCTTCCATCTCTTCGGGAGACGGACCGATATGGCGCCGGTTGGCGAAGTCATAAGGCTCGTAGCGTTCGTCAGGGTTGGTGGTCATATAGCGTTCTCATCTTGAACCTGTCATAGGCTCGCTTAGTGAATGCGCGTCGTGCATGGGGCCAGACCAATGGGCATGACCCATGGGCCTGCCCCCCAAAGGGAAGGTCAGCCGACCATTGCCTTGTAGGCAGCTTCGTCCATCAGGGCGTCGAGAGCGGCCTTGTCCTTCAGCTTCAACTTGAAGAACCAGCCGCCGCCGAGCGGATCGGAATTGACGAGGGAGGGATCGGCGGTGATGGCCTCGTTGATGGCGACGATCTCGCCGTCGAGCGGCGCGTAGATGTCGGAAGCCGCCTTCACGGATTCGACGGTGGCAGCACTTCCGCCCTTCGTCACCTGGTCGCCGACGGCGGGCAGCCCCACGAACACCAGGTCTCCGAGCTGTTCGGCGGCGTGCGCCGTGATGCCGACGGTCGCGACATCGCCATCGAGCTTCAGCCACTCATGCTCGTCGGTGAACTTCAACATGCGTATCTCCTGAGGTGAGCGATTAGCTGCGATGAAATCTGGCCGGGACAAACGGCAGCTTGGTGACCGTCATCGTGATCCGCTTGCCGCGAACGTCGGCGAAGACGGTGGTGCCCGGCTGCGCAAGCGCCGTAGGGACATAGCCCATGGCAACCGGCGTGTTGAGAGTCGGACCGAAGCCGCCGGACGTGACGCTGCCAATGGCGTCGCTGCCATCTTGCGAGGCATAGAGCACCGCCCCGCCACGCACCGGCTGGCGTCCTTCGGCCTTGAGGCCGACGCGGCGCCGAGGTGCTCCGTCGCAGAGCTGATCGAGGATGACGCCGGCGCCTGGAAAGCCACCGGCCCGGTCTCCGCCGTTGCGGCGGACGCCTTGGATCGCCCAGTCCAGCGCGGCCTCCACCGGCGTGGTCGTTTCGGTGATGTCGGCGCCGTAGAGGCACAGCCCGGCTTCCAGCCGCAGGCTGTCGCGCGCACCGAGCCCGATCGGCGCGATGCCGTCGATGGCGAGCAGGGCGCGCACGGCATGTTCGGCGTGATCGTGCGGCATGGAAATCTCGTAACCGTCTTCACCGGTATAGCCGGAGCGCGAGACGATATATTCCGCCCCCACGACCGTGAGGCTGGCAACATCCATGAAGCGCATCGACGCGCACAGCGGTGCAAGGACGGCGAGAGACCTTGCGGCGGCCGGGCCTTGGACTGCGATCAGCGCGCGATCGAGCACGGTGATGTCACATGAGCCGGAGAGATGCTTGCGAAGATGGGCCTCGTCGGCCGCCTTGCACGCGGCATTGACGATCAGCATCAGGTGATCGCCGCGGTTGGCGATCATGAGATCGTCCAGAATGCCGCCGGCGTCGTTGGTGAAAAATCCGTAGCGCTGGCGGCCCTCGCGAAGACCGGCGATGTCGACCGGAACAAGCGACTCCAAGGCCAACGCAGCGTCCAGCAAATTGCCGGACTTTGGGCGCAGCGTGATTTGGCCCATGTGGGACACGTCGAACAAGCCTGCCTGCTCGCGCGTATGCAGGTGCTCCTTCAGCACGCCAGCCGGAAATTGCACGGGCATATCGTAGCCGGCGAACGGCACCATGCGGCCGCCAAGCTCACAGTTGAGCGCGTGTAGCGGCGTGCGTTTCAGTACCAGTGTGGTGGCGTCAGCTGCGTCGGCCATCGTGGCTCCTCTGGCGCGGAAATCGCACCGTCGTGAGCCCCCTCTGTCTTTGCGGACCTGAAAGATTGAGCAACGCTGAACCTCAGCGCACCTTATCCTCTTCGGTGGGCAAGACCCCTGCGGATCAAACCACTTTCCAGAGTGTCATCGGCCTGCGGTCCTTTTGCCTGAGAGTTTCCGGGGCGGTTGCTCCTTCGGCGCCAGGCTCCCTGATGGGAGCATGGTCTCTCCCGCAGATCATTGCTGACCTGTCGAACATGGTGAGTCTTCCGCAATCGGTCAAGCCGTCTTTGGACGGAGGCTGTTGAGCGACGTGGAGTTTTTGGAGTCAGACCCTGGGTCTGACCCCATGCACCGCGCTTGAAGGAGCCGCGTCGTGATCAGTCGACACTTCTCTTCAACGTCCGCCACCCGACCACGACCCCCGACACCGATATCACCAGTCCGGCAAGCGACAGCAGCCAGATCAGGATGTCACGCGCGGGTCCATTCCGGAGAAGCACCGGCAGATCGTAGTCGTGCAGAAAGTTGAACAGCCACCGGTAAGTTCGTGACGACCGGTCGCTCAAGCCGGCGACCGCGCCTGTCGCAGGATCGAGATAGATCCACGTCTCTGACGGATCGTCGAATGCGAGCTTGAGCGCAGGCAGCGGGCGTTCATGGTGGTGCGAATACCAATAGAGCGTCTCTCTCTCAATTCGCTCGGCGGAAACGACACGCTGGGCGGGATACATGCGCCCTGCCGCTGCAGTCAGTTCGCCGTCCGTCAACGAAGCGCGTGCACCGCTTGCTACATCGATCAAGCGCGTATCGGCCGCACTGCGAGCGAGCATCAGCGGCTTGCCGCCGACCCAGAGAAACGAAATGCCGGACATGCCGCGGACGGCATCGAATGCGCCGCCGCCTGCATTGATCTGCGTGCCGGGCGTCCAGCCGGCGTATGCGGCGAGCTGCGTCTCGGTCAGCTGGGTGCGCGTAAACCACTTGAACGGGTTGACCGAAAGCCAGCCGCTGAATATCCAGGTGCAGAGGAACACGCCGCCGATCAGTCCCCCCAAGTGATGCCACTTCATCCAGCCGCGGTACGGAGAAACGCTGCGGCCTGCTTTCGGCGCCTTCGCACGGAAGCGCAGAATGCCGATCCACAAGCCGGAAATCGCGCCGATGACGAGCGGGCCAGACAGCCACATCACCATCTGCCGCCACAACTCCTGATCGCGGCGGATCGGCGTGAAGTAGATCCAGTGCGGAACCGCTCCAACCCAGTTCCAAGCCCGCTCGCTGAACGTGGCGTTTTGAACGATCTCGCCGGACTTCGACGACACATAGACCGCCGTGTCCGCCGCATCGTTCAATGCGAAGCGGTAGAGCGGACGATGCGGGTCGAACCGCTTCGTCGGAGTCCACTGGTCTGCATCGACCTCGTAAGCAAACGCGGGCCGCGCGTTCGGAAACGCAGCGGCCACGTGCCGCGCTGCCCGTTCCCTGGAAACACTGCTGATGACGTCACCGGTCGCAGCTGAGATCGAGGCGCGGGCTTCTCCCCCGGCAATGCGATAGACCGGCTCGCCCGCCAGCATCTCCAACCGGAACGTCGAGGGCAGCGCGCTGAGGCCGGAGGCCCGCAACGCTTCGTCGGGCGACACACGGATCTGGCCTGTATCGATCGCCGGCAGGGACGCGATGCGCTCCTGATCGCTCCATGACGGGAACGGGACATAGAGCATGACGAGCCCGGACACGAACCACATCACGCACAGCAGACAGGTGACGACGCCGAGCCAGCGATGGAACCAGTAAAGCCAGCGCTTGAAGGCCCGCCACGCGTTCCAGCCTGCACGGGGGCGCAGGGCTGGAGATTGGGAGAAGGGGCGGGCCTCCATGCCGGGTCGCATCAGAACTTGATGCGGTAGCTGAGTTCAGCCGAACGCGGCGGCGCCAGCTGCCAATAGGTGGTGCCGCCGTCCGTGGCATAAACCTCGTCAAAGACGTTGAACCCGCGAAGCGTGATCGTGCTCTTATCAGTCACGTCATAGTCGAGGCCGAGGTTGACCACGGTCGAGGCTGGCCGTTTAGAGGTTTCGGCATCGTCGTTGTAAATCTCGCCGATCCATTGCAGGCCGACACGCGCTTCCCAGCGTGGCAGGAAGGCCCAGCTCAGCCAGTTGTTCGTCACCTGCTGCGGCACGTTATTCGGACGGTTTCCCGAGTAATCGTCCGATCCGTCGATGAACTCGTCGTACTGAGCCTCAAGGAGTGCCACGTTGCCTTCGTAGCGAAGCGTGTCCAACAGCTGCAGCGCCACCGAGAGTTCCACGCCACGAGACGACTGCCGTCCGACCTGACGGATGATATTCGTGTTGTTTGGATCGGCAGAGAGAAGGTTCTCCTTCTCGATGTCGTAGGCGGCAAACGTCCACTCGCCGCGGCCGCGCCAGAACGACTGCTTCACGCCAACTTCGATTTGTCGGCCCGTCGCCAGCTCCAGGACGGCTTGCGTGTTGTTCAAAGAGAGCAGGCCTGTTCCCATCGGATCAACGCCCGTTGCGTATTGGCCATAGAACGCGAGACCCGGAACCGGCTCGTAGACCGCACCCGCGCGCCAGGTGAAGTAGGAGAAGTCCTGGTCGAAGCTTGTTGCGGCGTTGCGAATGCCTGTCCGCGTGACGGAGGGCCGGTCCAGCCTAATCCCGCCGACAAGCGACAGCTCTTTCGACAACTCGAGCCGGTCTTCCGAGAAGAACGCATATTGTTCAGTGCGAGATCTGTATTCCGGCGTCGTTGGAACGGTGTGAAGGAAAAAGCCTCCATCGAATTCGTAGGGATCGACAGACGAGAACCCGGTGAACGGCGAATTGTTGTCGCGGCCGTGATCGATCCGATTGACATCGAAGCCGGCAACGAACGTGTTCTTCAAGCCGCCCGGCAAAGCGTTTCGGATCGTCGCATCGGTACGATTGCCGATCTGCTCGGTTCCGTGCTTGATCTCGACGTACTCGGGTCGGTCCACCATTTGCGTGGCGTTATTGAATTCAAATGATTCAGCGTTTCGCCAGTGACGATCGCTCGTTATGCGATAGGAAACATTGCGGATATCGAACCAATCGGCAGGGCTCCACTCGGTCTTGACCTGAGTCCAATTATCGACCCAGTGAATTTTGCCATCCCGCACATTGTAGTTTTTATCGCGCATGCCATCCAGGATCCTGCCGTTGACCGACGGGGTGCCGCTGTAGCGGAGTGGGGATTGGTCACCGTAATCGTGAGACACCGTGATTTTAAGATCGTCGGTCGCCCGGAAACTGAGTGCGCCTGCAAGTGCGGCCGAGCTGAAATCGCTCTCCTGGTCCATCCAACCGTCGGACTGTATGCCGCTAAAGTCGACGCGATACGACATGCGCTCGTTCAACGGCCCGCCAGAGCCCAAGCCGATGCGGCGCGTGGAGTCCGTGCTGACCGCGACCTCCGCCTCGTGAGTGAAGAAGTCGGTCGGCCTTTTCGGCACGATGTTGATCACACCGCCGATCGCACCTTCGCCGTATATGACCGACGCGGGACCACGCAAAACCTCGATGCGCTCAGCAGACCAGGTGTCGAATGGATACGTGATGGTGGCGTTGCCGAGATAAAGACGTGTGCCGTCGTAGAGGCGCATGACTGAGTTGTGCCCCCTAAAACCGCGCGCTGTGAGCGACGTGCCGCCATTCCCTGGAGATGCGGTGGAGGTGAACCCGGTGGCATTCTGCGTCACAGCCTCGTTCACGTTGACTTGCCCGCGGTCGCGGATGGACTGGCCGGACACGACCTCGATGCTCGCGGGCGTCTCAAGTGGAGTGAGACCAAGCCTGCTGCTCGTCGAAGCCGGAGTGTCGAGGTTCAAGCCAGGCTTCGTGGTCGTACCGTTTCTCGCCGGACGACGCCGCCGCTTCAACTGGCTCGGCAACAGCAACGGGCGACGGGGCACCCTTCGTGATCGCCTTTGCCTTCGCTTTGGTCGGCTTGCCTTGCGCGGCCTTCTTTTTCGTCTGCTGTCCTTCGACCGTAATGGCATCGAGTTCGGCAGCGGGCATTGCTGCCTGCTGGGCGTTAGCGACGGATAGGGCGAGGGGAGAGGTTGTTAGGACGAGGGAGAACGATAGACGGAATCCGGCCGCAATGCGGCTCGTGCGCGAGATGGGAAACATTGGAGACCTCGGTCAACATGCTGTGGCACGTCACCGCGAACGAAGTCTCCCCAGTCATCCTGAAAGGACGGCTGGTTCGGCTACGGCCAGGGCACCCCGCCTGGATCGTGCTCGCGTGTGACCACGGCTGACGGCAGGTCTCCTGGCTCACGGTGTCTTGACCTATCGCCGCCTTCCCGAAGCCGAGACTTCAGTGGCACTAATGGCGAACGTCACACCGCTTACAGTTGCGGGGGCAGCCACGGCATTGGGTTTCCCCGCACCGCGTTCCCTTTTGATCCACACATGTGGAACCGTCGCCGCAATAAAAGAAATGGAACCGGAGGCGAGTCAACGGCCGCAATTGATTCGAGGTCGGCGAGAGTGTCATTGCGGCCACGGCTGGCCGGAGGTGGCAGCCAGCTTAGAATTAATCCGCGTTGCGGATCGTCATTTTGATCGCAGGAATCGGAACGCTACTGACCTGCAGCGTCACCGGCCCGTCCTCGAGTTCGAAGTGCACGCTCTCGCGCAGGCCCTCTCAGTCGGACATTGCCTGCCCACTGCCCACTGCCGCCTGTCCCCTGATGCCGGCGAATGCGTCCGATCCTGCCACCCGGCTCGCACGTGCCACCAAGAAGAGGGCTCGACCCCGCCCGTGCCTGCGGGATATAACGCCCGCAACCTTGATGGCGGCCGCGGCGGGCGCCTCTGCAACCCATTGATTTCCATGTCCAAGACGAAAAAGACTGACGCCCAGAAGCGTCCCAAGGCGCGCTTGCCCAAGGGCCTGCGCGACATCGGCCCGGCCGAGCTGCGCGAAAATCTGGCGATGCTCGACAAGATCCGCGCCGTGTATGAGCGCTACGGCTTCGAGCCGCTGGAGACGCCGGCCTTCGAATACACCGATGCGCTCGGCAAGTTCCTGCCCGACCAGGACCGGCCGAACGCGGGCGTCTTCTCGTTCCAGGAAGAGGATGAGCAGTGGGTGTCGCTGCGCTACGACCTCACGGCGCCGCTCGCCCGCTACGTGGCCGAGAATTACCAGGATCTGGCGCTGCCCTTCCGCCGCTATGCGACGGGCAGCGTCTACCGCAACGAGAAGCCGGGCCCCGGCCGCTTCCGCCAGTTCACGCAGTTCGACGCCGATACGGTCGGCACCGACAGCATCGCCGCCGATGCCGAAATGTGCATGCTCGCCGCCGACACGATGGAAGCGCTCGGTTTCGAACGCGGCGCAGTATGTGATCAAGGTCAACAACCGCAAAGTGCTCGACGGCGTGATGGAAGCCGTCGGCATCGGCGGCGAAGAGAACGCTGCCAAGCGGCTGACGGTGCTGCGCGCGATCGACAAGCTGGATCGGCTCGGCGCGGAGGGGGTGCGCCTATTGCTCGGCAATGGACGTAAGGATGAGAGCGGCGCGTTCACGCCGGGCGCTGAACTTTCGCCGGCCTCGATCGCACGTGCCGTGATCTCATACGCTGACTCGTCTCCGTGGAAAGACAGCCAGAGAAGCTTTGGCTAACGTTGGCGAGATCGTGAAGGCTTCGACGGTAGGCGATCAGGGCGTCAGCGAGATCGTGGAGCTTATGGAGTTCTGCGAGAATGCTGGCTTCGAGGATGATCGCATCCGTTTCGACACTCGGTCGTCCGCGGCCTCGAATATTACACCGGCCCCGTGTTCGAAGCCGAACTCCTGATGGAGACGAAGAACGAAGACGGCCAGACCGTGCGCTTCGGCGCGGTCGGCGGCGGCGGACGTTACGACGGCCTCATCGAACGCTTCCTTGGCCAGAAGGTGCCCGCAACCGGTTTCGCCATCGGCGTCTCGCGCTTGCAGGCAGCCCTCGCGGCCATCGGCAAGCTGCCCGCGCCGACGCCCGGACCTGTCGTCGTCACCGTGATGGATAAGGCGGAGATCCCGCGCTACCAGTCGCTCGTGCAGACGCTGCGCAACGCCGGCATCCGCGCGGAAATGTATCTCGGCAATCCGAAGAAGTTCGGCCGCCAGCTCGAATATGCCGACAAGCGCGGCAGCCCATGCGTCATCATCCAGGGCGGCGACGAGCGCAATGCCGAGCCGCCGCAAGTCGTCATCAAGGACCTGATCGAGGGCGCGAAGGCCGCGGCGGCGATCAAGGACAATGCGGAGTGGAAAGCGTCCCGGCCGGCTCAGGTTTCGGTCGCGCAGACCGACATGGTCCAAACCGTCCGCGAGATCCTCAAGCGCCACGCGTCTTCTGACGATGCGCCGGATACGCGGTCCGAGACCGGATCGACGTAAATGGCAGCTGAGACGGCCAGAGCCTTTGCCGCGCTGGAGCGTCAGGCGCAGGTGCTCATGTCCGCGTTCATCGCGGCCGGGCATGAAGCCGTGTCGCCCGCCGTCATCCAGCCCGCGCGCTATTTCCTCGACGTCATCGGCGAGAGCCTGCGCGCGCGCACGTACGTCTTCACCGATCCCGACGGCGACGAGCTGTGCCTGCGGCCGGATCTTACCGTGCCCGCCTGCCGACTGCATCTCGAACGCGATGCCGAAGCCCGCCAGCCCGCCAAGTATTGCTACAACGGCGCCGCTTTCCGCTTCCAGCCCATGGGCGGCGACAGCACGCACCCGCGCGAGTTTCGCCAGGCCGGCATCGAAAACTTCGGCGACGCAGGCCGCGAAGCAGCCGACGCCGAAACGGTCGCGCTCATTCTGTCGTCGCTGCGTGCCGCCGGCCTCAGGGGCGAGCAGCTGCGCCTCGGCGACCTCGGCCTGTTCCGCGCGCTGTTAAAGTCCGTCGCGATGCCGGAACGCTGGCGCCAGCTGCTGATGCACCGCTTCTGGCGCCCCGAGGCTTTTCGCGCTGAGTTGAAGCGTCTCGTATCCGGCACCGGTCAGATGCTCGATCCCAAGCGGCGCGACTTCGTCGCCACGCTGGACGAAACCGATCGCGACACCGCGCAGGCGCAGGTCGCCAGCCTACCTCGACGACCAGGGCATCGAGCTGACGGGCTCGCGTTCGCTGGCCGAGATCACCGAGAGCCTGTTGTGGGTCTCAGCCGACGCCAAGGCGGCACCGCTGTCGCTCGCAACTGCCGATCTGATCGAAAGCTATGTCGCCATCCGCGCGCCCGGCCACAAAGGCGAGCGAGGCCCTGGGCGCCATCGCTGATCGAGCTGGGCCGGAGATGGTGCGCGCCGTCGGCACCTACCAGGAGCGGCTGAAGCTGCTTGCGGCGACCGGCGTCGATCTCAAGGCCGCCGAATTCTCCGCCGAATTCGGCCGCAACCTGGAATACTACACCGGCTTCGTCTTCGAGGTGGTGCTGCCCAAGCTCGGCCGCGCCAGCCCGGTCGCCGGTGGCGGGCGCTACGATCGCCTTTTAAAGCAGGTCGGCGCCCCGCGCGACGTCCCCGCCGTCGGTGCCGCCGTCCACACCGAGCGGCTGCTCGCCGCGATAAATGGGGATGCAGCATGAGCAAGCTCATCCTCGCCGTGCCATCCAAGGGCCGACTGATGGAGCAGTGCTCCGATCTGTTCACGCGCGCCGGGCTAACGTTGCGTAAGACCGGTCACGCGCGCGGCTACCGCGGCGAGATCGCCGAGCTGCCTGAGGTAGAGGTCGCCTTCATCTCCGCGTCCGAGATCGCCGCGTATCTGAAGGACGGCCGCGTGCACCTCGGCATCACCGGCGAGGATCTGGTGCGCGAGCAGATGTCGGATGCAGCCACCCGCGTGAAGCTGGAGCGCAAGCTCGGCTTCGGTCACGCCGACGTCGTCGTGGCGGTGCCCGCCTGCTGGATCGACGTCACCACGATGGCCGAGCTGGACGAGGTCTCCGCCGCCTTCCGGCGCGAGCACGGCCGTCCGCTGCGCGTCGCCACCAAGTATCTCAACATCACGCGGCAGTTCTTCACCGGCAAGGGGTTGAGTAACTACCGCATCGTGGAAAGCCTGGGCGCCACCGAGGGCACGCCCGCCGCCGGCACGGCCGAACTGATCGTCGACATCACCTCGACGGGCGAAACGCTGCGCGCCAACGGCCTGCGCATTCTCGACGACGGCGTCATCCTGAAATCCGAGGCGAACCTCGTCTCCTCCAACGTCGCCCCCTGGACCGCCGAGCCAACACGACGCGCGACGCAATCCTCAGCCGTATGGCCGGCAACCGGGGTCAAACCGGTCTGACCCAAACGCGCGTTGCGCTCAACGTCTTCGCTAGCGCCGTCATTTCGGGGTCAGACCCATGGGTCTGAACCCATGCTCACGGTTTCCGCATTTCGCAGATCGCTCGCCCAATCGAAGCGTCCCAGGTCAAACCGGTCTGACCCGCCGCTACGTTCGCAAGAACTGCGGCGGTACGTGATCGGTCAGCCAGACGCCATTCTCCGCGCGCCAGAAGGGGAGGCCGTTCGCGTGCATGCCGGCAGCATCCACGCGCAGCACGTACGGCTTACCGTGGCGCTGCCCCACCTTCACCGCCGTTTCCTCGTCGAGCGACAGATGCACCTTCGTTCGCCGCCCTGGCTTCAGGCCTTCGCTGAGAATGGCGGGAACCGTGTCTAGCAGCAGTGCCGTGGAACAGCATGGCGGGTGGCACCATCGGCGCAATGTCGAGATCGACGTCGACCGAGTGCCCCTGCGCCGCGCGAATGCGCGTGCCGTCCGGCGAAAGCGTGAAGCGCTTCTTGTCGCTTGTCGCGACCACATCCAGCAGCGTTGCGCGATCGAACGTGCGCCCGGCCTCGCGCGCCTTGAGCACCAGTTCGTCGACACTCGCCCAGCCGTTCTCGTCGAGTACCAACCCGATCGTCTCCGGCGCATGCCGCAACACGTAGCTCAGGAACTTGCTGGTTTCTTTCATTGCGTCACCCTCGCAGGTGCATGCAACATTCGTGTAACGGAATTTCGTTGCAAGGCAATTGAACGTTTTATTGTGGCTCCTGGATGACCACCACGGTCAACTGCTGTCCCCCGCCTGTCAATGGCCGCGCTGGCGCGGCGCCTGCCGCCTAAGCCAGCTCAGCCAGCACGCATTTCAACACGCCGTAGTCGAAGCGGCCCTCGAGTGCCGCGTGGGCCGGGCCGAGCTTGCCGCTGTCCAACGTACCAAGCCGCTCAAAAGCCGCGTGGATTTCGTCGAGGTCGTCGTCGTCGAGCGGCAGAACGCTGCGTCCCTCCACCAGTCCGGCCTCGATGGCCTCGGCGAAATGGCCCCAGATGGTGCCGATGTCGAGCCGCCGCTCCGCCGCGATCTTTTCCGCGTCCAGCCCCTGCAGGTGCAGCGCCAGCGTCTGGTTCACCGTCGCAGAGAGACGATTGGACAGCAGGGGATGCGGTTTGAAGTCCGCGATCACTTTCAGCATCGCCGCGCCATAGCGTTTGATCTTGCTGTCGCCCAGGCCGAGGATGCCGTGCAGGTCAGCCTCCGATGCCGGCCGCTTGGCGGCGAGTTCCGCCAGCGTCTTGTCGTGACAGATGACGTAGGGCGGCAGCTTCGCCTCCGTCGCCAGGCGCAGACGCAACGCCTTCAGCGCCGCATAAAGGTTCTGGTCTGCGGATGCCACGCTGGCCGCCGCAGCAGACGTCTCGCGTTTGCCCTTGCTCCGCTTCTCCGCCTTGCGCGCGACGCGCATCAGAAACCGCGTCTCGCCGCGCAACAGCGGCCGCGCCTTGTCCGTCAGCGCCAGCGTGCCGTGGCCTTCATCGTCGCCAGTGAGAAACCCCGCCGCCACCAGCTGCCGGAAGATCGACCGCCACTGCGCCGCGTCCGTCTCCTGGCCGATGCCGAACACCGACAGCTTGTCGTGTCCGTTGCGGCCGATGCGGTCGTCGGCCTTGCCGGCCAGCACGTCCAGCACGTAGGTGACGCCGAAGCTCTGCCCGGTGCGATAGACGGCCGACAATGCCTTCTGTGCCAGCACCGTGCCGTCGGTCGTCTCCGGCGGCGCCTGGCAGTTGTCGCAATTCCCGCACGGCTGGCCGAGGTGCTGTCCGAAGTAGGCCAGCAGCGCCTGCCGCCGGCACCCTGTCATCTCCGCCATGCCGATCAGCGCGTCGAGCTTGCCGCGCTGCACTTTCTTGTATTGCTCGCTGCCCTCCGATTGCGCGATCCACTGGCGCAACTGGATGACGTCCTGCAGGCCGTAGGCCATCCACGCATTGGCCGGTTCGCCGTCGCGGCCCGCGCGGCCGGTCTCCTGGTAATAGGCCTCGATCGACTTCGGCAGGTTGAGATGCGCCACGAAGCGCACGTCCGGCTTGTCGATGCCCATGCCGAACGCGATCGTGGCAACCACGATCACGCCGTCGTCGCTGAGGAACTTGTCCTGCGCGCCGCGCCGGATCTTCGCGTCGAGCCCGGCGTGATAGGCCAGCGCCTTGCGCCCCTTGCCGTTCAGCCAGGCCGCCGTCTCGTCCACCGAACGCCGCGACAGGCAGTAGACGATGCCGGCATCGGCGGGATGTTCCTGCTCGATGAACTGCCACAGCCGTTCCTTCGCGCTCATCGATCCCATCTCGGCGATGGTGTAGCGGATGTTGGGCCGGTCGAAGCTGGCGACGAAGCGCTCGGCATCCCCCAGGCTCAACTCGGCGATGATCTCCTCGCGCGTGCGCTCATCCGCCGTGGCCGTCAGC
Source organism: uncultured Pseudomonadota bacterium (assembly GCA_963846845.1). GTDB lineage: Bacteria > Pseudomonadota > Alphaproteobacteria > Rhizobiales > Hyphomicrobiaceae > JAKAXS01. The sequence goes on along the minus strand of CAWJXQ010000002.1, from coordinate 48,637 downwards.
GCGATGCGCGGAATGCCGGGGAAGCGCTCCGCCAGCACCTTCAGCTGGCGATACTCCGGCCGGAAATCGTGCCCCCACTGCGAAACGCAATGCGCCTCGTCGATGGCGAACAGCGACACCTTCGCCCGCGCAATGAGACCCAGCGTCCGCTCCTGCAGCAGGCGCTCGGGCGCGACGTAGAGCAGATCGAGTTCGCCCGACCGTAGGCCGTTCTCCACCTCCTCCTGTTCGCGCCGGTCTATCGTGGAATTGAGATAGGCCGCCTTCACGCCGACTTCCCGCAGCGCCTCCACCTGGTCGTGCATCAGCGCAATCAGCGGCGACACGACGATGCCCGTGCCCTCCCGCACCAGCGACGGGATCTGGTAGCACAGCGACTTGCCACCGCCCGTCGGCATCAGGACGAGCGCATCCTTCCCCGCCAGCAAGGCGGCGATGATGCCTTCCTGGTGTGAACGGAAGCTTTTGTATCCAAACAAGGTTTCGAGCAGCCGGTGGGCTTCGGCGAGTGAGTTGTCCGGCAAGGTCAGGTCCGCATCTGTAAGGTCGGGTGAATGGCAGGCCGCTGCCACATTCAGTGCGGGTTCATATGTACACAGGTACTGTCTGAACGCATAATCCGCGCCGCTTGGGATCGGATTGCAGTGGAGACCGCAATGTTGAAGACGATGAGTTGGGCCAAAGCAGGATCGGCTGCCGGCCTGTTTGTGCTCGCGTCGGCTCCCACCGCATTCGCCCAGGCCAACTGCGAGATGTACGCCAAGCTCGCCGTGCAGCAGCAGCGCCAGAACGAATCGTCCAAGTGCGACCTCAAGGGGCCGGACTGGAGCGCCGATCTGCAGGGCCACATGTCCTGGTGCACCGCGGCCTCGCCGCAGCAGTGGCAGGCCGCCCTCCAGCGCCGCAAGCAGGCCCTCGACAACTGCGGCAAGTGAGAACACGCATGAAGACGACGATCGGGCTTGCCGTTGCCACTGCAGCGGTCCTGTCGGCATGCCTGGTGAACGCCCCGCAGGCCTCGGCACAGGTGTCGAAGGACATCGTCGAAGCGACGGCGGGTGATTGGCTCTTGGCGCCGGAAGATGGACGCGCTGGCTGCCGCGTCCAGTTGCGCACGAACGAGGTCGCCGGCGGCTATGAGCTACGGCCGTCGCCCAGCTGCATGGGCGTGCGCACCATGCTGGTAACGGTCATCGCCTGGCGCTTCGATCAGGCCAGTGGCGGCATTGCTTTCTCCGGGCCCGAGCGCGAGACGGTCATCAGCTTCACGGAGAAGGAAGACGGCACGTACGCCAGCGACGGCGAGCCGGGCGAGGCACTGCTGCTGATGAAGGCGCCCGCCGGCGTGACGGCGGTGCCTAACGCCAAAGAGATCTTCGGCACGTGGTCGGTGCTGGGCAGCGGCCAGGCGGTCGTTTGCCGCATCACGTTCGCCGATCAACCCCCGCCCGGCGGCGAGGAAAGCTACGCCCTGAAGCTCGAAGACGGTTGCGACGCCAAGCTCACCAACCTCAAGCTCCGCGTCGTGGCGCATCGAAGGCCTGAACTTGATGCTGTACGGAACCGAGGGCGAAAGCGTCACCTTCCAGCCCGGCGCCAAGGGCAGTTTCGTCGCCGACGACGCCAAGCCGCCGCTCGTTCTCGTGCGCCGGTAAGCCGCTAACCATAAGGCTTTCTGTCATCCAGCAGTCATGCAGCCGATACCCGGCTGTCATGAATCGCGCGTATCAGCAGCACCAGTTTCCAACGCGATCCGCACACGCGGAACGCAGCGACCTGGAGCGGCGATGACGGTTCTCGATACCGCCACCGTAAGCGGCGAAGACAGCAGTGACAGCGGTGCAACCAGCACCGCAGCCGGCGCCCAGGATGCATCATCCAGCGTCTCCAAAGGCAAAGGTGTCTCGCGCCGGCAGCTGATGTTCGGCGCCGGCGGCGCGGCAGCCGCCTTCGGGCTCCTGCCCGCCTGGTCCAGGCCCCCGGAACTCGCATCGGGTTATGTCTTTCACGATCGCAGCGGCACCGGCCAACGCCGCTTCAGCGATCCCGGCATCGCCGGCGTGCTCGTCTCCAACGGTCGCGACGTCGTGCGCACCGATGAAGACGGCCGCTGGCAATTGGCTCTGCGCGACGGCGACAGCGCGTTCGTCATCAAGCCTTCGGGCTGGTCGACGCCGCTCGGCCGTGGCGGTGTGCCGAGCTTTTCCTATCTCCACCAGCCCAACGGCAGCCCGGCTGACTTGAACCTGCAGTATCCCGGCGTCGCGCCGACCGGCCCCATTCCCCGCGGCATCGATTTCCCGCTCCAGCCCGCGAGCGAAAGCGACAGTTTCGAAGCCTTGATGATCGCCGACCCGCAGCCGCAGAGCGGACGCGAACTCAGCTATTTTAGCTCCGACCTCGCGGCGACGGCCGTTGACACCAAGGCCGCGTTCGCCATCGTCCACGGCGATATCACGTTCGACGATCTGACGCTTTACCCGCGTTATCTCGACATCATCGGCGCTACCGGCCTCACCTGGCACCACTGCCCCGGCAACCACGACATGAACGCGGAAGCCGCCGAAACGCGCTTCGCCTTCGAGACGTGGAAGCAGACGTTCGGCCCGTGCCACTACGCTTTCCAGCATGCGCGCGCCACGTTCATCGTCTTGAACAACGTCTCGCGCACACGCGGCGGAGAACGCGACTACGGCGCGGAGATCTCGCCCGATCAGCTGACGTTCGTACGCAACGTGTTGGCGCACGTGCCGCGCGATCAGCTGATTGTTCTGTCGATGCACATCCCGCTGATGAGCCGGCCCGACGTTGCCGACCCGGTACCGCACGTCACCGGCGCAGAGACGTTGATGGGCCTGCTGTCGTCCTATCCGCATACCGTCAGCTTCTCCGGGCACACGCATACAGCTGAGCACCACTACCTTGGCGTGGAGCAGGGGTTCCTCTCGAGCGAAAAGCACCATCACAACGTGCTGGCGACGGCGTCCGGCTGCTGGTGGGGCGGCCCGCTCGACCATCGCAACGTGCCGCTGGCGGATTGCCAGGACGGCAGCCCGCGCGGCCACCACGTGCTTGAGGTCGAAGGCAACCGCTACAGCACCCGCTTCGTAGCGGCCTCCCGTCCGGCGGATACGGCGCCGATGCGCGTCTCCATCGTCACGCCGGGAATTGCGGCGGGCGAGCCGGTTCCGCAGCATCGCCTCGGCGCGTCCCGCCTGATGGCCAACGTATTCGACGGCGGTCCGCGCACGCAGGTCAGCTATGAAATTGGCCGCGTCAGCGGCGGGCCGCGGCCGATGCAACACGTTTCGGCCACCGATCCGGCCTTTTGTGACATGCAGGCCCGCGCCCCGGATGCATTCAAGCCGTGGGTGAAGCCCATCAACTCGTCGCACCTGTGGAGCGCCCCGCTGCCTATTGATTTGGCACCCGGTGCTTACCGCCTATCGGTTATGCTGATAGATGAGTATGGCCGCAAACGCTCGGTTTCCAGCCTGTTGGAAGTCGGCGCCGCCGGCGAAGAGGTTCACGCTGCCCTTCGTTAGCCACGGTATGGAACGAACATCCCGCACACGCCGTTAACGCAAGGAATCCGACCTCAAACGGGATCCGAAACTCAGCGCCTTCTCATTGAACAAGTGTTTTCCTGACACGAAGGGCTGCTGAAATACGTTTAGTTTCATAGGATCTTCAGATCCCGCATCCATAAGGATGCCGCTCAACCATTTCTATAAAGATTTTGTAGATTGTGCCATGGGTTGGCCCATTGGCTTCAGAAGCCGCCGTAGCGTTAGGAGATCCTGGTCGTGAATATCTGGCAATCGAGCACACTCGCCGTCGTCATGGTTGCCCTGTCGGCGGCCACGGCAAGTGCGCAGACGACAGCCGCAGCCGAAGTCCGGGAGGCAAATGCCAATCCCGTCGTCCAGGCTCAGCAGATCCCCACCGCAGCTCCGGAAGCCGTCGAGCAGGTCCACAGCGAGCGTCATCCGCTGATCGCATCGATCCTGGCCGAGATCGACAAGCGTAGCCTTACCGCTGCAGACAACGGCACGAAGAACTGGCTGTCCGAACTGGCCGGCTTCTATGGCTCAGACGGCGCAACGCCGATGTGGGTCTCGACCGCCGGCTATCTGCCGCGCGGCTGGGAAGCCTTTACGGCCATGCAGAACGCGGGCGACTACGGCCTGGACGCGGCCGACTTCCCCGTTCCCGAAATTCTGACCAACTCGCCATCGGAGGCTGAAGTTGTCGCCGCCGAAGTTCAGGTCTCGCTCGCCGTCACGCGATATGCTTTCTATGCCCGCGGTGGCCGCATCGATCCCACCCAGCTGAGCCTCTGGCTCGATCAGAAAAAGCCGATCGAAATCTACGCCTCGGAAGTCATGCGCCAAATCTCAGATCGTGGCGACGTCACAGCCGCGCTACGCGCTTTCCATCCGCAAAACCCGCAGTTCGAACTGCTGCGCCGCGCCTATCTCGCTGAACGTGGTGGCGCCTCCGCACCCGCCGCCGTCATCCCGTCGGGCCCAGTGCTGTCGCGCGGCGATCGCGGTACAGACGTGCCGCTCATCCGCAAACGCCTTGACGTTGTGGCCGACGACGGCAACGACACGCTCGTCGATCGCCGCCTGCTGAAAGCTGTTCGTGCGTTCATGTCGGAGCAGGATACGGCCGCAAGCGCGTCATCGACGATGAGGTCCGCTCGGCGCTGTCCAAGCCGGCCCAGACTGGCGGCGCCAAGAAAAAGGCGTTGCTGGAAAAGTACGTCGCGAACATGGAACGCTGGCGCTGGGCGCCGGCTGATTTCGGCCAGCTGCACATCTGGAACAACCTGCCGGAGTTCGAGACGCGCGTCGTCAAGGACGGCGAGGTGATCCACAAAGAGCGCATCGTTATCGGCACGCCGGCGACGCAGACGCCCGTGTTCTCCGATCAGATGAGCCACGTGATCTTCCAGCCGGAATGGGGCGTGCCGGAATCGATCAAGATCCGCGACCTGCTGCCGAAGCTGCGCGGCGGTGACACCTCGGTGCTGGCGCGCCGCAACATGCGCATCTATGCCGACGGCAAGGAAATCAGCCCGTCGCGCTTCAACTGGAACAAGGTCGACCCGCGCTCGGTGCCAATCGTGCAGCGCGCCGGTCCCAGCAATCCGCTTGGCCAGCTGAAGTTCATCTTCCCCAACGCGCACGACGTCTACATGCATGACACGCCGTCGAAAGGTCTCTTCGCCGAGAGCGAGCGGACGTTCAGCCATGGCTGCATCCGCGTACGCAACCCGCAGCGGTTCGCCGAGGTCCTTCTCGGCCAGGTCGACGGCTGGAGCCCGGAAGACGTGAAGCGTCAGCTCACCATCAAGGACACGCGCAAGGTCGACCTGATCAAGCCGATTCCGGTCCACAACACCTACTTCACGATCGTCGCGAATGCCGACGGCACCGTAACCCAGCTCAAGGACGTCTACGGTCATGATCGCCGCGTCGCCGATGCGCTCAACGGCAAGTCACTGCAGCAGATCGCGGCCATCCGATCCGGCGCTTGCGCTGAAGCGCGAGAACGAACGCCTCAAAAAGATCGTCGTCGTCAAGCGGCCACCGGCTCCCCGCTTCGATCAATGGGGTTATCCGATCGCCGACAACCGCCGCAGGCCGCCGCAGCCCTCGCTCTTCTGGTTCAACAACAACGACGACGAGGACTGAGCTAAGACAAGAAAAAGCCCGGCCCCGATATCTCGGAGCCGGGCTTTTTGTTTGTCCAACCCTTAGCGGCTGAAGACGCCGGCCGGGTCGATGCGGGTGACTTTGAAGATCGCCGAGATCGCCGCGATGATGCACATGCCGATCGTCAGCGCCAGGAGGCCCATGGCGAGGTTCGGAGTCATCACCACCGATAGCGTGGTCTTCTTCGTCGCCAGGATGGCGAGGAAGCTCGAGCGAGATGCCCGCCGCGTAGCCGATCAACGCAGAGAGGATGGCCTGGATCAGGATGACGGCGTGGATGTAGCTGGCGGAAGCACCGAGTGCGCGCAGGGTAGCGAACTCGTGGATGTGGTCCTTCGTCGATGAGTAGAGCGTCTGCGCCACGATGACGACGCCGACGATGATGCCAAGTGCAGCACCTGCGATCAGCGCGCCGCCGGCTCCGGTCTTGAAGAGCCAGTACTTGAGGCTGCGGTCGCGGAATTCGGCATGCTTCAGCACTTCCGTGTCCGGCAGGCGTTCAGCCAGCGTCTTCTGCAGTGCGTCGACATCGGTGCCCGGAGACACCTTGATGAGTTGATAGGAAGCCTGTTCGGGTGCTGCGCCCACAAGCTGACGCGCCCGGCCGATCGAGGTGAAGATATACGGCAGCGTCGTGAACGACCGGATGCCCTTGGTCACGGCCGTCACGGTCACTCTGGAGTTGTTGATCTCTGCGCTCTGGCCAATCTTGGTGATGCCGAGGTCGGGGAAGTACGATTGGTCTACGGCAACCGAATTCGGCGTGTCGAGATCGGCGAGGCTGCCCTCCTGGATATTCCAGGGCGCCAGGCCGCCATTCTTCCAATCCGAGCCGACGAGGATGAAGGCCTTCTTGCCGCCTTCCGGCTTGCGCCAGCCGGCAAAGCCGATCACCAGCTCTTCCACGCTCTGCACGCCCGGCGTCGAAAGTACCGCGTACTTCTCGCGTCCCGTCAGCAGCGAAGCGTCGTCGAAACTCTTGGTGCCGATCGGCACGACCCACAGGTCGGCCTTGGCCTGATCGATCACGGCCGCGATCGTGCGTTCCGATCCGAGGTAGAGGCCGCACTGGATGGCGACCAGCAAAACTGAAAACACGATGCCGATCAACGTCACGAACAGGCTGAGGCGATCGTGAAAAAGATTCCGGTAAGCCAGCTTCGGCGCCATCTTGACCCGTTTGTAGGTCTGCCCGGCATGTCCGCCAGCCACCGGATTGAGTGCTCCTTCGTTCGTCGACTGCATGGTGGTTCGTCCCATTTGCGGCACGTACGGCCGGTTGATGATAGTCGTTCAAAGCCGTTCCGTCGCGTGCTGCGTCCGGGTTGCCCGCCGCAGGAGCGGCAGGCGGGTGGTGATCCGTTTCAGCCCTGGCGGCCGGTTCCGCGCAGCGGAGTAGCCAGGGCCCCTAAAGTCAGCAACCGACCGAGATGGTCACGCCGACTGCCGGGATGAACTTCTTGCATTCCTTGTTCGATGACGTCTTTGACTTGGATTCTTCCTTCGGCTCTTCAGCCTTCGTCGTGTCGCTGTCCGTCGTCGTGGCAACGGTCGTCTCCTCGACGGCCTTGACCTCTTCGGCGGGGTTAACGGCCGCGACCGTTTCCTTGACCGGAGCGGCCTCCGTCTTCTGGATGCTGGCTGTCTCCTGAACCGAGGCTTCCTTCGCCTTGTTCAGCTTTGCCAGTTCGCTGCGGGCCTCAGCCTTTGCTGCGTCGGCGCGGGCTTCTGCACGAGCCAGTTGAGCGGCACGGACCTTGTCTGCGCGGCGGGCAGCGCGAACACGGGCGCTCTCCTGGGCGCGGGCTTCGCGCTCTGCGCGGGCAGCCCGGTAGGAGTTGTGCTGGCGGCGCTCGTAGGCGCGCTCGCGGCGGTAGCTGTCTTCGGCAATCGAGTGGGCAACGAACGCACCCAGCGGCACGCCGAAGCCGAGACGGATGCCACCGGCTTCCGCAGCGGTGGGAGCGAATGACGTTCCGGCGGCGACGACGGCAGTGGCGGCGGCCAGCACGGTGAGGATCGACTTGTTCATGGCAGTCTCCATTGGGTTCGGTTTCGAAGGAGCAACCTCGGTGGACTTTTGTCGCCGCCGTTTGTCGCTGAGGGGATAGTGCGCCGAACCCGGTCTGACGGCTGTTCCACCAGGAACAAGCCGAATGAAACTTGTAAGAGCTTGGTTTTACGAGACTAAAAGTCGCGAACCACAGCCGTCCAGCGGTGGTTCGCCAGTTCGTTTACGCCATGGCGGGCTGGCGGAATGCAGTTGGCTTGGGCTGGGCCTCGGTGATCGCCTTGACCATGCGGTCGATGAAGCCCAGCGTCCGCTCTACAACAATGTGACGCTGACGATCGATCGTCACCAGGTGATAGCTGTCGTCCAGCACCACCAGGTCCACGACGCCGCCCAAATTCTTCTGCAGGTAGAAGGCGTTGTTCAGCGCCGCGTAGTCGTCTTCCCGCGGATGCAGGATGATTGTCGGCTGCGTCACACGCTTCACCAGGCGCTGCACCGTCTTTGCCAGGCGCCAGCGTTCCAGCGCCGCCCCGCCCGGGGTGTAGACCGGAACGGCCGGTGCATTGCCTGAGGCCGCGGCGCGGCGGATGAATTCGCGGATGCGATCATCCTTAATGCCGAAGCCGTCGGGCGTGGCGAAGCGGAACAGGTGGGCGAACTGCTTGAAGGTCACCAACCGGAAAAAGCGCATGTACCAGGGGATCTGGAAGCCATTCAGCCACAACGTCGGGGTGAAAAGCGCCAGCCCCTGAACCTCGCTGGGCCGGTCAGCGGCAAGCTTCAGCGCCAGCAGGGCGCCCGTGGACAGGCCGCCGACGATGACCGACGAGCAGGTCTTCCGCATCTCGGCCAAGGCTTCCTCGGCACTGGCGAACCAATCCTGCCAGGTGGAGTCCTTAAGTTCGTCTTCGCTGCCGCAGTGACCGGCCAGCTGCGGGCAGTAAACCGTGTGCCCGGCCCGTGCCATCGCATTGGCGACAAAGCGCATTTCCGTGGGGGTGCCGCACAGGCCGTGCAGAAGAAGCACGCCCGTACTGCCTCCCGCGATGTAGTAGCTCTGCGTCTTCGTCGTCATGGCCGGACTTCCCCTGAACGAATTCCTATGACCGGACCGTACGGGGAGGCGCCTTCTGCCGCTGTCCCGGCAGGAACAGGTTGGGCCGCCACGGAAATTTTGTTTGGGCCTTTTAATTCGGGGTCAGACCCGCGGGTCTGACCCGCAAGGCGCACGCAGTTTCTAGGCGCCGTCCGGCTTTTGCATCCATTTGACGAGCCAGGCCGCAGGCACAACCCAGAGCAGTCCGGCGACGACGTAGTAGGCCAACTCCGCGATCTTCGAGCCGTTGACCTGCAGCACGACGGCCACCAGCATCGCGACCAGCGAGTAGGCTGCCAGGAACAGCAGCAGCAGAATGGCGCCAACGAGCTTGCGGGTGCGCATCGTCATGGGAAGTCTACAGCCTTTGCATTTGTTGCCGACCGGCGGTCGCTCCCACGCCCGCGCCGTCTCGGCGCATTTGCCAGCGGTGGAGGACGTGCTTATCACACGGGCAAACGCCAACGCACAGGCCCCATCACCATGGCTTCATTGACGCAGGACCGCATGAGCTCTCCGGCGACGACCGCCGATCCGGACTTCGCTGTCCGCCTCTGGCTTTGGTTCGTTGCCGCCCTGGTGTTCGCCATGATCGTCGTCGGCGGCGCCACGCGCCTGACCGACAGCGGCTTGTCCATCACGGAGTGGAAGCCGATCCTGGGTGCCATCCCGCCGCTCTCTGACGCCGACTGGCACGAGGTCTTCGCCAAATACCGCGAGATCCCCGAGTACCATCTCGTCAACAAGGGGATGTCGCTGGAAGATTTCAAAGGCATCTTCTGGTGGGAATGGAGCCACCGCTTCCTCGGCCGCTTCATCGGTGTCGCCTTCGCCGTGCCGTTCTTGTTCTTCTGGGCGACGGGCCGGCTGCGTCAGGGCTTCGCCAAGAAGCTTAGCGTCGTCCTCGCGCTGGGCGCGGTGCAGGGCGCCATCGGCTGGTACATGGTCAGCTCCGGCCTCGTCGATCGCGTCGACGTCAGCCAATACCGCCTCGCGCTGCACCTCAGCGTCGCCTTCCTGATCTTTGCCGCACTGATCTGGCTGATCCTCAGCCTTTCGCCGTCGCCACCGCCGGCAGCCACGAAGGGGCAGCGCGTCCTGGCCGGCCACCTCGCAGGCTTCGTCTTCGTGCAGGTCGTGCTCGGCGCATTCGTCGCCGGCCTGAAGGCGGGCCTGGCCTACAACACCTGGCCCGACATGAACGGCGCGATGATCCCGCCCGGCATGTTCGCGCTGGAGCCCTGGTACAAGAACGTCTTCGAAGACATCACGACCGTCCAGTTCAATCACCGGCTGATGGCATACGTGGTCCTGGCATTCGCGGTGCTCAACCTCGCATTGCTGGCGAGGGCCAAAGCAGACCGCCGCATCGTCACCTCCGCGGCAATCGTGCTTGGCGCCATCACGCTGCAAGCCGCGATCGGCATCTGGACCCTGCTCCACGCCGTGCCGCTCGGCCTCGGCCTTGCGCATCAGGGCGGAGCGGCCATCGTGTTCGGGCTTGCGATCCGCCATTGGTGGCTGACGAGCAACGTGCCGCGCGCCGCCACGGCGTAGGTTGCGTCGAGCGCAGCGTGTCCCAATAGCTCGCTAAGCCAGGCCCAACATCAGCTGGATGTTCTGTACGGCTGCGCCTGCCGCGCCTTTGCCGAGGTTGTCGAGGCGCGCGACGAGAACCGCCTGGTGCTCGGCCTTGTTCGCAAAGACGAACAGCTCCAGCTTATCGGTTCCATTGAGCGCGAGCGCGTCGAGGCGGCCCTTGTGCGCCGCGGCTGGCTGCACGGAGACAAGCGCCGCGTTCGCGTAGTGCTTCACCAGCGCCGCTTCCAGATCCGCAGCGCTGGGCTTGCCCGGCAGCGTATCGAGGTGCAATGGAATTGACACCAGCATGCCCTGGCGGAAGTTGCCGACCGACGGCACGAAAATCGGCCGCCGCGTCAGCCCGCCGAACTTGGTGAGTTCGGGGATGTGCTTGTGCTCGAGCCCAAGGCCATACAATTCGAACGCGGGTGCCGAGCCCTTGTCATAGGCCTCGATCATGCTCTTGCCGCCGCCGGAATAGCCCGAGACCGCGTTGACCGTCAGCGGATAGTCGCGCGGCACCAGGCCGGCATCGACAAGCGGCCGCACGAGTGCGATTGCGCCCGTCGGATAGCAACCGGGATTGGCCACGTGCCGGGCGCCGCGGATCGCGTCTGGCTGCCGTGCATCGAGTTCGGCAAAGCCGTATACCCAGCCTTCCGCAACACGATGCGCCGTCGATGCATCGACGATGCGTGGCGCATCTGCGCCGAGGTTGTCCGCCAGCGCCACTGCCTCACGCGCAGCATCGTCCGGCAGGCAAAGGACGACGAGGTCGACCTCGGCCATCAATGCCTTGCGTGCGGCGGGATCCTTGCGCGCGGCCGTATCGATGCTCTTGACCGCGAGGCCTGTGACGCCAGCCAGCCGCTCACGGATTTCCAGGCCTGTCGTGCCCGCCTCGCCGTCGATGAAAACCGACGGCGTGGCGGCTTTCAGGCCGGTGCCGCCCGTCGAGCTTGTCATGGCGCGGGAACTGGCGCCGGGACTGGAGAAGGCACGGCCGCAGGCGCCGCCTCCACGGCGTGCGCCGGCACGAGGTTGCACCACATGTCATAGTTCGAGCAGGTCAGCTGCACGGTGCCCGAATAGATCATGCTGGCGGCGACATAGACGATGACGGCAAGGCCGATCCACGTGATCCACGGATACTTGACGAGCAGCGTGGCGATGAGGCGCGAGGCCAAAGCCATCAGAACGATGGCGATGAACAGGCCGATGACGAGGACCAGCGTGGACCCCTTGGCCGCGCCGGCGACGGCCAGCACGTTGTCCAGCGACATGGAAACGTCGGCCAGCGTAATGGTCCAGACCGCCGACCAGAAGCCCAGTTGAGGCCCCGATGCCGAGTCCGTTCCCTCAACGTTGCCGTGCTCGTCGTGTTCGCCGGAGATGATCTGCCGGTACATTTTCCAGCAGACCCACAGCAGCAGCAAGCCGCCGCCCAGGATCATGATGCCGCCGATGGCAAGCAGCTGCGTTGTGATTGCCGCGAAAAAGATGCGCAACAGCACCGCCGCGGCGATGCCCCAGAAGATCACGCGGTTGCGGATCGATTTATCGACGCGCGAAGCGGCCAGGCCCACGACGATGGCGTTGTCTCCCGCCAGCACCACGTCGATCATGATGATATTGACCAGAGGCACCCAGTTGGCCTTGTACCAGTCGAGCGAGAACAGGTTCTCCAACTCGCCCTCGACCGAGCTGATGAGATCCCAGGCGCTTTGAAACAAATCCATTGTCGGCCAATCCTCAACGTTTCCCGGCTGGTATGTGCCATCTGACCGGCGTTATCGCAAGCGTCCTGCGACGCAGGCGACCGCCGTTCGGCAAGAAAAAAGGCCCGCACACCGATGGCATGCGGGCCTTTCTGATAAAGCTCTGAAGCGTAGAAGGCTTAGCGCTTGGAGAACTGGAACGAACGGCGAGCTTTCATGCGGCCGTACTTCTTGCGTTCAACCGTACGGCTGTCGCGCGTCAGGAAGCCACCCTTCTTCAGCACGCCGCGCAGCTCCGGCTCGAAGTAGGTGAGCGCCTTGGAGATGCCGTGACGGACCGCGCCGGCCTGGCCCGAAAGCCCGCCACCCATGACCGTCACGTTGATGTCGTACTGCGTTGCACGGCTTGCTGCGTTCAGCGGCTGCTGCAGCAGCATCTGCAGCACCGGCCGCGCGAAGTAGGCCTTGTAGTCCTTTGCGTTGACCTGGATCAGTCCCTTGCCCGGCTTGATCCAGACGCGGGCGACCGCGTCCTTGCGCTTGCCGGTGGCATACGCGCGGCCCAGCTTGTCCAGCTTTTGGACATGCACGGGGGCTTCGGCGGGCGTTGCGGCCTTGGCCGAGCCCTTCAATTCACCCAGGTCTCCGAGGGTCTTGCTCTCTTGCACCATCGCCCTACACCCTCACGTTCTTACGGTTCAACTTGGCGACGTCGAGCTTCGCCGGATTCTGCGCCGTGTGCGGATGCTCGGCGCCTTTGTAGATTTTCAGGTTACGCATCAGCTGACGCTGCAGCGGACCACGTGCCAGCATGCGCTGCACGGCGAGTTCGAGCACACGCTCGGGGAACTTGCCGTCGAAAATCTGGCGCGGCGTGCGCTCTTTGATGCCGCCGGGATACCCCGTGTGGCGATAGTAGACCTTGTCTTCCCGCTTGTTGCCCGTGAAGACGGCCTTGTCGGCATTGACGACGATGATGTTGTCGCCGCAATCGACGTGCGGGGTGTAAATGGCTTTGTGCTTACCCTTGAGACGAAGGGCGATCAGAGTGGCGAGACGGCCGACGACGAGACCGTCGGCATCGATCAGGATCCACTTCTTGTCGACCTCGCCGGGCTTGGCGACGAACGTTTTCATGTGCCAGCTTCCCTAGCGCGTTGCGGCCCAGCGTTGTAACGCAGGGCTCGTTCTCAGTAGAACTGGCGCGCGTATAACTGGATGAACGAGTCGCGGTCAAACGAAATGCGACCGGCAATAAATAACATAGCAAAAACAATGAGATAAAATACGGTATCTTAATACCACAAATAAGGTATTTTAATACCGCACGACTGCCGTTATCCCATTCCTTGTCACGCTCGGCACGAGGCAGCACCTGTAAACCATCTTACATCCGTCCCAAGACTTGAGTACGAATGCAAGCCGTCGGCAGACTGGCCCCGAAACGAGGAGTTGTTCAGATGCGGCCTACGATCAAGCTTTCCCTTCTCGCATGCGCAGCGCTCATTGCCGGCTCCGCAGCCTTCGTCACGGCCGCCAGCGCCCAGCAGCTGAAGCAAATCAAGCTGTCCGACAAGCAAGTCGAAGGCTTCATCGCCGCGCAGGCCGACTTTGCGCCCCTGGCCGAGAAGCTTCGCGAGGGCGGCGAAAAGCCCGACCCGTCGCTCGCCGGCCAGCTCGACGAGATCGCCAAGAAGCACGGCTTCAAGGATTTCTCCGAGTTCGAGGATGTCGGCGCTAACGTGACGGTCGTGCTCGACGGCCTCGATGCCAAGACCGGCACCTATGCCGATCCTGTCGAGAAGATGAAGAAAGAGCGCGACGAAATCAAAGCCGACACGTCGATCCCCGAGAACGACAAGAAGCTCGCTCTCGACGACCTGGAGCAGGAGATCGCTGCCGCCCAGCCGCTCCAGTTCAAGGAAAACATCGACGTGGTGAAGAAGCACCGCGAGGCCATCGACAAGCTCGTGCCCGCGCAGACGGACGAGGCAACGGAAGGCGCCGCGCCGGGCGGTGTCACGCCCGACAGCAAAGCCAACGAATGACCGGCGCACTGGAATTCACGCCGGCGGGCGGTATTCCTACGAGCGCTGCGGAGAGCGGCGAACTCCCTCTGATCTCCGTTGAACGGCCCGAACCCGGCATCGGCGTGTTGACGATGGCACGTCCGCAATCGCGTAACGCGTTGTCCCTCGCAATGCTCGAAGCCTTGCAAGCAGGACTGGCGAGCCTGCAAAACGACCCCGCCGTTTCGGTCATCGTACTGGCGGCGCAAGGCCCCGCATTCTGCGCCGGACACGACCTGAAAGAATTGACCTCGCACCGCTCAGACACCGATGGCGGCCGCGCGTTTTACGCTCTCACCATGCGCACCTGTGCCAATTTCATGCAGGCCATCGTCGCATGCCCTAAACCCGTGATCGCCGCCGTCCAGGCAACGGCCACGGCAGCCGGCTGTCAGCTCGTTGCAACGTGCGACCTGGCAATTGCCGCCGACAGCGCCTCGTTCTGCACGCCGGGCGTCAACATCGGGCTGTTCTGTTCCACGCCCATGGTGGCGCTATCGCGCAACGTCTCGCGCAAGCGAGCGATGGAGCTGCTGTTGCTCGGAGAGATGCTTCCCGCGGACGAAGCGGTATCGTGGGGCCTCGTCAATCGCGCGGTGAAACGCGAGGACGTGCTGCCCGACGCCCTAGAAATGGCCCGCAAAATTGCTGCCAAATCTGCCGCCACCGTCGCGATCGGCAAGCGCGCCTTCTACGCGCAGGTGGAGCAGCCACTCAGCGAGGCGTATGACTTCGCCTCCGCTGTCATGGTCGAGAACATGCTCCACGCAGACGCTGGGGAAGGCATTTGCGCCTTCCTGGAAAAGCGTCAGCCCCAATGGCCGGCCGGGTGACGGGCTGCGGCTTCCCCGCGATGCTGTCGCTATAAGTTGACGTTCTGGATCACATAACTCGTAGCAGCAGCGATCAAGCCTGCGATCAGGATGAAGGGCAGGATGCTGACCAGCACGCTGAGCAGCCCGATAAAGGCCTTCAGGATGGATTCGGCCGCTTTCCAGAGCGCGATGATGCCCTTGTAGAGCACGTAGGCGATCGCGATGACCGCGATCACGAGGAGGATGATCTTCCACAGCGGCAAGCTCTGCCAGTCGGAGCGGAAGATCGTGAGCATCTGCCCGAAGGACCAGCCCCAAATGAGTTCAAAGAACCGGAAGATGGCTTCGATGCCCATCTTCAAGAACGCCACGATCTGATCGATGATCTGGTTCATGCCCCGTCTCCTGCCAAGCCCACGCGTGCACCCTATCCATGTTCCCTGATGCGCGTAAGACGCAGCCGGGCAACTTGTTCCGCCTCGCGCGCGCTTTGCGCACTGCAGTGATGCACCGCCGCCACCAAACCGCACAAACTTCGCTGCGCTTCCACGCTCTCGGTGGCAGTTCTGAGGTGCCGTGAAATACTGAGGCGGATCAATCTGATATGCGGGATATCGGACGGTCCTTCAACGGAAGGAAATCGGGATGCTCTTCGGTGCTGACACTTTTACCAATGTGCATGTGGCCTTGAGCTTGATCGGCATTGCGTCTGGTCTTGTCGTCCTGCTCGGTCTCCTGGCCAACAGGCGCCTCGATTTTTGGACTGCGATTTTCCTGGCCACCACGGTTGCAACCAGCGCCACGGGCTTCGGTTTTCCGTTCGGGCAGCTGCTTCCCTCGCATATCGTCGGCATCATCTCGCTGGCCGTGTTGGCGGTCGCGCTCTATGCACGCTACGGCGCGCACATGTCGGGCAACTGGCGCTGGATCTACGTGACGACGGCGACGCTCGCTCTCTATCTCAACGTCTTCGTGCTCGTGGTGCAGCTGTTCCTGAAGGTGCAGCCGCTGCACGATCTGGCCCCCACACAGGGCGAACCGCCCTTCGCGATCGCCCAGGGCGCGACACTTCTGGCGTTCCTGGTGCTCGGATACCTAGCTGTCCGGCGTTTCCGCGACGTTTGACGAGGCGCGGTCGGGCTTGGGGAGACAATCCGTCCCAAGCCGCAGGCTCGATGGGCCCTGGATGCTAAGCAATTGCAACCCTATATGCGCGCGAGAGTTCGAGCGGGCGGGCGCATATGGGGTTGGATACAACGATGACGTTAGACCAAAGGACAGCGGTCAAGGCGCGGCCGCGCAGGACGCTGGTGCTGCTCAATCCAAACGCGCGGCAGGGCAAGCAGAACATCGACGCCATTCTCGATCGCATGGAGGACGAAGGTCTCAGCATCAAGGTCGAAACGTCGCTGGGCGCGGCCGATTTGTCTGACGGCATCATCAAGCGCAAGGACGATATCGATTGCGTTATCGTCTGCGGGGGCGACGGCACGATCAACGCCGCGGCGCGTGGACTGATGGAGACGAAGCTGCCAGTTGGTCTGTTCCCGATGGGCACGGCCAACGACCTGGCCCGCACGCTCGGCATTCCGACCGACCTCAACAAGGCCGCCGACATCATCATCGCGGGCAACACCAACGCGATCGACGTCGGCAGCGTAAACGGCCATCCGTTTTTCAACGTGGCAAGCCTTGGCCTCAGCGCGGATCTGGCCCGCGGGCTGACGCGCGAGACCAAGCAGCGCTGGGGCCGGCTGGGGTATGCGGTGGCAGCCTCCCGCGTGCTGATGCAAGCGCGGCCCTTCACGGCCTGGATCGCCAACAAGGACGAGCGGGTTCGCGTCAAGACCATGCAGATTGCAGTGGGCAACGGCCGCCACTACGGCGGCGGCAACGTCGTCGAGGCGACGGCAGCGATCGACGACGGCATGCTCGATCTCTATTCGCTGGAGCTGAAGAACGTAGCCAAGCTGGCCATGATGCTGCGCTCGTTCCGGCAAGGCGCTCATGGAGCGTGGAACGAAGTCCGCACCAAGCGGTGCGTAGAATTCGACATCGAGACGCGGACGCCGCGCCCCATCAACACGGATGGCGAGTTGGTCACCCAGACCCCGGCTCACTTCAAGGTGCACCGTGAAGGTGTAACCGTCTACGTGCCGCATCAACCGGCTGCGTGACGCTTCCGCCGCGCTGGCTTGACTGCCGCCTCGCAACAATCTTTCGCGTCCGGCCAGAAATTGCCACACCAAGCGGCAGACTGCCGGCCGCGTGGGCTTTTCTAGTTCATTTCTCAGTCTTGCTGTCGATCCGGCTGGCCGCCGATCGTCTTCCATCTGTGCACACAAGGAACCTCGTCATGCAGCAGTTCGCCATCCTTTGTTATCACGCCGAAAGCGTCGTCTGTGCCTGGAGCAAGGAGGAAGACGACGCCGTCATGGCCAAGCTGTCGGTCGTTCAGGACAAGCTGGTCAAGGCAGGCAAGCTCGGCCCCGTCGCGCGACTGATGCCGACGACAACCGCCACGACGCTGCGCAAGGATCGCACCCCCGCGCTCGTCGTCGACGGGCCCTTCGCCGAAACCAAGGAACAACTGCTCGGCTTCTACATCCTCAACTGCGACTACGCTCGACGACGCACTGTCGATCGCGCGCGAGCTGGGCGAGGCCAATCCGGGCGGCTGCTACGAGATCCGGCCGGTAGCCTACATCAACACGGCCACCGTGCCGGCGATGGCGGAGGCGATGTGACGGAGATTTGCTGCTGGATCGATAACGCCCTGACCGCCGCACGCCCACAAGCCATTGCCGCTCTGGTGCGGTACTTCCGCGATCTCGACACGGCAGAAGAGGCGTTCCAGGAAGCATGTCTACGGGCCCTCAAGACGTGGCCCGACAAGGGGCCGCCGCGTGATCCCGCAGCCTGGCTGATATTCGTCGGCCGCAATGCGGCACTGGATGGCATCAGGAGGCAGTCCCGCACGAGCGAGCTGTCTCCGGATGCGCAGCTCTCCGATCTCGATGACGCCGAGGCGGACATGGCGCAACGCCTCGACGACAGTCATTTTCGCGACGATATACTGCGGCTGCTGTTCGTCTGCTGCGATCCGGTGCTACCCGTAAACCAGCAGATTGCGTTGGCTCTGCGCATCGTCTCGGGCCTGTCGGTGCCCGAGATTGCACGTGCTTTTCTCAGCGGCGAGAGCGCCATCGAACAGCGCATCACCCGGGCGAAGCGGCGCATTGCGCAGTCGCAGGTTCCCTTCGAGCCGCCCGGGCCGATCGAAAGGGCGCAACGGCTCTCCACCGTCGCGACGATGATCTACCTCGTTTTCAACGAAGGCTATTCGGCAACTGGCGGTACGGCGCACATTCGTGCGGCACTGTGCGAAGAGGCCATCAGGCTGGCGCGGATGCTGTTGACGCTCTTTCCGGCCGAGCCCGAGATCATGGGGCTGATGGCGCTGCTCCTGCTGCAGCATGCGCGCACGCCCGCCCGTCTCGACGCTGATGGCGCGATCGTGCTGCTCGACGATCAGGATCGGACGCTGTGGGACGGCAAGATGATCGCGGAAGGCCTGGCGCTGGTCGAGAAGGCGGTACGCAACCGGCAGCCGGGGCCGTACCAGGCACAGGCGGCGATCGCCGCGATGCACGCACGCGCCAAGCGCGCCGAAGATACGAACTGGCCCCAGATTGCAACGCTGTACGAAGCTTTGGAACAGTTGCAGCCCACGCCGGTCGTGGCCCTCAATCGCGCCGTCGCCGTCAGCAAGGTTCACGGCCCCGCTGAGGCATTGGACATGCTGGGCCCGCTGGAAACGGCGCTCGTCAATTATTTCTACTTTCACGGCGTGAAGGGTGCGCTGCTCATGCAGCTTGGCCGATCAGGTGAAGCCAAGATCGCTTTCGACCATGCCATCGCACGCGCCAATACGGCAGCGGAGGCAGCGCATATCCGCCTGCAAATCGATCGTCTTACTAAGGATAGCGGTGCTGACGGCGGCGCCCAGACGAACAGATAAGCTATTCGGCCGCGTGCGCAGCCGCGGCGCTTCGCCGGCGCCAGCAGTTGAGGCAGCGGCAGCTTTCACCCGCTCGGCAGCCTTGTCGGCTCGGATCAGTACCTTTTCGGCCCGGCGCCGCTTTGCATA
Organism: uncultured Pseudomonadota bacterium; assembly: GCA_963846845.1. GTDB lineage: Bacteria > Pseudomonadota > Alphaproteobacteria > Rhizobiales > Hyphomicrobiaceae > JAKAXS01. The sequence continues at coordinate 29,471 of CAWJXQ010000002.1, read as the reverse complement.
CTCATTGATACGGCGGCTCATCCGGTCCAGCGGGATCAGTGTCTTGCTGCCGATGCCGTCGATCAGCACGAAGTGGTCGCCGTAACGGTGCATCCCAGGCGTAGACGATATTGGCGCCGTGCACATCGGCCAGGATCACGGGAGAGGCGATCAAGCCGTCCAGGCAAGCCACGAGGTCGGCACGCACCTTGCTGTCGAACCGTCCGCTTTCGATCAGTTGCGGTAATGTCGGTGCCAGGTTGCCGGCGCGATCCTTGGCCGCCTCGACCACAAGGCCGAAGCCCAGGTCGGTATCGGCGAACCCGACGATCTTCTGCACCCAGGGCAGATGCTCGTCGCCCAAGGCCCGCAGCGCGATCTCTTCGCGAATTTCCCGCAGGTAGCTGATGAAATGACGATAGCGGCGCGTGGTCTTGTACCAGGGGCGCCCGCTGCCGTAGCGCTTCTCGATCGCGTCGTGACGGATCACCTTGACCAAAAGCGTATCATCCTGCGGGTGCAGAAAGACGTCTCGCGTCGATCCTGCGGCCAGCGGTTGAAGGTGCTTCAGTTCGATCAGGGGCATTACGAAGCTTTTCGTGTGGGCGTTGCATGGTTGCGAGATGGCATCATGACGGCGCTTCACTGAAGCGTCAAACGCCGGGGAATTGTCCGTCTCGCCAGTGGATTAGCGAACTTCGTAGCAGTTCGTGACGACTCGATTCGAACGCGTTACGTCATACAGCACCGAGCATTGGGCAAGGTAGCTCTTGTCCTTATGCTTAAACAGGATGAGCGAGCGGCCCTCGAAGTTGCTGGCGTAACCGGCAATCTCCCACCCATCCTTCAGCAGGCCTTCCACCGACACCGGGTCATCGGCGTAGGCCGCGAACGGCGGCAAAACCAGCGCGCCAGCCACGACGATTGCAGCGAAGGCATTGCGGATCACATCGGGCATGGCGTGGTCTCCGGCGGCTACGCAATTTGCTTGGGTCCGTCGCATAACGTGGCGCCAACCGCGGGACCGTTCAAGGCCAGCGCTTCAGGCTTCCCTCGGGGAAGCTCCACTCCGGCGTGGCCAGCGGCCATGCGACGGCGGCGGAATACCAGGGCGATCCATCGTCTGCCGCCGGGTTCTTCAGCACGTGGATCTCCTGCGCCGGCATGTAGCTCTGCAGCAGCAGGAAGCGCTTTTCGCCGGTAGACTTGTTCTCCGCCATGTCGGCAACGAGCACGGCGTGCCCTGGAAAACCGCCTTTGATGAAGACGTCACCGATGGTGATACTGGCCGTGGGGGCCTTCTTCAATTCGCGATCGAGCGAGTAGGTGCCGGCATAAGAGAACACCTGGTCCATGTAGCGGCGGAAAGACGGGTAGGTAGCGTCGGCCTTGGCCGAGGTTTTCCACGACTTGCCGGAGGAGGACGGCCGCTCGCCTTTTGCCCAGCGGGAGAAGGGCACGCGTCCGCCGTCGGTATAGTTGAAGGCGATGTCGGCGGAGCGCCGTGACGCGAACAGCCACTCGGCGCGCAACCGCATGATGGCGTCGGCACATTGCTGCAGGTCGCGCTTGCCCACGTCGATATCGACGACAGCCACATGCACGTCCTGCCGCCACTTGGGTGCGCCGGTGTAAGTGAGAACCGGCGATCCTTCCGGCTTCATGCGAAGACCGCGCAGCCACTCGCCCCAACTGCCGGGCTCGGCGGGCGTGCGCTCGAAGCCGGATGGCGGCGCGATGCGGTCAGCCAGCGTCGATGCCCCTTCTTCACCGGCGCGCCACGCGTACATCGGGGCTGCCAACGCCGGCGGCGCGAGTGCGGTGCTGGCCACCACTGCGAGAAGGGCGAAAGACGGTATGCGCATAGACATTGGCCGAAGCTCCGGATCAAAACGTCCGGACTGCTAGAGTGCTTCCGGATAAAGTGTGCAGCGGTTTTCCGATAAGAAGCACGACAAAACAATCATCCAGAGTCGTTCCGCGATGAGCGGAAGAACTCTGGTGCGCGATGCGGGCAGGTTGATGTCTGACTGCGAGGAGCGCTGAAGCCTGCGAGGAGCGCGGAAGCTATCCCGCCGCAAATGCAAAGAGCCCGGACGTTACGCAGAACGTTGTCCGGGCTCTGGTGCTGGTTTTACGGCAACCGTTTAATGCGTCGCGGAGATCGGCTTTTGGCCGGCGGGAGCGTGCTCCCCATGGCCTTTGCGTCTCGCGGGTCGCGTGGTGCCTCACCCAATCACGTAAGGTTTTCGCAGATCGTCCAGCCAATCCAAGCCGTCCAACTCGCCGAACACTGCCATGACGGCAATGTCTCGGAGGAAAGCTCCTTCATCGAGTGCGTCAAGAAGATGCAACTCAGATGAGCTTTAGATCAACGCTAATAATTCTGATTGTCTGATCTGCCGCGGTTGCTTGCCAATCCGCATTTGGACTGGTGCTCACAGCGGCGATGTCTTACCCGGCGGCCACATTTTCTTAGACCTCCTTCTCGTAAGGATGATTGAAGTCTGCGCTCGCTTCGCCGCCCTGTCAATTCACAACGACCGTCGATTTCGTCACATTGGTGAAGCACTGCTGGATGCGGAAAATAATCCCTTAAGACGTGATGACGTCTTGTCAGCATGGCTGACGAGCTCACGGAGAAGAGGACGCGGCGCTGCGCCATCCCTCGCAGATGGCGGTGTTGACGAAAATGACAATCGAAATCCCTGACTTCTGCCTTGTGGTGCTCGCGGCCTCGGACGGCTTCGACACGATGGCGTTTGCGCAACGGCATTTCCAACGGACGGAGATCGTATCGCTGGACCGCGCGCGTGATCTGGCATCGAATGGCCAGACCCGCGTTATCGACGCGCCCGGCGACACGTTCGATCTGTTGCTCCGATTGGCAGGAGACCGGCTGAAGCGGCGCGAGTTCACGGTCATCGACGCGACTGGCGTCAACACGCAGCAGCGGGTCCGCCTTGTGAAGCTGGCGCGCGAGTATCATGCGCAGGCCTTCGCGATCGTGCTCGGGCCCGGCGAGCCAAGCCGCGCTGGAGATCGAGCAGGAGGGTTTCCGCACCGTTTTCGAGGTTCTGTCGAAGCTGGTCAGCGACGCGACAGAGGTCAAACGTAAGAAGTTGGCTGCGGACCAGCGGGATCAACAGGGCCCATTCGACATTATCGGCGACGTGCACGGGTGCGCCGATGAACTCGAACTGCTGCTGCGGCGGCTGGGCTACGGCGTATCGCTAACGGGAGAAGGCGAGGCACTGCGCGCCGTGACGACAGCGCCCCCAGGCCGCCGGGCCTTTTTCGTCGGCGATCTTGTGGATCGCGGACCGCGTTCGCCGGACGTGCTGCGCATCGTGATGGCGATGGTGCGAACCGGTCATGCACTCTGCGTTCCAGGAAACCACGACGCCAAGTTCGTGCGTTGGCTGGGCGGCCGCCAATTGAAGCTGACGCACGGCCTCGATCGCACCGTGGCGCAGTTCGAAGTCGAGAGCGCTGCCTTCAAGGCGGACGTGAAGGCGTTTCTTGAAGGCCTCGCCTCGCATGCATGGCTCGCGAATGGCCGCCTCGCGATCGCGCATGCCGGCGTGAAGGAAGAGATGATGGGCCGGTCGTCAGGGGCGGTGCGCGAGTTCTGCCTCTACGGCGAGACGACGGGTGAACATGATGAGTTCGGCTTGCCAGTTCGCTACAACTGGGCGGCGGCGTATCGCGGCACCACGACGATCGTCTACGGCCATACGCCTGTTCCGCAGGCCGAGTGGCTGAACAACACGCTGTGCGTCGACACGGGTTGCGTGTTCGGCGGCAAGCTGACGGCGTTGCGATGGCCTGAGAACGAAATCGTCTCTGTGCCTGCCGCGCGGGTCTATTCCGAACCGATCCGGCCGCTCGGTCACCCGCCAGTGCGGCCGGATCGGCCGATAAAAAGCACACTTTAGCCGTCTGGCCCGGCCGTTTCGTCCCGTGGCGACGGCCGCAAGATCTGCCACACGCTGCGAATGACGTATCCCGTGTGCAGCACGAGTGCGGCGGCGACGCCAACGATGGCGAGCAGGGGAACCTCGCCGACATCGGCCAAGGCACCGCGGCTATGGGCCCATAGGATGAAGCCCGTCGCCAGAGTGTAAATGATGAAGGCATTGGTCGATTGGCTGCGGCCCTTCGCATCGGGCGCATCCGTTCGATCGAAATAGCGTGGTGCGGCGATGAAAAAGTACGCGCCCTGCAGCACCACGGACGCGGCGAAGAGATACGACGCGAGCTTCAGGCCGAGCAGCAGCGCGGCACCGCCGGTAAGCACGACGTTTGAAACGCACAGCAGCCAAATCGCTCTTGCGGTCTGGCCGCGCGGCGCGGCCGTCGCACCGATGGCCGCGATGGCGCGATCGACGATAAGCGATGTGAGGATCGCGCGTGACGCGAAATAGCCAGCGAAGGTATAGAAGGCGCCCAGCAGGCGAAGCACGATATCGGTCGCGTCCACCCGGCGCTCCCCATCAATTAACCGCGTGGAGCATCGCATGAAGGGCTTCGTCTCTCCACCTAGAGTTGGGGGGACAGGGCCTCGGAACTCTGCCTAAGATGGCCTGCGGATCATTCGCCAAGCCGGGACAGCACGATGAAAGCTATCAAAGTCAAAAAACCAGGCGGGCTCGACCGGCTCACTGTCGCCGATATCGGCGAGGCGGATGCGCCGGGCACCGGAGAAATCCGCGTGCGGTTGCATGCCAGTTCGCTGAACTATCACGACTACGCCGTGGCCGCCGGCGCTATCCCGACGGACGACGGCCGCATCCCGATGTCGGACGGCGCCGGCGTCGTCGAAGCGGTGGGGCAGGGCGTTTCGGAATTCCGCACCGGCGACAACGTCGTCTCGTGCTTCTTTCCATACTGGCAGGACGGCGTGCCGCCGCACGGCAACTTCTCGCACGTGCCGGGAGACGGGCTCGACGGCTATGCCCGCGAGGCCATCATCCGGCCGTCGGCCTGGTTCACGCACGCGCCGCGCGGGTGGAGCCATACGGAGGCAGCGACGTTGCCATGTGCTGCGCTGACGGCATGGCGCGCGCTGGTCGTGGAAGGATGCCTGAAGGCCGGCGACAGCGTTCTCATCCTCGGCACCGGCGGCGTGGCCATTTTCGCCCTGCAGATGGCCAAGGCCATGGGAGCCACCGCGATCGTCACCTCGTCGTCGGACGCCAAGCTGGAGCGCGCGCGCAGCATGGGCGCGGACTTCACCGTCAACTACAAGACCGATGCCGCGTGGGGAGAGACCGTTCGCAAGTGGACCGGCAAGCGCGGCGTCGACCACGTATTGGAAATCGGCGGCCCCGGCACGCTGCCACAGTCGATCGCTGCCGCCCGTGTCGGCGGACACATCGCCATGATCGGCATTCTCACCGGCATATCCGGCGAGGTGCCGACGCTGGCCATGATGGCCAAGCAAATCAAGCTGCAGGGCATCATCGTCGGTAGCCGCCGCCATCAGCAGGAGATGGTGCGCGGCCTCGAGGCCATGGGCATCCGGCCCGTGATCGACAAGACATTTCCCCTCACGGATTTGGCCGACGCGTTCCGCTACGAAGAGCAGGCGCAGCACTTCGGCAAGATCTGCGTGGAGATGTAGGCTCAAACGCGAGCCAGGCGTCCGCGATGGGCTTGATCGCCGGTGCGGATCGTGGCTCTATCCGCCCCATGTGCCGGCGCGGGATGCCGGCTTCGATCGGGATCGACAGATGGCAGCGCGCATCTACAAGCCGGCCAAGACGGCCATGCAGTCGGGCTATGCCCGCATGAAGGAGTGGGTGCTGGAGTTCGAGCCGGCGGCCCCCCGCGAGATCGACCCGCTGATGGGCTGGACCAGTTCTGCGGACATGAATGCGCAGCTGAAGCTGGAATTCGACAGCCGTGAGGAGGCGATAGCCTACGCGGAGCGCAACGGCATCCCATACTCGGTGCACGAACCCAAGGCCCGCAAGCCGATCCGCAAATCCTACGCCGACAACTTCAAGTTCGGACGCCTGCGTCCCTGGACGCACTAGCCCGGGTTTGACGCTTAACCGCGATCGGCAAGTCTTGGCCCTCGCGCCGGAGAGCCGCGTGCCCTTTACCGTCAAAGCATTGTATGACGTGAGGAGAAGTGCGGCCGATGCTGGGCTGCGGCATGCGAGAAGGCTCGGGCATGGCTGAACGGATCGTTTTCGTTACGGGATCATTGGCGGAACCGCGCGTGAAGCGCGTCGCCGAGGACGTGGCCAACGACGCCATCGAGCCGATCGTGGCCAGCGTCGGCGTCAAGGTTGCCGCCCTGATGACCACCGACATCGTCGAGCGGCGATTGAAGCTTCCGGAGCGGGCGGATCGCGTCATCATGCCCGGCCGCTTTCGCGGCGACCTGGAGCGGCTGTCTGACCATTTCGGCACGCGCTTCGAACGCGGCCCCGACGAGATCGCGGACCTTCCCGAATACCTGGGGCAGGGCAGCAAAAAAGCCGTCGACCTTTCGCAATACAACATGACGATCTTCGCCGAGATCGTCGACGCAACCGCGCTCAGCGTCGACGCGATCGTGGAGCGATCGCGCAAGCTGCGCGCTGACGGTGCCGACGTGATCGACCTCGGCTGTCTTCCCGACAGCCCGTTCCCGCATCTGGAGGACGCGATCCGCGCCCTGCAGGCCGACGGCGCGAAGGTCAGCGTCGACAGCTTCAACGCAGAAGAGCTGTCGCGCGGCGACACGCGCTGGGGCGAACTATCTCTTGAGCCTGTCCGAGACAACGATCTCGATCGCGGATGAAGGGCCAGCCATTCCCATCCTGGTGTCGGCCGGCGCTGCTGACGCGGCCTCGCTCGACCGCGCAATCGACATGATGATCGCCAAGGGAAAGCCATACTACGCCGATCCCATTCTCGATCCGATCCACTACGGCTTTGCGGCTTCGGTCGTGCGTTATGCGGACTTGCGCCAGCGCCGTCCCGATGTGCCCATCCTGATGGGTATCGGCAATCTCACGGAGCTGACGGACGCCGATACTACGGGCATCAACGCTATTCTGATGGGGCTATGTTCGGAGCTCGACATCACGGCGGTACTGGCGGTGCAGGTAAGCCCGCACTGCCGGACGGCGGTGAAAGAGTTCGACCGCGCGCGGCGCGAATATTTTGCGGCGAAGCAGGCGAACGCCCTGCCGCAGGGTTTCGGCCAGGGCCTGATGGCGCTGCGCGATCGTAAGGGGTTCCCATCCTCGCCCGAAGAGATCACGGCGCTGGCCTCGCAGATCCGCGACCAGAACTACCGCATCGAGGTCGCCGAGGACGGCATCCACATCTACAATCGCAACGGCCATCACGTTTCGGATGATCCGTTCGAACTCTACAAGCACATCGATACCAGGGCGGACGCGGGCCACGCGTTCTATCTCGGTGTCGAAACGGCCCGGGCGGAAATCGCGTATCGTTTGGGCAAGCGCTACGCGCAGGACGAGCCGTTGGAGTTCGGCGTCGTGGCTGAAACGAAAGGCTCGGCCGACGATGCTCATCTGCTGCAGTTCAAGGACGCCGGCAGCACGCTGAAAAAAGAGACGCCGTAGAGTGCTTCCGGATAAAGTGTGAAGCGGTTTTCCGAAAAGAAGCACGACAAAACAAAATGCTGGAGTTTTTCCGCTATTCAACGAAAAGCGGAAAGGCTCTAGCTGTTACTGCTGGCCCGCCTCGCCGGTGCTGCCGCCAGTGTTACTTGTGCCCGCATCGACCGCCGGAACCGACGCCGTGTTCAGCCTGGCGTCCGGATCTATAGTGAAGGCCAGGAAGAAAACGAGGCCGACCATCAGTGCCATGGTCAGCAAACCGGAAACAATACCGGCGGCACCTTCACCGCCAACCAGCCATTGCAATTTCGATCGCGCGGACATGATCGCCTCCAATGCGCAATAACATGCTTGTTGGAGTAACGGATCTTGAGCCTCGCGGTTCCTCAAGATCCTGTCATGGTTAGCTCGCCGGCGTTACCGGCGATCAATTTGCGGTAATATTTGAGATACGCGTCAACGATCACCGTTTTGCTGTGGCGCGCCACGTAGCGCTCGTAGCCGTTAGCAGCCAGCGCGGCCCGCAGCGCAGGATCCTGCGTCAGGCGAACGATGGCAGCGCGCAACGTCTCGACGTCGTCGACCTCTACCAGAAGTCCCGTTTTGCCATCGTCGATCAGTGATGCTGGCCCCGCAGCCTTGCTGGCGATCAATGGTTTTCGATGGGCCCAGGCGTCGAGGACGGTCGTGCCCATCGGCTCCCAGCGGCTCGGCGCGAGCCAGTGATCGGCGGCCGCCGCGGGAACGCTGATGTCATTGACCCAGCCGGTGAAGACCACCCGCTTGTCGATGCCGAGTTCACGGCTCAAGGCGCGCAACGCATCTTCCTCGGGCCCGTTGCCCGCGGCAATGACCCAGATGTTGTCCGGCAGCGGCGCGATGGCCCGCAAGGTCAGGTCGACGCCTTTCACCTTGTGCAGGCGGCCAGCAAGGAGGAAGGCGGTTGCGTCGTCTGGGATGCCGTATTGCGCGCGCATCTCCTGGCGCCGAGCGTCCCACCCGCTGGTCGGCGTTTCGGCAAAGTTATCGATCCAGATCACGCGATCGGCAGGCCAGCCGTTCTCGACGAAATAATCGCACAGCGCTTGGGTGATGCCCACGAGTTCGTCGACGTAGCCGCGATAGTACTTCATGTCGTAGTAGCCACCGAGGCGCGCAACGCGAATCCACGGCCCGGCCGGCATGTGCGCGGTCGCGCGGTTCATCCAGCTCTGGATCACGTGCGGCCGGAAGGCCTCGGCATGCCTTTTCATGCGCCGCGCCGTTGTCCGGGTGATGGTTCGGTCGGCCCAACCGCCGAACGCCGCCGTTTCATGGTGGATGCCGCGGCGGCTCAGTTGTTCGGACGCCCAGCTGCCTTCGCGAACGACAGGAAGCAGGTCGATCTCGGGATGGTCGGCCAGGGCCGCGACCAGGCGAATGAAGAACGTCTCGGCTCCGCCGGCCTGTGCCGCGCCAAGGGTTTGCATGATGCGAAGTTTCGACATTCGATGGTACGACCTGGCTGGAAGGGCTGTAACGGAGCAAGGCTAGAGGGCCGCGACGCGGATGATCATCCAAGCGAAGCGCTCCTCGTAGAGGCTTTGACGGCAGAAGTCCCGGAAGGCACAAGCCCTGTCAATATCAAATCCGATTGCTTCGAAAGATCAGTATGTTGACAAGCGCAAACCCAGCAACCTTGCGGGCGGCATCGCAAGCCATCGTGCGCCGGCTCGGTGGCGGCCATCGCCGAGGCGTCGGGCACCTGAAGATCGGGAAGCGCGCGCAGATCGCCCGCACGGCACAAACAAACCGGGCTCGGGCATGGGGACACCCCGGCGCAATCGTTCCACGACTGGGCGCGTGAATTGGCGACGTTGAAGCGTCTAAACCGCAAACAGTCACCGGAACACGGCCCGCGCTAGTACCGGTCGGTTTGCCATTCGGGCATTACGGCGTCGCAGGTGGCGTCTGGTGCCTTTCGATATCTTCGGGCTCTTCATTGTCGACCGACGTCAGCGCATTTCTCGCACTTGAATCGACGCGTATCAGTTCATCAACTTTCGCGTGGAGCGCTTGCGTATCGCGATGTGTCGCCCGCTGGATGAACAAGGCGATGTACAGCGTTGCAACAGTCGCAACTGCATGCCAGTCGAACGTGTGAGGCTGAAACGCTAGCCACGCCAGTGTGAAGACGATGGCGGCGACAAAGGCTGCGGGGTGAGAGAGTGCAACACCCGCGACCGTAAGATAGTGGGCAAACGTATTAAACGCGGGGAGGCCGGCTGATGGAGCATCAGCGCGCCGCCCCGCTACTGAAAAAAACGCGCAGGCCGGTTGGTATCGCGATGATCCCCTCCGCGCTGCGCCGCATACCAAGCCGCAGCAAAGGCCATCAACAACGCCGTCGCAGAAACCAGCCCTGTCGCTACGGCACCTTTTCGCGCCGTCTCGACCGCCTGCACCGTCGCATTGTAGGCGTCGGTAACCCGTTTCTCAGCTTCGGGTGCAGGAACCCCGGTGACCTGGGCAACGGTTTGGCTGAGATAGCTGCGGTCTTGATCGCTCAGGGCACCATTTTGAACGGACGTCATGAGTATCCGGCCGATCAATGCCTGTTGATCAGCGGTTAGCGACGGACGGGTTGCATTGGGTTGCGAACGAATGAGTGAATCCACTGCCGGCGCCGCCACCTGAGCAGTTTGCATTGCTCCAGAAGCTACCGACGCTCCGACGCGGCCAACTGTTTGCGCAGCTGAAAATGCCAGAACGGCTCCGAACAGAATACTCACGCTCCAAACCAAAGCTCCGTGAATACCGTCCCGGAATTGACTTTCATCGCCGGTCTCAGTCCACGCACTCCGCATGCGGCCGGTGACATAACCACCCGCCAGCAAAGATCCGATTGGAACCGCTATCGCCCAAAACGCAGCCAGGTAAACCGCGGTCGTACTATGCGAATTGGTTTGAGCAGAGACCAGGGACAACCCGATCGCCGCCCCGGCGGTCAGAAGAACGAACGATAAAGCCGCCGCCAAGACAGCGCCTGCCAGAACGGCGCCCCAGTCAACGTATGACCTGCTGCCGGCCGGAACCACTACGTCTGCCATGGAGATCTCCTATCGCAAGCCGAGGACGCTCAATATGAAAAGGACGACGACGACAAGACCCACCAGGTAAATGATATCGTGCATTTGAGCCTCCAACCCTGCCGTGTGAAAGCACAAGTGCAGCGCGTCTTCTTTGTTCCCCTTAGGAGGACAATGAGCAGTCGCGAGAGCTCGGTTTGCCGATGAGCGCCGACAGTTGCCCACCGATTTGTCATCAGGGCTACTTGCAAGCCTGCCCCAATCCATCCATATACCATCCACATGGATGGAGATGCAGCATGTCGGCAACCCTACATAGCCTGCGCGAAAAAGGCGGCGAGACCGAAAAACTGACGATCAACCTCGGTTTCGTCGATCTGGGTCGGATCGATCTCTTGGTCCAGGAGAACTTCTATTCGAACCGTTCGGACTTTATCCGAACGGCAATCCGCAGACAGCTCGATATCCACTCTGACGTCGTGGCTCAATCGCTGGTACGGCATACGCTCGAGCTTGGACTGCGCGACTACACGGTCGCTGAACTCGAGCGGCATCGGTCGGCCGGCGAGCAACTGCACATCAAAGTTCTGGGGCTGGCGCGCATTGCGCCTGACGTAACGCCGGAGTTGGCCCGCGAGGTCATCGGCTCAATCACCGTCCTGGGGGCTCTCCATGCCAGCGCCCAGGTGAAGACCGCACTCGCTGACCGCGTCCGTTAGTCCACCAAGAACAGGAACATCATGACCAACAATTTTTCGACGGCGATGCGCCGGGCGATGGAGCTGACGCGCGCCGCCGATATGACGGGGGCAACTCGCGCGATACAGGATGCGTTGTCCTTCGGAAAGACGCAGCCCGCTGGCGCCGCAGCGCACCTGCCGGAGATTTCATCGCACCTTCCAGCTCCGGATATTGTGCGAGCGAAGGTGGCTCCGCTCGAACCCGCAGAAAAACCGGCAGCATCGCGTGCCCCCAAGCCGCTGTCTGAGGTCATCCGCGTCCTTAAGATGGGGCGCGCCAAGATCCTGGATGCGTCGGCCGCGCGCACGCCAGTCGTAAGCGCACCACAGGGAGCCCAGTTCCTGTCGCGCGTTTCTTCCGTCGATGCTGGTTCACGGCGGTTCAAAGTCTACGTGCCGGCACCGCGTGACGAACCCCCGTGCGGTCTCATTGTCATGCTGCATGGTTGTCAACAGAACGCCGACGACTTTGCGGTTGGCACTGGCATGAACGGGCTGGCCGAAAATCACAATTTCATCGTGGCCTATCCGCAGCAGGAATCGTCAGCCAACGCGGCGGCCTGCTGGAATTGGTTTGTCCCCGCGCATCAGTTGCGCGATCGCGGCGAACCGGCCTCGATTGCGGCAATCACCCGGGCGCTAATAGCGGAGTTCCAGGTAGATCCGGAGCGCGTGTTCGTGGCGGGGCTGTCGGCTGGCGGGGCGATGGCAGCGGTGCTCGCTGAAACGTATCCCGATCTTTACTCAGCCGCGGGCGTTCATTCAGGACTGGCCTATGGCAGCGCAACCGACGTGATGTCCGCTTTCTCGGTCATGCGCGGGGACAAGCAAGCGTCTGCTGTCGCGCGCGGCAATAGCGGCACCGGTGCTACGAGAATGATCATATTCCAGGGCAGCGCCGATGGAACCGTGCATCCCTCGAATGCTCAAAATCTTATCAATGGGTCGGCAAACGCTGACTGGCAAAATATCGAACAGCCGCTGACCAGCTACAACGGACGCAACGTTGCGCGCCAGATTTTCGAAGACCGGAATGGATCGACAAAGATGGAGGTTTGGCGGATCGATGGAGCCGGCCATGCGTGGTCGGGCGGGAACGCCGGCGGTTCCTTTGCGGATCCAAAAGGCCCCAACGCATCCGAAGAAATGGTCCGGTTCTTCCTGGGCAGCGCGGGGTAAGCAGCCGGCGGCACCTCGGCAACCTCCAACGAGTGGGGCGCGAGTGGGATCAGTTAGACTTGAAGGTCAGCGTCAGCTTGGCCTGATAGTCGGTCTGGCTGTCTAGAGATGCCGCGCCGTCCTTCAACGAAGGCGCCTCGCTCAGGTGATCAACTGCGCCGTGAGGCTGGCAAAGGAGGTCTCGTTGATCAACAAGCGCACACCGGGAGTCGCGAAGCAAAGCACGAACGCTCGCTAAGCTGCAATATTCACTTGGTTGTCGGCGGCGGGCTGCTGCGCCTCGCACCCGTTCAATTGCGCGACGTTTCGTTCAAGGCGCGCTAAGCGGCGGTCTAACAGAAACAAAACAACCGCGAATATCAGCACCAGTGTGAGACAGATTGAGCTCGACATTTGAAGTACCCCCGGTCAGCCGCAGCAAGCGCGTATGAATTGGCGTAGTGATAGCAACTGAGGAACGTGGTGGGGGCGCAATCAGGCGAGTGGTTAAACCGGTAATAACTCTCCGTTCCGCAACAGGACAAATATGAAAGTTTGTGGTCACTCTGTCGCAGAGCGCGAACGATTTGGTGGAGAGCCGGTCACAAAGTTCTGGGACACACCCTAGCGTTCCGTTGCATCTCAGCGGCCTCAATCGCGAATAGCTTCTCGACGATCTTGGCCGGTAAGCGCTGCCGCTCAACATCAAGCTCATCCTTGAGCCTATCTGCAATCAACTCGATGATGGCTTTGTCGCTGTCCATGCTGCCGAACATGACTGCAATTAGGTTGTTCCCGACAAATGACCAACGTTTCCGACAACGCAAGAAATATGCGGTCGTAGCGGCTTCGATCATTCATGAGGGTCGTCGTACTGACGCTCGATGTCTTCCAGGGCTTTGATGAGCCGTTCCAATTCGTCGTCCTGCATCGTTTCCTCCGTTGCCGCGATATACGGTTGAGGTCGTGTAGCTGTTGACGGGAAGGCTCGCTGTTACGCCGGGAATACGCTCATCGTTTGTCAGGAGCAGGCGCCAGGGGTCCGAGCGGGTCAGCGGTGACACGTCCAGAACGGTCGGGTGTCCCTTGATCAAGCATGACCGCCGCCTTCGCGGTGGCCCGGCGGGCTACTCAGTGCTTGTAGAGTGCGCCCAAAGCGAAGCCGATCGGCACTGCGACTTCTCGTTCCGCTTCGCCGCGTATCAACTGTGCGCGAACCACTGCCCGACTTGATCAATCACCAAAGCCAGCAGCACCGCGATGACCGCTGCGATGCCGAGCCAACGGCCGCTCGTTCGGACTTGCTCACCTTTGGGCGGCGGCCGGGACATCAACGCTTTGATTTGGCGATCGACGACCCGCTTCGCTTGAGCTGAATGGTGACAGGTCCGTGTGTCCAAGGCCGACGCTATGTTTCGGAGCGTGTCGAGGTCGTAGCAAAATTCTTCGGCCAAATGCTCAAGCTGTCTCGTCGTGCAAAGATCTAATTTGGAATAGCGACGGGGACCTGATGTGTGCACAGACGCGTCCTCAACTCGAATGATGGGAACATCTTAGTCAACTGAGCGTCGGGACGGTAGTTACATATGCAGGCCGGAAACTCTTGGTGCGGATCAGCTGGGTCGCTCAAGGTTGAAGCTCAATCGGGCGGCTGCGTTGCCACCTAGAAGGGCAACCAGGTCGGTACAAAGCTCTGATTGCACCAGCTTGTCGACGTCGGCCGTCATGCATCGCACCATAAAGCATATTGAAGCCAGACCCGTGCACCCTGCCGGCTTTTGGATTAGAATTGAGGTCAGGCGCTCCATGTTTCGAGGGTTTCGCCAATGAAATTGAGCAGTATATTAAGCAGCAGTTTTGCAGCACTTGGACTGGGCGCGACCGCGATCGTCGGGGCAGCATCGACATTCGCCGAGGCCGAACCCGAGAAGTCGAAAGACATCATCGCCGCGCAAATCCGAGATCAGGGATTTGCATGCAATAAGGCGTTGGGAGCTGTGCGCGACAGGGCCGCCTCAAAGCCAAACGAAGCCGTGTGGACGCTGACCTGCGAGAACGCGAGCTATCGGGTACGCCTCGTACCCAACATGGCCGCCCACGTCGAACTGCTCCCCGACAGTGCGCCCACCGGCACCGGCAATCAGACCCAGCCTTAGCCTACGGGGCATCTTGCCGCCGTGACCAGACATAGGCTGCGCGCAATCCTCGCGAGACGAGACCGGTCGTTTTTTCATTTCGTTTCGACGAAAGCGGCTGTCGGCAAGAGGCGATACAGCTCATCCTCTGGTTACTCATCCCGTGCGCGAATGTCGATTTCCCCGGCATCTGCCATCTCCAGTGCCAGATCAGCAATTTCGCGGCGCACCTTGCGAATGTCTCGCTGAGACGTTGGTGGACCGGCTGCCAGCTCCGATTCGATCATCCGCCGCGAACGGACGGCCACCGATGAAAGGATGACCTCCTTGAGGTCCGGTTCGCAATCCTTCAGAGCGACGATAAGGCGTTCCGGTGCAACCTTATCGAAGAGCTTCAGGCGGGTTTCCTGAGTGATGAGCGCAATGTCCTCGAACGTAAAGAGCAGGCCTTTGATGACCTGGGCTTCCTTCGGGCGATTTGCGAACAGCGACTCCAGCACGCTATCCATTTGCTCGCGTTCCATCTTATTGATGATATGGGCCATGCATGCGTGGATATCGTGTCCCGTGGCGCGGCGAGCGGCAACGACCAACTCATCGTCCAATACGGTTTCCAAGAGACGAAGCGCCGTCTCCGTGATGCTGGAGATCGAGACCATGCGGCGCATGACTTCGTCGCGTTGGTTAGACGGCATCATCGTCGTGACGTTGGCCGCGCAGGCGGGGCTAGTCCTCGACAGCGCGAAAGCCGCGGTCTGCGGGTGTTCCTTGGCGAAGTACTGGAAGATGGCATTTGGAGCGCTGGCCGACAGTTTGGGCCACACGGCCCGATGGTTTTGCCCGCGAACTTGAGACATGATGTCGAGGAGCTGATCGGCTGGGATGACGCCCGAGAGCAGTCTCTCGATCTCGCCCGCACCACCTTCGATTTCTCTGCCAGCGTCACAGCTCTGCACGAACTCATTGACTATAAGATCCAGCACAGGCGCCGAAATCATCCCGAGCGTGGCAGCCGATGTCGCGATCGATGCCACTTCGGCGTCGTCGAAATACTTTAGTAGTCGGGATGCCGCGGGCTTGCCCATAGCAAGCAGCAACGCGGCAACCTTGTCGGGGCCGCGCAACTTCTTTTTGCCGCCTTGGCCAAGAGGCTCCGCCATCCTGCCGCCACCTCGTCCTGCACCCGATCCGCGCCGGCAACAGTCGTTATTCCTTCTAGCGGGCAGAGCTTGCGCCAAACCGGCGTATTGAACGGCGCGCCGTCGATCAGGACTGCGGAGATATTCCGCGCCTAAAGGCGCGACACATATGGCGCCGGAGGTATCCAATGGTTCGGTTTTCAGCCAAGCTGAACACATCTTTCAAGGCCGGGAGCGTGGAGGTGATGATATGACGGTCAATCGCTATTCATTTCTCATCTCCGTTGCCTTTGGCATTGGTGCGCAAACTGCGATGGCCGCGGAAGATGACTGGAAAGCAGAGCGGAAGGCGGCAGAGAGCGAGCCACCTGCAATTTGCGCTTCCTTTGCTGCGTTGGTTCGCGGCGAGATTGCCAAGGCGCGTGCTATCAAGGCCGCGCTGAAGAGCAGCGAAACCGGGGCTCCGAGCAGCGTATTAGAAGCGGCTCAACGATGGATGGGCAACAAACACGAGACTGACTGGCAGCGGGAGCAAAAGAGATTGCTGGAAAAATCTCGGACGGAAGCCCTTGCATTGAATGCACGCTTCAGTGACCAGCGTTGCGGCTCGATCGACGTGGACCAGGAGATCGCGCAAGAAGCAGCTCCAGAAGGTTATACTCCTTTGAAAGCAAAAAAGCCTGGCGCCCGCTAGCAGTCGGTTGCGGGTTACACAGACAACGGCGTACGCATTGGCAAGATCGTTCTCCGTGTTGGAAGAGTTCGGAGAACAAAGTGGGAACCAATCAACGTCAATTTTATGATATCGCTAGCGTATAGTCTGATCCCTCAGCTCGATGGCGAGTGATTAGCGATGCCGACTTGGCGAGACGTCTTCAGATTTAAGGAAGGTGAGGACGTCGAGTTTTCGACCGTTCACCAGCGTTATCGCGAGCGGATGATGGCGTTGAACGGCGCAGTCAGCTTGGATGAGATCAATCTTCTGAACCGTGCCTTGAACGAAGCGCGTGATGAGATCGGGCCTACGCGGCGCATTAAGCGACCGACGTGAAAATCGCTACTTTCAACATCAACAATATCAATCGGCGACTGCCGAACCTACTCGCTTGGCTCAAGTCAGCAAAGCCTGATGCCGTCTGCCTTCAAGAACTGAAGTGCACGCAAGCCGACTTCCCATTGGCGGCGATCGAAAGGGCGGGCTATGGCGCAGTCTGGAAAGGTCAGAAGACTTGGAATGGTGTCGCGATACTGGCCCGTGACCGCGAACCTGAACTGACGCGCGATGGCCTTCCTGGCGATCCCGCCGATATGCAAGCCCGCTACATTGAGGCAGCCGTGAATGGCGTTCTCATCGCGTCCATCTATCTGCCGAATGGCAACCCGCAGCCCGGTGCAAAGTTCGACTACAAGCTGGCCTGGTTCGCACGCCTGAGCCGTCATGCCCGAAAGCTTCACAAAACGGGACTGCCCCTGGTTCTCGCGGGAGACTTCAATGTGGTTCCGACCGATCGCGACATCTACTCAACGAAGAGCTGGGACGATGATGCGCTTCTTCAGCCTGAACCGCGGGCGGCGTACGTGAAGCTGCTGAAGCAGGGATGGACCGACAGTTTGCGAGAGATGCATCCAGACGACGAACGTCTCTTCACGTTCTGGCACTACTTGCGGAAGAGATGGGAACGTGACGCCGGCCTGCGGCTGGATCACATCCTGCTCAGTCCCGTGCTCGCGAAGAAGTTGAAGGCGGCCGGCGTCGATCGGAAGGTACGCGGGCGGCCAGGTGCCAGCGATCATGCGCCGGTCTGGATTGCGCTAAGGTGAAAGAGCCAGGATGGACTATCTCCCAAGTTCACATCGACGAAAGAATTCAGGCCACGGCAGAGTCAAAGTGACTCGGTTTCGCAGGACGACGAGGAAGCCATCACCGGGGGGCGAACTGCAGTGATCTTGCCGAATGCGTTGCTGCGATGCTAGCAAAACCCGGGGATGTTTTTGGGGGCGTAGCCATGTCACGGCGGGAAGATCATGGGGCTGAGCGTCAAACGGGCTTCTCGCGCCTCGCAAGTTGGCTGAAACTTATAATCATATCGATACCCCTAGCCATCATAGGATTTCTGCAGGGGCCATCCGCTTTCGAGGACATTCACCACCGCGCTTGTGGCTGGACAGGAAATTGGAATCGGATCGCCGAATGGATCGAACCTTGCTTAAAGGCAGTGCCCAATTCCGCTGTAGCCTCGCCAACGTTGCCGGAGACGAGGGAAGCAACCAAGCCGACGCGGCCCGAGGGGTTTGAGAAACCTGTTGAGCTGTCTGCCACTTACCCTGGAGAAATCTGGCGCGCCGCAAGATCTGAAGAGATCGCCTGGATGGAGGGCGAGTGGTGTTTCCAGACTGTTTCGCTTCGGGCAAAGATGGTCGTTCGTGAGGGCTTAGTCGAACGCGCCGCGGTATCTTCAATAGTCGATCAAGATGCATCTAGTTTCGAAGGCAAAGTGATAACGCGTTACGCGGCATTCGTATCGAACCGAGGAGTTTTCCGTCTTAAAGATACGGCGGGAAAGGGTTCCGCGATCTTTTATCAACACAACGAGCAAGACCCCCGCGCACTCTATGAATTTACGCGCAGCCTGTCAGACGACGGAAGCGTCAGGACCGGTAAAAAGTATCAAGCGCTCGATTGCCACAAGTGTCGTGTTCAGGATGGCATCTACTCATGCGATTGAAGCCGAACGCCACTTCACGCTCTAACCCCAGAATGCGACCAGCGTCGCCCACCATTTGATCAACCACCCGCCTAAGCCTCAGATAGCAAAGCTCTCGAGCTTGGCGCCTTTCTTGACAGCCTCGTTGAGCCAGCTCGGCTTACGACCGCGGCCGGTCCATGTCAGGCTAGGATCCTTGGGATGGCGGAATTTTACTTCAGAGGGCTTCTTACTGCGTGATTTTCCATAGAGCTCCTCGAGCGAGAAACCGTTCTTGGTCGCCAGGTCGGAAAGCTTCCTTTTGATTTCGGCTTTTTCTTCAATTTTGCGTCTAGCAATGGCATCTTCGATCTTAAACTGAAGCGCCAAGAGGTCAGCGTACTTAAGGCTAGCGATGTTTGCGCGGTTCATAACGATCCTTTTCTATGGGAAGCGGGCCATCTCTAACGATTGAAAAGTTGCCAGCCAAGCGAATTCCGCGACTCTCGAAACCGACGCTCTTGGTGTCGGTAAAAAGTTCGTAACCTTGCTGACAGGTTAATTTTACTGCCCTTGCGCGCCAACCCGGCCAATTGGGACCGTTATGTAGCGATTATTTGCAGAGCACCTTGCAAAACCTTGAGGCGGACGGTTCTTGCGTTGGCAAATCATTAGTCAGTCCCACCGTAGGCTGAACCTGGAAATGCAAGGTAATTAGCCGTCGGCATGACACACCGTCTCGACATCATTCAAAAAGATGTTCTAACAGCTATCGCTTTGGGGCAACCGCTCTCCAGCACGATGCACTCCTTGTGCGAGCGCGTCGAAGCTCTTTCGTCCAACGTCATTTGTTCAATTCTACGCGTGGACGATGCCGGGCGCCTCCGCACTTTAGCCGCTCCTTCCTTACCAGAATCCTATTGCAAAGCAGTCGATGGAATAGAGATAGGGCCCACGGTTGGCTCGTGCGGCACGGCGGCCTATTACTGCTGCCCAGTTGAAGTCCTGGACATCGGGGCCGATCCGCTTTGGGCGAATTTCAAAGATCTCGCACTGCGCAATGGGTTGAAAGCGTGCTGGTCGTCGCCGATCGTGTCAGTGGGCAGGGTCGTCGGCACGTTTGCGTTTTACGCGACAGAATGCAGGCCTCCTACTGAGTTCGAGCGCAATATCGTCACGGCCTGCGTCGACCTTTGCGCCATAGCAATTTCGGTCGCAGACTCGCGCGATAAAATTACAAAGCTTGCCTACACCGATCACCTGACCGGCTTGGGTAATCGAGGCGCGCTTCGCGACAAGGCAGACGCAATACTGGCGGAGGCCGCAAAGCAAGCTCGCGATGCTTGCCTGTTTTATCTTGACCTGGACGGCTTCAAAGCGATCAACGACCTTCACGGCCATGGCGCCGGCGACCGCGTTCTTCGCGAGGTTGCTGCTCGCTTGTCTGCGCTCGCATCAGATGCGGATTTGATCGTCCGCCTCGGAGGCGACGAATTCGTCGTGTTGCTGCATGCCGATGGTTCCCCGACCCATTATGAGCGCACAGCGCAAACGTTATGCGAGGGCATCAGCGGCCGATACTGCATCAAAGAAGGAAGCGATGCCGCTCTGGGTGTCTCCATCGGCGTTGCACGTTTTCCCCAGGATGGGAAGAATGTAGACGATCTTTTGGCTTATGCGGACAACGCGCTTTACAAAGCGAAAGCGCAGGCCACTACAAAATATGTGTTCTTCGACGCCAGTATGCGCAAGGACCAGCTCCAGCGTCGGGCGCTGGAGCGAGATATCAGTCATGCGCTGGACTTGAAACAGCTCCATGTCGTCTACCAGCCGATCATCAATGCGAGGCGCGGTAAGCCGGCTGGCTTCGAGGCCCTGCTGCGCTGGACCCATCCAGTCAAAGGCAATATTCCACCGAGTGACTTCATCGCTGCGGCTGAAGCCTGCGGTGCCATCAATGAACTTGGTAGGTTCGTATTGCGCGAAGCCTGCAAGGAAGCTGAGCGCTGGCCGGCGCCGTTGCGAATATCGGTGAACGTCTCGCCAGCGCAGATCGCGACCAACGAGTTCGCGCGTGTAGTGGAAGAAGTCCTGGCCGAGACGGGTTTGCGACCTGAAAGGTTGGAGCTGGAAGTGACCGAGAGCGTGTTCATTAGCGATCCCGATAGTGCGTTTCACGCGCTTCAGCACCTGCGAAATATGGGAATCTCGATTGCTCTTGATGATTTCGGAACGGGGTACTCTTCGCTGAGCACGCTGCGATCGTTCCCCTTTGATCGCCTCAAGATCGATCGGCAATTCGTTTCGGGAATGACCCACAATCCAGACGATGCAGCAATCGTGCGATCCGTTATGGCTCTTGCGCACAGTATGAAAATGGAAGCTGTGGCAGAGGGCGTAGAAACCGAAGAGCAGAAAACGCTCTTGGGCTTGATGGGCTGCGATTACTTGCAGGGTTTTCTTTTCGGCAAGCCTGATCGTCTCGAAGTCTACGAAGCGCTCACGCAAGTCGTAACGGCTCCTACAGCAGCGAGATACCGTCCTCCGGCGATTCATTTGTCCTGAACTGGAGCGATTTAGGCCGCTGTGCTAGGCAACGTGCGCGGCCTTTTTTCCAAGGGCTCGGCTCCAGATCCTTGCCGTTCATCTCAAGCAGATCGAACGCCACAAACATCGGATCCCGTTGCCGCCTTTGCTCGCCGCTTGGATAGGAGTTCGGCTTTGAAGCCCCTGATCACCGTCCCATAATATGGGGTTCGGGAAGTTTAAGGCGCAGCCACCAACAGTTCCGGTAGGTTCCGGCCGCAACACCGTGAGCGATCTCACGCTCGCGGATCAGTTGGAGTCGCCGTTCAATGACCGCTTGTAGCGGAACCTCGAATGTTCTGTTCACTGCAACCTCCAAACCCCTTCAATAAATTCCCTCCGATTGCGCCCGTTCCAACCGCACCATCATCGTGGTTGCGCAGATGTTAATCGGCAAAGCGGACCCAGCGGGCTGCCTGGATGATTGAAATCGCGCTTTCGCGCGTACCATTCGTCACCATGGTGCAGGATAGCTGCGAGCTTTAGTGCTCGTCGCGGCCAACCTTGACCTGGTCAGCCAATCGTCAGCGGCACAACTTTCATCATCTGCGAACTTTCTCAGGCCTCGCTCCCGCGAGCACGGGCTTTGGCCGCAGCGCCGCCGCCACCAGCCCTATTGACGCCAGCACTCCGATTACCACCAACATGCCGTTTGCTTTCCTTAAAGCCGGACGATCCCGTTCGTTGTCCTCCTCGCCTAGACACTAAATAGCGACGAGATAGTCGCGTTCAAGAATTGGATTCTGCATTTCTATTTGTAAGTTCCGGATCCTTGCGGCCGGCCATTGCTTCGTGGGCCGCGTAGGGTGAAGAGGAACTAGATGACTGACTATGCAGTGATAATCGCCGGTGCCGGCCCAACCGGGCTAATGCTGGCGGGCGAACTGGCACTGGCGGGCGTCGACGTCGCCATCTTCGAGAGGCGCTTTAATCAGGACGTCGCCGGCTCACGCGCCGGGGGGCTTCATTCGCGCACGATCGAAGTCTTCGATCAACGCGGCATCGCCGAGCGATTTCTCGCAGAAGGGCAGAAAGCGCAGGTCGCTGGGTTTGCCGGGGTCCAGTTCGACCTCAGCGGCTTTCCCACGCGCCATCCTTACAGTCTAGGGCTTTGGCAGAAGCATATAGAGCGGGTTCTTGCCGGCTGGGTCGACGAGCTGAAGGTGCCGATCTATCGGGGGGTCGAGCTTATTGGGTTTGCCGAAGATGCCGAGATCGTCGATGCCGAGTTGAGTGACGGCCGATCTCTGCGGGCGCAATATCTCGTCGGATGCGACGGCGGACGCAGCATAGTTCGCAAGACGGCTGGCATCGCGTTTCCGGGGACGGATGCGACTACCAGTAACCTGATCGCTGAAGTCGAACTGGCCGACCCGCCGCCGGAATGGGGCATCCGCCGGGATGCCCTCGGTACCCATGCGCTCGGCCGGGTGAACTACGAGATCCGCGACGGTAACGTGGTCTACGCCAATGAGGGTCCGGTTGGGGTGCTCGTGACCGAACGGCAGGTTGGGCGAACGGCAGAACCCACTCTCGCAGATCTCAGCGAGGCGCTTATTGCCGTGTATGGTACTGATTACGGCGTCCACAATCCCACTTCTATCTCACGGTTCACCGATGCGGCCCGCCAGGCGGCCGCCTACCGCAAAGGAAGGGTGTTGGTGGCCGGTGACGCCGCGCACATTCATCCACCGGACGGCGGGCAGGGCCTCCAGACCGGGGTGCAGGATGCGGTGAACTTGGGATGGAAGCTGGCCCAGGTGGTCAAGGGCATTTCACCAGCTAGTCTTCTTGATACCTATCATTCCGAGCGCCACCCGGTCGGCGCTCGAGTGTTGCGCAACACGATGGCGTCGATCGTTCTTCGTCGCGAAGACGAACGGACGAAGGCACTTCGCGACACGATTGCGGAACTGCTCGGAATGGCCGAGCCTCGCCGAAAATTCGGTGCGATGATGTCAGGGCTGGACATTCACTACGACCTCGGTGAGGGGCATCCGCTTCTCGGACGGCGCATGCCCGATCTCGACGTGGTCACCCGAGACGGTCTGCTGCGGGTTTACAGCCTGCTCCATGCCGCCAGGCCGGTGCTCCTAAACCTCGGTGAGCCCGGTGCGTTCGACATCAGGCCATGGATGGACAGGGTGCAGTTGGTCGACGCGAGATATGCTGGTCGGTGGGAGCTTCCGGACATGGGGCCGATTACCGCGCCCACCGCCCTCTTGGTTCGCCCCGACGGATATGTGGCCTGGGTGGCAAATGCGGCTCAACTTGAGCTCGCTGACACGCTTACCACCTGGTTCGGACCACCTAGTGAGGTAATGCTTGGCGAGATTGGCGATCCCGGCAGGACTTGAACCTGCGACCCTCTGCTTAGAAGGCAGATGCTCTATCCGGCTGAGCTACGGGATCTTTTTGTGGACTTCGGCGTTCAGGAAGCAGTTGCGGACGGTAGGCGAGGGATACCTGCTTTGGCTGCCGAAGTGAAGTGACGCAACTCACCCACAGCACATGTTCTCTTAACCAATGAATTGATTTGCCGCCGCTTACGCATGGAGCGCAGTCTTCCTGGCGCGTTGCTTGCTAGGCGTCAGACACACGACGGTGATACCGCTCCCAAACAGCACAGACCGAGGTCCGGCGATGAGCGAATTGAATAGCAAACGGCGTCTAAAGCCCAGCCAGAACAAGCTTGAAGCCTTGAAGGCTCGTCTTGAACTGAGGCTTACGCCAGCGCCCCGCGCGAACGGCCGGCGTACGCAGCAGTCCCCTGCCTGAACGATCACCGATTCGCCCCGGATTGGTCCGGCAGCCCTACTGCAAGGGCGCGTCGGCCATGAGCCTATAGGCGACCCAGACGCAGAAGTAGAAGACGGACAATGTAGACGCAGATGGGCACCTGGTCTCTGAAGAGCTATCGTGTTCTCTGCGGAAAAGCTGATGCGCGACCATCACCGCAACGGTCAGCGCGCTTGCAATTGCCACCGCGTAAATTGCGACTGCCAGGGGCAGGAACGCACCGAGGATCGCAACCAGTACAATGTCTGTCGCGCTCACCCCGGCCGAGCCGCGCAACCGCTGATACGTCCACGCCAAGGCGCCGACGGCCGATCCCAATAGAGCCATGCGCAGCACGGCCTGCAAGAACTCACCGGCGACCGATTCCACGCCAAACGACGAGGCGGCAAACCCTGTGATGAATACCAACGCCAGGTCAGGCACCGTAGGTGCGCCCGCCTTCTGCTCGCTGATGACGATATTGAGGATGGCGGCGCCAAACGCGCAGACCACCAGAACATGGGGAAGTGCGCCTTTCGGCAGAGCGTAGGCAGCGGCAACTGCCATCACGCCAGCGGTGGCCAAGCCGGCCGCCGGTCCTTCAAAGGTTCCAAGTCGCAGCATCGTAGCCCTCGCACTAACCTGCAGAGATTAGAGCATAGGAGAAATTGATGAGTTCAAAGTGAAACAGCGCACACGGATTCTGCTTGCCACGATGGTCGGAATAGTGGCGTTTTGACGCAGGCGCTCAGCACTGGCCAAAGAAGCTCGAAACGCACTTCCACGTCTTTTCAGCTGCGCCCTTGATGTTCTCCCCGATGGTGGGATCTGCCGGCGCCGGTTCTACAGGTGGGGCAGGGTCAGATTTGGCGGACGCTGGATTGCGCGCAGGAGCACCGCTTGGCGGACCGTCCTGTGGTTGCACTTTCGCACCGGCGGCCGGCCCGGTCCCTATGGGCTGGCGGCGGCGGCGCCGAGGCGTCCGGCTTCGCTTTTGGCGCAGGCGGATCCGGCTGCATCGTCGACCGACGTCAAGGCCGACTTCACGTCCTTCCAGCCAATGATGGTAGGCGTACCCGCGCATGAGCCTTCAACGATCTCACAAGCGGCGTGCTGCCCCTTCTTCTTCAGAACCTGCGTGCAGATTTTGTTGATGGCTTTCGCCCCGGCGATCGCCTCGATCTCGTCGGCTTTCTTTACGGTGCAGGCATAGCTGGCCACCGGGCCGGTGCACGATACGCACACATCGGCTGCCGCCACCGGGGCAAACCCTAAGCAGCCAAGAAGGACGATCGGTATTCGGAACGAATGCATGGGCCATATCTATGACGGTTCAACGCGACGAGATATGGGCAGGGACTGCGAAAGTATAGTGAACTGAACGGTTCTCAGCCATCAGTGGTCGGCCGGTTACACGCGTTGCGGTTGCGTCTTAGTGTGTCAGTCCTGGCCGATCCTAGGCCAAGGCCACGCGGTTGCGGCCGGAATTCTTGGCCGCATAAAGAGCGCCGTCCGCACGCGCGATGACGTTTTCCGAGTGCTCACCCGGTAGCAATTGGGCTACCCCGAAAGACGCGGTGACCAGTCCGATATCCTGGGATGTACGGCGGATCGTGAGGGACTTGGCGCTCAGTCTGTGGCGAATTCGTTCCGCGATGGCGCTCGCCTCATGAGCCTTGCACTGCGGCAGTATGATCGCAAACTCTTCGCCGCCGAACCGGGCCACGGTATCGCCTTCGCGAACGCTGGCGGCCATCAACTGCGTGAAGAACTTCAACACTTCGTCGCCCACGGGATGGCCATACTGATCGTTGATGTTTTTGAAGTGGTCCAAATCGCCCATGATGATCGACAGCGGCGCTTGGGAGCCTTCGGCTACCTTGATCGCCTGCAGCAGGGCGACATCGAAGCAGCGTCTGTTCCCAACTGCGGTCAAAGCATCCTGCAGCCCAACTTCCTGGGCGCGCTCCAGTCGCAGCCTTAGACCTTCTATCTGCAGCCGGGACGCATCCAATTGCTTGGCCATGTTGGTGCTGTCCAACCGCATCCGGTGGTTCTCAGCGACGAGGAGCCCAACGATGACGCGGACCTGTTCCGGTGTGGGCAGTTCAGCGAGGCGGGCCTGCGCATTGGCGAGGGAAAGCGCGTAACTTTCATCCGAGCCCATTCTGGCACGGATAATCCCTAAAACCTTACCCAGTTCGAGATTGAGAAGCGCACCGGTTTGCGCGAGAACTTTATTTTGCCCAGCTTCGTTTGAGCCTGCTTTTCGCAAAGCCGGAACCAATCGTGGCCCATATACAATTGCCCCGCCAATCACGAGTAAAAAGGCGATAATAAGTAAGAGTGCGCTTATAATGCGTAAATAGCGAAACACCCCCGCTATGATGCGCGCTTTGGGGCGATTGATTTAAGCTGCTTATGGCGTACGCTGCAAAAAATCCCAATCCAAGGGCCAAAAGTGAGGTCCATGCGGGGAGAGAGCGTTTAATAGAGGTTCATTTGTAAAAATTGCTGCATGTGTCAATAACCGTATCCGTCAGAGGATAGCGGAGTTGAGCTAAAGCAGATTCGCGTTATCTCCAAAGCGAAATGCGACATAATCAGTCATCTGACAAAGACTGAACGGTATATATAAAACTATGAAGCAATTAATCAGCCAAAAGAGTTTCCGCTGAAAAAACGACGCAACCGCACCGGCAAAGCCCTTAATTGATAGATGAATTTCGAAGTTTTTTACCTTCGTCGTGCAACCTGCGGTTCGCCGCTGAACGGTGTGCCACTGTTCAGAATAAATATTTAGCTGGTCTTGAGCCATCCATGTGGATTTCTGCACGAAATCGTCTGCTTACGGCGTGGGATGACTTCGTCTCGCACACGGCCTCTGTTGTGCCGTCGATGCGCTATGCGCCTCCTGCACCCGACCATTTCGAAAGTATTCTGCGCGCCACGCCTGCGGCGATGGTCGGCTATGTGGTCAATGTAACGATCGGTGTCGTTGCATTCCTAGATGTCATGAACATTTGGGAACTGGGATTGTGGGCGGCGGTGGCCTACGCGACCGCGCTATACGTTTTTGTGCGCCGGTTGCGCGGTCCCTTCGATGCAAGCAGGGTTCCCAGTGATCGCAGCAGCCGCCGCCTCGAACGGCGTACCATCGTGTTTAGTCTCTTCCTTGGTCTCCCCTGGGGATACCTGGGTGTACGCCATCTCGGCCACATGCCTCAGCCCGCCGAGACGATCCTCATCAGTCTCGGCGTCGGCATGGCGGCGAGCGGTGCGGTGCTGCTTGCGCCGATCGCCCGCGCGGCTGTGGTTTACCTCACGATCATCCTGGCCCCCACCGCATTCAACTGCTTCTTCCTGCTGGACAGCTTCCAGTATGGCTTGTTGGGCGGTCTAGCCGTCAGCTACTGGCTATTCCTTTTCGCTCTCACGGGCACGACGAACCAGCTGTTTCGCGGCAAGTCCAAGGCCGTCGAGCAACTCACCTTGGCGCTGACCGAGATGCACGCGGCTCGCTCCAGGATCGAGCACATCGCGCTCCACGATTCCCTCACGGGGCTTTCGAACCGTCGCGCGTTCCTGCACCGGTTGAACGGCGCCATCATGGGCTCGTCGGCAACCGGCTGCACGTCATGGGCAGTCCTGCTGCTCGATCTCGACCGCTTCAAGGTGGTCAACGATACGTTTGGCCACAAGTTTGGAGATGTACTGCTGCAGGAGGTTGCAGACAGGTTGCGGCTTTGCGTGCGGCCGGGCGATCTCGTCGCCAGGCTTGGCGGAGATGAATTCTCCATCGTCGCCGAGCACGTGCATCACATCGGCGACGCTGAGGCCATCGCCATCCGCATGCTGGAAGAGCTCGAGCGTCCGTTCGTGATTCATGATCATTCGATCATGGTTGGAGTCAGCATCGGCATTGCTGCGCCGTTGTCTCCGGCGACAGACAGCGAGCAGATCATGCGCTGCGCCGATCTGGCGTTGTACGAAGCCAAGAGTGCCGGCCGCAATGGCTTCAAGGTGTTCGAGCTTGAAATGCAGGACCGGATGGATGCGCGCAGCATCGTCGAGATGGGCCTGCGGCAAGCGACGCGCAAAGGCGAGCTCGAACTCTACTATCAACCCATCTATGAACTGGCGACGCTACGGCTGGCCCGCTTCGAAGCCCTGATCCGCTGGCGGCATCCAACGAAGGGCATCCTGTCGCCCGCTGAATTCCTGCCTGTTGCCGAGGAAATCGGTCTCATCAATGAGATTGGCGCTTGGGTCATGCACGAGGCCTGCCGCCAGGCCATGTCCTGGCCGGCCGACATCGCGGTGGCAGTGAACCTGTCGCCCATCCAGGTCAATCACACGCAGGTCGTCGACGTGGTCAAGCGCGCGCTTAAAGAGAGCCGGTTGCCTCCGTCACGCCTGGAGATCGAAATCACGGAAACCGCGCTCCTGAGCGACACCCACCAGACGAAGCAGAAGTTGGAGCAGTTGAAGGATCTGGGCTGCTTCCTCAGCATGGACGATTTCGGCACGGGCTATTCGTCCCTGAGTTACCTGGCGACCTTCCCGCTCGACGGCATCAAGATCGACAAGGCCTTCATCACGCGCTTCTCAACCCGCAACGAGAACGCCGAGATCATGCGCGCCATGCTTGAGCTGGCCAAGGCGCTCAATCGCTCGACCACCGTCGAAGGCATCGAGACGCTGGCGCAGCTCAACGCCGCCAAGTCGCTCGGTGCAACCTACGGCCAGGGCTACTACTTCAGCCGCCCCGTCCCCGCCGCCGAAGCCCTCAACCTCATCACCTACCCCCGCGCCGTCCTGCCGGCCGCTAGCTGACCGGTTTAAGCCCGTACTGGCTGAAAGTTGCGCTGCGAGCCGCCGTGGTTTGCTCAAAAAATGCGCACCAAAATATTCTGCCTAAAAATTAGAAGATCCGGCTTGCAATTCGCGACGAACGCGGCTGAAATGATGCGCATGCGAAGGGGACGTGCGTGAAACCATTCGACGAAATGCTGGCCGAAGCCAACGGTGTTCGGGCGCCTTACGAAACCCTGAAAAAATGGCTTGATACGCAAGATCCGGCAAAGCTGGCGCAGAAGGCGCGCGATGCCGAAGGCGTGTTCCGCAAGACCGGCATTACCTTTGCGGTCTACGGCGACGAGGAAGCGGCCGAGCGGCTGATACCGTTCGACATCATTCCACGGATCATATCCGGTCACGAGTGGCGGCGCCTGTCCCAAGGCATCGAGCAGCGGGTCGTCGCGCTCAACACCTTCCTCGACGACATTTATCATCGCCAGGAAATCGTCCGTGCTGGTCGAATCCCCAAGGAGCTGATCGCCAACAACGAGGCGTTCCTGCCGGAAATGATCGGCGTGAAGCCGGCTGGCAACGTCTACACCCACGTCATCGGCGTCGACTTGGTGCGGACGGCCGAGAACCAGTTCTACGTCCTGGAAGACAATGCGCGAACGCCGTCGGGCGTCTCCTACATGCTGGAGAACCGCGAGACGATGATGCAGCTCTTTCCCGAGCTGTTTCATCGCGTCAAGGTGCTGCCGGTCGAGACGTATCCGAAACTGCTACGGCAGTCGCTGGCGGCCGTGGCGCCGCAGGGC
>CAWJXQ010000001.1:0-461855 GCA_963846845.1 uncultured Pseudomonadota bacterium | reverse complement strand
AGATCGAATAATTCGATTTGCCGAAGCCGGATCGGCCGATGACGAGCTCGTGGTGATTGTCCATGTTTGGTTTCAGCGCACGGTGCCGACACAACTTGCCCACGTGTGCAGCGTTCGGTCATCGAAGGGCACAATAACGCCGTCGTCTTTTCTGACCTGAGGCTCCGCGATCCTTCTGGGAATACGGCGGTTCTATGCGCTGAAAGCAATCATGGTCATGCCTCGCATTGTACCGTGGAAATGTTCCGGCACTCGTCAGGGAACGCAGGGCCATGACCCAATCGCTTTGCCGCAGCTCCCCGCGCGATAGCGTGAGGAGCAAGGGTAGTCACAAACGATAGAGCAGTGATCCAAAGGGATTGGGTCATGGCCGTAGGCCTGACGTATGTGCCGGAAGGGTAAGACAAAATCGTTATATCGCGTACCATGCATATAGGTAATTCGTACGGTATCTGTATGGTAGTCGCAAAAACCCCCGGCGCCTTGCAAAGCGGCCGGGGGCTGCTCCTATTCAAGGAGCGTCCAGCGTCGGCTACGCAGCCAATCCTCTACCACTTCAACGAGCCACCGAATGCTTGTCGGTCTTCCATTGAATGCGCGGACGACCACCGGAGGTGGGAACGTACCATCATCAATCCAACGGTCGAGCGTCGATCGGTGAACGCCGAGCATAGCGCAGACTTGGCGTGTCGTAAGAAGCCGAGTGGTCTTGGACATCACGATTCTCCTTTGTCAGGAGACATCGCGACGTCCCCAGGTTGCCCTAGGACCTCCGATTGTATTTTGCGCTAGGATGCAATCAAGCCAAAAACATAGGTGTCGTAAAGGTCAAATGCGGCGCGCATTTCTTCGCGATATTTGTGACGGTTATATCTTCGAGCAATAGGTGAAATCGATCCTGTCTGGTGGTTGAGACAGCGATCGACAATGTGTGGTTGCACGCCAAGATCTGCGAGTTTTGTGGAAAACGTTCGGCGCAAATCGTGCAACGTCCACGCCGTGATGCCCGATCTTCTATCTAGAGCAGCCTTTTGCTTCGCCCATCCCGTAACGATGTCACCTGTTTTCAGGGAGGGGAAAAGCAGGTGCGATCGAGTTCTCTCGGGAGTAGGGTCTCGTGCGTCCAAGGCCCTTCGCATCAGGGTTCGGGCGCCGCGAGCCAGCGGGAACGTGTGTTCTAGGCCATTCTTCGTAGCCCTAGCCGGAAGAGTGACCGTAAGAACCTCCTGATCGGTCCACGCTGGCTCGATCGCTGCGATCTCTCCTCGTCTCTGGCCAGTGAGAATCAGAAGCTTGACGATTGACCCAAAATTGTCGTTGGCACATGCGTTCCAGATGGCGCGCAGCTCGTCGTCATAGAGTGTTCGATCCCGATCCCGGTCCCGATGCGGCTTCCAGAGCTTCCGCATCGGCGAGGGCCCCAGATCCCGCCGCTCCGCCCAGTTGAAGAACGTGCGAAGCGCACCGAACACATGGTTGGCTTGGCTTGGCGGCAAGGCGTCGATGGTTGCCGATAGCTCAGTAGATTTGAGCTCTATCAAGGGTCGCTTACGCAGCGATTGAACGTGCGTGAGCAAGCGTTCAGTGTTGTACGCCGAGCGCTGGCGATAGTTCGGACGGACCCATGCGTCGAGATACTTATCGATGGCCTCGCCAAGCGTTGTCACCTCAGCAGGCGCAGCATAGGGATCCAGCAGAATTCTCCGTGCTTTTGCGCGAGCGTCCTGGAGGGATAGATCGGGATACCGGCCAAGCTTTATGCGCCGTCCTCCGTCGCGGATCACAATGAACGTTTTCGCCGATTTTCCGATGCGGACGCCGAAGGCTTTGGTCCCAGAATCCCAATAGGTCCCCTCTTCTTTCAGCCCTGCGATGACGCGGTCGTTGAAATGGATATTTGGCACTGATTTGGCACTCCGAGGAGCGATATAGGGTGAGTTAGGCTGCAGAAGGATGCAGCAGCCAACACCGCTACAATGCCTGTAAATACGGGCATTTCAATGGCTGATAGCCGATTTTATTAGTGATTTGAAAGACGGGTTATTCAGCTTGGAAGGCTGCTGCTCTACCATTGAGCTACACCCGCGATGCGCCTCTTCTAACGGCTTAACGGCGGCCCTGGCAAGCGGCCCGACGCCTCAGTCCGGCGTGGCCTCAAGCGTCCATGTATTCCTCGACCTGCCGCTTAGGCTTGGGCACGTCGGTGACGAAGCGGGCCAGATGCTCCAGCCCGCGAGGCACGGGACCGCCGTAGGCCCAGTCCAGCAACTCGATCGTGTGCACCACCGGCGTGTCCATGCCGCCAGCGATCTGCGTGATGCAGCCGATGTTGCCGGCGGCCACGATGTCCGGCTTCACCGAGCGGATGTTCTTCACCTTGCGATCGCGAAGTTCCGTGGCGATCTCGGGCTGCAGAATGTTGTAGGTGCCCGCCGATCCGCAGCAGATGTGGCCTTCCGGAACGCTCGACACGCTGAAGCCCGCCTGGCGCAGCAGCAGCCGCGGTTCGTCCGTGACGCGCTGACCATGCTGCAGCGAGCACGCGGAGTGGTAAGCCACCCGCAGTGACGACCAGCGCTTGGGCGCGCCAAGCTCAAACGCCGATAGGTATTCGCTCACGTCACGCGTCAGGTCGGAAATCGTCTGCGCCTTCTCCGCATAGGCCGGGTCGCGCTTCAGCATGTGGCCATAGTCTTTGACGGTCGTGCCGCAGCCCGACGCGTTGATGATGATGGCGTCCACCGGCTCCTTGGCGATCTCCTTCATCCAGGCGTCGATGTTGCGGCGCGCCTGATCCAGCGCGTCGTGCTCTTTGCCCAGGTGATGCACCAGCGCGCCGCAGCAGCCCGCGCCCGCCGACACGACCACGTCGACGCCGCGCCGCGCCAGCAGCCGGATGGTGGCATCGTTGATGTCGGGACGCAGCACCTTCTGCGCGCAGCCCGTCGACAGGATCACGCGTCCCCGCCGCTCGTCCAGCGTCGCAGCCGTTCCGGGTCCATCGTACTGGCCCGGCGGCGGCAGCACGTCCGGCGCCATCGCCAGCATGGCCGCCAGCTCCTTGAAGCCGAACCGGCGCAGCAACGGCACCAGCGGCCGCGCGAGAGGCGCCAGCTTCACCGCGACCCGGAACCGGTCGGGATGCGGCACGACGTAGGCCAGTAGCCGCCGCATCAGCCGGTCCTTGGCCGAGCGGCTTCCCTTCTGCTCGATTTCAACCCGCGCCATGTCGACGAGGTGCATGTAGTCGACACCGCTCGGACACGTCGTCATGCAGGACAGGCACGACAGGCAACGATCGACATGATGCTGCACCTGGGGCGTTGGCCCGGCGCCCTTCTCGAACATGTCCTTCATCAAATAGATGCGCCCGCGCGGTGAATTGCGTTCGTCACCCAGCACGACGTAGGTCGAGCAAACGGCAGTGCACAGCCCGCAATGCACGCACTTGCGCAGAATGCGTTCCGCTTCCGCGGTGCGCGGGTCGGCCAACTGCCCTGGTTCGAAATTCGTCTGCATTGACTGTGCGCCCGCGATTCTTCGCCGTATGTGCAAATCGAGATCTACGCCGCTGCCCGCGGCGGCGCCACGCTATTCCATCACATGGTGGCGTACATGCGGCCCGGATTGAAGACATTCGCAGGATCGAACACCGTCTTAAGCCCCCGCGAAAGCCGCTCAACCGCGGGGTTCAACGGCTGGAACACGTCGACACCTTGGCGCACCGCCGGGTCGGCACGAACCAGCGTCGCATAGCCGCCATGCGTGGCCAGTGCCCGCCGGATGTCGGCCGCCCCTGCATCCGCCGAAGCCGGGATCTCCAGCCAGATCAGCCCGCCCGACCAGTCGTACATCGTTTCCACGTTGTCCATGTGCCGGCGCAGCGTGTTGACCAGCAACGGCGCCACCTTCGGCGTCGTCGAGATCTTCCAGAGGTATGTCTGGCTGCCAAACGGCATCACAGAAAGACGCCGCAGCTCACCCCAGAACTTCAGCGAACTTTCCTGGTCCAGTTCGAGCGGCGGTCCATAGACTTTCAAGCGCTCTTTCAACTTGGTCTTGCGGTAGGCGACGGAGCGGGGAAAATTCTCCAGCCGGATTGCCGTCAGCGATCGTGCCGCCATCCGCAAATCGTCATGCAGCAGCCTAGCTGCCAGCGTCTGCGGCAGGTGTACTGTGCCCGATACCTCGTAGGGCGACCCCATCGCCGCGCACAGCAGTTCGACCGCAAGGTCGTCCGTCAATCCGGTGAAAACCAGTGTCGCCGTGTCGTCCGGCATCGGCAGCACCTTGAAGGTCACTTCCGTCATCGCCGCCAGCGTACCCCAGCTGCCGGCAAGACCGCGGGCAACGTCCAGCCCCGTGACGTTCTTCATCACCCGGCCGCCGGACTTGAAGATCTCCGCCCGCCCGTTCACGCCCTTGACGCCGAGCAGGTGATCGCGCGCGGCGCCGGCCGAGATACGCCGCGCACCCGAAAGGTTGCAGGCGAAGACGGCACCGATCGTTTGCGACCCCGCGTAGCTGCCCAGCGCCGGACCAAGATCGATCGGCTCGAACGGCAGCATCTGGCCGCGGCCCGCCAGCTCCACCTCGATCTGCGACAGCGGCGTACCCGCCCGGGCCGACATGACGAGTTCCGTCGGCTCGTACATGGCGATGCCGCGCAGGCCAGCCGTGGTCATTGCCATCGAGGCGTTGACCGGCCGGCCAACCGACCGCTTGGTGCCGTTACCAACCAGCTCCACGGAAAGGTTGCGGGCGGCCAACTGCTTGACCATGCCCTGCAGTTCCCAATCGGTCGCTGGCTTCAGGATATCGTTCACGCGTCGTGCGCTCCAATTGCCAATGTCCAGTCAGCCTAAGCCGCCGCTCAGGCTGCATGCGCCGCGTTGGCGTCCGGCTGTTCCGCCAATGCCCGCACATCGAGCGGGAACACCTTTGACGCGTTGAGCAGCCATTGCGGATCGAACACCGTCTTGATGCGCATCTGCAGGCCGAGGTCCGTTTCCGAGAACTGTACGTGCATGAGGTCGCGCTTTTCCACGCCGACGCCATGTTCGCCCGTCAGGCAGCCGCCGACGCTGACGCACAGCCTCAAGATCTCCGCGCCCGCCAGTTCCGCCTTGTGCGCCGCTTCCCGGTCGTTGGCATCGTACATGATCAGCGGGTGCAGGTTGCCATCGCCTGCGTGAAAGATATTGGCGACCTTTAGCCCATGCGACTGGCAGATCGTGGTGATGTCTTCCAGAACCTGGCCCAGCGCGGACAGCGGGATCGTGCCGTCCATGCAGAGGTAATCCGACAGACGGCCGATGGCGCCGAACGCTGCCTTGCGCCCCTTCCAGATACGCGCGGCCTGCTCTTCACCGTCCGCCACCGCCACGCTTGATGGATTAAGCGGCCGGGCGATCTCCACAATCTGCGCCAAGCGCTCCGCTATCTCTTCCTCGGATCCCTCGACTTCGACGATCAGCAACGCTTCGACGTCGAGCGGATAGCCCGCCTTGGCGTAGGCTTCGCAAACCTTGATCGCTGGCCGGTCCATGAACTCGATGGCGACCGGAATGATGCCGGCGCCGATAATGCGGGCCACGCACATGCCGGCTTTGGCTGCCGAATCGAAGCCCAGCATCATCGGGCGCGCACCCTCGGATGTCTTGAGTATGCGCACCGTCGCTTCGGTGATGATGCCGAACTGCCCCTCCGAGCCGACGATCAGCGCGAGGAAATCGTAGCCTTCGGGGTCCAACTGCGGTCCGCCGAAATCGATGATCTCGCCGTCCATCATCACCATGCGCACACCGAGCACGTTGTTGGTGGTGACCCCGTACTTGAGGCAATGCGCCCCGCCCGAATTCATGGCCAGGTTCCCCGCCAGCGTACACGCCAGCTGGCTGGAGGGATCAGGGGCGTAGAAAAACCCTTCCGGAGCAGCAGCGGCCGAAATCGCCAGATTCGTGATGCCGGCTTCGACACGCGCCGTGCGATTGGCGAAATCGAGGTCGAGCACCCGGTTCATCTTCGAGACCGCAACAACGATCGAGTCTTCCGCCGGCAACGCACCCCCGCAGAGCGATGTTCCCGCGCCGCGGGCGACCACCTTCACCCCATTGGCGTTGCAATAGCGAAGCACAGCCGAGACCTCCTCGGTCGTCCGCGGCAGCGCCACCGCGAGCGGCATGCATTTATATGCCGTCAGCGCGTCCGTCTCGTAGGCGCGGCGGCCATCCTCGTCGGATATGATACGATCGGCACCCACCGCAGCCGTCAATCCCGCGAGGATCAGATCTCGCCGGCCCAAAATGCCCTGGTCAGGCAACGGAAAATCCATATTGGCGCCCTCCCGAACGGCGCTCATTTCTGCCAGACGGCAGCTCTCTCCGCTGGCAGACTGTCACGACTATTAATGCTAAGGAATAGGACTTGTTCATTCTCTCATGCAGGCTGACCTACTTAGGTCATTTGTGGCGATAAAGAGACTTAGGTAACAACTGCGAGAGACCAAACCTGTGTCAGCCATCAGCGATCTGGATATCTTCGCACGCGTCGCCCGCACCGGCAATATGTCGGCGGCGGGCCGCGACATGGGATTGTCGCCGGCCGTCGTATCGAAACGCATCAGCATGCTGGAAGACCGGCTGGGCGCCCGTCTGTTTCAGCGCACCACGCGCCAGTTGACCCTGACGGAGACCGGACAGGGCTACTTCAAGCGCGTTGTGGACATCCTGAGTTTCGTGGAAGAGGCGGACGACTTCGTCTGCCGCCGTAACACACAGCCTCGCGGCCAGCTCAAGATCACGGCACCCACGTCGTTCTGCCGGATGCATGTGGCGCCGCACCTGCCGCAGTTCCTGGCCCGGTTTCCCGAGATCACGCTCGACCTGCATCTGACCGATCACATCGTCGACATCATCCGCGACGGCTTCGATCTGGCGATCCGCATTGGCGAACTTCAGGACTCTTCGCTCGTCGCGCGCAAGCTGTCGCCCGACAACCGCATGATCGTGGCCTCGCCTGCCTACCTGGAGAAGGCCGGAACGCCGGTCTCCATCGACGACCTGCAGGCGCATAACTGCCTGTCTTCGGGTGCGCAGGATCACTGGCGACTGGAGGGCCCGGAAGGACAGCGGACAGTTCGTGTCACCGGCAACATCCATTCCAACTCCTCGGAGATGATCCACGCCGCACTCGTATCGGGCTTGGGCCTCGGCCTGCGCGGCACGTGGGAAGTGGGGCCGGATATCCGGTCGGGCGACTTGAAGGTCGTGATGCCGCAGTACCGCGGCTCATCGCACACCGCGATTCACGCCGTATACCCTTCGCGCGACTTCATGCCGGCGAAAGTCAGCGTGTTCCTGGACATGCTGGCAGACGGCTTCGGCACCGATCCCTATTGGAACAAGGGACTCGATATCGGCAAACCCGCTCCCCGCGCCAAGGGTGGCGGGTCATCCCGTAAAACCCCATCGGCCGTTTCCTCCCCGCAGCGCAACCCAGCAGCCGCGCCAGGCAAACCCGGCCTCGCGCCAGTGCAAACCAGCCTCGCGTCAGCGCAAAAAAATGTCATTCTCCTAGGCTATCAGCGTCTGCTAGGCTTGGCCCCGGCGCTCGGGACGCGCCGGTCTTCAGGCTGCCGGGGAGCCTTCACATGCGCGCGATGAAACTCACAATGGCTGTCGGGGCAATGACGTTGGCCGGGTCTGCCGCAGGCTTTGCGCAAGACGCAGCGCGCGGCAAAGCGCTGACCGATCAATGCCTGGCCTGTCACACCCTCACCGCTGGCGAAGATCCCGGCCCCGGTCCGACGCTAGCAGGCATAGCCGGCGCCAAGGCGGGCACGCGGCCGGATTTCGAGTATTCCGACGCCTTCCAGGCCGCCAATGCCCGCGGACTGGTCTGGACCGACGCAGCACTCAACCGCTTTCTCGCCAATTCCCAGACAGACGTGCCGCGCAATAAGATGGCGTTTCCCGGCATCGCCAGCGAAGCTGACCGCGCCAATATCGTCGCCTATCTGAAGACCCTGAAATAGGCGCGCACTAGTCCCAGGACGATTTGGCCTGCCGTAACTTCTTCGTGCGGCCACGCTGCACCTTGGAATCGATGCGCCGCGTTTTCGAAGCCTTCGTCGGCCGTGTCGCGATGCGCCGCTTCGGCGCCACCAGCGCTTCGCGGATCATCTCCGCCAGC
This sequence comes from uncultured Pseudomonadota bacterium, assembly GCA_963846845.1. Classification (GTDB taxonomy): domain Bacteria; phylum Pseudomonadota; class Alphaproteobacteria; order Rhizobiales; family Hyphomicrobiaceae; genus JAKAXS01. The sequence goes on along the minus strand of CAWJXQ010000001.1, from coordinate 453,662 downwards.
CGGTCTTTCGCGTCGTCACGATTCCGCTCCTGCGTCCGGAACCGGTCGGCACGGATAACGATGACGCCTTCGTCCGTCATGCGGCTCCCGGCAATCCGCTTCAACCGCGAGAAAACCGCATCCGCCAGCGTCCGGCAGCGGCGCGCGTCGAAGCGCAGCTCAACCGCGGTGGCGACCTTGTTGACGTTCTGCCCGCCAGGCCCTGACGAGCGGATGAACCGCTCCTCAAGTTCCTTGTCGTCGATTTCGATGTCGTCGTTGATGCGCATCGCTCAACTGTCCTTGGGCGCAAAGAACGTCAACCGCGTACCGAAAGGATCCTGCACCGTCATCTCGCGCAATCCCCAAGGCTGCATTTCGATACTTGGCCGGTAGTACTTGTAGCGCTTCGCCGTCAACTCCGCGTGGTAGGCATCCAACGCGTCTGTCATGATGCGAACGTTGGAGCCCGGCGTACCATCGCCATGATGCTCCGACAGGTGCAAAAGGCAGTCGCCGCGCTGAACGCCGAGATAGAGCGGCGTCTCAGGCTCGAAGCGGAACTCGAACGTCACCTCCAAGCCGAGAAACCCCAGGTAGAACTCGCGCATCTTCGCCTCGTCGAAGAAGCGGAGCACGGGAATGATGGGGCCGAAGTTCATCGCTCGCTCCGTTTGCTCGATCGCAGTCAGCGGCGGCCCAGATCCTTGATGATCTCACGCGCCGCATTGTGACCCGGCGCCCCCGTGACGCCACCACCGGGATGCGCGCCGGACCCGCAAAGGTAAAGCCCCGGCACCGGCATGCGGTAGTTGGCATAGCCCATTACCGGCCGCAACGAGAACAGCTGATCCAGTGACAGCGCCCCATGGAAGATGTCACCGTCGACCAGCCCGAAGCGCTGTTCCAGGTCAAGCGGCGACAGAACCTGACGGCCGATCACCGCCGCCTTGAAGTTCGGCGCGTGCTTTGTCACCGTGTCGATCACGAGATCCGCGAACGCCTCTTTCTCATGCGGATCGGCCCAATTCCGCGGCTCAGGCAAATGCGGCGCCACGTGCTGCACGAACAGGCTGGCGACGTGCTGGCCCGCCGGCGCAAGGCTGTCGTCAAGCGTGGATGGGATCAGCATTTCCACGACCGGCTCGGCCGACCAGCCGTCGCGCCGCGCATCCAGATATGCCCGCTCCAGGTAGCCAAGCGTCGGGCCGATCACGATCCCGGCCGTGTGATGTGCCTGCTGCTGCTTGCCCGGCCGCGTGGTGAAATCGGGCAGCTCCGATAGCGCGACATTCATGCGGAAGGTGCCCGAGCCCGTGGTCATCCGCACGAAGCGGTTGCGCGTGTCCGCCGCGACCGCATCCGACGGCACCATGTCGCGCATCAAGAGCTTGGGGCCGACGTTAGCAGCCACCGCGCGCGCCCGCACCACATCGCCATTCGCGAGCACCACCCCGCCAGCACGGCCATTCTCCACCAGCACCTCGCGCACCGGCGCAGATGTCCGGATCTCGGCTCCCGCACTCTCGGCCGATTTCGCCATCGCCTGCGTGATCGCACCCATTCCGCCGATGGCATGCCCCCACACACCAGCCTTGCCGTTCACCTCGCCGAAGCAATGATGCAGCAGCACATAGGCCGTGCCCGGCGTCGACGGAGAGGCATACGCGCCGACAATGCCGTCGAACGCGAAACTCGCCTTCACCACATCGCTCTCGAACCACTCGTCGAGGAACGCCGCTGCACTCTTCGTGAAAAGATCGGCGATCACCTGCTTGTCGGCCAGCGGCATGCCGAACGTCCGCCGCCCGATGGCCGCGGCACGAACTGCCTCGAACAATCCGCCGCCCGCATTCGGCGGGGTCTTCAAGACGAGATCACGCAGCACACTTGCCGCCTTCTCCAGCGCGGCATCATACGCCGGCAGCCGTTCCGCATCCCGTGGCGAGAATTCCGCGATTGCCTTCTGCCGCCCGGAAAGCCCGTACGGCATCAAGAGCGATCTGCTCTCGTCGATCGGCCAGAAATTGCCAGCCTGTCGCTCGACGATCTTGAGACCGAACCGATGCAGTTCCAGATCCGCGATGACTTTCGGGTTGAGCAAGCTCACCGTGTAGGACGCGACCGAGTTGCGAAACCCCGGAACGAACTCTTCGGTGACGGCCGCGCCACCCACGACGCCGTTCTTTTCAAGAACGAGCGTCTTCAGGCCCGCGCGGGCCAGATACGCGGCCGCCGTCAGTCCGTTGTGGCCTCCGCCGATGACGATGATGTCATACGTCATTGCTGCGCTGCACCTAAGTTCTCCACAGTTGGTGACAGATTCTGATCTCGATCTGACCTTGGCTGCCGCCCATTTTGTCGTACAGCGGTTCCGCAACTTAACCGCTTGCTAAACAAATGCAGGCGAAGTTGGCGAAGGTCGGCCTCGCATCATTCTGGTGGCGCCCGGCTTGGGAGGCACCATGCAGCGAAAGACCGTCGAAACTATCGCGGCCATAGATGGTGCCTGTGATCAGGCGCCGGCCGCACCTGGCAATTTCGAGCCTCACCTAGGCTTTCTCGTCGTCGTGATCGCTCCGGCACTCTTCTGGGCAGCAGTCGTGTTTGGCGCGAGCTACCTGGCTGGTCTTGCCTCCGCGCCGCAACTCGGCCTCATCGTATTTGCCGCCGCGTCCACCTTCTTGACGTTCATTTCCCGCGCGCTTCGCGTCCGCCTCTAATTTGCCTCCTGTTGAAAAACAGCGTCACACTTTTCCGGAAGCACTCTAGCTGGCACCAACCTCAGGCAGCGTCCGCATTTGCTGCCGCCGACACTGGGTCATAGTTCAGCACCGGCGCCAACCAGCGCTCGGCTTCCGTCACCGTCCAGCCCTTGCGCAACGCGTAATCCTCCACCTGGTCCCGCTCCACCTTGCCGACGCCGAAATAATGGCTGTCGGGATGGGAGTAATAGAATCCAGAAACCGCTGCCCCCGGCCACATCGCATAGCTCTCGGTCAACGTGATCCCTGCCGTGTTGTCGACATCCATCAGCGACCACAGCGTCTTCTTCTCGGTGTGGTCGGGCTGGGCCGGATATCCAGGCGCGGGACGGATGCCCTGGTACTTCTCCAAGATGAGATCGTCGTTCGATAGCGTCTCGGATTTCGCATAGCCCCAAAGCTCACGGCGCACGCGCGCATGCAAGCGCTCTGCGAACGCTTCGGCAAACCGGTCCGATAGCGCCTTGGCCAAGATGCGAGTGTAATCGTCCGTTTTGGGGATATGCTTTTCGATCGCTTCGTCTTCACCGATACCAGCAGTCACGGCAAAGCCGCCCAGATAGTCGGCGACGCCGCTATCCTTTGGTGCAATGAAATCGGCCAATGCCGTATGCGCACGCTCGCGGTTGTTGTCGCGCGCAATCTGCTGGCGCAGGGTGTGGGCCGTAGCGACCTTCTTCGCGCGCGCCTCGTCGGCATAAATCTCGACGTCATCGCCGGTGCTGTTTGCCGGCCAGAAGCCGACCACGCCATTTGCGGTGATCCACTTTTCCGCCACCATGCGTTTCAGCAGCTGCTGCGCATCTGCAAACAGCTTCTTGGCCTCGGCACCAACCTTGTTGTCGTTGAGGATTTGTGGGTAGCGGCCGGCCAGTTCCCACGTCTGGAAAAACGGCGTCCAGTCGATGTAGGGCACAAGCTCGGCCAAATCGTACCCCTTGAAAGCGCGCGTGCCCAGGAAGCTAGGCTTCGGCGGCGTATACTTGGTCCAATCGATCTTGAACTTGTTGGCGCGTGCCGTCGTCACCGGAATGCGGTTCTTCTTGGCCTCGTTGCGCAGATGCGCCTCACGCACCTTCACGTATTCGCCCTTGATATTGTCGATGTAGGGCTTTCGTTCCGTGTCGGACAGCAGGTTGGAAACCACGCCCACGGCGCGGCTGGCATCGAGCACGTAGATCGCCTGGCCAGCACGATAGTTCGGGCTGATCTTCACAGCCGTGTGCACGCGGCTCGTCGTGGCGCCGCCGATCAGCAACGGCACGCTGAAGCCCTCGCGCTCCATCTCGGCGGCGACATGGCACATCTCGTCTAGCGACGGCGTGATCAAACCGGACAACCCAATGATGTCGGCCTTCTCTTTTTTCGCGGTGTCGAGGATCTTCTGCGCCGAGACCATCACGCCGAGGTCGATCACCTCATAGTTGTTGCACTGGAGCACGACGCCGACGATGTTCTTGCCGATATCGTGTACGTCGCCCTTCACGGTCGCCATCACGACCTTGCCGGCCGACGGCATGGACTCCAGACCCGACGCCTTCTTCTCTTCTTCAAGGTAGGGTTGCAGGTAAGCCACCGCCTGCTTCATCACGCGTGCCGACTTCACCACCTGCGGCAGGAACATCTTGCCGGCACCGAAGAGATCGCCGACGACGTTCATGCCGGCCATCAGCGGGCCTTCGATCACGTGCAGCGGCTTGGGCAATTTCTGCCGTGCCTCTTCGGTATCCAGCTCGATGAAGTCGTTGATGCCGTGCACGAGCGAGTGCGTCAGCCGGTCCTCGACGGGCGCGTCGCGCCACTTGAGATCCTTCTCCTTGACCTTCGTCGTGCCGTCACCCTTGAAACGCGCCGCTGCCTCAAGCAGCCGATCCGTGCGAGTCGTCCCGGCGATTGAGTACCACGTCTTCGCACAGCTCGCGCAGCTCGGCGGGAATGTCGTCGTACAGCGTCAGCTGCCCGGCATTGACGATGCCCATGTCCATACCCGCGCGGATGGCATGATACAGGAACACAGAGTGCATGGCCTGGCGCACCGGCTCGTTGCCGCGGAAGGCAAACGACAGGTTCGACACGCCGCCGGAGATGTGCACCAGCGGCATCTTCTCCTTGATTTGCCGCGCAGCCTCGATGAAGGCGATGCCGTAACCGTTGTGCTCCTCGATGCCTGTCGCCACCGCGAAGATGTTGGGGTCGAAGATGATATCTTCAGGCGGGAATCCGACCTCTTCCGTCAAAATCTTGTAGGCACGCTCGCAGATGCTGACCTTGCGCTCGATCGTGTCGGCCTGGCCCTGCTCGTCGAAGGCCATGACCACGACCGCGGCGCCGTAGCGCAACACCTTACGCGCCTGCTCCAGGAACTGGCCGACGCCTTCCTTCATGCTGATCGAGTTGACGATCGCCTTGCCCTGCACGCACTTCAACCCGGCCTCGATGACCGTCCACTTCGAACTGTCGATCATCACCGGCACGCGCGAGATATCCGGCTCCGACGCGATCAAGTTGAGGAACGTCGTCATCGCCTTCTCGGAATCGAGCAGGCCCTCGTCCATGTTGATGTCGATGATCTGCGCGCCGTTCTCCACCTGCTCGCGCGCAATCGACAACGCCGCCGCGTAATCGTTCGCCTCGATCAGCTTGCGAAACTTCGCCGAACCCGTGACGTTGGTGCGCTCACCAACGTTGATGAAGCTGGTGGCGGCGCTGGCGGCGGGAGTGTTGGAGTTGGCGTCGGTGGTCATGGCGTCTTTCTTGATTACGTTAAATTCGGTAACGTAGAGGTCGGGGCGTTTAACCAGAGAGTGTTCGTTGAGAACTGCGCCACTCGTCATGAGCCGAAGTCAGGCCGCGTTCAAAGAAGTGCCAGAAGTCATCATACGCACGGACGCGCTCAAACAACTCCGTGTCTAGCCCAGAGGTATGACCAAGAAATATAAGAGACGCGCGCTGTCCAATTTCGCAAGTGACAGTCAACGCATCCCGGACCTGATCAATCGAAGGGGCGTCGAAGCCCGAACCACTAGAGTGCGCAATCACTTTGTCGCGAATCTGCCTAAGCGAATTGCGTGTCCGCGCAAGATCCGCGACGTCCGCTCCACTATATCCACGCCCCCACCCAAGTGGCACCCTATCGTTGAACCATTGAATACGCTTCGGCTGTTCGCTGCGTTCGAAGTGCAGGATCGTCGGCAACATCTGCTTGTCGTGTGAAATCCAAGCCTCCGAACTCAGGGCCGCCACAACATCGTCATTTGCCAACAAGCCGCGAAGCAAGCAGAGGGACGACGAGTCATTGTTCTGAGGATTTTCGCTGGATCGAAGGATCGCTAGCACTGTGGTCTCTGCGAGAGCTACCCTGATTTCCGCCAAGCCTGGAGGGCCATGCCATTCGAGCGCAGCTGATAGAGCGCCCCCCTCGACGAGCCGATCGTTGAAGGCTTCCCAGAGCGCCCATGTCCCGCGTGCACTCACTATGTTTCGCACCGCGCGCTCGGTTATCGAAACTCCTCGGTCGAGTAGTTCCTGATGTGCAAATTTGTCAGTCATGGCAGTGGTGTCCTACAATCCTCACCCATGCACGAACGGTTCCAGCCCCGACAGCCTCATCTTCGTCACCAGCTTCGGCACCGCGCGTGGCTTGGACGAAGCCACATGCTCGGCGATGTGCTGGATGTGGTCGGGCGTGGAGCCGCAGCAGCCGCCGATGATGTTCAGCAGCCCTTCGTGCGCCCACGGCTCGACCTTGCAGGCCATCTCGTCCGGCCCCTCGTCGTATTCGCCCATGGCGTTTGGCAGGCCGGCGTTGGGGTAGGCCGAGACACGCGTGTCCGCCACCTGCGCCAGCTCGGCCAGGTAGGGGCGCATCAGCTCCGCGCCCAACGCGCAGTTGAGGCCGATCGAGAATGGCCGCAGGTGCCGCATCGAATACCAGAAAGCCTCTGCCGTCTGACCTGACAAGGTGCGGCCCGAGCGGTCCGTGATCGTGCCGGAGATCATGATCGGCAGCTGCACGCCCTTTACGTCGAAAGCATCGAGCGTCGCGAACCCGGCCGCCTTGGCATTCAGCGTGTCAAAGATCGTTTCGATCAGGATGATATCGGACCCGCCTTCGATCAGCGCGATCACCTGTTCTTTGTAGGCTTCGCGCAGTTCGTCGAACGTGACGTTGCGGTAGCCCGGATCGTTGACGCTGGGCGAAAGCGACGCCGTGCGGTTCGTCGGGCCCACGGCGCCGCAGACGAAACGCGGCTTGTCCGGCGTCAGCTTGTTGAACTTGTCCGCCGCTGCGCGCGCGATCTTCGCCGCCTCGAAATTGATCTCGGCCGACAACTCCTCCATGCCGTAGTCGGCCATGGAGATGCGTTGTGCGTTGAACGTGTTCGTCTCGATCAGGTCGGCACCGGCAGCCAGATACTGCTCATGGATCTCGCCGATGATCTTCGGCTGCGTCAGCACCAGCAGGTCGTTGTTGCCTTTGACGTCGCGTTCCCAGTTAGCGAAGCGCTTTCCGCGATAGTCCTCTTCCTGCAGCTTGTGGCGCTGGATCATGGTGCCCATGGCGCCATCGATGATCAGGATGCGTTCGGCGGCAGCCTTCTCCAGCGCTGCCCAGCTTGCGATCTTCTTCATGGTCGTGCTCCTTCGCGCATGATCAGGCCGAGACGGCCTTGCGCGGCTCCAATGGCTTGGCCTTCAACGGGCGCAGGCCCAGCAGATGGCAGATGGCGTAGACGAGGTCGGCACGGTTCAGCGTGTAGAAGTGGAACGACTTCACGCCTTCGTCGACGAGATCCATGACTTGCTCGGTCGCGACAGCAACGGCCACCAGATGGCTCGTGGCGACGTCGTCATCAAGACCCTCGAACCGGCGCGCCAACCAGGCGGGCACGGTCGCGCCGGAGCGGACGGCGAAGCCGGCCACCTGGCGGAAGTTGTGGATCGGCACGATGCCCGGCGTAATGGGAATCCAGATGCCGGAGGCACGCGCCCGCTCCAGAAAGCGCAGGAAGTGCGTGTTGTCGAAACCGAACTGCGTGATGATGCGATCGGCCCCGGCGTCGACTTTGGCCTTCAGGTTGTCCATGTCGGCCTTCAGGCTCGGACTGTCGGGATGCTTCTCGGGATAGCCCGCGACCGAGATTTCGAAGTTACCGACCTTCTTCAGACCCTCCACGAGTTGTGCCGCATTGGCGAAGCCGTCGGGATGCGGCTGGTAGGCGGACCCAACGCCGCCGGCCGGATCGCCGCGCAGCGCCACGATGTGACGGACGCCGGCCTGCTGATAGGCCTGGGCGACGCCTTCCACTTCATTCTTTGTGGCTTCAACGCAGGTCAAGATGCGCCGCCGGCCGCAGCGCCGTTTCCTCGACGATGCGCGACACCGTGTTATGCGTGCGCTCACGCGTCGATCCGCCGGCACCGTACGTCACGGATACGAACTCGGGCGCCAGCGGCTCCAGGCGCCGGATGGCAGCCCAAAGATTCTCCTCCATCTTCTCCGACTTCGGCGGGAAGAACTCGAACGAGACATCGATGTCGCCTGAGCCGACGAGCCTGCTTTTGCGTTCCTTGCCTTCTGGCGGCATCAGCGTGCCCTCTCTAGATCGGTCGTTTCTATTTTCTTTGCCGGCCGGGGCGCACTCACCCTGGCCGATGGACGTTCTGCCAGCCACAGCGAAACCGTAAGCCCCGCCGAATCGCCATCCGGCGGCGCCAGCAGCTTATTGCTGATCGCCTTCAGCCCTGCATCGGTCATCCACTGCGACATCTGCTGGCCAGGGAAACCCAGGCGCTTGTGCGCGTGTTCTTCCCGCAGAAACTCGTGCTCGTGCGGCGCGAAATCGACGATCAGTAGTTTTCCGCCCGGCGCCGTGACGCGCGCTGCCTCCCGGATCGCCAAACCCGGCTCCGGCAGGAAATGCAGCACCTGATGCACCACGACGGCATCGGCGCAGCCGTCCGGCAACGCCAGATGATAGATGTCGCCGTGCCTGACCTGGGCATTCGACAGCCTGGCGCGCGCAATCGTACCTTCGGCATAGGCCAGCATCGCCTGATTGACGTCGAGACCCAGTCCGCGCTCGTAGCGCCCGGCGAAAAGCTCCAGCGTGCGGCCCGTGCCGGTTCCCAAGTCGAGCAGCAGCTTGAACGGCCCCCGTCCGAGAGCTTCAAGCATTGCGCTTTCGACTTCGTGCTCGGCGACATGCAACGACCGGATACGGTTCCAGTCTGCGGCGTGAGCGGCGAAATATCCCTGCGCCTCGGCCTCGCGCTCGCTCTTCAACGCCAGGCACCGGTCGCGATCGCGGCCCAGCACGGCTTCGGCCCCGTCCACGCTTTGCGTGACGCGAAGAGCCAGCCGCCCGCACTCGGTACGGTCAGACACATGGAAATAGACCCAGCTGCCATCGCGGAACCGCTCGATCAGCCCAGCTTCCGTCAGCAGCTTCAAATGCCGGCTGATGCGCGGTTGGCTCTGGCCAAGGATCTGCGTGAGATCTTTCACATTCAGTTCCGCGTCGGCCAGCAGCGCCAGGATGCGCAAGCGCGTGGGCTCGGCCGCCGCTTTCAGCGCCGCCACAAGCTCCGACGATGGCAAAGTCCCGATCATGCCGGCCTCCAGATTTCAGCAATCAACATATAAACACATCTTTATATGTCAAGTGCTGATTGGCCACAGCATTTGGTCACACGTCTGCCTTCTCTATCTGGCCCCCTTTGACGGCGAGGCATCCGGCATGCTGATAGTGGAGACAACTGATTTTGACGGCGTGCCCAGTTGCACTTGGCGAACCACCAACCGCCGGATTTTAAAGAGGAACGTCGCAGCACATGTCGAGTCTTGCCGTGAAGCGCGGTCCGTTGACCGTGTTGGCCCTGGCGGTCGCACTTCTGTCCCTGGCAACCAGCGGTGCCCGCGCTGAAACGGCCGCGGGATACATGCAACGCGTAGCCAACGAGTTGATCGCAGCATCCAGAACCGGGTCGGTTCAGTCCTTTGCCAGCGTCATTCGCAGCCATGCCGACGTCCCGTCCATCGGACTGACGGCGCTCGGCTCTTATGCCAGCGCACTGCCCAAAGGCGATCGGCCGGCCTATTACAACGGCATGATCAACTTCATCGCCCGCTACGCCGGCAAGGAGGCGCCGAAATATCCGGTAGCCAAGGCCGTCATGGTGGGCCAGTCCGAAACCGGCACCGGCGCAACGGTCGAAAGCCGTATCACGCTTAGAAGCGGCGAAAGCTACGACGTCCGGTGGATCCTGGTGAAGCGCGGCGCCGTCTACAAGGTCCGCGACGCAGAGGTCATCGGCTTCCGCATGACGTCGTTCCTGGACACGTTGTTCCAGAACTACATCAGCGAAAACGGCGGCAATCCGAAAGCCCTGGTCCTCGCGCTGAACAAGTGACGATGCCTCCGATCCAGGCCGTAGAAGACCGCAAACAGCGAAAGCGCCAGGATCGAGAAGTCGCTGAACGGCAGGCGATAGGTCATGACTGCGCTTGCCTCAGCGTGGGAGAACGCGATGAGCCCACGGCAAAGCCAAGCCCCCCTGCCGAACAGCCGGCATCACTAACATGTGGAGCTTTGCAATGTCGGCCGGACCTGGACCGGCTGATTATGCGGCAACGTGTGGCGCAACGGGATGGGCCGCCAGCTTAGATAGCGTGGCTAGTGCGACCGGCTTCGACAGCAGGTAGCCTTGCAGCTGATCGCAACCCAACTGCTGCAAAATCTTTTGCTGGTCTCGCGTCTCAACGCCTTCGGCAGTGACCGATACACCAATCGCCTGGGCCATCGTCACTATGGCGCAAACCACCGAATTCGCCGACGAACCTTCGCCAAGCTGCCAGACAAAAGACCGGTCGATTTTCACGCGGTCCACCTGATGCTTCATCAGGTAGCTCAGCGACGAGTATCCCGTGCCGAAGTCGTCCAAGGCAATTTTTATCCCCGCGCGACGCAATGTTTGCAGGACCTTCTCTGCAACCCCCGTCATATCGAGCAGCGTTCCCTCGGTGATTTCGATCTCCAGCCGGCTCGGCGGAAATCCGGTCTCCGTCAGCGTCGCAAGCAGAGCGCCGGCGAAGCCTGGTTTCAAGATCTGCACCGGGGAAACGTTGACCGCCAGCATTGCAACATCGGCATCGCGAACAGCGCAACACGCTTCACGCACGACCCACTGACCCAATTCGTGAATGAGGCCGGACTGCTCTGCAATCCCAATAAAAGTCTGCGGGGAAATAGCACCCAGCCGCGGATGATTCCAGCGTGCCAATGCCTCGACGCCGGCCACTCGCAATGTGATGGCATCGTAAATCGGCTGATAGACGAGTTCCAGCCCCGCACCTTCGCCTATCGCAGTACGAAGATCGGCTTCCAGAAGTGCATGCTCGCGCAGCCTGTCTTCGACGTCCCTGGTAAAGAAACAGAAGCAGTTGCGCCCAGCGCCCTTGGCTTGATACAGCGCAATGTCTGCCTGGCGCGCCAGGTCCACCGGTTGCGCGACATCTTCGCGCGATATTGCAACGCCGATGCTGACCCCGACGACGGCCTGCGTATCACCGACCTTGAAGGGAGCCGCCACCAGCGTAAGGATATCGGCGCACAATTCCTCGATGGCAGATTGATCCGTTGCGTCGGGCATGATGATCGCGAACTCGTCGCCGCCGGTGCGCGCCAGGAAATTCTCCCGCGCTAGCATTCGCTGCATTCGAAGAACGAACTGCTTGATGAGTTCGTCGCCCGCAGCATGTCCAAGCGTATCATTCACCGTCTTGAATCGGTCGAGATCCAGAAACAGCAGCGCAAGTGGCTTCGTCCCGTTTCGGCTATCGCTCAACGCGGTGACGAGTTGTCCGTCGAAGTAGGACCGGTTGGGCAGTCCGGTCAAAACGTCGTGGCTAGCCGCATGACTGGCTGCAGCGCCACTGGCAATCAGCTGGCTATAGGTACCGCGCAAGCCGCGGATCAGAAGCACCACGGCACCTGCAATGCAAACCAATCCAATGGCGATGACCGGAGCCACCTCCCAATAGATCGCTGAGCCTGGCAAGGATGGCCGCCACACGAAGTAGCCAATCGTTTGGCCAGCGATGTCTTTGAGCGCGAACGAGCGTTCCTGATCGTTCATCGTGCCGTCACGCGAGAAGCGTGCCCCAGCCAGCTGATACTCACTGGAAAGATTGTCGACGAAGGTCGTGTCCAGAAACCGCACGCTCAAAAGCAGGAACTCGGAGCCCCGCTCCTGGGAAAGTTCTCCAGTGTCCGTGACGATGGGAACGACACTGGCAACGGCGGGGCGGTTATCCAGAACTAGCCGATCGACCGAGCGCGGAATGCGCGTGCGCCCAGCCTCGTAGTCGTCCAACCCGCCAGCAGCAATCTGCCGGCGCACGTCTTTCACGAGACCCGCCAGCTCATCGTCAAGGATCGGCTCATCTGCGGTTACCGTACCAAGGTGCGCATAGAGAGCGCGATCCCCACCGTCGAGCAGCACCGTCTGGTCGTGCTTAAAATAGTCGAACATCCAGCTACCCAGATTGCTCTCGACCCATTTCAAATTGAATTCGGTGCGAACGTTCTTGATGGCGTCGTCCCAAATGGCGACGCTCTCCTGCTCGTAGGGAATTTTGTCGACGCTGGTTTCCAGGGCATGCGCCACGAAACGCTGCTGCTGCTCGACGCTGATGACGTCCGTCCTGTAAGTCGACCACAGAACGACCGCCATGACCGTCGCAGCCGCGCTGGCAACCGCCAGCACGCTATAAAGCGTCAGCCGTCGAACTGGATTTGTACGTGCGACCGGGCGCAACAATTCTGACAACCTAACGGCTAGACAGCTGCCAGCCCTTACTCCACTACAATATGATCCTTGTACACCTCTTGTGTTAATGAATGACCCATCTACGGCGCTGGTTGCTCATTAGGGGCGCTATCCGGCCGTGGCGCGCGGGGAGCCCGTCCGGATGCCGCCCAGTCCGGGCTGTGCATGAAGATCGTACCTTCCTGGAACGACCGGGCATCATAGAAGGGCAGCGCCCGCTCGAACGATATGCTCGGCGGCTCGCTCGAACCAAACAGGCTCGACAGCCAACTGCGGGAGCCGCCTTCGGCTTCCACCAGCGTCAGTTTGAACTGGTAAGTCCCGGTCTCGCGGATAAGTTGCTCCGGCTTTTCTTCCGCCCCTCGCGTGTAGAAGAGGACAGATTCCGCGCGGCTCGAATGCCCCTGCAACGAGACCGGCGCAAAGCCGGTGTAGGCCCGCTGCCGCGTCCGTTCCATCGACCAGACACCAAACTCGGCCGAATAGAAGCGCTTCGTCTGCTTGGTCCTAGGGTCAGTCACCTCCAAATCGAAGTGCAGCGCCGTACCGGTCTGGGCGCCCTCGTTCACAATGGTGACGGGGATCTGGATCATCTCGAAGTTTGAATTGTTGTAGGGCGAAGAATAGTAAATGACCGGCGGGACAAAGATCTGCAGATCGGACGATTTGAGCGAGGTCTCCCACAAGCTGTAGCCGGAGAACAGCAACGCTATCCCCGAGATCGCCGCGACCACCAGCCCTCCCTCAGACTTCAAACCACCCTGCATTGCCAAGTCGTTATGACCAGAAAAATCCGAATTACTCACGCCCGATACTCCCCTTGCCCTGAGGGCGACTGCTGACGGGAAATTGCGGCGCCGCTGAGGCTTTGCGGCGTTTACGGACGGGCGGAAAATTCAGAAAGACCCACAAAATTCATTCATGTACCCCCTGGAACAGCAGATGTTGCATGAAGCTGGCACTGTAGGGTCATCGCAAGGGCAATTCGACACCACGTCGAGGGAGATCGTCATGTCACTCATGGAGAAGCTGAGCACCGCCGCCCCGGCCACGGCTCAATCCGCCATCAAGCCACTGCTGGAGGCCCGCGGCATCACCAAGATGCTCGGCACCGGCGCCAACGAATTTCAGGTACTCAAAGGCGTCGATCTTGATCTTCGCCCCGGCGAACTCACGCTGTTGATGGGCCCATCCGGCTCCGGCAAGACGACGCTGCTGTCGATCCTGGGTTGCATCCTGACGGCGACCGCCGGCCACCTGACGGTTGCCAACGAGCAGGCCGTCGGCCTCAACGCTGAAGGCCTGGCTGACCTGCGCCGCCGCCATGTCGGCTTCGTCTTCCAGTCCTACAACCTCTTCCCGACGATGACCGCACTGGAGAACGTGATGGTCGCCCTCGACGTTCGCAACGCCAAGGTCGTCGATCCCTATGCCGCCGCCGCTGCTGCCCTGGATGCAGTCGGCCTCAGCCACCGCGCTAACAACTACCCCTCGAAGCTTTCGGGCGGTGAAAAGCAGCGCGTCGCGATTGCCCGCTCGCTTGCCGGCTCACCTTCGGTCATCCTTGCAGACGAACCGACGGCAGCCCTGGATAGCGAAAACGGCCGCGCCGTGATGGAGCTTCTGGCCCAGGTGGCCAAGGATCCGACCCGCGCAGTGCTGGCCGTCACCCACGACCACCGCACATTGGCCTTTGCCGATCGCATCATCCGCATTGAGGATGGCCGCATCGTTGCAGACGAACGCCCCGGCGAAAACGGTACGGACGAGCACGCCGCACCTTCTGCCGAAGCCCAGTACACAATTCGCAAAACGGCCGCGAGCCGCAGAGATGGAAACAAGCGCTATGCTTAAGACGATTGGATTGGCATCCGTCATTGCCATACTTGCCGCGGGCGGCTACTTCGCCTTCACGCAATTGCAGTATTCGGGCTCGCAGGCCGACCCGGCTACACCCGCGGTCGTCAATTGGGTCGCAGCCGCCCCCGGCCGCGTCGAACCCAAGTCGGGCGAGATCCGCATCGGCACGAGCCTCCTGGGCCGCGTCGCCGAAGTGATGGTGAAGCCGGACGACAAGATCGAAGAAGGCGACCTGCTGATCCGTCTCGACGACGCGGAAGCGCGCGCCAAGCTCGGCGCCGCCGAAACGCAGGCCGAAGCGCTTCGCGAAGAACGCGAGAAGCAGTTCGTGTCTGGCCGTGAAGACGTTCGCAAGGCCGAAGACGCCATCTACTCAGCCGAGCGCGCGGCCACCGGCGCCCGCATCGAGTTCGATTTCGCCCTGTCGGAGAAGCGCGCCGGCAAAGCCAATGCCGACCAGCCGCTCGCCGATGCCCGCCAGCGCCTCAAGGACGCCAACGCCCGTCTCGATCGTGAGCGCCTGGCATTCGTGAAGGCACAATCGAAATCGAACCTGCCCTCCCCCAACAGCGCGGAATCTGCGGTCAGCGCGGCGCGTACCGAAGTGCGCATGGCCGAAGCCCTGCTCGACAAGAGCCGCCTGCGCTCTCCGATTGCCGGCACCGTTCTCCAGGTCAATGCCAAGGACGGCGAAGTGGTGTCGCCGAGCCCTGAACCACTGGTCGTTCTCGGTGACATGTCACTGGTGCGCGTAAAGGCAGAAGTGGACGAGCATGACGTGGCCAAGATCAAGGTGGGCCAGAAGGCTTTCGTCCGCTCCGTCGGCTTCCCCGGCAAGGAATTCGAGGGCACCGTCAGCAACACGGCATCGTCGCTGGGTCAGGCCAAGATAGGCCCCCGCGGTCCCCGCCGCCCCAACGACGTCGAAGTGCTGGAAGTGACCATTGACCTCGAAAAGGGTGTGCCGCTGTTGCCTGGCATGCGTGTGGACGCCTTTTTTCGCTAAAGTCCAGGCTGCCAAACCCAGGCGATCTTTAATCGCCCTCGAAAGCTCACGTTAACTTTCGAATCGACAAATCCGCCCGCGGCACTGGCTATCCCAGTTCCGCGGGCGCGTTGTTATCGCGCAACGGCCGAGGCAAAACTGCAAATGTGCCGCAGCTTTGATTGAACCGAATTTTTTTCTGCGTTTACAGCCACTTGTTTCCTCCGGAACAGCCCCAGATAGAGCCGTTCGGCATTGTTTCTCCACCGTGACGCACCCGTGCAGGGTCGACAAAAGGAGGAGAAGTGTGATGCATGGACAGATCATCAAGTTTCGTGACGACCTCGGTTTCGGCGTAATCAGAACCGACGATGGATCGCGCTTCCGCTTCACGCGGAACGAGATCAAGAACCCCAATGGCAAGCTGCTCGGCCTCGATGCCGACTTCTTGCTCGATACACGGCGCGCCAAGGACATCATTTTGATGCACGGCTCGACCTGGACCGCATTCGGTGGCAGCGCCCCGGCGGGCGCGCAGTGAAGAAGATGAAAAACGGAGCTGACACAGTGCCAAATGCTGCTGTTGATCTGACCGACGTTCCCGTCGTGACGCCCCAGGACCTGGGCGAGGCCGTTCGCGTTCTCGCGTCCGCCGGCATTCCTCTCATCGCCTCGCGCAACATCAGCGAGGATCGCTTCCGCGCCGTCGAACAGGCCTTCTGGCAGGGTTTCGAAGGCTCACGCGAATTGAAGACTGCGATCCTGCTGCGCATCCGCGCCTTGAGCGAGGTTCTCGGCTCGCGCCGCCTGAACAAATTCGTTTCGGATCACAACTCCGGCATGTTGCGCATGACGCTGAAGGTTGCGTCGGGCATGCGCCTCAACACGAAATGGGGCTTCAATCCGACGAAGTTCATGTTCGCGCTGACGACGTCGCTCGGCGCCAGCCAGACCGTGAAGACCTCGTCGGATATGCTGCTCGCGGCCTGAGTGGCGGAGCCAGCACTGGCTAAAGTGCTTCCGGATAACGGTGCGAAGCGGCTCTCCGAATAGAAGCACGCAACAAAAACTATTGCGCAGCCAGCACCCCGGGCGGCGCCTTCATCCACGTGATCGGGCGCCGGCCCAATTCCAGACCCGCACCGTACAGCGACTGCATGTAGCCCTGATCGAACGGCTTCGGCCGTGCTGCCTTGAACTCATCGGGGATAGCAACGAGGTTGAAGTCGATCTTGTCGTCTTTCGCGCGCGCATACATGCGAACCAGATCGCCGATGCCCTGGTTCTTCGTCAGCGTCGCCAGCGATCGTTGCGCGATACCGAACGTCGTTTCCTTCGTCACCATGAATTCCGGGCCGAGCTTGCCGTTGCGAATGATGTAGAGCCGGCGCGGGATGGCCCGCCCAAACGCCTTGTCGACCGACTTGAAGCTGAAATCCGATGGCGCAAAAAACACCTCGCGCGTCGGCCCTCCGTCGACATGCAGCTCTTCGAAACTGCGGCCGTTCGCGGTCACGGGAAATCTCACTGGCGGAAACACGCCGGGCACCGAGGCCGACGCCAGCAGCACCTTGCGGAAGGTCTCCACCGCCGAGGGATGCTTGCTCTGCGCCAACCGGCCCATGTCCCAATAGACCGGCCGCTGCGCATCGATATTGGTCGTGCCGATAAACAGCAGCCGGCCCTTGCCACGCTCTTCGGCGACGCGATTGAGCAGGTTCCTATCGACGTACTTGGCAATGAGCGCCGCAAGCGGTGCCGAGTTCGCAAGCGCATCGCCGCCGAACAAGCCGGCCATCACGTCCGCCGTGTAGATATCGCTGGCGCCGTATTGCGTGAAAATTTCCGACAATGCGCCATCATACTCGGGCCCGAGAAAAACGAACGGCGCCACGAGCGCACCGGCGCTGATGCCGGTCACCAGGTCGAACTCCGGCCGCGTTCCGCTCTCGCCCCAGCCCACCAGAAGCCCGGCGCTGAAGGCCCCGTCGTCGGCACCGCCGGAGATCGCGATCATGTTGGAAACGCCGCCGCCGATCTTCGACCGCTCCTGCATCCGCCGCTTCAGCGCCGGCATTTCGGCCGCAAGCATGCGGTCCAGGTTCGGGATCTTGGCATCACCCCAGATCCGCACGTCCTGCATGCCCGGTAGTGACGCCTCGACAACGAGCTGCTCGGGAACGGCATCGCGGATAGGCACGGTTGCGCAAGCTGCCAGCAAGCTGGCGAGGCTCAACGCAAGACTTTTCCACACGACACGCATGACTGACCGCAGCAAAACTGCCCCGTACCCCTGAAACGACGTTATCTGCTTGTATTGCCGCACGATTGGGGCAAGTCAAATCATCCTAGATCGACCTGAATTGCTTAATGTCGACGTTGATTTTCGCTCCGCGTACATCTCAACCGCAGGCTCCGATGGATATTGACCCGTCATCCCAAGCCGAACAGGCCCTGCCCCTCATAGAAATCTTCGCGCAGCTCGACGCCGCGGAGATGACAGAGCTTGCCGCGCGGTTCGAAACCCGCTCCCTGAAACGAGGCGAAACCGTCATCCGCCAGGGAGAACCGGCAGACGCCCTCTACATTGTGGTCTCGGGCCGCTTCTCGGTGACCCGCACGGGCCGCCGCACGCCGATCGCCGAAATCGGCCCTGACCAGCCCATCGGCGAGATCGGTTTCATCACGCACACCGACAACCGCACGGCCACCGTGACCGCCATGCGCGACAGCATCGTGCTGCGGCTGGACCGCAAGGACTTCGAGCAGCTGACGCGCAAGTATCCGATGATCTGGCGTTCGCTGGCCATGACGCTCGCCGGCCGCCTTGCCGCCACCACCGCAGCAGCCCCCGCGCCGCCCGACCCGCGCCCCCGCACGATCACGATCATACGCGCTGGCGACAGCCCGCAGCCGATGGCGTTCTATCTGAAGATGGCCACGATCTTCGAGGCCTCCGGCAAGACGCTTGTGCTCGATAGCCAATCGGCACCCGACGAAGTGAAGGTCGGCGCCAAGATCGAAAGTGCCGCCGCAACCCGCGCGCTGAATGCGCTCGAGGCCGGCGCTGATTACGTTCTTTTCCTTGCCGACCCGGAGCCGACCGCCTGGTCGGAGAAAGTCATCCGGCACGCTGACCTCGTTCTTGCTGTCGGCGAGCATGATTGCAATCACGAAATCAACGGGCTGGAGAAGCTGGCCGCCAAGTTCCTGGCGACCGACGCGGCGCGCCTCGTCCTGCTGCATCCGCGCCGCGAACGCGTCTCCGGCACGTCACGCTGGCTCGCCGGACGCAGCGTCGCGATGCACCACCACGTGGCCATGAACGACCCGAAAGACTTCGCACGCCTGTTCCGCTTCATCTCCGGGCAAGCGCGCGGCCTCGTGGCATGCGGCGGCGGCGCGCTGTGCGCAACGCACATCGGTATTTACCGGGCACTCGTCGAGCAGGGCTATGAGTTCGACATCATGGGCGGCACGTCCGCCGGCAGCGCCATGGTCGCTGCCTTCGCCCTCGGCAACTCGCCCGACGAGATCGATCACGCCGTGCACGACATCTTCGTCGCCAACCGCGCGATGAAACGCTACACGCTGCCGCGCTATTCGCTTTTGGATCACGCGCATTTCGACGCCCAGCTCCGCCGGTACTTCGGTGGCATCGATATCGAAGACCTTTGGCTGCCGTTCTACGCGGTCTCGACCAACCTCTCCAGCTACAAGCTTCACGTCCATCGCCTCGGCGATCTTTGGACGGCCGTGCGCGCGTCCGCCTCGATTCCGGTCCTGCTACCGCCCATCTACACCAGTGAAGGCGAGATGCTGGTCGACGGTGCCCTGCTCGACAATGTTCCCATTGGGGCCATGCACGATCTCAAGAGCGGACCAAACGTGGTGGTTAGCTTCCTCCTGCCGGAGATGGAGCGCTTCAACGTCGACTACGACAGTCTGCCGTCCCGTTCCGCGTTGATGCGCAGCGCCATCAATCCGCTGCGGCGCGTCGCGCTGCCTGAAGCGCCGGGCCTCGCAACCGTGCTGATGCGTTCGTTGATGGCTAACCGCCAGGACTACCAGCGCCACATCGGCGACGACGATATCCTGCTCGTACCGCCCATTGCCGCCGATATCGGATTTTTAGATTGGCACCGGCATGTCGAACTCGTGAAATCAGGATACGATTGGACGCTTACGGAGTTGCAACGCCGCCAGACCGAGGCTGCGACCTTCAAAGTGTAGCGTGGCGTTCAATTGCTGCGATGCAAACAAAAAACGGTGCCGCGAAATTTCTTGACTCGTTTCAGAACGCAACGTTGCATTAAACATGAACCCTCTTCAGTCAGTGAAATGTTAACCAGGTAATTACCGCATTATCAGACACTTATTTCGCCCTCGAACCACCTCGTGTTTCAGGAGTTTTTATCGTGCCACGCAAATTTCGGCGGCGTTTTGAAATATCGCGCTGCAGCAATCAAGAGGTGCAATTGCGATGCTCGATATACGCTGGAATACTGTAGAGATGAGTGATTCAACCGAACACACGATGCCGCCGTCCATCGGATATGCGTCGAACCCTGCGGAGCGTAAGGGCGCGGCACATATCGGAGGTGCCTACGATATCAAGGCCCTCATCGTGGAACTGCGGCGTGCCCTGCAAGACAGGCCGGACGCAACGATGGTCATCGAGACCGGGAGCGTTACCATCTTGCGCCTGAGCCCCGAAGGGCCTGACGTAACGGCCTTCGTCACGCCCGGCAGATGCGCGCTTTCCATCGGCGCTTGGCACGACGACATGCAGTCGCTCGATATGACGATCGACTATGTCAAGCTCACCCTCGACGGCAAGATGCGCGTCCGTGTCGACAAGATCAACGGCAAAACCTGGCAGAACGCGCTGGAGCGGCGGCAGGAAGACGGCACGTGGCGCGAGGAAAGCGTGTTGACGTATCCTCGGTTCAACCTGTTCGGCCGCCGCAAGACGACGCAATATTTGCAGAACGCCGGCTGAACTCAGGCGGCGATCGCGCCGTCCTTTAAAAGCTTGTAGTTGATGCTGTCGAGCAGGGCCTCGAAGGACGCATCGATGATGTTCGGCGACACGCCGACGGTTGTCCAGCGATCCCCTGTGCTCGTGTCATGGCTCTCGACCAGAACACGCGTCACCGCCTCGGTGCCGCCGGTCAGGATTCGCACCTTGTAGTCCACCAGTTCCACAGCCGCGATGTACTTCTGATAGCGGCCGAGGTCCTTGCGCAGCGCAAAGTCCAGCGCGTTGACCGGGCCGTTGCCCTCGCCCACAGACCACAACGGCTCGGCATCGCCGTTGACGTAAACCTTGACGATCGCCTCGGACACCGTGACGAGCTCGCCAGACGAATTGTGCCGGCGCTCCACCATCACGCGGAAACTGTCGACCGTGAAGAACTGCGGAACGTTGCCGAGGTGACGCCGCGCCAGAAGCTCGAATGAGGCTTCCGCGCTCTCGTAGGAATAGCCAGACGACTCGCGCAACTTCACCTCGTCGAGCAAGCCCACGACCCGCTCGTCATCCTTGTCGATGCCGAGTCCGAGCCGTTCCAGCGCCGCCAGGATGTTGGATTTACCGGCCTGCTTGGAAACCAGCAGCTTGCGCTGATTGCCGACTGCCTCGGGCGCGACGTGTTCGTACGTCTCGGGATCTTTCACGATTGCCGAAGCATGAATGCCCGCCTTCGTCGCAAAAGCGCTCTCGCCGACGTAAGGGGCATGCCGGTTCGGTGCTTCGTTCAGCACCTCGTCCAAAACTCGGCTGGCGTGAGTGAGCGCGCGCAGGCGCCCCGGCGTCACCCCCGTCTGGAACTTGTCGGCGAACTCGCCCTTCAGCAGCAGCGTCGGAATGATCGACGTCAGATTGGCGTTGCCGCAGCGCTCACCCAGCCCATTCAGCGTTCCCTGGATCTGACGGCAACCCGCGCGCACCGCCGACAGCGTATTTGCAACGGCATTCTCGGTGTCGTTGTGCGTGTGGATCCCCAGGTTTGCCCCTGGCACCACCTGGGTCACTTCTGCAACGATGCGTTCCACCTCGTGCGGCAGCGTCCCGCCGTTGGTATCGCACAGCACCACCCAGCGCGCACCGGCATCGTATGCCGTGCGCGCAACGCTCAAGGCATACTCGCGGTTACCCTTGCTGCCGTCGAAGAAGTGTTCACAATCGAGCATCGCCTCGCGGCCGGACGCTACGACGGCGCTGATCAACTCCGCGATCCCACGCAGGTTTTCCTCGTTGGAGATGCCGAGTGCGACGCGAACGTGATAGTCCCACGCCTTCGCAACAAGACAGATCGCCTTCGCCGACGACTGAAGGATGGTCTGGAAGCCCGGGTCATTCGACACGGAACGGCCAGCGCGCTTCACCATGCCGAACGCGGTGAAGGTCGCAGTGTTCAGCTTCGGCGGTTCGGCGAAGAATGCGGTGTCGGTCGCGTTCGCGCCTGGATACCCACCCTCGATATAGTCGACGCCGAGGTCGTCCATCACGGCAGCGATCCGGCGCTTGTCGTCGAGCGAAAAATCGATGCCGGTCGTCTGCGCTCCGTCGCGCAGGGTGGTGTCGAAAAGATAGAGACGCTCGCGTGACATGACTTGTCTCAAAAACAGGTTCGTCCGGAAGCCTGACGCTCTCCAGCGATACTCTTATAGATCTTTCTTCATCGTCGTGTTCGCCAACCACTCGTCTTCACGCGGTACGGTGTTGCGAAGTTGCGGCACATAACCCCGGCGCTCGAAGAACTCTTCCGCCGTGTCGCTGGCATCAACCGTGAGCGACGCAGCGCCCCGCGCTTTGGCCAGCCTTTCCAGCGCGTCCACCAGCGTCGAGCCTACACCCTGGCCGGCGAAGTCCGGATGCACATAGAGCATGTCGAGTATTGCGTTGTCCTTAAGAGATGCAAATCCGGCGTACTGTCCCTCCGCTCGCACCACCAAGGTAACCATAGCGCCCAAGCGCTCGGCGAACGCCTCGCCGTCGGCGGCAGCACTGGCCCACGCGATACGCTGGCCTTCGGTATAGTCGTCGGCCGTCAGTTCCTCGATGCTTTGCGCAAAGAGGTCCGCCAGCGGCATCGTATCGCCCGGCAGGAACGGCTGAAGTGGAAATGTCTTACGCATGACGCTCGGCTCAGTCGTGATCGGGATGTTGATGGTTCGACGATTGGATCGTCTGCAGGACGGCTGGATCGGTCGACACTTCCGTCGCCTTACCCGGCAGCGCGGCCAGACTCATCCAGCCAGGGGATGCGCGCCTCGACGCCATACTGAATTGTCGGCTTGACGCGATCCGGCTGATCCAGCGAGCCGATCGAGATGTTGATCTCGTTAGGCGCGGCATCGGGATCACCACCATGCAGATAGCGGAACGTCAAGGGCGTGCCACAGGCCTTGCAGAACCCGCGCTCCACCGCATCCGAACTTTTGAAGATCGACAGTTCGCCGCGCCGCACCTCGAAGTTGTCCACCGTGATCCCGGCCAGCGGCGCATAGAAGGCGCCGAACGCCTTCTGGCACATGCGGCAGTGGCAAATGCTGACGTTGGCAGGCTCCGAAATAAAGCGCATAGCGAACCGCACCGCATTGGCAACCGCCAGTGTGAACGGCGCTTCGATTTGTCATGACAGCACCTCCCAACTTGTCGTGACCTCGCCAGTCTTGGGATCTTTAGCATCCTTCAGCTGCACGCCCATTGCCGCCAGCTCGTCACGGATGCGATCGCTTTCCTTGAAGTTCCTCGCCTTGCGTGCCGCCGAACGCGCCTCGATAAGGCCGGACACCTTCGCGGTATCGACATCGGCGACGACCACACCGGCATTCAGTTCTTCCGGCGTCTCGTTGCCAAGCAAGCCGAGGAACTGCAGCGTGGCATTCAGCTGTGCCGCCTGATCGGGATTGCGCCGCGCCGACTTCGCCAGGCCGTGCACGATCGACATTACGCTGGGCGTATTCAGGTCGTCCGCCAGCGCGGCGACGACCTCGTCATGCGGCGCATCCGCCACCGGCGCTCCCTGCACGATCTTCGCGAAATCGATCAGCGTGGCACGCGCCTGGACCAGACGTTCCGCCGTCCAGTCGATCGGCTGGCGGTAGTGCGTGCCCAGCATCGCCAGACGGATCACGCGGCCGTGCCACTGGCTGGCGCCAAACGTCTTCGTCGCCAGCAACTCGTTGATGGTGATGAAGTTGCCGAGGCTCTTCGACATCTTCTCGCCTTCCACCTGCAGGAAGCCGTTGTGCATCCACACGTTCGCCATCACCGGCGTGCCATGCGCACACCGCGACTGGGCGATCTCGTTCTCGTGATGCGGGAAGACGAGGTCGATACCGCCGCCGTGAATATCGAACACCGGCCCCAGGTGCTTCTCGGACATTGCAGAGCATTCGATGTGCCAGCCCGGACGGCCCGGACTATCGATGCCGCACGGCGATGGCCACGCAGGTTCACCAGGCTTGGACGGCTTCCACAGCACGAAGTCCATCGGGTCGCGCTTGTAGGGTGCCACCTCCACGCGCGCGCCGGCCTCCATCTCCTCCAGCGTGCGATTGGACAACTGGCCGTAGTCCGGCATCGAGGCGACGTGGAACAGCACGTGGCCCTCCGCGACATAGGCATGTCCGCGCTCCACCAGCGCCACGCACAGACGCTTCATCTCCTCGATGTGCTCGGTCGCCCGCGGCTCCACTGTCGGCGGCAGCACGCCCAGCGCGGCAATGTCGTCGTGGAATTGCTTCTCGGTGCGCGAAGTGACCTGGCGGATCGCCTCGTTCAGCGGCAGATCGGGAAAATCGTTCGCCGCCCTGCCGTTGATCTTGTCGTCGACGTCGGTGATGTTGCGGACATAGGTGACATGCTCTGCCCCGTACGTATGCCGCAGCATCCGGAACAGAACGTCAAAAACGATGACCGGGCGGGCGTTACCGATATGCGCGAAATCGTAGACCGTCGGCCCGCAGACGTACATGCGCACGTTGCCCGGATCGATCGGCTGAAACGCGTCCTTGCGCTTTGTCAGCGTATTGTAGAGCGTTAACGGCAAGCATCCCCCTCAGCGCCGGCGGGGACGTCGAGTTTCTCTTCGCGATCAGAGAAATGCCGCGGCGGCACGCGCAAATTCGGCAGCGGCAATCCGCTGCAAGCCCGCGCGTTATGAGCCGCCCGCCGCAGAGCGTCAAGCGCCGCGGCCGCCTTCATCTGGCCGGACGGATTCACCAGTCGCCTGGCTTTTCGCAACCCAAGCGGAGCGGGACCCGGATCGACCAGGCGGCGGCGCACGGTCTGACACGACCAGGATCGCACGGGATCAGGCAGGCGGCTGTTGATGGCGGTCCACGCCTCATCGTACGGGCTCGCCAGCGTCAGCGTGCGGTAGAACCAGAAGCACCCGGTCACCACCGCCAGGAAGATGATGAGCGAGAACAGACGCCTCAGCATGGATAAGCCTCTTGAACGATGCAAAAACTGCCTGTTAGGCGCCACTTGCGTCGGCATCGTGACGTAAGCGTGCAAACCGCGTGGTCGCCGCGCCAATCGCCGCATTTCATCCGCATTGACCACCTACGTCCAAACGTGGCTAAAAGCCTGAGAAAATTGAGCCTCCGCGGGAAGCAATGGCCGACACCGACATGACGCCGAAGCAGTCACGCCGTCACCGCGGCGCGATCACCCGCCTGCTGGCCGTCGCCTGTCTGCTGGCGTGCGCACCGGCGATCGCCTCCGCTCAGGGCTTCGGCTGGCCATGGAGCGAGCAGGAAGACGAGCCGCCGCCACGTCCGGCCCAGCGCGAACCAACCTATCGCCCGCCTCCAACCGAAGTTCCGCCGCCTGAAGGCGGTCCCCCGGGCGCCGGTCCGCCCCCGCCGCAACAGCAAGGCGGTGCGTGGGCCACCAAGAACCCCATCTGCCTTCAGCTTGAGCAGCGGCTCGTGCAAGAGGGCCAGCGCGGCAATGCCTCACGCAGTGTCCTGCCGCAACTCGAGACGGATATCCGCGCGCTCGACCAGACGGTCCGCCAGTCCGGCGATCAGTTGGAGCGCCGCTGCTATGAGTATTTTCTGTTCTCCAAGTCGCTGCGCAACACATCCCAGTGCCGCGATCTCGCCCGGCAGAACGATGCCGACAAACGCCGCCTGCACGACCTTGAGACGCAGCGTCAGGACATCATCGGCTCCGGCGGCCGCAGCTACCAGGACGACATCGTCAACGAACTCGCCCGCAACAATTGCGGCGCCGCCTATCAGCAGCAGGCGCGCCGCCGCGACAGCAGTCCCTCCAGCTTCTGGGAAGACAGCAGCGAAGGCGGCGCCGCCGGCGGCGGCCTCGGCACCTACGGCAACCTCGGCTACGCCACGTACCGCACACTCTGCGTCCGGCTTTGCGACGGCTACTATTTCCCCGTCAGCTTTTCGACGTTGCCCAATCACTTCCCGCGCGACCAGGAAGCCTGCCAGTCGAAGTGCGCGGCACCCACCGAGCTGTACTATTATCAAAATCCGGGTGGCGCCGTGGACCAGATGGTCGCCGTCAACTCCAGCGAGCCTTACACGAAGCTCAACACAGCCTTCCGCTACCGCAAGGAGTACGTGAAGGGCTGCTCGTGCAAACTCGCAGAGTACACGCCACCGGGCGCCGCAGGGCCGCAAAGCAAACCGGGCCAACCCGCCGGTCCACCGCCGCCGCAGAAGCAGGGCGAGGCCGCGCCAGCGAACAAAGCCGCAGCAGCAACGGCCGCAGCGCCGCCAGTTGCCGGGCCGCCAGCACAGACAGGAAGCGTGGCAGAGAGCGTCGATCCCGGCGAAGCTGCCGCATCGCCTGATGGCGCCGACGCCGGCTGGGGCGCCGAGGGTACTCCGCAGTAATCAGCAGCAGGCCGCCTTACGTTCAGCGCGGGCCACATTGCGCCCGGTCGCGCAGCAGATGGTCTGCCAGCACGATCGCCATCATCGCTTCGCCCACGGGCACGGCGCGAATTCCCACGCAGGGATCGTGACGGCCCTTGGTGATGATGTCGGTCTCCCGGCCGTGCCGGTCGACGGTCTGCCGCGACGACAGGATCGACGACGTCGGCTTCACGGCGAACCGGCAAACCACCGGCTGCCCGGTGGAGATGCCGCCGAGAATGCCGCCGGCATGGTTCGACAGGAAACGTGGCTTGCCGTCGTTGCCTATGCGGATCTCGTCGGCATTGGCCTCACCCGTCAGTTCGGCCGCCGCCATACCGGCACCGATCTCCACGCCCTTCACCGCATTGATGCTCATCATCGCCGAGGCAAGATCCTGGTCCAGCTTGGCATACAGCGGCGCGCCAAGACCAGGTGGCACACCTTCGGCCACCACTTCGATGATGGCGCCGATCGAAGACCCGGCCTTACGAATGCCATCGAGGTAACTTGTCCACTCCGCCACCACACACGGATCTGGACAGAAGAACGGGTTGGAGCCGATGGCATCCCAATCCCAGCGCGAGCGGTCCACTTGATGCTCGCCGATCTGCACCAGCGCGCCCCGGATCGTTATGCCCGGCAGCACCTTGCGCGCCACCGCACCGGCGGCGACACGCATCGCCGTCTCCCGTGCCGACGACCGCCCGCCGCCGCGATAGTCGCGGATGCCGTACTTCTCCCAGTACGTGATGTCGGCATGCCCCGGACGGAACTTGTCCTTGATGTCCCCGTAGTCCTTCGACCGCTGGTCGACGTTGCGAATCACCAATGAGATCGGCGCGCCCGTCGTCACCTGCTGGCCGGCGTCATCGGTAAAGACGCCGGAGAGTATCTCCACTGTGTCCGGTTCGCGCCGCTGCGTCGTGAATCGCGACTGCCCCGGCCTGCGCTGGTCGAGGAAGATCTGGATCTCCGCAGCCGTCAAAGGCAGCCCCGGCGGGCAGCCGTCGACGACGCAGCCGATGGCCTCGCCGTGGCTTTCGCCCCAGGTTGTAACGCGGAAGAGATGGCCGAAGGTGTTGTGAGACATGACAAACTACGTATCGGCCGGGCCCGCCGCGGTCAACCGGGCTACGCGGCCATGCTTTCTGCCGCCAACAGCCCTTGTTGTTGGCGGTGTGCCTACAATAGGCCGGTTGCGCTTATACGCCAATTCTGTTGGCAGACTCGCGCGACGCACTTACCTTATCAGTGTGCTGCGTCGCAAGCGTCTGACGGGTTAGGAGGCCGCTCAACGCGCACCACTTCAGTTACGAGTTTTCATCCCAGCGGGCCCTTGGCCGCGCCGGGTCTCTGTGTGCCAGTACGCGTCCAGTATGCGTCTGAGCTTGCGTTTGATTAAACCGGGGTTCCCGGCGATCTGAGCAATCGCCTCGAGTCCGCGGCAAATGGAAGAGCTGGAGCGCCGCTGCTCCGGCTCTTCTTTTTATTGGGGGACGCTATTCACTCCGCCGGTTGCGGCTCTCCGGCCCCGAACGCGCTATTGCGGGACACGCGCGCGGCCCGCTTCTTGGCCCACACGACGATGCCCGTGATCGACAGCATCGCCACCACCAACCCGATGAACGAGATCAGGATGCGTCCTGGCAGCCCGGCTATGCGGCCCGAGTGCAGCGGGAACTGCAGCTGCATGAAGACGTCCGCCGGCGTGCCCTCCCACGGAACGCGCCCTCCCGCCGCCGCGCCGTCGCGGCCGTCAAAGAACAGCATCTTGATCATGCCGTTGGCGCCATGCTCTTCGCCCGGGTGATAGAACGTCACGCCGTATAGCCCTTGCAGCCGGCCGTAGAACGCCCCGCCGGCCGGCTCGGTCCAGCCCCGCCGCTGCGCATCCTTGTTGGCGACCTCGATCGCCTGTTCCCACGTCAAGCCTGGCGCGATCGGTTTCGTCTGGTCGGTGGGGATCCGGTCGTCGAAGGGGTCCGGTGTCAATGTCGCGAATGTCGAAATGATCGGCCGGACGACGAGGTCCGCCATGTTCATCGAGATCGAAGAGAACGCCACGATGAACAGGATGATCCACAGCCACAGCCCGAAGGCGCGATGCAGGTCGAGGTTCAGGCGGTAGGTGCTGGCACCGCGCTTGATTTTCCAGGCCGGCTTCCAGCGCTCCCACCACGTGCGCCTGAGGCTAGCTGCCGTTGCTGGTGCCTGCGCGCCGCCCGCCGCTGCCGCCGCGCGGCGCGCAGGCAGCGTCAGGTAGAAACCGACGAAGCAATCGATCGTCCAGACGATGGCGATGATGCCCATGAACCAGTAGCCCCACCGGTCGATGCCGGCAAAGTCGGGGATGTGCATGGAGTAGTGCAGCTTGTAGAGGAACGGCAGGATATCCTCTGAGCTAAGCGAGATCTTGCCCCAATATCGCTTCGCCGCGATCTCGCCGCTGACGGGATCGACGAACACCTGATTGTAGTCGACGTCGATCAGCTGCCCGGTCTTGGGATCGACTTTCGGCTCGACGAAGAGCGACGCGTTGTGCCCCTGCTCCTGCTGTATCGGGAAAAACGACACCTGCACGCGCGGGTCGGCCGCTTCCACGATGCGGACCAGCTCCAGCGCCGGCTTGAACTCACCCTGAGCCTTTGACTCGAACAGATGCGGATTGAGCCACTCGTCGAGTTCGTGATCCCACGAAATGATAGCGCCGGTGATCCCCGAGATCGTCAGGAAAACTGCGATAAACAGGCCAGCCCAGCGATGCAGCAGCCCCAGGGATTTCCTTATGGAACCAGGCAAGATTTCCATACTCCAGTTTTAGGCCCGCCGATGGCCCAAGTTCATTCGGCGAAGATCTGCCCCCGGTATGCCTCGGCAGTCAGCGCAGATCAACCCCGCGAGGCACAAACATGACGTGAGAATTCACATTATTGTCAGCTCGAAGCTATAGCCACTGCATACCGCCGTCGCGCAGCATCAGCACCTGGTCTTGAGGTGCTTCCAGCACGGGTACGCGCTCCGGATCCATGCCGCATACATGCGCTTGTAGCGTCCGCACGACGCCACCGTGGGCAGCAACCACGCTGTCTCGCGTGACGCCCGACAGCCATTCGACGGCGCGCACCATCAGGTCCGCGTAGCTCTCGCCGCCGCTGGGCCGCCAGCGGTAAGGATCGAGTTGGCGCGTGCTCCATCCTTGCGGATCGATCGACGGCAGATCCGCCTGCAGCTGGCCCTCCCAACTGCCGTAGCTCAGCTCCTTGAGCCGTTCGTCGATCGCGTAATCTTCGGGCGGGAGCAGCAAGGCGCCGCGCACGATTTCCATCGTCTCGCGGGCGCGCCCGAGCGGGCTCGCAACAAATTGCGCATCGGCCAGCCCCGGCAGCAACGACCGCAAGGCTTCGCCGTTGCGCAACGCCTGCGCGCGGCCGACGACATTCAACGGAATGTCGCGTTGCCCCTGGTAACGGCGGTCTCTGTTCCAGTCCGTCTCGCCGTGGCGGACGATGTAGATCGTCAGTCCCGGCTGCATCACGGCGTCAGCTGTCGCCTTTTACGACTGAGATATCGGGTGCGTCCTCGTTCTTCATGCCCTGCACGTGATAGCCGGCATCGACGTGGTGGATTTCCCCGGTGACACCCTTCGACAGGTCGGACAGCAGGTAGACGCCAGCCCCGCCCACGTCTTCAAGCGTAACCGTGCGGCGCAGCGGCGAATTGTATTCGTTCCAGCGCAGGATGTAGCGGAAGTCGGATATGCCCGACGCCGCCAGTGTCTTGATGGGGCCGGCAGAGATGGCATTGACGCGGATGGCGCCCTTGCCGAGGTCGGCCGCCAGATAGCGAACCGAAGCCTCCAGCGCAGCCTTTGCCACACCCATCACGTTGTAGTGCGGCATCACCTTTTCGGCGCCGTAGTACGTCAGCGTCACCATCGCTCCGCCGTTCGGCATCATCTTCTCGGCGCGCGCGGCAAGCGCGGTGAACGAGAAGCACGATACGAGCATCGTCTGCGTGAAGTTGCTTTCGCTGGTGTCGACATAGCGGCCGTCGAGTTCGTTCTTGTCGGAGAAAGCAATGGCATGGACGAGGAAGTCCATCGTGCCCCAGGTCTTCTGCAGCTCCGCAAACAGCGCGTCGATCGAGGCACTGTCAGTCACGTCGCATGGCAGCACGACCTTGGAGCCAAGGTCCGCCGCCAGCGGCTCGACCCGCTTCTTCAATGCGTCGCCCTGGTACGTGAAGGCGATCTCCGCCCCCTGCGCCGCCAAGGCTTGCGCGATACCCCAGGCAATAGACCGATTGTTGGCGACGCCCATGATGAGCCCGCGCTTCCCGGCCATAAGGCCTCCGCCGGCGCCCGCCGCGCCCGCCCCGTTTCCCGTCATGAGGGCCACTTCCCTGTTGTGTTTTGTGATTGGCGGCGCATCCTACACAAATCCCCCTTTGGGTCCAGCCGCCTAAGCGGCCATCGTTCGATTGACTACCGAGTTCTCATGGCCAGTTTCTTGCGATCCGGCAGCAACTTGGACAAAAGCCCAGCCAAGGCGCCTGCCTCATCCAGGCTCAGGTAACTGCCAACATGCGCCGCGATTGCAGCGTCGTAAGCGGGCCACATGCCCTTGCGCAAGTCCCGCCCGGCCTCCGTCAGGTGAAGCACATTCGAGCGCCCGTCGACCTTGCAAGCCACGCGGCGGATCAGCCCTGCCCGCTCCAGCCGGTCCAGCAGCCGCACAAAGTTGTATTGGGCCAGCAGCACGCGCGCCTGCACCTCGCTCTGCTGCAGAACCCCGTCTGGAGCCTTATCCAGCTCCCATAGGACATCGTACCAGGCAACAGGCGGAAAACCCTGACGTTTTAAATCGTCTTCAACCCTCTGCATAACGTTGGTTCCGGTCCGAACGAGGTTCGCCCAGGCGAGTTGAATATCGTCGCTCGACTTGGCGGCCACGCCTGCCCCGCAAAATGCTTGCAATTGCATATAATGCAATTATGAATGCAACTGCATGTAACCCCCCGTTCGCTGAACAGTCAACCGAAGCGGCTGGTGGCGCCACTGCTTACAAGGAGATCTGAGCCATGAAGTTGTACTACTCACCCGGAGTTTGTTCACTTTCACCGCACATCGTTCTGCGCGAGACGAACACACCGTTCGAGCTGGTGAAGACCGACATTCGCGCCAAGACCGTCGAAGGCGGCGGCGACTTCCGCTCCATCAATGCCAACGGCTACGTTCCAGCCCTGGCCCTCGACGATGGGACGCTGATCACAGAAGGCCCGGCAATCGTCCAGTATATCGCCGACAACGCCGGCGCCACCGAACTCGCCCCAGCCAACGGCACGATCGAACGCACGAAGATGCAGTCCTGGCTGAACTTCGTCTCGTCGGAGAATTCACAAGTCGTTCGGGCCGCTGTTCAACGCTGAGATGCCTGCCGAAGCTAAAACGATCTTCCAGCAGAAGCTGCGCGACCGGTTCGCGTTTCTCGACAAGCACTTTGCCGCGAACGACTACCTGATGGGCAAAAGCTTCACCCTGCCGGATGCCTATCTTTTCGCCGTATTGCGTTGGGGCGAGCCAATGGGCGTCGATCCCGACAGCTACGCCAACCTGAAGGCTTACGCCGCGCGCGTCGAAGCCCGCCCGGCCGTCCAGGCCGCGCTCAAGGCGGAAGGCCTCGTGCGCGACAAGGCCGCCTAACGATCTGCCGCGTACCTGAAACATGAAAGCGGCGCGCACAGCCCAAAGGCTGCGCGCGCCGCTTTGCCGACCGCACGTCCGAGGAAGGCGCTAGCCTTCCAATCTCCGGACGCCGTTGGCTTCGCGACACGCGACGCCTTCCACGGTGCGAAAGTCAATTTCCGACGAGATTTCCGTCGAGATGGCGGCACAGCTCGCCATTTCGACGGCGAACGACGCCGTCAGCTTCACCGAGCCCAGAACGTTCCACCCGGGCGATACCAGAATACGGTCGAACCGTCCGCCACGCGCGACGGCGCGATCTGCACGCTTTCCAGAGCCGCCGCGCGATCCGTAAAGTTGCGGCCCGGCTTCAAGATGGCATGCTTTAATTCTGGACATGAGGCCCGCGATGGCCACGACAAAGTTTGCTCCACTGCCACAGACAGGAGGACGCCGCGGCAGTCGATGCAACAAGCGCCAAACCGGCAATTGCCAGCACGCAGCGCGAAACAATTCTGGTCAGACACATGACGCAACCCGACAATCGACAAACGGACCGCGTCACACGCGGCGACTGACGATCACTGTGATGCCCCAGGGTTAAAATGGTCTGAACTCAGGTCCGGCTTTTCGTCGGGCGCGCCGACGCCGCCGGAATTCGAAGCGTGACACAGAATTGATCCGCGTCGCCATCATCGGGGCCAGAGCGGGACATGTCAACACGCCGCCGCAACTTGCCGCGATATCTGCAACAATTGCCAGGCCCAGCCCTGCCCCATCACTCGGCCCAACTCCGCCACCCCCAACCCCGTCACCCGGCGATGTGTCGAGCCGTTCGCCCCTTTGCATCATCCGGTCACGCAGCTCGTCCGGGATGCCGGGGCCGTCGTCCCTCACCTTCAATGCGATGAACCCATCTCGCTCCGCACGCGCTTCCACCACGACGCCAGATTTTGCGTGCCGCGCGGCGTTCTCCAGGAGAATTACCGGCCGCCTCGGCCAGATCGGCGGCATCGATCCGCACGTGCAAGTTCTCTGGCGCATCGACGGACCATGTGAGGCGGCTTCCGTTTGGCGAGCGCTCGACGACGCGCACGACGCTCTCAACCACCTGCAGAACGTTCGCCACGGCCTTTGCATCGGCCCCGACGAGCCGTGCGCGTGCCAGCTCCCGGTCCACGTGCCGTTGCATCGCACTGGAGACTTTCTCGATCTCGTCAGCAATCCCAGTCTCATTTTTCGCGCGCAGCCGCTCGATGTCTCCGGCCAGCACCTGCAGGGGTGTCTTGAGACCGTGCGCGAGATCGGCGGCGCGGCCACGCGCCTTTTCGATCTGCTGTTCGCGTGCGCCCAGCAGGGCATCGATTTCGTGCGCCAGCGGCTGGACTTCATCCGGGAAGCCAACGCCCAATCGCGTCTCCTGGCCCGACGCCACGATCGCAAGGCGATCACGCACGGCAGCAAGCGGCCTTAAGCCGACCGCCACCTGCGCCCAGGCGGCAGCGATCAACAGGCCGGCAATGAGCAAGAGAAACGGCACCAGCGCTGTTGCAAATCGTCTGACCGCTGCGCTGAGTTGTGACGCATCCAACGCAACGGCCACCCGGGCCGTTTTGCGTTCCAGTCTTGCCGGCAATTCGACCCGGCGCTGGATCAAATAGAGTTCGCTGCCCCCGGGACCAGAAACGTAATGATGGCGCACGCTATCATCGACCTGCGCCTCCTCCGGCAGCTTGATCTCGAAATCCCACAACGACCGCGACCGGTAGATGGGCCCGGCCGGCTCAACGAGCACTTCCCAGTAAAGCCCCGATAAAGGGCGCGCAAAACGTGCGTCGCCTGGCGCGCGCACCACGGCGGCCTGCCCGTCCGCACCCTTGTCGATCCCAGCAATCAGCTGGTCCATCTGGGCGCCCAGCTCCCCGTCCGCCCAGCTTCGCACGTGGCGTTCGAAAAGCACCGTGAGACCGAGCGCGGCAAGCCCCTGTTGCGATGAGGATGAAAACGCCCGCGGCAAGCAGAAGGCGAAGCCGCAGGGACGACAGCCTCATGCGGGCTGTTCCGCGATGAGATAGCCAAAACCGCGCCGCGTCTCGATCGCGGTCGAGCCGAGCTTCTTGCGCAGTCGCATGATCAAGGCCTCGAGCGCATTTGCATCACGCGCATCATCATCCCCGTACAGGTGCTCGATCAATTCGCCGGCCGGCACCACGCGCCCCTTATGATGCATCAGGTATGCAACCAGCCGATATTCCAACGGCGAAACGGCAACAGCGGCACCCGCGGCCCAGATGCGCATCTGCCGCGTGTCGAGCATCAGGTCTCCCGTCTCGATCACCCCATGACTGAGGCCGGCCGACCGGCGGATGAGCGCACGCACGCGCGCGACCAGCTCCTCCATGCGAAACGGCTTCGTCAAATAGTCGTCCGCGCCCGCATCGATACCTTCCACGCGTTCCGGCCAGGCACCGCGCGCAGTCAGGATGATGATCGGCATCTTGTGTCCTGCCGCCAGCGTTTGAGGACGGCGAGGCCGTCCATTTTCGGCAGCCCCAGGTCGAGCACGACGAGATCGGAGCTTTCCGTATCGCCGCGGAACCAAGCATCCTCGCCGTCCGCGGCGGCATCACAGGCAAAGCCCGACGCGGCGAGCGCTGCCGTGATGTCGTCGCACGTGGTTCGTCTTCGACGATCAAAAGGCGCATCAGTCGTCATCCTCGACCTTGAGGATCGCGCCCGTCCGGGCATCGACTTCCACTTCCTGGATCTTGCCATCGGGCCGGAGGATCTTGAGTTCGTATTTATAGATGCCCTTCTCGGATTCGAACTCGACCTCGAGCATCTCGCCCGGCACCTGAACCTTCACCTCTTCGACGATCACGGCGAGCGCGCGAATTTGCCCCTCGGCGACGAGACGGCGCGCGAGGTTGTGATCGGCGGCATCGTCATCCGCCCTCACGGGTGATGCCAACAGGGTGAATACCGCGACAGACAGCAGCATGAGGCGATGCAAGATCATGTTCTTCATTTCCGCATTTTGCGGGTTTCTGGCTGACAATTAGCTGACGCCCGGGGTCAGGGGGGTGTCAGCCCATGTCCGGCAGAGTGTTGGCATACCGGCGCTGATGCCGGCAACCAACGGAGATGACTATCATGAAGAGCAAGCTCTTGATCGCCGCGATGGGCCTGACACTGGGTGCATCGGCAGCGTTTGCCGACCCCGTCAACCGCCTGAACGTCCCGCGCGACCAGTGGATGTCACCCGCCCAGATCACCGAAAAGCTGTCGGCCCAGGGTTATACCGTTCGCGAAATCGAAAGCGATGACGGCGCTTACGAGGTCGAGCTGACGGGCAAGGACGGCGTGCGTCTCGAAACGCACATTCATCCAGCCACCGGCGAGATCATGAACGGCTACGACGATTGATTGAGGCAACGCCGGTGGCGCAATGCCACCGGCGGCGCATTCTTGGTCCAGCCAAGCTTCAGGCCTGCCAATTTTCAGTCCTGCAAGACTTTAAGCAACGCTTCAGTGGTGTGCGGCTTCAACACACGAGGCACTTTTGTAAACTCTACGGGGATGGGATGATTGTCCCCATAGCCCGTGATGAATGCGAACGGAATGCCGATCTCGGCCAGCCGCGTGGCGATTGCAAAACTGGTCTCGATCCCAAGATCAACGTCGAGCAGAGCCCGTGCCGGCGGCGTGCGGCCGATGATATCCAACGCCTCTGACACAGTCGTGGCCGTCATCACCAACGGCACACCGAGTTCCTTCAGAACGTCTTCTGTATCCAGCAGAATAATGATGTTGTCTTCGACAAGGAGCACGCTGGCGGGTAGCTGTGCCGTATCGGAGTAAAACCGCTCAACTGAACGCCCCCTGTTGACGACCATGCGTGTGCGGCGAACTGATGAGCCATCGCATTTGGTCCTTGCGCTATGTGCTTGTCTCGCGCGGCGCCTTACGCGCCCGCGCACCCACTCTTCGAGCATAGCTCGCCGCGGCACCCATCCAGGCGCACCACGGAATTTCCGCGACAATGTCACCACAAGGAATTAACGCTCGTCTGTCCACTAGTGAACACACGCGGACAAAAATTACATTTATGCTGCGCTCTGCAAAATTTGCCGCAAGCCTTGAGGAACACATGCCCCGCGACGACGCCGGTACCGACCTGCCAGCAAACAACCTGCTGCGCCGGCTCAGCCCGAAACGACTTCGCCCTGCTCAAGCCAAACCTGCAGGCTTTTGCAGCCAATGCCCACGAACAGCTCTACAGCCCCGGAGAAAACGTCGAAATTGTCTACTTCCCCTGCGGCCCGACCTTGGTCTCTTTCCTGGTCACCAACGCCGACGGCCGCGACGTCGATACGATCCTGGTGGGAAGAGAGGGCGCCGTCGGCGGCATCGTCAGCCGCGGCAACCTTCCCGCATATGCGAAGATCGTGGTCAAGTTCGGTGGCCCTATCGTCCGCATGAAAGTTGCCGACCTTGAAGCAGCCAAGCTCGCGTCACCGAGCCTGCGCAATCTGTTCGCGCGCTATGCCGACTGCCTGCTGGCCCAGGTGCTGCAGTCGACCGCGTGTAACGCCATTCATTCGATCGAACAGCGTACCGCAAAATGGATATTGGCGGCGATGGATCGCGCGGGAGACGATATTTTGCCGCTGACGCAGGAACAGCTTGCGTTCATGCTTGGCGTCGGACGCAGCTATGCCAGCCGCGTCGTTCAGGGCTTCAAGGTGGAAGGCATCATCGACACTGGCCGCGGAGCCCTCATTGTTCGCGACAAGCAGGCGCTTCTCTCACGCGCGTGTCTGTGTAACGAAAGCGTAAAAACGCATTTCGAGATTGTGCTGGCCGGCGTTTACCCCGATGACGAAAACTAATCGCGAACCAGCACTTTATCCTGTGTCACCAGTTTATCCGGTGCCGTCACTTCGCTCGGTGCCATTATTTCGCTCGGTGACAGTCCAGCCACCGCGCGATAACGCTGCGATCGTGAAATTCGAGCGCGCCGCAATTCTGGCAGACCAGGATTATGATCCCGACGGCAGTGGACTGCCCGGCTCCTTCGCCCGCGTTGCACTGGCAGCTGAGCGCAGTGGCGTCATCTTTTACGCGCCAGTCGTAATGATTGCAGACCACACAGCCCGCGATACGCTTGCCAGCCACAAAACTCTTGATTTCGGTAGGCGAGATCTGGCGATCGAGCGAAGTGTCCATGGCTCAGCCCCACTGATTGTGGTTGCCGGCGACTGATCGACGTGCCCAAGCGCGGGCCGGCTTACGCCGCGCTTGCAAGACGCTCCAGTTCCGCGACGTCCGTAATCTTGAGGCCGCCGTTGGCCGGAGCAACCAAACCCTTGTGCTGCAGCCCGACGAGCGCTGCCGAAAGCGTATCGACGCTCATCTGCAATCGCTCCGCCACGAAGCCCGATGAAATATCGTCGGCGATCACGGCGGCGGAATTCTGCTGGTCGATATCGGCCACGGCGATCAGGTAGTTGGCGACGCGTTCAATCGGCGTACGCTTGCCCGAATTCAGCGTCGTGTCGCGAATATAATCGAACTCACGCTCACCTGCGCTGGCGAGAAGGAGGGGCAGGCGATCGTCGGAATCGAGCAGCACCTCGATTTCGTCGTCAGGCATGACCGTCACGACGGAATCGACCATCGCCTGAGCCGTGCTGATATGCGTGCTGAGATTGCCAAGGCCCACGATGTCGCCCGGAAAAGCGACCTCAATCAAATCGTGACTGCCATCAGCCCAGCGCACGTAATGAAAAATCGCGCCTTCCTCGACGCGATAATGCTTGCGCTCTTGGCCTGGCTGGAAAAGAACCTCACCCGTCGCCACGCGCCGCAAATCGGCAGCATTCTCGACGATAACGGATGCATTTTCGGCCAACGCCAGAGCCCCGGCATCGATGCCAGTGGGGGGCGTATCAGCGCGAACGACGGTATGCATTACACTCACTCCGACCGAACTCATACATAGATAAGTCTGCAAACCTGCTGCAACAACCCGGATCGGGGTTTAGTAACAACAATTAATGTAGTTGG
Organism: uncultured Pseudomonadota bacterium; assembly: GCA_963846845.1. Lineage (GTDB taxonomy): Bacteria > Pseudomonadota > Alphaproteobacteria > Rhizobiales > Hyphomicrobiaceae > JAKAXS01. The sequence goes on along the minus strand of CAWJXQ010000001.1, from coordinate 415,585 downwards.
TTGAACCTAGAACCGTATCCAGCGGCCGTATGTTCCATCGGGAACACCGGAGATACGGGACAAAAGCGCGCCGGACTTTCGTCCAGCGCGCCCGAAATAAGAAATTCCGCTGATATTTCTTTCGGTTGGCCAAAACGCACTCGGGTTCAATATCCGGGATGCGACTATTTGGATCGGCCTTTGCCAGGCGGTGTGACCTGTCGCGCTTGCTCTTTTGAGAGGTCTTCGCCCTGGAAATCATCGTTGGCAGGGCCGTCTGGATGGGGCTGAACCCGCCCTCACCCTTGCCCTTTGCAGTCTTCTTGTCGACGTCCGGCTGGGACTTTGCCTTATTATCCGACATTTGGCGTCTCCTGAGTTTGTTTTGGAGAGATAACAGCCAGCCGCCGCAACCAGTTCCGGCCGCAAGGGCACGCGCGCGGTCCATCACGTCTGACCAAGCAGGGCGCTCAAATCTTAGCGAGCTGATTTGGAGTTCAAAATTCTCACGACACCCGAGGGTGCCGTGTTCTGAGATTTACTTAGGGCCGCAGCAGTCCCCGTGTTAGAAGACCTGAAGTTCGGCCCGGTCGCCTCGGTGCCGGGCCGGGATGTCGCCGTAGCGACGTCCATGCGCAAGGTGCGTCTCCCGCAACGCCGAACCATCTTGTGCCTGTTAATCGATTGGCACTTTCTCTCGCGTGCTCTGGTCGAACTCTTCCGCGACGTACACTTCGCAACGATCTGGAGCTTGCAATGAAAACGCGCGCAATGTGTAAGGTGGCAATTCCATTCCGCCGGACCGACCTGCAGCCGATCAAGTTTTCCATCGACATGATATTTTTGGATGATGTGCCTTACGCCGTCACCGATTGGGCAATGACGCCGGCCGGTGAGATGCCGACCTACGTGCTCAAGCTCGACAAACAGCACTTGCATCGCGATCGTTCGCAAACACAAAACTACACGTACGCCATGGTTTTGGACGATCCGCGGCTGCCGGTTTGAACGAGCGCCGCCCGTACCTCGCCTCGTCCATCATTTGAAATGAGTGCCGAATGAAACTGCGTATCGGCTACGAGCTGAACTACGATTGCCCGCAACCGACGCCAATGATTTTGATGCTTAACGTGCATCACACCCGCGTGTCGGATCTGTTGACGCCCGATCACGTGATCGTCAGCTCCCTCAGCCGCCGTCTCGGGATATCGCGACGGCTTCGGCAATTGGTGTACGCGCCTGATTGCGCCGGCAGGCTTGATGCGCCTCACCGCAGACACCATCATCACGGATTCCGGTCAGCCTGATCCAATCTTCGCCCACGCCGAGCAGCTGCCCGTCGAACGCTTGCCCGAAGAGGCATTGGTCTTCCTGCTCGCGAGCCGCTTTTGCGACAGCGATCAAATGCTCGATCTGGCGTGGTCGCTGTTTGGCGGACGAGCGACCGGATGGGCGCGCGTGCAGGCAATCTGCGATTTCGTGCACCAGCACATCGTCTTTAACTACCAGCACGCACGCGCGACCCGCAGTTCGTCAGAGGCCTACGCAGAGCGCCAAGGCGTCTGCCGCGACTATGCCCATCTGGCGATTGCCTTCTGCCGGGCGTTGAATATTCCGGCGCGATACTGCACCGGCTATCTCGGCGACGTCGGCACGCCACCGCCGTATCCGCCTGGCGACTTCGCAGCCTGGTTCGAAGCGTATCTCGGCGGCCAGTGGCACACGTTCGATCCGCGAAACAATGTGCCTCGCATTGGCCGCGTTCTAATCGCGCGCGGACGCGACGCTGCGGACGTAGCCATCACAACGACGTTCGGACCGAATAAGCTGACGTCATTCCGTGTGTGGACCGACGAGATCACGTCATGAACGCAGGTCGTCCAACCGATCGCGGTCACGCAGCTTCAGTAATAGGAACGAGTTCGCTTTCCTTCGCCATCCGCTCGAAGCTTTCCGATGCCGACTTGATGCGATACTTCAATTCCCCATTCTCGATTGGCATGAGGCGTTCCACCTTGTAGGTCGCGCTTCCTTGAAGCAAACCCTTAGGCGTCTCGTAACTTACCTTCTGACCTGCTTTGAATTTATGCGCTAGCATACGCGAATCTCCATGTTTTCAGTTACAGCGCGACGTGTTCGCGCTCGATAGACAAGCAGTTTGCCTCGCCCGGCACGCGCGGGCACGGCCTTCGACTTCAAGAGCAACGCGCTCGGCTTTGACGACGCCAGCGGCGTGATCCAGCCATAACCCCATGATCGCCGAATCCAGAAGCTCCAGGGTCTCGCTGCTGAAACCCGCTGGACGTTGGACAAATGGCATAGTGCCTCCGTTGAACGACCGCATTCATCGTTGCTTTGATACGCACTGCGCTTAAGCGGCACCGGCCTAAGCCGGCTTGATCTCGTCGCGTCCCAGCTTCAGGAACTCGATTTCTTTGCTTGAAAGCGGCCGCACGACAAACGTCTCGGTGTCTTCCTGCGTCGATTTCCGCTTGGCGATCGCAGCGTCGATCGCCTTGCCGGGCGCCTCGATCGCGACGTTATAGAATTCGACTTTCGGCGGACCGGCGCCAAACTTGTTGGTGACCGGCTGCGGAAAGGAAAATTGGACGACCCAACCGGCTGGCTTCGATGCGTCTGTCATTGGCCGGGCGAGGCTCCTTCAGATTAAAGAAACGCTGAATCAACGGCTGTCGATCAGCGGCGATGGCGCGGGCAAACCGTCATTCGACGGCACGAAGTCTTGCAGATTGTCTTCCAGTGGCTCTTGTGCGCGTTCATTGCCGCGCATAATCGGTTCGGAAAACCAAACAATTTCGCATGGCTGACGGATGCAGCTTTGGCGGGAGCCCGTGCGTCGCTCTCAGCCGACGGCGCGCACGCAAATGCCGTCGATAGTGCTTATCTAGCACATATCGAGCATAAACGGGGGGAGTATTCCGCGACAGCACGTCCCAGGCATTTAAGTATGAATCTTGGCCCCCCGGGCAGGTTTCCTCGCACGGCAGCGCAAGGTCATGGCATTCCGGAGCTTTTCCGAACTGGCCCAGCGCATTCTACTTTTCGACGCGAGGGCTCTGTCCGCCGCGCAGGACTGTGTTGCCCTCATACAGCGCTGTCTGATCGACTGCTGCGGCGTTTGTCCAGTCGGCTTCGCGCATCTGGCCGCTCTGGCCGTAAACGGCCAGCGCATTGGCATATGTGACGAGCCGTATGGCATCGGCCGCGACGCCCTGCTCGGCCATCAAAGCTGCGGTCTTCGGCACGGAAAGCGGATCGGAGACGCCCCAGTCGCAGGCGGAGTCGACGATCAGGCGCTCAGGACCGAAGCTCTTGACGAGCGAAACCATGCGTTCGGCCGTCATCTTGGAATGCGGATAGATGGAGAAGCCTGCCCAGAAGCCGCGATCCTTCACCTCGGTGATCGTTTCTTCGTTGACGTGATCGATCACGACGCGATCGGGCGACAGCTTGTGTTCGAGGATCACGTCCATCGAGCGCGAAGCTCCGCGCTTCTTGTCACGATGCGGCGTGTGGATCATCACCGGCAGGTCGAGTTCGCGCGCCAGGTCGAGCTGGAGACGGAAATACTTATCTTCGAGCGCTGTCTGTTCGTCGTAGCCGATCTCGCCGATGGCGACGACACCCTCCTTCGCCGCGAAGCGCGGCAGGATCTCCATCACCGCTTCGGCAAGCGCTTCGTTGTTGGCTTCCTTCGAGTTCAACCCGATACAGCAGTAGTGCCGCACGCCGAACTGGCTGGCGCGGAACCGCTCGAACCCAAGAATGTGGGAAAGATAGTCGGCGTAGCTACCCGCATTCGTGCGCGGCTGCCCGATCCAGAACGCCGGCTCGATCACGGCCACCACCCCGGCACCTGCCATCGCTGCATAGCAGCTGGTCGTGCGGGAGATCATGTGGGCGTGGGGGTCGATGTAGGGCATGTCGGCTCCTTGAGCAGCTCTCGCTGCGCGTGCGTTAGGTAAAGTTCGTCCAGGTCAGCGTCCCGGCCTTGATCGCGGCGGCTAGGGCTGGCGCTTTAGCCAGCGTGGCCGCAGCGGACGGCTGGTCGCTCTCGGCCAGAGCTAGAGCCGCAGCCTTTGCCTCGGGATCGCTGCTGCTCGATAGCGCCTTGGCTAGATCAGGAATATCCGACGTACGGCGCAAAGGGCCCAACACAGCGCCAGAGTTCCGGCGAAACGGCGCGTCCGGCAGCCCAGCGCTCATGCGCGTAGTCGATCAGCGTGGCTGCGAGATCGCCATTGCGGCGTTCGTCGAGACCAACGATTGGAGCCAGCCGGCTCTCGATGAAGAGAGCCTTCAACACCATCTGGTTCCATTGCTGCTCGCTGAACTGGTCACGGGGAAACGGATTGCGATGCGAGACCGCCTCGAACACCGGCAGCATGGCCGTCCGCAAACCTTCCACCGCGCGGCCGACGAGCGCTTGCGGCGCCGGGTAAAGCGGAAGCCCCTGCAGCAATGCAATATGTTCGTTGAGTTCGCCCGATCGCAGCACGGCTTCGAACAGCACGGCAAAGGCCGCGCCGTCGCCGGTGAAGCTGGCGAGCAGCAAAGCTACGCGCGCAGCCTGATCGACACTCCAGGTCGACCCGTCGAAGTCGCGATGAAGCTGGCGGGCCTCCGCTGTCTCTGCCGACGTGAGTTGCAGCTGCTGCTTGCCAGTCTTGCGCGGCGCAAGACCGATGGCCATCACAACGTCCAATTCGCGCGGGCCCGACCCGATTTTAGCCAGCTGCCCATCGAGCCACGCCGAGCGGCGCAGCCTCGAGGCGAGTCGCCAGCCAACCATGCAGAAGCGCTCGCGTGGCTTGAACGTTGTCGATCGGCGCCATGGGCTACGTTCCGGGAATGACGCGCTGCAGGGCCAGCGTCAGAAGGAAAAGGCCACAGCATAGCAGAGCGATTGTGGTGCCTCCGACAGTACTCGACCATGGCGGCATCGCTTAGCGCAACACCGGCAATGAGCAGCGAGACGGCGCGTCCGATGTCGCCAGGCCGGCGGCGGCGCAGATAGTGAAGTGCGATCCCGATTGCGCCAACGGCGGCTGCAACGAACGGCAATGTCGATGCCAGGCTCTCGGTGACCGAAACCGCATACACCACTGGGGCCGCCAGCATGACGAACGGCCACCATGCCTCGACACGATCGAAGGCCTCCTGCTTCGCAGCAAACGTCAGCCCCGCCACGTAGGCCAGCAATGCCAGCGCCGCGAGTGTCACTGTGGTTTGGCCAACGGCGATCGCCGTCGTGACGTAGACCAGCGCACGGCAGGCACCCATAAAGAAAGGCGCAACCGCGTTGCCCTTGTGCCAGGCATCATAGATGAGGATGGCGGCGGCAAGCGCAATCGACGCGGCACCCGCCGTGGCGCTGAAGTAGAACATGATGGCGATACCCAGCACCATCATCGCCGCGCCTGCCGTCCACACCGACGTCGCCGAGATTGCCTTCGCAGGTAGCGGCCGGCCCGGCCGCTCGCGCGCGTCGATCTCCTGGTCGAACGCATCGTTGAGGAACATGCCGCCGGTGTAGAATAGCGACATCGCCAGCATGACGAGGACGATCGTCTGCGGAGCCGCACCACTGCCGCCGGCCAGCACAGCTGCAGCCAGAACGTTGCTCCAAACCGTCGGCAGGTTGGAGATCCGCGCTAGCCGCAAATAAATTTGGAGCGTGTTCACGCGTGCAACTCCGACCGCACCCATTGCAACTCGCGCACGATGTCGTCGCCGAGGTTTGCCTGGCGCATGTGCGGTGGAAGAACGCCCCACGTGTATGTCTCGACCTCGAGATGGGGGGAAACCGCGCGCTCCCGGCAAATCTTCAGCACGTCGCGCAAGGTGTCCTGCGTCGACTGCAGCTCCCCGAAACGATTGAGGAAGACCGGCACGTGACAATGGACGCGCCATTCGCCACCGGCCTCGCCGCGCCGCGCTGCCGCGACGGCGTCGGGCAGATCGGTATAGCGCGTCAATTCCCCATCGCGCTGTTGCACGGTCTGGTGGAGATAGATCCCGTCGTTGAAGGCCATCAGCTGTTCGGCAATTCCCGCGTCCACGGCCTGTGCCCGCAGAGCCGAACTGAGCTGCAGCTTCGAAATACGGATGCCGGCGGCGTCCACTTCCGCCAGAATTTCCCTCGCCGTTTCAAATTCCACCGCCGAATGACAGACATCGAGGCACAAGCCTAGGTGCAGCCTGAGTGCGCTCTCGGCATCGGCCGCAGAGGCCTGAGCAAGCGATGCAAACAACTTGCTGGCATCACGTGCAAAGAGGTGGTCGCGAAAGTAGGCGATTGCCTCCCGCGTCGTCTCGAGGAAACAGGCGGGTTCAGGCTCGATGGCCAGACTGATGACCCTTCCGGTATCACGCGCGATGGTGTGCAGGTGCGCTGCGCACCGGACAAATGACTGGGTCACCTGGGCAACGTCATCAGGTTGCGCGATGCGAGCTTTGAAGCCGCCCGGCACGGTACTGATGCTGCTCTCGAACCCTGAAGGCGTCAACTCGGCCAGAAGACCGGCAACCCGCTTCGTATAGGCCAGCCGCTCCGGCGTGCGCCAGTCCGGTTCGTACACCTGCTCCTTCACGCGCTGCCCATGAAACGGCCCATAAGGAAACGCGTTGACGGTAAAGACGTAGAAGTCATTTGCACTCAGGAAACTGCGAAAGCGCTGCAAGGCCTCGGCACCGGCCAACTCCTCCGCCGCGATCGCCGACAATCGCAGGCCGATCCCCATCGCTTGATCCGGCGCGACCTGCGCCTTGATCGCCGGCAGATAGCGCTGCAACGATCCATCGATCTCGGGCCACGTCTCGCCTGCATGAATATTGGTGCAGTAGCCGAAGTGGGGCCTGCCGGGAATTTCAAGCCGCATCAGGAGGCGGCGTCTGGTTGCAACCAGGCGATGGCGTCACCGATCATTGCCTCGTCCATCTCATGAACCTCGACGCCGGTGCCCAGCTGGGACAACAGCGTGATCGTCAGCTCTCCACCTAAGTGCTCGCGGAACTGCTCCAGCCCGCCCAAGAGGCGAGACTTGCCCGATTCGTCGCGCAGCGCACACGCCGGATGCCAAAGCGAAAAGCCCAGCCGCTCCAGCAGGCGGCGCACACGCTCATCATCGCCCGGCGGCAGCAGCCCGGCCAGCACGGAGTAGCGCGTATCCAAGGCAATGCCGATCGCAACCGCCTCACCGTGCCGCAAGTCGTAGTTAGCCAGCGTCTCGAGCCGATGTGCCGCCCAGTGTCCAAAGTCGAGCGGGCGCGCGCTACCGCGTTCGAATGGATCACCGCCGTGGGCAATCTGGCGCATGTGCAGCATGGCACAATGACGAATGAGATAGTCCAGGGGTTCGGATGCAAAGATCGCAAGCGCTTCCGCCTGCTCCTCGATCCAGGTAAAGAAATTCGCGTCACGAATGAGCGCGACTTTCACGGCCTCTGCCATGCCAGCGCGCTTGTCGCGCCCCGGCAGCACATCGATGAAAGCGGAATCGTTGATGACCGCACTCGGCGGCTCAAACGTGCCGATGAGATTTTTCACACCGAAGCCGTTGACGCCATTCTTCACGCCAACACCAGAATCATTTTGCGACAGAACCGTCGTCGGGACCCGGATGTGACGCAGCCCACGGTGAGTCGTCGCCGCAACGTAGCCGATGAGGTCGAGAACCGCGCCACCGCCGACAGCCACCACATAGGAATGCCGATCGATTCCGAGGTCGACCACGTGCCGCTGATATTGCTCGACCAGCGCCATGTCATTCTTGCAGCCTTCTCCCCCTGCCACGAACTGCACCCCACCGGCGAGTGTGAAGCTATCGGCGTGCGCCTGCGCGTAAGCCTCGACCCGCCGCGCGAGATCCGGCATCTGCTCGGCGATGCCGGTATCGACGAAGAACGCCACCTTGGGCGGCTTGGCCGCGGCGTGCGCCGAGAGCACGTCGCGCAACAACGTGTTTGTGGCGCAGAAAATGTCCCGTGCAAAATAAACAGGGAACTCAAAATTCACGGAGAAACGCTGGAAGTAGGCCCTATTTTCCCCAGTCGTTTCGAACTTCGTCAGCGCGTCATGCATTGCGTTTTGCATGGTCATTTCCGTATCTATTGCGAGTTCTTGTGCGTCGCAGAAATTCAATCCGTCAGCTGCGTGCCGATAGCAAATAACGATTCTGTTTCACCATTCGTGAGCCGTTTTACCGAAGCTATTTTGCTCATTTTGTAGGAGCATGGCAAGACGAGCCTTCATCGCGGCATTCCGCCGCACCAGAACGTAAGCCTGCAAAAACAGCCAGATAGCACCGACATTTGACCTGAGACACGGCGAATTTACCGGATGATCACACGCCAGAGTAAGAATTCTTCCCTGTTTTGGCGCGGACTATTTCCCGAAAAGCTAGCGAACGTAAAAATAATTGATCGATAAACGATTTCACATTTGTTTTACGTATTTGGAGATTGCGAAAGAATTTTTCTTAGCCTAGCTTCCCGGCGCATGGATAGATCTCATCCGGGCTAAATAACCCGGACAGCAACCTTTCCGTGCAAAACGCGAAACCTGCCTCAAGAACGCTACACACGAAATTAGGGAGAACGTCTAATGCGCATGCGGTTACTCGTTACCGCGTCGACGGCTGCTGCTGCCAGACTCTGGGCATGCTGCCGGCTTTGTCGCAGACCGTGCCCAAGACCGCCGCCGAAGTGGCGCGTCCGGGCGGAAAGCTTCCCGGAGATCCGAAAGTCGCCGTCGTCAAGGTTGCCGATGGCTTCCTTGATCCGGTTGGCGTCGCGTCTGCCTTCGATGGCACCGGCCGCATCTTCGTCGTCGAACGCCAGGGCAAGATCAAAGTGGTTGGCAAAGACGGCAAGGTCGCCGACAAGCCCTTCCTTGACTTGACCAAGAACAGCCCGCTGGGCAGCGAAGTTCAGACCGGCTTCGTCGAGCAGGGCCTGTGGGCAGTCGCCTTCGATCCCAAATTCAAGGAGAACGGCCACTTCTACGTCAGCTACGCGTCGCTGCCCTTCAACGGTGCGCACATCATCGCGCGCTACACCGTCGACAAGGCCAGCCCGGACGTCGTGACGGTCGAGCATGCCAACAAGACCGTAAAAGTCATCATGAACATCCCGCAGCCCTACTACAATCACTACGGCGGCGGCATCCAGTTCGGCCCGGATGGCTTCCTCTACATCGGCAAGGGCGACGCAGGCTGGGAAGGCGATCCACTCGACGCCGGCCAGACGAAGTCGATGCTGTGGGGCAAGATGCTTCGTATCGACGTCAACACGGCCGACGACGTTGCCTACAAGGTTCCCAAGTCAAATCCGTGGGCAACGGCAGTCCAAGACCGCATGATGACCCTGTTCGGCATCACCGAAGAAGGCTTCTCCAAGATCCATATGGGCGCCCGCCCTGAGATCTGGTCGTACGGTCTCCGCAACCCCTACTCGTTCCACTTCAACAAGAAGTCGGGCGACCTCTTCATCGCTGACGTCGGCCAGAACCATCTCGAAGAGATCGACTGGCAGCCGGCTGCGAGCAAGGGCGGCGAAAACTACGGCTGGAAGCACAACATGGGTACGAAGTGCCATCCCATGACCGGTCCGGACGACAAGTGCCCGCAAGTTGGCGTGCTCCCTGTCGCCGAATATCCGCACCAGGAGCCATATCCGGGTGCCGAGAAGCTGAAGGACGGCTGGGGCTGCTCCGTCATGGGCCTCGGTGTCGCCAACTACGGTGGCATGGACGGCGTGTACCTGTCCGGCGACTGGTGCTCGGGCCGCATTTTCGCAACGGGCTGGGATGGCTCGAAGTGGCAGATGCAGGAACTGGCTCAGACGGCACAACAGTTCACGTCAGGCAATAACGATGAGGACGGTACGGTCCTCGCCGTGAACTGCAACTGCTTCTATCTCGACGATAAGGGCGCCGCGGCAAACCCGCCGGGCACGCTCTGGCGGATCCTGCCGGCCGACAAGGTTCCGGCTGGCGCGGAAGTCGCCAAGACGAAGAAGAACTAACTGATCTGCATACACTCCTATTGGGCTAAGGCTTGACCGGAGGCCCCCTGCCGCAATGCAGGGGGCCTCTGGCCGTCAATCACAATCCTTCCGCCGAAATACCAGCCGGCAAGCAACAACGGGTTATGCGATGATCGGGAAATCAACGTTTCTGAAGCCTCTGTCGCGCGGCGCGATCGCGGCACTCTCACTACTGGCCGTAGCCGGAACCGCAGTGGCGGGCGCCATCGAGTTCAAGAATGCCCTGGACAATTCCCCAATCGACATCAGCCCCATCAAGGGCGAAGTCTTCACCGACGCCGTGAAGTCCTTCCATGAGACCGGCAAGAACCCCTACAATGGCAACGCGGAAGCGACAGCCAAGGGCAAGGAAATGTACGACGAGAACTGTTCGGCCTGCCATAATCCGGATGGCAGCGGCCACATGGGGCCAAGCTTCCTGGACGATGTCGTATCCAGCACACGCGCCAACACCGAGGTCGGCATGTTCGAAGTCATTCACTCCGGCTCTTCCGGCGCGATGCGGTCGTTCTCAGAACGTGGCGTGACGCAGGATCAGATCCTGCAGATCATGTCCTATATCGATCAACTGAAGAAGACCGAGAAGTAGTGCCTGACGCGGCGGCCGCAATGCATCCCACGCTCGTCATCAACGTCGTCGGTTTGACGCCGGCGTTGATCGGCGAGCATACACCGAACATCGCGCGGTTGGCGCGGAACGGTGCGCAGCGGCCGCTTGCAACCATAACGCCTGCCGTGACGTGCAGCGTGCAGGCAACGTTTCTGACGGGTCTTCTGCCGCAGGGTCATGGAGCGGTTGGCAACGGCTGGCTGTTCCGCGACCTGATGGAAGTCTGGCTCTGGCGGCAATCCAATCGCCTCCTCGACGGCGAACGTGTATGGGACGCTGCCAAGGCGCGAGACGCCTCGTTCACGTGCGCCAACATGTTTTGGTGGTACGCGATGGCGTCGAGCGCGGACCTGATGGTAACGCCGCGCCCGATCTATAAAGCCGACGGACGCAAGATCCCAGACTGCTATTCCGATCCGCCTGAACTGCGTGACGAGTTGAGCGCCAAGCTCGGCAAGTTCCCGCTATTTCAGTTCTGGGGTCCCGCGACGACGATCGCATCTAGCCGCTGGATCGCCGACGCCGCCAAGTATGTGATGGCCAAACGTGATCCGACACTCACCCTCGTTTACCTGCCGCATCTCGACTACGTGCTGCAGCGTAACGGACCGGACGATCCGGCAGTCCATCAGCATCTACGCGACATCGATGCAGTTGCCGGCGATCTAATCGACGTGGCGCAGGCCTCAGGGCGGCGGATCATTCTTCTCTCTGAGTACGGCATCGTGCCGGTCCACCAACCGGTACATATCAATCGCGCTCTACGCGAAGCAGGCTGGTTGGCGGTCCGCGAGGAACAAGGCGGGGAACTGTTGGACATTCCCCGCTCGCAGGCTTTCGCCGTGGCCGACCATCAGATCGCTCACGTTTACATTCAGGATCCCGCCCACATTCCCGCGATCCAACGCGTCCTGCAGCAGATCCCCGGTATCGATGCCGTCCTCGCAGGCCAGGACCGGGCTACCCTTGGCCTGGATCATTCGCGCGCCGGCGAACTGGTTGTCCTGGCCAAGCCGGACGCATGGTTCACCTACTACTACTGGCTCGATGATGCACACGCGCCGGACTTCGCGCGCACCGTCGAGATCCATCGCAAGCCCGGCTATGACCCTGTCGAACTGTTCCTCGACCCCGCCATCGCGTTCCCGAAGATCGCGATAGCCTGGCGGCTATTGAAGAAGCTGCTAGGCTTCCGGACGTTGATGGACGTCATTCCGCTGGACGCGACACTCGTCAAAGGGTCACACGGCCGGGCCGACAATCCGCCCCAGCATTGCCCGGTTTTCATCAGCTCGACGCCGCATCTCGTGCCGGATGGGCCTGTTGACGCGACGAAGGTGAAAGGCCTCATGCTCGATCATCTCTTTGGTGCGCCAGCATAGGAAGGATCGCCAGGTGACGTCAGCGAGCGACGAGCACGTCATCATCGTCGATGCCGAAGACAATCCTCTCGGCGCCGCGGAAAAGATCGACGCTCATCGCGCCGGCAGCCTTCACCGCGCATTTTCAGTGGTGATCTGGAACGACGCTGGCAGCCTGCTGCTGCAGAAGCGGCACACCGGAAAGTACCATTCGGGAGGCCTGTGGACCAACGCCTGCTGCGGCCACCCGCGTCCCGGCGAGGATGTTCATGCCGCAGCTCTGCGGCGCCTCGACGAAGAGATGGGTTTTACCTGTCCGTTGGCCGCACTCGGGACGATCACCTACCGGGCGGAATTTTCAAACGGCATGATCGAACACGAGATCGTGCACGTCTTCCGTGGCGTCTACGCGGGAGCAATCCGGCCAAATCCGGAAGAAGCCGATGGCTATGAGTGGGCAGAGATCGAAGAGGTGCGCCGGCGGGTCGCGGCCGCGCCTGAAAGCTACAGCGTTTGGTTTCGCGAATACATCGCCGCACAGTGGCCGATGATGCTCTAGCGGCCGACCACTTGCCGACGCTGCGCCAGCTCTCGCCCGGCCTGGGTCAAGGTCTCGATCTCGGCCTCGCTGAACGTTCGCTCAGTGCGGTTGGCGACGCCCAGCGCACCGATCACGTCTTCGCCGTTGAAGATCGGCACTACGATCGCGCCTGCCATCGCAGTGGCCTTCGCGCCCGGCCGCACGTCGCCACTTGTATCAGTCTGAATGTTGCAAGCGTCGACCGGCTTCTTACGCTCGACCGCCAAGCCCGCCATACCTTTGCCGACGGGTATTTTCTGGATCATGGCCAGTACCGCGGCCGGCATGCCCTCGCTTGCCGCCTCCAGATGCAGCAGCCCATCGTCTGCCAAATAGTGAATAGTGCCGCTGTCCGCACCGATGGCGGCCACGATACGCGCCAGCGCGTCCTTGTCGTTCGGTGACGCCGTTGCGTGGTCGGTCATGTTCGCTGCTCTCCATTTTTCTTGTCGCAACTGTGCGCAATTTTCCTACAGCCAGCAACACCTTGAGCGCCTCTTTTTATGGCCGGTCAGATTGGATAGGCGTGGCCGGCGCTTCTTGGATCGGAAGCTTCGTAGTCATGATGGGCGTCACTACACCGTTGACATGATAGTCGTGACACAGGAGGCAGTCCTGCCGTGCCATCCCGCTGGTGTGACAGGTCTGGCAGAGTTCCTTTTTTACTGCGCCGAAATTTGACGAGACAGCCGACGCATTCCCCTGTTCGTAGCCCTTGAGATAGGGGCGATCCTTTTCCAGCTTGTGGCACGTCAGGCACCCGCGGTTTTCCATGATGCCGAAGTGCGGCTCGTGGATGAAGTTTGTGAACCGGCCCTGCTTGCTCATGACGGAAGGCGGGGAGAAATTGACGAGCTGGCCCTTGCCCGCAATGTCGTCGACGCTATGGCATTTCGTGCACGACCCCTGTGCTTCCTTGTGCGTGAGAGACGCAAAGACTGCTCCAGCCGCACTCTTGTCTCCCTTCGCGGCTTGAGGACCGGTCAAGAATAACCATGCATACAGGAACTTGTCCTTGTGGCCCGTAGGCCGGTAGAAAATCGCGAAATCCTGCCGGTACCATCCGCCATACTCGGCCCAACTCTCCGGATCCACATCGCTGCCGATGCTGACCACGGGCACCGCAGCCGCGGCACTTGACGTTGGAGCGGCTGACGCACTCGCATCCGGCTTGGCTGGATCGGCGCTGTCCGGATTGGCGACAGGCGCGGCGTCCTTATTAGCTGTTTCTGCAGGCGGCGGGCTCGCTTTCCCGGCAGCAGACGGCACACCTGTCTTCATCTCACGAAGTTCATCGTCGGTTGGAAAGAGCAGATCGTCGGTCTGCTCAGTAGCCTTGCCGGGCACGCTCTTAACCGAAGTCGAAGCCTTTTCGCCATCGGCCGCCGAACCAGCTTTATCGCCGCTCTTCGCGGCCGGCTCGGCTGCCTTTTCCGCATCTTCGGTAGCGCCCGTGTTCTTGCTGGCAGGTTCGCTGGCGGAACGCGCAGCATTCCCGTCATCGCCCTCGTTCGCACGGCCGTTCTTTTCGCCAGGCTCCGCACCGGTCTTATTGCGTGCCTTGATCGAGCGTGGCGTTGCCGGTCGGCAAAGCCTTGCGTCCATCCGGCGACGCCTGCCCGGATGGCTCTGAATGCGCTTCTTCTTCCTTGTCGTTGTTGATGGACTTGGCGACTGCGGCCTCGCTGTCCGCGGCGGAGCGGCCCCCGTTTTCAGGATCTCCGACGCCGGCTCTCATCGCGGGTGGCAGTTCGGTGGCGGAACGGGTGTCGTTTCCCGAGCCGGGTTTGGCGCTCGCAGCGCCTGCCCTTTCGACCGCGCGATCTTCGCTACCGGCCTCTGGCGCGGAGGACGCAGGACTGACCTGACGCCCGTTCGATGCAGGAGTGTTCGCGCTTGCCCCCGATCCTTTCGGCTTGGAATCAACCGGGTTGCCTTGCTTCTCGTCGCTTGTAGATGCGCGGCCGGCGATTTCCGCGCCGAGATTGGGCAGCCATTGCTGTTGCGCGCCAACAAGCACGTCGCGCGGGATGCTGGCCGTCAGGTCGGCAACAAGGGCCGCGCTCAGCTTTGCGCCGCCCCCTAAATTCAAGTCGCCCAGAGCGTCCGAGGCCTTGCCGGTGATCAGCGAATGGAAGAGTCTGCTTGATCTTCCATGCCAGAGTTGTCACCGCATTGATCTGTGCATCACTGGCATTGCTTAGATCCTGCAGATTCACCCCGTCGATTGTCTTGATCAGAGCGCGCCCCGGCTCGTCCCGGCTGATCATCACCTTCATGAACGGCGTCAGTGCTGCGTCGGAGTCCTCTGGCCATTCTCCGACGGCGGCGTTCTTCTTCTTCAATGTCGGCAGGTCGAGACCAGGCAATGCAAGGAAGGCTATGCCTTTCGGACCGGTAGCTCGTTCCTTGCCGGTGATCTGGTTGAGATGGCATCCCGCGCATGTCTTCTCGAACGGCGCCACCCCCATGACCCGCCTGTCGTCTTGACTGTTGTGACAGCTGGAGCAGGTTTCCGGGATGCGCTTGCCCGGCTCCTTTTTCGCTACCTCCGGATAGTGCTTTCCGAAGTGGCCGGCATGGTCGAAAATAATCGGTGTCCGCTTCTTGAACGGATAGTTCTCGAACTCCGGATGATTGCCGTCAAAACTGTCGAACTTCACTTGGTGACAAGAGCGGCATTGCTCGTTCGAGATCTTGTTCAGATTGAAGTTGAGCGCCCTGGTGCTCTTGGTGGCACGTCGCGCAAGTCAGGCCGCGCCGCGACTAAATCGTGTGTCGGGAAAGCAATGTTTTGCACGCGGGCCGATTGCGGTACCGGCGTCTGCGCTGCGACCTTCGCCAATCGCTTGGTGCTCTTCTCGAGCACGTCGGCCGAAGCGCTGTGCGCATTGAAGGCCGTATCCGGCATCTTGTGGCAGGTGAGGCAGGCCTTGCTGTCGGCGCGTGGATCGCCTGCGACCAGGCCATGAGCCCAGCTCATTTTGCCTTCGCCACTCTTTGTGTGGCAGGCGCTGCATTTCTCGATCGAACCATGCGCGCTCGTCAACGGCCCGGGCATCAGGAACTGCGTGCCCGTCGATGCAACGAACGCCAAGCCCAGGCCGGCGACTGTCACCAGCGCCAGCAGCGCCGCAACGCGGTCGCGCAACGAGGCCGGCGCCCGCATCACCAGTCTCCCGATGAATAGGCATAGACCACCAGCACGTGCACCACTGTCAGCACGATCAATGCGTAGGTAACGGGAACGTGCACGTACAGCCAGCCCTTGCTGAGCCCGAGATAGACGCGCGCGAAATCAAGCCGGTCCTTCTCGATCACCAGATCCTTGATGACTGCGAGTTTCTGCTGGCTCTGCAGGCCCACGTAACGCGAGAGACTGTCGATCTCGCCGGTCAGCCGGCTGACGTGGCGCTGCGAGCCAATGAGATGGGCGGCCGTATTGCGTTGCCCCTGGAAAAAGTCGCGCAGCTGGGTTGTGTAGAGGTCCGTGATCCAGGCGTCATGAGGCTGCACCGGCAGGGCGAGCGCCGCGGTTGTGGGATCGGCGCTGGTCGCCACAGCGTGAACATCCAGTGCCAGCTCTGCACGGCGGGCCGGAATGCGATCGTAGCTGATGCCCTCGTCGATGCCGCGCTTTGCCTTCAATGCCCACGCCAGATAAGTGCCGAAAATGCCGCTCACCGTCACCAGCACGAAAGCGGCCCACAGCGCCCATTCGAACGCGGTGTCGGGAAGCGTAAAATCCGAATGCGAGATGAACGCGGCGACCAGCACATAGCCGAGGAAAATATGCACCTTCTTCCATCGCGTGGCCGATTTGGGCGACAGGCCTGCGGTCTTGATGGCGATGTGGAAGCCGAGCTGCAAGCTCATGCCGCCGGCCAGCACCCAGCCATCGAAATAGCGCGGGTCGCGAAGTCCGTTGCCATAGATCCAGACAAGCCAAAGCAGGCCGGCGGAGATCGCGACGATCAGGATGCCCTGAACGGCCTGGATGATGACATCACCGGCCCGGCCCGGACCGCGCCCGCCGATGACGCTGCCGGACGCGCGACGCGTAGGCGGCCTCACGCAAATCTCCTGAAATAACGCATCGCGTCGACAATTCCCCGATTAGCCTGGTGTTCGTCGTTCTGCGCTCGCTGGCTTAGTTGTCCGGTTTCAGTGCCGTACCCTTGAATTTGTCCGGCGCAGGAATGAGGCTGTCGAGCCCGCCCATCGTGCTGCCGTCGTACTTCGCCGAAATGCTCTCTAGCAGTTTGGAAACGCCGTCGGCTGCGGCCGACAGGCGGCTCTCGTTGTTGAGCGTCAATCCGGCCGAGTAGGAAAGCTTGACGATTTCCGGGATCTCCGGCACGCCCGGCGCGGCCTTGCCAGCAGCTTCCAGCTGCTTGCGCGCGCGATCGACACGCTTGGCCATTTCGAACGCGTAGGCCTTTCGCACCGTTGCCTTTCCAACCGCGCGCATCGCCGTTTCGAGCTCGACGCCAAGGCCGACGAGATAAAGCATCCGCATGCGCGCCGCACTGGCCGGCGCGTTCTCCCGGCCCTTGTTGTGCCAGGTGTTGTGCCGGACCTCGCCCTGCGACCACGACACCAGT
The DNA here is from genome assembly GCA_963846845.1 of uncultured Pseudomonadota bacterium. GTDB lineage: Bacteria > Pseudomonadota > Alphaproteobacteria > Rhizobiales > Hyphomicrobiaceae > JAKAXS01. The sequence continues at coordinate 398,383 of CAWJXQ010000001.1, read as the reverse complement.
TCGAAGACGCTGCCGGCCTTGTGGCCGCCCTTGTTCACAAGATCCTCTTGCGGCACCACGTGGCACCCCGAACAGTTCTTTGCCAACTGATAGAGCGAGCCCGGCCTGATCATTCCCTTGGCCTCGGACTGCTTCCAGCGCTCCTTCGCCTCGGCCTTGCTCTCGAACAGAATTGTCTTGCCGCTGAACCCGCTGTGCACCTTGATCCAGTCTTGCCCGGCGCCGTGGCAGGATTTGCACGAGATGCCCGAGACCAGTTCGTCCCGGCCATCTTTCTTCTGCATGGTGAAATGACAATTCACGCACAAGCTTTCCGACTTGATGCGCCGCATCCCCATTTTGTCCGCGATCTCGTTGGCCTTTTTGCTGCGCGGCATTTCGCGGAAGGTCTTGAAGTGATGCGACGTCTTCCAGGCTTCCGTCTCTTTTTTGTGGCACTCGGCACAGGCGTTCGCACCGACCGTCTTTGCCGGATCGGCCGCAACCGCGCCGTCCACGGCGATGCCGGAGAATTTCAGCAGGCCGCAAAGACACACAGCCGACAACGCAATCGACCGGAAACCGAACGCTCTAACGAAAGAAATGACTGCTCACCCCTCCATGCTTCGGGCCATCGACGGCTGTTGCCGCCCGTTGCGGGACCGGCCAATCCGGCTCAGTTTGCGGCCGGAAGGCACGGCGAGCCATCCCATCGCTTTCGTCAGAACGCCTTCCTCGGTCATGTCGTCGACCGGCGGCACGAACGCGTCGGCATAGCAAGTGGCACTGTTCTGGGCCGCGACGGACTTGATCGAATTGACCATGCCCGGCGCGCCACAGGCGTAAAGAACGTCGGTCGGCAGCATGCGCGGCAGATAATCGACAGGCCGGCCAGGCCTCACCACGGTCGTATAACTCTGAGGCGTGCTGCAGACGGGAACGACCGTAACATTCGGGAACCGCGCCAGCCTCTCCAACGCCGGAGCCATATACAGCGACTCGATGGTGCGCCCGCCGGCGATGACCATGATCTTGCGTTCCGGATTCTCGCGCAGCGCGGCAACCGCGATCGACCAAATCGGCGCAAAGCCGGTGTTGGTCCCAACGAGAATGAGCCGGCTGTCGACGTTGGGCCGGAAATGCGCCGAGCCGAACGGGCCCGTAAGCGTCACGCGGTGACCAAGACGGATGCGCTTGCCGAGCGATGAGGTGACACGTCCGTTATTCATGCGCCGCACGTGGAACCAGACCGAAAGACCGTTCGGTTCACCACCAAGAGGATGGGTGATGCTGAAGGGACGGCTGGGATAACCGTTGAAGCGCATCTTCACATACTGCCCCGCATGATAAGGCAGCGCGCGGGCCGTTCTGATGCCGACCTCCATGACCTCGGGTGATAGCGCACGCAGCGAGCTCAGCACCCCTTCAACGGTTCGCACGCCCGACGGCTGGCTGCTTTCGATGACCGCTTCGCCGGCGATGCGGCACTGACACGCGTGAACGATGTCCGGCTCGGCGCCTTGGCCGCCGCGCACCTCGCCCGATACCAGCCGCACGCAGCACGTGCCGCAGTGTCCGGCCCGGCAATCATGTGGCAGGTCGATGCCGTTGCTCAACGCAGCGTCCAGAAGCAGTTCACCCCGCCGCGCCAGAAAACTCTGACCGTTGATGGTGACCTGGTGATTTCTCGCCATTGTAAAACCTTAGAAAACTTCTGCGCGCATCGGTCAAAGCAGGTTGTGTTTACGACGACAATCGGGCGAAAAGTGTCAGACAATCGGGCGAGACCGTGATCAGCCGAAATGCGGTATTCCACGCGAATGTTTCTGACTGAAATAACTCGGTTTTTTTCGCTTATGCGGTCAAACCGTTAGCTCGCAATCAGCCGCTGCAAGCTCTCGTGCACTTTCGCATTCGAATGCCCAAGCATTAAGCGCCCAAAATTCAACCAATTGACATCGGCTTTTTTTACTACGATGTGAACATACCATTGCCGTTTTTCAGAATGAATATTCCGTCATCATTCTTGAAACGGCGGAAGCTCGAATGGCGGTGGGGACCGTTTATTCGGGTATGAGAATGGGGGGGGCCACTCTGTTGTTTAGGGGGGCCTATGACGCGACTATCAAGCATCTCGATGCTTGCCTGCGCTTGCGCGAGCGCGTTGCTGATAAGTGCAGCGATGCGCAGCCAAAATGCGGTGGCGGCCTCTGGCGACGTCGTTCAAAGCTCAAGCCATTCAAGCCCGGTCCGGCGTGAGGCTTGCCGAGAACACCAGCGCGCCGGAAAAGGCCGCGGCCAAAGCTGAAAAATGCGACCGGAATAACCGAAACCGACAACCCCAAGCCAGACTTGGTCGACGGCAAGCAGAAGCCGCCCGCATCCGCAGGCGCAGAGGGCAGCGGCTGGAAAGCCGTTCTCGAAGCTATGACGACTGGGTCCGAGAAGGGCAAGACACCCGTCAAGACGGTGGATGCCGAGACGCTTGCGCTTTATCCGACCGCCTCGCAGTGCGGCGAGTGTCATAAGCAGATTTACGAGGAGTGGTCATCCTCGCAGCACGCCTACGCGTCGATCTCGCCGATGTTTCATAAATTCGAGCAGAAGTTCCAGGACCTGACCAAAGGCACCGTCGGCACCTTCTGCGTCCGCTGTCACCAGCAGGTCGGCACGCAACTCGGCGAGTCGCCGCGAAACGCCGCTCTGGGCGCGCAGCCAGATCTCGCGCGAGGGCGTGAGCTGCATCACCTGCCACCGTGTCAAGGAACAATACGGCAAGGTCAACGGTGAGCGCCGGGTTGAGCCGGGCACGATCAACGAACCCGTCTACGGCAGCGGCGACAAGAGCGTGATCAAGGACGTGCTCGCCAACAAGGAGACCTATTCGGTCAAAACCAACAAGGACGGCCGCGGCAACGACATCCACGAGGGCATGATCACCAACGACCAGATCACCAAGTCTGAGTTCTGCGTCAGCTGTCACCAGGTCGCCGTCAACCTCGGCATCAAGCTGGAAATCGTCTGGGATCAGTATCGCGACAGCCCAGCGCGCAAGGCCGGCGTCTCCTGCCAGGACTGCCACATGGGCAAGGTGGCCGGCAAGCCCAAGGGCTATTCGACCGCCCCTTCCGCCATCGTCGGCGGCAAGGACGTCAACCCCGGCCGCAAGCACGCCAATCACCGCTTCATCGGCCCCGGTTATTCGATCGCCCATCCCGGCATCTTCCCGCACAACACCAAGGCGCAGGCCATCAACATGCAGGATTGGCTGGCAGTTTGACTGGCGTGCCGGTTGGGGAACCACCGATTTCGAGGACAAGGTTGCAGACGGCAAGATCAAAGTCACTTTCCCGAAACGCTGGACTGATGCGCTCGATCGCGAAGAAGCCCGCCAGATCATCGACGAGAACCTCGCCAAGCTCGACGAGCGCGACAAGATCCGTCAGCAGGTCATGGAAAACAGCAGCCATGTCGACGGTCCCGACATTCAGGGAGAGCCAAAGGTCGGCAAGGACCTGGCGTTCTCCTACAAGATCAAGAACACCAACACCGGCCACAACCTGCCGTCCGGATCATTGGGTGCGCAACCGCAACTCTGGGTCAACGTCGCGCTCGTCGACCCCGACGGCAGCAACGTCTGGGAAACCGGCTATATCGACAGCAACGGCGACATGGCCGATCTGCACAGCCTCGACGTTGCCGCCGGACGCATCAAGACCGACCAGCAGCTGGTGCATTTCCAAACCAAGTTCCTGACGACAAACGTCAAGGGCACGGACCGCGAGATGTACCTGCCGGTGAACTTCGACGTCGATCCGCTGCCGCATCTGCGTCCGCCCGGCGTTCCCACCACCGTTCTCAACCATCCGCCGCTGGTGCGCATGGAGAACCACTCGCTGCCACCGCTGAGCGAGAAGGTGGCCACACTTCGAAGTGCCGGGCCACTTGATCACCAAGCCCGGCAAGTACCGCCTCGCGTTCCGCATGCGAAGCCGGGCCGAGCCCATCTACTTCATGCGCTTCGTCGGTTCCACCAAGGAAATGGAGCAGAGCATGAACGAGCGGATCATGAACTTCCATGCCTACGCGGTCGAGATCGACGTGAAGAACTAGCACCGAGGCCAACGGGCTCGTCCGCGACGATCCCGCATAGGGGGCCAACCAACGGCCCCCGCCTTACCCAACAGGTCAGCGCAATGGCACGGAGCTTTTCAATGACACGTCACGACCACGTAGCCAGGACAACGACAGCCGCCGCCGCAGTGCTGGCCGGCAGTTGCCTCATGGCGCTAGGCGCAAAAGCCGATCCCGGCACGGGTGCTTACCGCAGCGAGATCGCAAAGACCGGTACGATCAACGAATGGCCCGCCACTTTCCGGGCCAATCCCGTCGACGACTTTATGGCCCCGAACTATGTGGGCGCGCAGTTCGAGAAGACATCCAAAGGCGGGACGAAAAAGCCGGCGCAGCAAACACAGCAAGGCGGAAAGCACGGACGAGGACATGTTCCGGCCCGACCCGCAATACGACGGCGGCTACGATGCTCAGGTTCAGGCCGACGTCTACGGCGCCAAGTACGAGGTCGAGCCACCCCGGCCACCGATAGAGATTGGCCGCCAGCAGTACACCTCCGGCGGGTACGACGAGAGCAGCACCGTTCTCGGCGTCAAGAACCCTCTGCTGCCGGGCCTGGCCGTCTATGGTGATTGGCGAACGGCCGTCGCCTACAACAGCAACAAGGGCAAGGACATCGCCCAGGTCGCGACCCGCCTGAACCTCGATGTCGACTTGAAGCTGACGGGCACTGAGCGCATTCACGCGTTCTTCGCGCCCATTCAAAACAACAACAACGCGGAGTTCTCCCGCTTCGAATTCGGCGGCGGCGACGCCAACGGCAAGTTCAACGACGAACTCGACGCCGAGCCTCAGACGCTGTTCTTCGAGGGCGACTTCGGCTCGCTCTATTCAGGGTTTTCCGGCCAGGAAGCCAGCTTCGACCTGCCCTTCACCGTCGGTCTGTTTCCCCTGTTCCTGCAGAACGGCATCTGGGCAAACGATGCGATCACCGGTGCTGCAGTCAGCCTGCCGGCCAAGAACTCCGCAGCGCTCGGCCTGGCAAACTTCGACATCACGTTCTTCGCGGCGTTCGACGACGTCGACAACGCTGGCATCATAGGACCCAACGAGGACAACGCTGCCAACCTCTACGGTGTCACGGCGTTCATCGACGCTTTCAGCGGCTACATCGAAACCGGTTATGGCCTGATTGACGGACGCGATGAACGCGAGGGCCTGCAAACACACTTCCTGACGGCCGCCTACACCCGGCGCTACTACAATACCGTGTCGAACTCGACACGCGTCTTCGTCAACGTCGGCGAAGATCCCGAGGGCAACACCGACGGCCTGGCGATCATTTCTGAAAACAGCCTGATCACTGGCCTGCCGAGCACGCTGCTGCCGTATGCAAACTTTTTCGTGGGCTTCGGCAATCCGCAGCCGCTGGTCGACGGCTTCAATGCGGGCATCCTGAAGAATGTCGGCATCAACTTCGAGACCGATGCCCTCACCGGCTATCCCAAGCTTGATGACACAGGTTCCGACGCCTTCGGCGGCGCGATCGGCCTGCAATACCTCTTCAACCTCGACCAGCAGCTCGTGTTCGAGGTGGCCACGGTGCAGCCCTTCGCAAAGGACGGCATCGGCGCCCAGGAGCCGCAATACGGCTTCGGTGTCCGCTATCAGATCGCGCTCGACCGCGCCTGGCTGCTGCGCGCGGATGCGACCTACCAAATCAGCGAGGGCGCCGAAGAAGACAATTTCGGAACGCGCATAGAGGTTCGCCGGAAGTTTTGACGCAGGATCGGAGTTTGCAGATGCGATCGCAGCAACTTGACTTGAACGCTTGCACGGCTGGTCTCGAAGAGATCGACGCCCAGCTTAAACTTGGAAAGCTCAGCGAAGCGGAAGCCAACGTGGCGAGACTTGCGTTGCTTGCGCCGCCTCGTGAACCGAGCTGGTTCCTGCGGCGTGGCCAAAGCAGTCCACGAACATTGCTTGTCGTGGCAGCGGTATTCCTGCTCGTCTCAGGCATCGGTGCCGTGACGTCCTACCTGGAATATCCGCGGCGGGAGATGGCATCAGCCGACGCAAACGCATCGGATGCCGAACTCCTCGCGCGCCTCCAGAACTACGCAGGATCGATCCCTGCCGAAGATCCCTCGCCTCCGAAAACCGCCTCCACCATGCTTCCCGACGTGACCACGATGATAGACCGGCTGGCAGCGCGGCTCGAGACCAATCCCAAAGACCTGGAGGGCTGGCGCACGCTCGGCTGGTCATATTTTCACATGGCGCGCTACGATCAGGCAGCAACGGCTTTCGCACGGGCAGTCGACCTCGATCCGGCTTCCGCCGAGTTGAAGCGCTCCTATGATGATGCAAAAGCCAAGGCGGTAGCCGGCGGCAACGTCGAGATCGCCTCGACGTCCCAGCCCCAGGCTCATCCTCAGATCCAGGCCGAGACGAGCAGTAACAACGGCGCTAGCGGCGGGGAACCCACCCCTTCCGGACCCCTTCCTGCAGCCGGCCACGACGGTGCAATTCGATCGATGGTGGACGGACTGGCCAACCGGCTCGCGCAATCGCCCCGTGACGCCGACGGCTGGACCAGCCTCATGCGCTCCCGTGTCGTCCTAGGCGAGACCGAAGTCGCGAACACGGCATTCCGCCAAGCCCTTGAAGTTTTCAAGGACGACCCAGCCACGACCGATAAGATCAAAGCCGCCGCAGTCGACATCGGCTTAAAGGCCGATTGATTGCAGGGAACAGCCGGCCGCGCCTGCGGTGCAGGGTTTACCCACCTTCACCACGGCGCCACGGCAAACATTATGAAGGCTGCAGCGTGTTGGCCGCCGCCATTTCACTGCGGCCAACCTTCCGGACCTTAGCCGGTGCACGATCGGGCTCGGCGAGTACCCAGCTGACCTTTATGCCGTCCTTATATTTAGCGGTCCAAATCCCGATCGAACCTTGATGCGGCCGGGCCCTACATCTCCACCACGGCCAACAGGTGGAGATTCCCATGTTCGATCTTGTCTACTGCGCGCTTGGACTGGGCGGCTTCGCCTTGCTCGGCGCCTACGCCGCGTTCTGCGGCCGGTTGTGAGGCTCGCCCCATGACGGAACCGCTCATCGGGCTAGCCGTGGCCGTCGGCCTTGGTGCCTATCTCATCTACACGCTGCTGCACCCTGAGAAATTCTAGCTCGGGCGAGGACAATCCCATGACATTCGTTGGTTGGCTGCAGATTGCAGCTGTGCTGCTGGCGGTGCTCGTCGCCGCGCGGCCTCTCGGGCTCTACATGGCCAAGGTGTTCCAGGGCGAGCGTACCTTGCTCTCGCCGGTGCTGGCGCCAGTAGAACGCGCCATCTATGGCGCAGCCGGTTTCAAGCCGGAACGGGAACAGACGTGGCTCTCTTACACGCTTGCGATGCTGGTCTTCAACGGCATCGGCTTTCTGTTTCTCTATGGCCTGATGCGGCTGCAGGGCGTGCTGCCCGGCAATCCGCAGGGCTTCGCCGGTGTGTCGCCGGACCTGGCGTTCAACACGGCCATCAGCTTCGTGACCAACACCAACTGGCAGTCATACGCCGGTGAAACGACGATGAGCCACCTCGTCCAGATGACGGGGCTGACGGTGCAGAACTTCCTTTCGGCCGCAACCGGCATGGCGCTGGCATGCGTCACCATTCGGGCGTTTGCTCGCAGCGGTGCGACGACGGTCGGCAACTTCTGGGCCGACATAGTGCGGGCGACACTCTATGTGCTGCTGCCGCTGTCAGTCGTCGTGGCCTTCGCCTTCCTGCTGACGGGCCTACCGCAAACGTTGGCGGCCAATGTCGACGCGACGACGCTCGACGGTGCCAAGCAGACGATTGCCCTTGGTCCGGTCGCAACACAGGAAGCGATCAAGCAACTCGGCACCAATGGCGGCGGCTTCTTCAATGCCAACGCCGCGCATCCGCTGGAAAACCCCAACGCCTGGTCCAACATGCTGTCGATCTGGAGCATGCTGGTGATCGCGGCCGCCTTCCCGTTCGCGTTCGGCCGGATGGTGGGCGATAGCCGGCAGGGCAATGCATTGCTGATCACCATGGCCGTGCTGCTGATCTCAGCCGTCGCCGTGGTGTATTGGGCCGAGACGGCCGGCAATCCGCTGCTCGCATCAGCCGGCGTCGACGCCACAGGCGGCAACATGGAAGGCAAGGAGCTACGCTTCGGCCAGGCCATGTCGGCACTCTATGTCGTGGTGACGACCGGCCTGTCGTGCGGCGCAGTCAACGCGATGCATGATTCATTCGACGCCGCTGGGCGGCCTCGTGCCGATGTTCTTGATCCAGCTCGGCGAGATCCTGCCCGGCGGTGTCGGCTCGGGCCTCTACGGCATCCTCGTGATGGCCATCCTGACCGTGTTCGTCGCCGGCCTCATGGTCGGCCGTACCCCGGAATACCTCGGCAAGAAGATCGAAGTCGCGTGAGATGAAACTTGCGATGCTGGCGATACTTGTGCTGCCGCTCGTCATCCTGGTGTTCACGGCCATCTCGGCGATGTTGCCGGCGGCGCTGTCGAGCCTCAACAACGCTGGCCCGCATGGCTTGTCTGAACTGCTCTACGCCTACTCGTCTGCGGCGGGCAACAACGGCTCGGCCTTCGCCGGTCTCAACGCCAACACGCCGTGGTTCAACACGACGCTCGGCATCGCCATGCTGCTCGGCCGCTTTGCCTACGTGGTGCCCGTGATGGCGCTCGCCGGATCGCTGATGGCGAAGAAGAAGACAGCCTCGTCGCAAGGCACGTTTCCGACGCATGGCCCGCTGTTCATCGGCCTGCTCGTCGGCGTGATCCTCATTCTCGGCGGCTTGCAGTATTTCCCGGCGCTGGCCCTGGGGCCGATCGTCGAGCACTTCCTGATGCAGGCCGGCCATACCTTCTAAGAACCAGACCTCTAGGGAACTAGACCTTCTAAGGAATATCTCATGTCTTCTCGTGCAAACTCCGCTCCCCTGTTCGATGCCGGCATTGTGCGGACGGCTGCCATTGATGCCGTCCGCAAACTGTCGCCGCGCAAGCTCGTTCGCAATCCGGTGATGTTCGTGACGGGTGTCGTCGCCGCGGTGGTGACGCTGGTATTCGTCCGTGATGCGGCTTCGGCTAGCCCCGAGACGCTGTTCACGGGCCAGATCGCTGCCTGGCTGTGGTTCACGGTGCTGTTCGCCAACTTCGCCGAAGCCATCGCCGAAGGGCGCGGCAAGGCGCAGGCCGACGAGCTACGCAAGACGCGCAGCGATACGCCGGCGAAAGTTCTGCTGCATCCCGACGACGCCAACGATGATCTCTGGGAAAAGGTCTCCGCAACGGATCTTCGCGTCGGCGACGTCGTACTCGTCGAGGCCGGAGACTTCATCCCGGCGGACGGCGAAGTTGTCGAGGGCATCGCGTCGGTCAACGAATCCGCCGTCACGGGTGAATCCGCGCCGGTCATCCGTGAGTCGGGTGGTGATCGCTCGGCCGTGACCGGTGGCACCGTGGTGCTCTCGGACTGGATCAAGGTGCGCGTCACGGCGGCTCCAGGATCGTCCTTCCTCGATCGCATGATCGCACTGGTCGAAGGCGCGGAGCGGCAGAAGACGCCGAACGAGCTGGCGCTGTCGATCCTGCTATCGGGCATGACGCTGATCTTTCTGATCGCGGTCACCACGCTGTGGGGCCTTGCCGGCTACTCCGGTACGGTGCTGCCCATCACGGTGCTCGTGGCGCTGCTGGTGACGCTGATCCCGACGACGATCGGCGGCCTGCTGTCGGCCATCGGCATCGCCGGCATGGACCGCCTCATCCGCTTCAACGTGGTCGCGACGTCGGGGCGCGCCGTCGAGGCGGCCGGCGACGTTGATACGCTGCTGCTCGACAAGACCGGCACCATCACCTACGGCAACCGTCTGGCGACGGCCTTCATTCCCGTGCCGGGCGTGACGGAAACCGAACTGGCCGAAGCGGCGCTGCTGTCCTCGCTGTCGGACGAGACGCCGGAAGGCCGGTCTATCGTTGCACTGGCCAAGGGCAACTATGCGCAGGCCGAGCCGGACGTCAGCGGCAGGCAGGTGACCGCTATTCCCTTCTCGGCGCAGACGCGCCTGTCGGGCATCGACCTGGATGGCCGCAGCGTTCGCAAGGGCGCGGTGGATGCGGTGCTCGGCTATGCCGGCCAGACGATGGATGGTGCTGCCTCGGCGTTCCGTGATGCGGTTGGTGCTATCTCGCAATCGGGTGGCACGCCGCTGGCGGTGGCAGAGGGCAACAAGTTGCTCGGCGTCATTCACCTGAAGGACGTCGTCAAGCCGGACATCAAGGCGCGCTTTGCCGCGCTGCGGGCCATGGGCATCAAGACGGTGATGGTGACGGGCGACAATCCAGTGACCGCCGCGGCAATCGCTACCGAAGCCGGTGTCGACGACTACATCGCGGAAGCCACGCCCCAGGACAAGCTCGCCTATATCAAGTCGGAACAGGCCAAGGGCCGCCTCATCGCCATGTGCGGCGACGGCACCAACGACGCGCCTGCGCTGGCGCAGGCGGACGTCGGCGTCGCCATGCAGACGGGCACCCAGGCGGCGCGCGAGGCCGGCAACATGGTCGATCTCGACAGCAATCCAACCAAGCTGATCGAGGTGACGGAGATCGGCAAGCAGTTGCTGATGACGCGCGGATCGCTGACGACGTTCTCGATCGCCAACGACGTGGCAAAATACTTCGCGATCATCCCCGCGCTGTTCCTGGCGACCTATCCGCAGCTTGGCGCGCTCAACGTCATGCACCTGTCGACACCGCAGAGCGCCATCCTGTCGGCGGTCATCTTCAACGCGCTGGTGATCATCGCGCTGATCCCGTTGGCGCTGAAAGGCATTGCCTACCGGCCAGTGGGTGCTGCTGCTCTGCTACGCCGCAACCTCCTCGTCTACGGCCTCGGCGGTCTCGTGGTGCCATTTATCGGCATCAAGCTCATCGACCTTGCCGTCTCGGCCCTGCACCTCGCCTAAGGAGACATTTCATGATCGCTCATCTACGACCGGCCATCGTCATCATGGCATTCTTCACGCTGCTGACGGGCCTCGCCTATCCGCTGCTGTTTGCCGGCGCCGCGCATTTCGTGCTGCCAGGCCGGGCGGGCGGCAGTGTTATCACCAAGGACGGCGTCGTGGTGGGATCGCGTCTCATCGGGCAGCGCTTCACGTCGGATCAGTACTTCCACGGACGGCCGTCGGCAGCTGGCACCGACGGCTACGACGCGTCCGCATCGTCTGGCTCAAACCTGGGACCGTTGTCCAAGAAGCTCGCCGACCGCGTTGCCGCCGACGTGGCGACGCTGCAGGCGGCCGGTGCGTCGGCCATTCCGGCCGATGCGGTGACGGCGTCTGCAAGTGGGCTCGATCCGCATATCTCGGTGGCATTCGCCGGCCTGCAGGTCGACCGCGTCGCCAAGGCGCGCGGGCTTCCGGCGGAAACGCTCAGGGCGATCCTGGCAGCGGCATATCGAAACGCCGTTCCTCGGCATCTTCGGTGAGGAGCGCGTTAACGTTCTGGAGCTCAACCTCGCGCTTGACGCCCAGCACAATCCGCCCGTTGGATAGCCGATGGCCGACACCCCTTCCTCTGCCTCCGGTGAGCGCCGCCCCTCACCCAAGGCCTTGCTAGAGCTTGCCGCGAAGGAATCGCGCGGCAAGCTCAAGGTGTTTCTGGGTGCGGCGCCCGGTGTCGGCAAGACCTACGCCATGTTGGCGCTGGCGCGGACGCAAAAGGCCGAGGGCATAGACGTTGCCGTCGGCGTCGTGGAGACGCACGGCCGCGCCGAGACGGCGGCACTGCTCGACGGACTGGAGGTGCTGCCGCGCAAGACCGTCACCTACCGCCGCCGCACGCTGATGGAATTCGACGTAGAAGCGGCGATCGCGCGGCGGCCGGCCCTGCTGCTGGTCGACGAGTTCGCGCATTCCAATGCTCCCGATCAACTGCATCCCAAGCGCTACCAGGATGTCGAGGAGATCCTGCGGGCGGGCATCGACGTGTGGACGACACTAAACATCCAACATCTGGAAAGCCTGACCGATGTCGTGCAGCGCATTACCGGCATCACGGTGCGCGAGACGGTGCCGGACAAGGTGCTGGATCTGGCTGACGAGATCGTCATCGTCGACCTGCCGCCGGAGGAACTGATCAGCCGGCTCAAAGAGGGCAAGGTCTATCTGCCAGACAACGCGCAGCGGGCCGTCGACCAGTTCTTCAAGCTGGGCAACCTCACGGCACTGCGCGAGCTGGCGCTGCGGCGGACGACCGATCGCGTAGACGAACAGATGCTGACGCATCTGCGACAGCAGGGCATCGAAGGTGCGTGGCCGACGGCGGAGCGCTTACTTGTGTGTGTCGGTGGTGACGCTCTGTCGGAAAAAGTCGTCAGGGAGGCAGCACGCATGGCCTCGGCCCTGAAGTCGGATTGGATCGCACTGCACGTCAGCGCCAGCGATCGTGAAACGACGGACAAGGCCGGCTTGCGGCGCGTGGAAAAGGCGTTGCGGCTGGCCGAACGGCTGGGGGCGGCCAGCGCCCGGTTGTCCAGCTCCGATATCGTCGGCGAGATCCTGCGCTACGCCAAGCGCAACAACATCACGCAGATCGTCATCGGCCGCTCCGGCGTGGGCCGGCTGCAGCAATGGCTCGGGCAATCGCTGTCGCATCAACTCGTCGAGACGGCGCAGGATCTGTCCGTCACGGTCGTAGCGCCTAAGGATGCGCGAGTTTCGCACGCCGCTTGGACATGGCCGGCGCCACCGGCCTATGCCACCGCCTTGCTGTCGTCCACGACGGCGGTTGCGGTCGCAGTGCTGGCCGGTAAAGGCATAGAGCACGTCACGTCGCTGCCAAACCTATCGATGGTGTTCCTGTTTGCCGTCGTGGCTTGCGCACTGCGCTTTGGCATGTGGTCTGCTTTGGCTGCGGCGTTGCTGTCGTTCTTCGCCTACAATTTTTTCTTCATCGCGCCGCGCTTCACATTCACGATCGCCGCGCCGCACGAAGTGTTCTCGCTCCTCATTTTCCTGGTTGTCGCTGTCGTGATCGGTGGATTAGCCGGCCGCTTGCGCGAACAGGCCGACGCGACGCGGAACCGGGCCGAGTCGACGCAGACGCTGTACGATTTTTCACGCAAGCTTTCCGGCGCGGCCAACCAGGACGACGTGCTGTGGCTGCTCGCCAGTCAATCAGCTGCCGCGGTCAAGGGCAGCTCGATTATCCTGACGCCGGACGGCAAAGACCTCACCATTGCCAGCGGCTGGCCACCTGAAGACGCGATTGGCACATCCGACTGGGCGGCGGCACGCTGGGCACTAACGAAACGAGAGGCCGCGGGCCGTTTCACGACGACGCTGCCTACGGCGCGCTTCCATTATCGGCCCATGCTGTCGTCGGGATCTGCAATCGCAATCGTCGGCGTGGAAACGGTTGAAGCGCTGGACAATCTGCCCGATGCCACAGCGGCGGCGTTGCAGTCCCTCATCGAGCAGGCTGCTATCGCAATCGAGCGGACGCGGCTGGTCGAGGTTGCATCCAGGATCGAGACGGCGGCGGAGGGCGAACGGCTGCGGGCCACACTGCTGTCGTCGATATCGCACGACTTGCGAACGCCGCTGGCGTCTATCGTCGGCTCCGCGACCGGGCTTAGAACGCTCGGCGAGAAGATGACGGCAGCGGATCGCACCGAATTGCTCACGACGATCGAGGAGGAGGCGGGACGGCTGTCGGCATTCGTCAGCAACATCCTGGAAATGACGAAGCTCGAAGCCGGCGCCATCGACATCCGCCGCGATGAAGTCGACGTCGCAGAAACGGTGCGCACGGCCGCCATGCGCGCCAACAAGGTCATGGCAGGCCGGAAGATCGAACTGTCCAGCGTGCGCGATCTGGCGCCGGTGCGCGCCGACGCGGGCCTCCTGGAGCAGGTGATCTTCAACCTGCTCGACAACGCGCACAAGTATAGCTCGCCTGGGACGCCGACGCAGATCGCCATCACACGCGGCGCCGGCACGGTGACGATCGAGATAACGGATCAGGGCAGCGGCATCCCGCCAGCCGACCTGGAGAAGGTGTTCGAAAAGTTCTATCGTGTGAACCCTGGTGACGGCCGGGCACCGGGCACAGGGCTTGGCTTGTCGATTTGCGCCGGGCTGGTGAAGGCGATGGGTGGACACATCAAAGCCGAAAGCCCGGCGGCCAGCGGCCGGGGCACACGCATCACGATCAGCTTGCCGGCGGGCGCCGCCGCGACGGAGTCCGCATGAGCCAACGTGTCCTCGCCGTTGATGATGAGCCCCAGATCCTGCGCTTCCTCAAGCCCAGCCTGACGGCGGCCGGCTATGACGTCATTACGGAGCAGACGGGCGCGGGCGCTCTGAAGGCCGCGGCGACCAACGCACCGGACGTGATCTTACTCGACCTCGGCCTGCCGGACATGGACGGCAAGGATGTTATCGCGCGCCTTCGGGAGTGGTCGAAAACGCCGATCATCGTCATCTCGGCACGCGATCGGGAATCGGAAAAGATCGCGGCCCTGGATCTGGGCGCCAACGACTACGTCGACAAGCCGTTCGGAATCGGCGAATTGCTTGCCCGGCTCCGGGCGGCGCTGCGCCACGCGACGCAGGAAGCCGGCGGCGAAGTCGCGTTCACGTCCGGAAATCTGTCGGTGGATGTCCTGGCACACACGGTGACGCTGGGTGACGCTCCGGTCAAACTGACCCCGAAGGAGTTCGATCTCCTCGCCATCCTGGTGCGCAACGCCGGTCGCGTCGTGACGCACCGCCAGATCCTGACATCGGTCTGGGGGCCAGCCCACACGCATGACCTTCAGTACCTCAGGGTCTTCATTGGCCAGCTCCGCCAAAAGCTGAGCCGTGAGGCAGATGCGCGAGAACTCATTCAAACGGAACCCGGCATCGGCTATCGCCTCGTCGAGCCGTGCTCCCCGGGGCAGTAGTGCCATGCGCGTCGCAAGCCAACCTGGGCAGAAGCGATGGCTCCGCGTGCCCCCCTCGTCCGTCCAATATCGCGCCGGCTCACGACCGACATCGGGAAGATTTGGCAGCCATATCGGGAGCTAGTCCTGTGGCGTGGTTGAACGCTGCTGCGTAGCTTTCAATCACTGCAGTAACGGTTCGGTCTGCAAGATGGCTTGAGCTTCCTCTCCGCCTTCTTACAGCCGAGCCGATTTCACCACGAGGCTCCGCCGGCACGACTGGCGGCAATATCAAGAAACGTATCGTCCACCAGCAATTGTCCCACCTCGCGGCGGGGCACGGCGACCTATTGCGCGTGCTCATCTGAGGCGGGCGAGAGCCTATGAGGAAACGGCATGAACCAGAAACTCCTAATGTTAGCAGGCAGCCTGTTGGTTGCCTCGCTCGGAGTGAGCGCGCCAGCGTTCGCCAACTCCGAGATCGAAGAACGGGCCAAGAATGAGAACCTGTGGCCCGCGCCCGGCCGCGACAACCAGTTGACGCGTCACTCCAAGCTCAAAGACATCAACACCGAGACCGTCGGCAAGATGCAGATGATCTGGACGCAGTCGATGAACTCGACGCGCGGCCAGGAAGGCCAGCCTGTCGTCGTCGAACATGACGGCAAACCGATGATGTTCTTTTCATCGGGTTGCCCCGACATGGCACGCTGCAACGTGGTGCAGGCACTCGACCTCAGCGACCCGGACAATCCCAAGCAGATCTGGAACTACGTCAAGACAACGGATCGCGATGAATCCGCTATCCCGCGCGCGTGTTGCGACACGGTTCACCGCGGCGTGAACTACGTCAAAGGCAAGCTGATCTATCACACCCTCGACGGCTTCGTGATCGCGCTCGATGCATCGACCGGCAAGGAAGTCTGGGTCGTCAAGCACGCCTATCCTGAGAAGGGCGAGACGCTGACCGGCCCGACGCTGGTTGCCGACAACGTCGTCATCGCCGGCTTCGGCGGCGACGAGTTCGCAGCCCGCGGCCGCCTGACGGCCTACGACATCGAAACCGGCAAGGTTGTATGGAACTGCCATTCGACGGGTTCGGACAAGGACGTCTGCCTGTCGCCGGAAACCAACAAGGCCAACCCGCACTACGGCACGGCCGGCACCGACCTCGGCATTTCCACGTACCCCACCACGAACGGTGGCGAGTGGAAAATCGGCGGCGGCGCCTATTGGGCCTGGGGCAGCTACGACCCCGACCTGAAGCTCGTCTACTGGTCGACCGGCAACCCCGGCCACTGGAGCCCCAGCTACCGCTGCGGTGACAAGACCCACGACGAGTGCAACACCGGCAAGTGGGACAACAAGTGGTCGATGACCATTTTCGCGCGCAAGGTGGACACCGGCGAAACCGTCTGGGCCTACCAGATGACACCGTTCGACCAGTGGGACTACGACGGCGTCAACGAGAACATCCTGTCGGAAATGGAAATCGACGGGAAGAAGTACAAGACGCTGACGCACTTCGACCGTAACGGCTTCGCCTACGTCCTCGACCGCACGAACGGCACGCTGCTGCGCGCCAACAAGTTCGTGACCGTGGACTGGGCCGAGAAAGTCGATCTCAAGACCGGCCGCCCGGTGAAGGTGCGCGAGCACTCACCTTTCGAAATCGGCCGCAATACGCCGGCCTGCCCCTCCGCCATGGGCGGCAAGGACCAGCAGCCCTGCGCGCACGATCCAGCCGAGCCGACCAAGTACTACTGCCCCACGAACAACTGGTGCATGGAAGACGAACCGCAAGAACGCACGCACACGCAGCAGGGCACGGTCTACGTGTTCGCCAACGTGTACATGTATCCTGAGAAGCCCGGCATCACCGGCAAGTTCAAGAAGTTCGACGTCGTGACCGGCAAGGCGGACTGGGAAATCCCCGATCCGTTCCCGAACTGGGGTGGCGCACTCGTCACCGACGGCGGACTGGCTTTCTACGGCTCGCTGGGTGGAGACTTCCGTGCCGTCGACCGCAAGTCGGGCAAGGTCATCTGGCAGCGCAAACTGTCGTCCGGCATCATCGGCAACCCGATCACGTACAAGATCAAGGGTAAGCAGTATGTGTCGGTGTTCGCCGGCATCGGCGGCTGGATTGGACTTCCGGTCACCGCGGGCCTGGACATGAACGACAAGTTCGGTGCCATCGGTGCAACGGCAATGGCGAAAGCCGCCAACCTGACGAGCATCCCGCCGGGCGCGAATCTCTACACGTTCCGCCTGTTCGATTGATGCTGACGTAAGCAAACCGGCAGACGCCTGGTGCCGAAAGGCTCCGGGCGTCGTGCCGTTCTGATTCCCTCTCCCCATCCCTGCACTTGATGGGGAGAGGGTTAGGGTGAGGGGCAGGATCTTGCGCTGCGGCGCGTAGCTGCCCCTCACCCCGACCCTCTCCCCGCACGCGGGGAGAGGGAGACATCGCGTCCTTCAGCAATTGGAAACTTGCATCGTGCGCAACGCGATTTCCTGCATCTCCTTCATATTCGTCTGTCTCGCATTGGGCAGCCCAGCCAACGCCCAGCGATTGAAGGAGTACACGAAGAACAAGAACTACGATGATCTCACACACGCCGAACACAGCGCCGCCAAGGCCGAAGCGCGCAACCGCACGCTGAAGCGCCTGCGCGTGTGTGCCGATCCCGGTAACATGCCCATGTCGAACGACAAGGCCGAGGGCTATCAGAACAAGATCGCGGCGCTGCTGGCCAAGGCGATGGGCGGCGAAGTCAGCTTCTTCTGGCGGCCGTATCTGGAGCGCGGCGTCACGCGTCAGACATTCGCCAACGACGAGTGCGACGTGCTGATGGACATGCCCGTCGGCGGGCAGGCGCACATTCTGACGACCAACCCGCTGTACCGCTCCACCTACGTCATGGCGTGGCGCAACGACAGCGGGCTCGACATCAAGAGCCTGGACGATCCGAAGCTGAAGGAGTTGCGTATCGGCGTATTCCAGCACTCCGGCATGCGCGAGGCGCTGTCGCGTCGCGGCATCGACGATGCCAGGATGGACGTGCACATTATCTCGCACATGGCGGACCTGCGACCGGAGGAGCAGCCCTGGCGCCAGGTGCAGAAGGTCGTCGACAAGCAGCTCGACCTCGTGGCCGTCTGGGGGCCATTCGCCGGATGGCTGCCGAAGATGAAGAGTGAGCCGCTGACCATCCGGCCAGTCAACATGATGGAAGACAAGGTGCCGATGGAGTTCGATCTCGCCATCGGCATGAAGCAGAACGACGTGCTGCTGAAATACATGCTCGACTGGGCGCTGGACCGCAACAAGGACGAGATAGCAAAGATCCTGACCGACTACGGCGTGCCGCTCGTCGAATGCAGCCGCTGCACGGTGCAGGGCGATATTCCCTCGCACGGCAGCTATTACGCCAAGCTGCGTGGCCTCTCCAGCGCGGACGACCGCTATCTGAAACAGGCCGAACCGGTCAGGGCCAGCGATAAGGCATCCGCCGACCAGGTCGTGACGGCAGAGCGCGTCGAGCAGTGGCTTAAGGATGGAGCGGATCTGAACGACGAACTCGGCAATGCCATCATCGGCAACGATGCGACCCGTGTAGCGATGCTGATCGAGAAGGGTGCCGACGTCAACCTGCGCGATTCCAACGGTTACGCCCCGCTGCACAGCGCCGCGCGCAATCGCAATTCGCCAATCGTCGAGCTGCTCTGCCAAGCACAAGGCCGATGTCAACGCCAGGACGCGACGGCTTCACGCCACTCGACTATGCGATCGCCCGCAATCACGTACCGACGGTCGAAATGCTGCTGAAGCTAGGTGCCAAGGTCGACGAGGCGAACAGAAACGGCATTACGCCGCTGGTTCTGGCCCTCTCCGACGGCCGCTACTATGCGGCCAAGGCCCTGATCGATCACGGCGCCGACGTCAATCTTGCCTCAGGAGCGGAACGGCATCACGCCGCTGATGGCGGTGGCGACGCAGATCACGGCGCAGACGCGGCAGACGCACGTGACGCAGGGCCCTGCACCCATCGCGCTCGCGGACGAACTGATCCGGAAGGGTGCGAACCTCAACGCGGTTTCAAAGCACGGCGTGACGGCCTTGATGATCGCGGCGGGTCACAACAATGCGCCGATGATCGGACTGCTGCTCCGCGCCGGCGCCGACGCCTCGTTGAAATCCGGGGAAGGCAAGACCGCGCTCGACATCGCGCAGAAGGCGCTGCACGACGACGCCATCGGCGCGCTCAAGTTCCTGGTGAAGCCGGGCCGCACGGATGCTGGCACCTCCGCACCGTCTCCTGATCCAGCACCGCCAGCGCAGAACTGACGGAGCGCTGCTCTATCCTCCCCAACTTCGGAGCCTTAGCTGATGTCCACGCCGCCAACGAAGTTCGCTTCCCTGTTCCCTCTCCCCGTCCTTCACGGGGAGAGGGTTAGGGTGAGGGGCAGGTTCTGGGCGTCGTGCTCGCTGCTGCCCCTCACCCCGACCCTCTCCCCGCGCGCGGGGAGAGGGAGAAGTTTAAACCTCGCTCTTGCTGCGATGTTGAGTGCCGGCATTGCCACCACCTCCCGCGCCGACACGATCTTCGTGTCGAACGAGAAGGACAACACCGTCACCGTGCTCGACAGCGAGTCGATGAAGGTGATCAAGACAATCCCCACCGGCCTGCGCCCGCGCGGCATCGTGATGTCGCCAGATTTCAAAGAGCTCCTGGTGTGCGCGGGCGACGACAACCGGCTCGACGTCATCGATACGGAAACGCTGGAGGTCACACGTACGCTGCCGTCCGGTCCCGATCCAGAATTGCTCGACATCGATCCGAACGGCGACCGCATCTATATCGCCAACGAAGACGACAGCATCGTCACGATCCTGCAGCGCAGCGACGGCAAGGTGCTGTCGGAAGTCCCCGTCGGCATCGAGCCGGAAGGCATGGCCGTCAGCCCGGACAACAAGATCACGGTGGCCACATCCGAGGCCACCAGCATGGCTCACGTGATCGACAATGCGACATTCCAGGTGCTGGCCAACATCCTGGTCGATACGCGCCCGCGCGAGGCGCAGTTTACCCGCAACGGAGCCCACGTGTGGGTGTCGTCTGAAATCGGCGGCACGGTATCGGTGATCGATGCCAAGAGCCTGCAGATCGTGAAGAAGTTCGGTTTCGAAATTCCCGGCGTGGACCCGGATCTCATCCAGCCGATCGGCATTCGCTTCACGCTGGACGGCAAACGCGCGTTCGTGGCGTTGAGCCACGCTAATCGCATCGCCGTAGTCGATGTCGAGACGCATGCGATCGAGCGCTACATCCTGGTGGGACAGCGGCCCTGGCACATGAGCCTGGGCTCCGACGGCAAGAAGCTGTACGTCGCCAACGGCCTCACGAACGACATGACCGTGATCGACGTGGAAACCTTCAAGCCCGAGAAGTCCGTGCCGGTTGGGCGACTTCCCTGGGGCGTCGCCATCAAGCCGGGGAAAGCGGCGAGCGCGGCCCCGTAGCGGCACGAGAGCGCGTGCCGTCGTCTGACCGGCGCAGGATTCCGCGAGCCCGTGCCATGGGGTCAGACCCATGGGTCTGACCCCGAAACTCGGCCATGCGGCTCTGTGATACCTGCTACTGCACCATCACGCGATTGCCGTCTTCGGTAACGGCTTCGCCGGGTTTGATGTCGCCGCAGTCGGCGCCGAGGTTTTCGCCGGTCTGGCTGATCTTGCGCTCGCGCTGCAACGGCTTGCCCGACGGCGGCGTGGTGATCGTCGTCGAGACGATCTTGACCGAGAACGATTTTTTGAAATCGCCTGAGATTTCGGTGCGGCTCGTCACCTTGTCGACAGCATAAGCGCACTCGGCGTCGACAAGCGTGGTCTCGCCTTCCTTCTTCACGTCGTATCGCGTGCAATTCGACTTGTGCTCACTGGCACTGGCCTCCGCGGTGCTTTTCTCCATCTCGGCCGTGATGCACATGGTCAGCGTCTGCTTGATCGGCCCACGGCCCTCGTCCATCTCGGTATGCAGCTTCCACTTGCCGGGCTCCCGCTGGGGAAGCTCGCCGTCGGCGGCGAATGCTGCCGTGTTGAACAACGCGGACAGCAGCAGCGCCGTGGCAAGGGATGGGACATTCGGCATCGTGAGGAACCTCGGATTGATTGGCTGGGCGTGCGGGCGACCGTATCGAACCGCTCCCCAATCGCAAGATATCCAAGGCATATCGGGAAGTTTTCCCGATCCGGGCGGCTGCGGCTGGCGAACCTATTGCGCAAGCGAACGATTTCGCCGGATACTGCCCGCAACAGACACGCCCCACGGGCCGTTTCCAGGCAAGCGGATGCGAGTACGGATGCTAGCGATGACGTTGGTTATCGCGCTCGGGTTCGGCGCGGCCAACGCGCGGGCGGCGTCCTGGAACGAAGACAAGGCGCGCCAGACGCAGGAGATGGCCGAGCATTTTCTGCGGCCACACGGCACAGCACCGATCCGCCCACCCGCCATCAGCATCGCCATCGGGCTGAATGGCGAACTTCTGTTTGCCGGAGGGGCCGGGGCCGCCGGGCTCGGCCGCAAGGCGACGGCCGATACCGTTTACCGCATCGGCTCGGTGACGAAGCAGTTCACGGCGGCGGCCGTGTTGCGCATGATCGAGCAGGGCGCGCTGGCGCCGCGGACGCTGAGCCCGATTACGCTGGATACGGACATCGGCGATATTTTCGAGGGCACGAAAGACTGGCGCGTGGAGGGACAAAACCCGATCACGATCCGGAGCCTGCTCAACATGACGTCGAACCTGCCCAATTTCACGCGGACGCCGCCCGACGCTGTGGACCCCTGGGGCACGGTGCAGGCCGCAACGCTGCTGACCGAGTTGAAGAAGCAGAAGCCCAGCGGCTGGCCCGGCACGTTCGAATACAGCAACACGAGCTACTTCATCCTGGCGGAGGTTCTTGAAGCGGCTTTGTGGAAGAACGGCGTGCCACATCGCTACGAACAGGTGTTGCAGACGGAGGTGTTCGGCCTGGCCGCGATGCCGTCCACCGACTTCACGGGCTATCGCCTCGATCGCATGGCGATCCCGGCGTACCACCGGCGGGCCGCCTTCTCGGATCGCGACTGGCTGAAGGGCAGCGGTGATGCGGCCAGCACGGTACGCGATCTCTTCGCCTGGAACGTAGCGCTCATGTCCGGCAAGATCCTGTCGCCCCAGATGCACCAGGAAATGTTTCGCGAAGGCGGCCGCGTGACGCCCACCATCTACTACGGCATGGGCTGGTTCATGGACGAGGTGGATGGCCGGAAGCGGTGGTTCCATTCCGGCACCGTGCCCGGCTTCACAGCGTACAACTCGATCGTACAGCGAACGGCGAGCGGCCAGTGGATCTCCATCACGCTGCTGACGAACTCCGACGGCGTCGAAGGGCTGGAAGAACTGGCGGACGACCTTGACATTTCTTGTCGAGGCGAACTGAGCATCAGCCGTATTTGCGATTGCCCAGCTCGGTCAGGTATGGGCAGCCGAGCGTTCTGCGAAACGCGGCGACCAGATCGTCAGTGGATTGCACGGAAATGTAGAGACCGCCTGTCTTGTCCGGCAAGCATTTCGACTGCAAGGCCTGCGCGCCCCGCTGCCGCTTTACGTGCCGCTATCGGTTTCGCCGCCGGAGAATGTCGTGTTCTCGGTATCCTTGGCGGTGACCGAGAGACGGTCGGCGACAGCCGTGGTTCCGTAGGTGAAGCGAAGGTTGGGGTTTTCCGAGATCGATATTCCGCCGAGCATCGAGAACAGCAGCTTGTCGCCAAGGGACACCTCGAGCTTGTCGATGTAGCGGGCCGGCGTGTAGTTGCGCGTCTTCGCATCCATCTGCATTCCGGTGAAGTTCGGGTGGCGAACCATCACGACGCCGTCGCGCCATGTGTCGCCGTGCTGGACGCTGCTCGTCGCCTTGACCTGAACCTTGCCCATGGCAGCCAGCGCCTCGTCGGGGTCTTTCGAGTTCGGGGCCGAACAGCCGCCGGCGCCCGCGACGAACTTGGCAATCATGTAAAGCTCACCGTCCGTCGTCTCCAGGATCGCACGCACCTTCGAGAAGTTGTCGATCCGCACGCGCGTCGACAGCGCACGCTCGCCGATGTCCAGCTTGCGGTAGGCATCCTCGAACGCAAACGTTGCCGCGAGCGGCACGGGGTTGCGATCGATTACGAGCGTGAGCGCCTTCACCTTGTCTGGCGATGCTGGACGGAAAGCGAATGTCGATCGGTACGACCGAGGCATCGGCAGCCTGCGCGGGTGCATAAAGGGCGAAGGGAGGGCTCGTTTCCTTGATCGCCCGGTCACCGAAAACTTCCTTGCGGATTTCCGGCCAGGGCTCGGAGGCCGAAGCCGTCAATGGTGCGAGCGCGCAGAGAACCGCAATCAGTCCTGCCATGCAGGACGCTGCCCAGACCTTGGTGAACGTCATCGATGTGCTCCTCGGTTGGTGCCAGGTGCTTGCGGGCCCAGCCGTGGATCGTGCCTATCGTCAATGCATGGACTGCAACCATATCACGGCCGCGGGTCGCAACGTAGCGATGCATGTGTCACTTGAGAAAAGTCCAATGCCGCCTGATTTCGGGAAGTTGTCCTGTGTGAGGATGCTTTGAGGCCATTTAGTATGGTGTGGCTTGCAGACCTTGGCGGGTGTCGTGACAGCTGACCTCCATTAGCTCTTACGGCACCCGCTTTTCGTTCCGCCTCGCGCTGCGTGGACGACAGTGACCTGCAGAAGCTTCCGCGGACGCGAGCCAGGGACTTTTTCCCGATTGGACTTTTTCCCGGATCGATCGGGAAGAAGTCCCGTAGCGTTTGCTTATTCCTCATCCGAAAGTCGCATCGTCCGCGCCATTCGCGCGACGAGATGCCTCAACGGAAGTCTGTGCCCCTTAGAAGCACAGCGCCGCGGCGCTCGGTGCAACGTTTCGTGCTGCACCTAAGGGAGGATGGCGAAGTCACTTCGAGAGATGAACCTGGGAGTTGAGCCTGCCATCCGGTGACGATTGGACGATCCAACGCCGGAGCGGAGCTTGAGGAAGGCGGCCTGTTTGTCAGGTCCGTCAACGCGAACTGCTGTGTTGGCGCGACTGCGCGAGCGCACTGCAGGCGCCCATTGGCCCGGGTCCAACCAGAAGCATGAGAACGAATGCTTTGGGACATTGACCAAGGAGAGGAAGCAAAATGAGTTATAAGAAATTGCTGTTGCCAGCTGCGCTCGCTGCAGCATGGCTCGGTATGGCGGGGGGTGCTCTTGCCAACGCCGAAGTCGAGAAACGCTCGCAGAATCCGGATGTCTGGGGCGCGCCCGGGAAAGACAACAAGCTGACGCGTCACAGCGAGTTGAAAGACATCAACACCAAGAACGTCTCCAAGCTCAACATGATCTGGTCGCAGTCGACCGGCGCGTTGCGCGGCCATGAAGGCCAGCCCCTCGTGATCGAAGACGTCGGCGGCAAGCCGATGATGTTCTTCATCTCGGGCTGCCCGGAAATGTCCAAGTGCAACATTGCCCAGGGCCTCGACCTTTCGGACCCGGATAATCCCAAGCAGATCTGGAACTACGTCAAGCAGACGGACCGCGATGAATCCGCTGTTCCGCGCGCTTGCTGCGACACCGTCAATCGCGGCGCGGCCTACGCCGATGGCAAGCTGGTTTACGGCACGCTCGACGGCTTCATCATTGCGCTCGATGCCGCTACCGGCAAAGAGCTCTGGGTCGTCAAGAGCGCTTTCCCCGACAAGGGCGAGACCATTACCAGCGCTCCCGTGATCGCTGAGAACCTCGTCATCACCGGCTTCGGCGGCGATGAGTTCGCAGCACGCGGCCGCGTGACGGCCTACAACCTTGCCGACGGCAAGGAAGTCTGGGCTTGCCACTCGACGGGTTCCGACAAGGACGTCTGCCTGACGCCCGACACGAACAAGGCCAACCCGCACTACGGCACGGCCGGCACCGACCTCGGCATCAAGACGCACGTCGGCGAGGACTACAAGATCGGCGGCGGCGCCGCGTGGGGCTGGTTCAGCTACGACGCAGAACTCAAGATGGTCTACTACTCGACCGGCAACCCCGGTCTGTGGAGCCCGGCCTATCGCTGCACCAAGAAGACGCACGAAGAGTGCAACACGGGTGAGTTCGACAACAAGTGGTCGATGACCATTTTCGGCCGCAAGGTCGATACCGGTGAAGCCGTGTTCGCCTATCAGATGACCCCCTTCGACCAGTGGGACTATGACGGCGTCAACGAGAACATGCTCGTCGACATGGACGTCGACGGCAAGAAGCGCAAGACGCTCGTTCACTTCGACCGCAACGGCTTTGCTTACGTTCTCGATCGTACCGACGGCACGCTGCTACGCGCCAACAAGTACGTAACGACGGACTGGGCCGAGAAGATCGACCTGAAGACGGGCCGTCCGGTCAAGGTGCGCGAGCACTCGCCGCTGGAGCGTGGCCGCAACGTCGCTGCCTGCCCGTCTGCCATGGGCGGCAAGGACCAGCAGCCCTGCTCGATCGACCCCAAGGATCCGAGCAAGGCCTACTGCCCCACCAACAACTGGTGCATGGAGCTGGAACCCCAGGAGCGCACGCACACGCAGCAGGGCACGGTCTACGTGTTCGCCAACGTGTTCATGTATCCTGAGAAGCCCGGCATCACCGGCAAGGTCAAGAAGTTCGACGTGTTGACCGGCAAGACCGATTGGGAAATTCCGGATCAGTACCCGAACTGGGGTGGCACGCTGGTGACCGACGGTGGCCTCGTGTTCTACGGCTCGCTGGGCGGCGACTTCCGCGCGGTCGATCGTGAATCCGGCAAGGTGCTCTGGAGCCGCAAGCTGGCTTCCGGCATCATCGGCAATCCGATCACCTACAAGCTGAAGGGCAAGCAGTACGTGTCGATCCTCTCCGGCATCGGTGGCTGGATTGGTCTGCCCGTCACGGCTGGCCTCGATCTCTCCGACAAGTTCGGCGCGATCGGTGCCACCGCCATGACGAAGGCAGCCAACCTGGACAAGATCCCCCAGGGCGGCGCGCTCTTCACCTTCCGCGTCACGGACTAAGACTGGGTGGCAGCCTGCGACGGCTGCCACACCATCGTTCCGTGATCACGACCTGATCGGAGGGCTTCGCCTTGGCGACTGCCCTCCGACGCATCTTGAAAACTTCGGCACCCTCAATATCCCGCCCGGCTGCAAGCGCCGGTGTATCCGAAGGTTGATTGCGTGAAGCATCAGAAATTTTCTCGCCTCTTGTCGGTTCTGGTCGCCGGCCTCGGCGTGGTGTTGCCAGCATTCGCGGAAGACAAGCCGCAGTCTGCCGAAGAGCGTGCGCTGAAGACAGCGATCGGCAAGCTCGACTCGCAGCTGCCGCTCTCCTCCGCCGACCACACCGCCCTCAAGAAGGCTGCGACCGCCCGCAAGCTGGAGCAGCTGCGCGTCTGCGGCGATCCCGGCAACATGCCGCTGTCGGATATCAACCGTGCCGGCTATGGCAACAAGATCATCGAACTCGTCGCCAAGGAGATGGGCACGGAGGTGCACTATTTCTGGCGACCCTACCTGGAGCGCGGCATCACGCGCCAGACGTTCGAGGTCAACGAATGCGACGTGCTGCTCGACATGCCGGTCGGCTTCGAGCGCATCCTGACGACGACACCACTCTACAAGACGACGTATGTTCTCGCTTATCGCAGCGATCGCGACATCACGATCGCCAACCTCGACGATCCCAAGCTGCACGACCTCAAGATCGGCGTTTTCCAAACGTCTGGCTTGCGCAGCGCGCTCACCAAGCGTGGCGTCATCAAGAACGTTTCTTTGCATGTGTTGAGCCACAACGCCGATCTGAAGCCCGAGAACCAGCCTTACCAGCAGGTGCAGCAGGTGCTCGACGGCAAGCTCGACGTTGCAGGCGTGTGGGGCCCGTTCGCCGGGTGGCTCAAGGCGAAGGGCCAGCCGCTGACGATCACGCCGGTGAACCTTTGGGAGGATGAAATTCCCCAGGAGTTCGAGATCGCCATCGGCCTGCGCAACATCGACTGGATCCTGAAGTACAAGTTCGACCTCGCGCTCGAAGCCCGCAAGGCTGAGATTGAGAAGACGCTGCGCGACTTCGGCGTGCCGCTGGTGCAGTGCTCGAAGTGCGTCGTGCAAGGCGACCTGCCGGCGCACGGGATTTATACGGTGCCACTGCAGCAGACCGGCGGCGGCATTGGCGGCCCGAGCGTCGCGATTGCCCCCGATCAACTCGTCACGCAGGAACGCGTCGAGAACTGGCTTGCGGACGGCGCCGATATCGACGGCGAGCTCGCCAATGCGGTGCTTGCCGCCGACATCGATCGCATCAAGTTCCTGCTGACCAAGGGAGCCGATCTCAACAAGCGCGACAGCCAGGGATACACGGCGCTGCAAAGCGCAGCGCGGCAGCGCAAATCGAAGCTGATCGCCGAATTGATCGCCCTCAAGGCCGACGTCAACGCGACCGACCAGGACGGATACACCGCCCTGCATCACGCGGTGCTGCGCAATACGCCGGAAGCGATTGCCGCTTTGATCCAGGGCGGAGCCAGTTCCAGCACCGCGACGGCCAACGGATACACGCCGCTTGCGTTGGCGATCCTGGATGACCACTACAAATCGGCCATCGCGCTGATCGAGGCCGGCGCCGACGTCAACGCCGCCGTCGGCGAAGCGAAACTGACGCCGTTGATGCTCGCCTCCGGCAAGGAGGGCAACCAGCTGCATCTCGGAGCCGGCAAGCAGCGCATCGAGAAGTGGAGCCCGAAAGACCCGGGCATCCTGGAGATCGCGCGTGCGCTGATCGACAAGGGTGCCAACGTCAACGCCGTCAGCGAGACGGGCGTTACCGCGCTGATCCTGGCTGCATCCCACAACAACGCGCCGATCGTCGGGCTGCTGGCCCAGGCCGGTGCGGATCCGCTCGTCAAGACGAAGGACGGCAAGACTGCGGGCGACCTGGCGCGGCAGAACGGCAACGACGCGGTCGTCAGCCTGCTTCGTCTGCTCGAGCAGGCGGGGAACAACTGATGCATGGCATCGCAACACCGATCGCCGCGTTGGTGCTGTTGGGCAGTGTGCAAGCGGCGCCGGGTGCAGGCCCGGAGGCCAAGGCCGTGGAACGGCCCGACGGCATCTGGAAATCGGCAACGCCGCGTCACGGCATGAAAGGCGAGTTCGACAATCACGATCCGATCGGCCTGGCCGCGGGTGCGGTGATCAAGACCGACTGCTCGCTGAACTGGATCGATCCCGACGACCGCAAACTCTACTGCTTCAACAGCGCGACGTCCGTCGAATATTTCCGGCATGGCCGAAGTCGAACATCCGCCGCGCCCGTGCTTCATGGGAGGCGATGCGGCCCACGCAATAGCGTTGGCGCGAGCGACGGGAAGATTTCGCAGCAACACCGGGAACCGCGGGCATCGACAGAATGCCGCCGAGCCCCCTTCGTAAGACATCGCTCACTAAGTCAATCGGGAAGGATTAGACGCGTGCTCAAGAAGATGACCAGAAATGCTGCGGCGCTCACATTGCTCGTGGCGCTCGCCAGCGCAGCGGGGATGTCTGCGCTGCAGGCAGCCGACGAGCCGAAACCGGAGACACCGGCTGCAGCGCCGGCCGCGCCAGCTGCCGCTGGCGGCGAGACCAAGGCGCCGGACGCTGCCGCTGGTGCACCTGCTGCCGCGCCTGCCGGCGGTGCCATGGGCACGATGACGCCTGCCGAACGCATCAAGGTCTCCGAAAAGGGCACGCTGAAGAACCCCTTCACCGGTGACGCGAAAGCCATCGAAGAAGGCCACAAGATCTACATGGGCAACAGCTGCAACGGTTGCCACGGCGGTGGTGGCGGCGGCGGCATGTGCCCGCCATTGACCAACCAGATCTGGGTCTACGGCAGCGATGACGACACGCTGTTCCGATTGATCACGATGGGGTCGAAAGACCTGCAGGCTGCCGGTTACAAGCGTAAGGGCAGCGAGAACGTCGTGGGGCCGATGCCGCCCTATCACGACATCATCACGAAGGAAGAAGACCTCTGGAAGATCATCGCCTGGATCCGGTCGATCTGGACTCATGGCGACGCCAGGAGGAACTGGTAATCGCATGGTGCTGGCCGCTATTCGGCGGCGGCCAGCACTCCCTGTCCTCAGAGCGCGTGCCGCGCCTTGACCGCAAGCGAGATCGAACGTGCGTGAGTATCTGAACGCAAGCCGGACGTTGCTGCGATTGTCTGGAGCCTGCACTTGGCTCGCCGTCGCGGTCGGCGTTTGCCTTGCCGGGGCGGCAGCGCAGACGGCTGCCAATCCGGAAACCGCCAACGACACGCAGCAGCAACAGCCTGCCGCCATCCCTGCCGGACCGGTCATGGCCGTCGACATCACGTACGTCACCAAACAGTACCCCGAGCCGCCGCCGCTATCGCTGCTGGACAAGGTACTCACCGACGAAGGCGTGCAAGGTGCGCGCGTCGCGCTCAAAGAAAACAACATGACCGGGCGCATGCTGAACCACAGCTACGCGCTGAAGGAGACGATCATCGCCGGGAAGGACGATGTCGTCGCGCCGTTCAAGGAGCTGCTGGCGCCGGACAACGGCTGTTCGTTGCGAACCTCGAGCAGGCGGATCTGCTGGCGATCGCCGACCTGCCGGAGGCACGCGATGCCATAATCTTAAACGTTCGCGCCAGCGACGATGAGCTGCGCGGCGCCAACTGCCGCCCGAACCTGTTTCACATCATGCCCAGCTACGCGATGCGTGCCGACGCGCTGGCGCAGTACCTGCTGTGGAAGAAGTGGCGGCAATGGTTCCTGATCGCGGGCGAGAAGCCTGAGGATCTGGCCTACGCCCGCGCCATCAAGCGCGCGGCCGGCCGCTATGGCGCCAAGATCGTCGAGGAACGGTCCTACAAGTTCGACGCCGGCTCGCGCCGCACCGACAGCGGACATCAGCAGATCCAGACGCAGATGCCGATGCTGACGCAGAACGCACCGCAGCATGACGTCGTGTTCGTGTCGGACATCAGCGAGGCGTTCGGCGACTACCTGCAATATCGCACCGCCGTGCCGCGGCCGGTGGTCGGCTCGCACGGCCTGCAGGCGCTCGCCTGGCATCGCTCATTCGAGCAGTACGCGGGCACCCAGATGCAGAACCGTTTCGAGCGCGCCGCCCAGCGCACGATGACGGAGCGCGACTATACCTCCTGGCTCGGCATGCGCGTGTTCGGCGAAGCCGTCACGCGCCTCAGCAAGACGGGCGCTGCGGATATTCGCGCCTACATGCTGTCGAAGGAGTTCGGCGTCGCCGGCTTCAAGGGCCAGGCCATGACGTTCCGCCGCTGGGATAACCAGATGCGTCAGCCGGTATTGCTGTCGGGAGCGCGCGCCCTCGTCTCGATCTCGCCGCAGGAAGGCTTCCTGCACCAGAAGTTTCTCACCGACACGCTGGGCTACGACGAGCCGGAAACCCAGTGCCGCATGCCCAAGCCGAATTGATCCTCAAGCGCGAGATGCCCATCGACATGCCCGGTTTCCTACACACGGTCCGTTTCATCGCCATCCTGCCGCTGCTGGCCGCACCGGCCGCGGGTGCCACGATCTTCGTCAGCAATGAGAAGGACAACACCGTAACGGTCATCGACAGCGTCACGCTGAAGGTCACGAAGGTCATTCAAACCGGCGCCCGCCCGCGCGGCATGATCCTGACGCCCGACTTCAAGGAACTCATCGTCTGCGCGGGCGACGACAACCGCCTCGACATCGTCGATACGCAAACGCTGGAGATCGTCCGCAGCCTCGATTCCGGACCCGACCCCGAACTGCTCGACGTCGACAGCAAGGGCGAGCGCATCTACGTCGCCAACGAAGACGACGGCATGGTGACGGTTCTGGAGAAGTCAGACGGCAAGGTGCTGGCCGAGATCACCGTCGGTGTCGAACCGGAGGGCATGGCCGTCAGCAAGGACGATCGCATCACGGTCGCCACGTCCGAGGCCACCAGCATGGCGCACATCATCGACAACGCCATCCTGAAGGTGGTCGCCAATATCCTGGTGGATTCGCGCCCGCGCGTCGCGGAGTTCACGCCCGACGGCAAGACCGTGTGGGTGTCGTCGGAGATCGGCGGCACCGTGGCCGTCATCGATAGCGCCACCTACAAGGTCGTGAAGAAGTTCGGCTTCGAGATCCCCGGCATCAAGCCGGAGCTGATCCAGCCGATGGGCATCCGATTTTCCAAGGACGGCAAGGTGGCGTTCGTCGCGCTGTCGACCGCCAATCGCGTCGCCGTCGTCGATACCGCAACGTATGCCGTGAAGGATTTCATCATCGTCGGCCAGCGGCCCTGGCACATGGCGCTCGATCCCGACGGCCACAAGCTGTACGTCGCCAACGGGCTGACGAACGACATGACGGTGGTCGACGTCGCAACATTGAAACCCGAGAAATCGATACCCGTTGGCCGCCTGCCCTGGGGCGTCATGGTCAAGCCGTAGGAGTGCCTCGACCTGAGTGGAGATTGCCATGACGACACGAGTTCGCAAGGCCGGCGTTCGGATCATCCGGCGCGATTGCAGCGCGTCCTTGCCGTATCCGCGGCGGCAGCCGTGATTGCCGGATCTGTCTTGGGCCCTGCCCGATCCGACACGGCTTCCACCCCGGCGGCCCCGCCCGAACCTGCTGCCTCAGACACCGCCCAGGTGCCTTCGGTCTCGCTTGCCGGTCACGGCGCGGATTTGTGGTGGGCCGACTACAGCCCCGACGGCAAACGCGCGGTGACAGCATCGAGCGACAAGACGGCGCGCGTGTGGGATACCGCGACCGGCGAGACCGTTTTGACGCTGGCTGGCCACGACGAGGCGGTGCGCGTGGCCATCTTCAGCCCCAACGGCTTGGAAATTGCCACCGCATGCCGCAACGGCCTCGCCAAGATCTGGGACGCGAAGACGGGCAAGGAGATCGCGACGCTCGACGGCCACAAGGAGATGATCGAGGCGGTGGCGTTCAGTCCCGACAGCCAACGCCTCGTGACGGCCTCGCGCGACTCGACCGCCATGCTCTGGGACGCCAAGACCGGCAAGCGGATCGCCGACCTCAAGGGCCATGCCGAATGGCTTTCGAGCGTGGAATTCAGCCCCGACGGCACGCGCATTCTCACGGCCTCCAGCGACAAGACCGCGAGGGTGTGGAATGGCATGACTGGCGCCGCGCTGCTGACGCTTGAAGGGCACGACGGGCTCGTCACCAGCGCCACGTTTAGCCCCGACGGCAGCCAGATCGCGACGTCCTCGAGCGACAAGACCGGACGGATCTGGGACGCAAAGACCGGCCAGGTTCTGCAAACACTGGGGGGCCATGAGCGTGCAGCACTTCGCGCCGCGTTCAGCCCGGATGGCAGCCGCGTCGTGACCGTTTCCAGCGACAAGACGGGCCGCATCTACGATGTGTCGAACGGCGCACTGATTGCCGTCATGCAGGGCCACCACAAGCGGCTGATCCCGCGCGTGGAGTTCAGCCGCGACGGCCGGCGCATCGTCACCGCGTCGCACGACAAGACGGCGTCGATCTGGGATGCCAAGACGGGCGCCCACATCGCCAAGCTTGCCGGTCATTCGAAGGAAGTGGATGGCGCGCAGTTCAGCCCGGACGGCAAGAACGTTCTGACGGCGTCCTACGATCGCACGGCGCGGATCTGGGATCTGTCGGGCTTGCCGCCGGCTGCTGGTGATTGATACTCAGTGGCTCTTGGAGCCCGCGGGCATGATGCCCGGGAGATGCTGGATGGCCAGGCGCATCAGCTCGGGCAGCGAGCCGACGCGCAGCTTCGTCTTCAACAGCGAGCAGGTGTTGGCGACCGTCTTGTAACTGACGCGGAGTTCGTCAGCGATGGCGCTGTAGGGCTTGCCGTCGGCCAACAGCGACAGGGTTTGCAGTTCGCGTGCGGTCAGCACCTTCAGCGGGTTCGACGACCCTCGCGCCTCCATGAAGACGACATCGGACGCAAGATCGCTCGACAGGTACCGCTTGCCCTGGCGGACGCGGTCGAAGGCCCGGGCGAATTCCTCGAACGGCGTGTCCTTGAGGATGTAGCCGGTCGCGCCGGCCTCGATGGCGCGCGAGACGACGACGGGATCGCGGTGCATGGAAAAGACGAGGATGGGAATGTCCCGGTCGAGGCGGCGCAAGCGGCGAATGAAGGAGATGCCGCCGAGTGCGCCCGACTTCAGCGCGAGATCAACGATCAGTACGTTCGGCTTCTGCTGCCGGTAGAGACGGAAGCCGCGCGCCAGCGTCGAAGATTGATGGATGATGCTGGCGCCTGCGTCTTGAAGCAGCTGGCGGCAGCCCTGCAGAACGATCGGATGGTCGTCGATGACGAGGACGCTGGTCATGAGGTCCGGCTTTCGCTGGTAAGGGCGCCGCGCGGTTTGTCGGCGTGCGGCGTGCGAACGGGTATCGTGATGGTGATCGTGGTGCCGCGCGGTTCCGCGCGCATGATGGCGCAGGTTCCCTCGACGGAGAGCACGCGCTCGCGCATCGACGACAGGCCGAAGCCGATGGGCGTGCGTTCGGCTATTCCCGTGCCGTCGTCCGTCATCGTCAGCACGAGCTCGTTTGGGCCGCCCGCGGTGACAGGCCGTAGCAGCAAACGCGCATCGATGTTTTCGGCCGCGCCGTGTTGCAGGGCGTTCGTGAGGCCCTGCTGCAGACAGCGATAGATGGTGAGCTCGATGGCCTCGCCGTAGCGTGGCGCGATGGGCTCGATGGCCAGGAAGAAATTCACGCCGGGGTAGCGCTTCTCGAATTCCGTGACGAGATCGGAGAGAAGCTCTTCAAGCGAGACGCGGCCGATGGCGATAGGGCGCAGCGACTTGAGACGGCCCCTGTTGAGCGACTTCAGCCGTTCTGCGGAATCGAGAATTGCCGACACGCGCTCGGTAACGTTGTCTCGCAGGGTTGCGTCGGTGGCTTTCACGATCGTCAGGATGGAGCCGGCATTGGCGGTTATGCCGAACAGGCAAGGGCCGGCCTCATCGTGCAGTTCGTTGGCGATCTGGCGGCGCTCGTCTTCCTGGACGGTGATGAGGTGGCCCAGCAGTTCGCGGTTCTCCGCGCGCGAGGCATCGAGTGCACTGGCCAGCGCGTTGAAGCGGCTGGCGATCGGCTGCAATTCCTTGATGCGCGGCGGCGCCAGGCGTGTGCCGTAGTGGCCGACCTCCAGCTCCTGCATGCCGCCGGTGAGGGTCTTGAGCGGATTGAGCACGCGGCCCAACACCCAGTAGAGCATCGCGAACGTCAGGCTGACCACGACACCGGCGACGAGCGAGACTTCCGACAGGTCGTCCCAAACCTCCGCGATCTCATCTGCGGGCTCTCCCGTGATATGGAACGTGCCGATCTTGCTGCCGGCAAGAACAATGGGAACCTCGCGCGTCTCCACGTCGCCGTAGACGAGACGCTCGAACCAGGCCGGTGCCCGCTCCGGCGCATCGATCGCCGCGCCCGGAACGATCGGCGGCAGGATGACGGAATGGTGGCCCTGCAGATCCGTGAAGGACGTGCGGATGTGCCGGAAGTAGCGAAGCTGCTGCGAGACGTGGGCCAGCAACAGCTCCGCCGAGGTCGTCTCAGGCAAACCGCGTACGGTCTCGCCGATCAACCGCTCGGCGATCTGCAAGGTCGCCTTCACCTCGACGCTCGCGCGATCGTTGGCGCGCAAGACAGCCAAGGCGCTGGCGATGATAGCAGCGATCAAGCAGACAATCGCGATGGCAATCAACAGGTGGGCACGTATGGGGAGATGCGACCACCATGCCAGGATTGCCAAGCGGGGTCTTCGGCCCTTGGCCGCACCAGCACTTGTCGGGCTTTGGCTGAATTCGATTGTCACGCTGACTGACCAAGCTGCAGCCCGACCGCTTGAAGGCCTGAAGGGCGCCGATTCTGATTTTGGATGGTGGCAGTACCGCACGCGGTTCGCGGCACCCGTTCGGCCACGAAACATGTCGCGCCTGCGACGCGCTTGAAACTAACTGAGATGCCTCTCAGCGCAAGGCATGCCCCGAAGATTGGGAATTTTTCCCTCCCCTGCCGGCCGCCAGGTCAAGGCGCGCCCACCTGACAGCGGGGAACTCAAACTTTCTGATTTCCCGTCCGCGGGAGAATTTCCCGGTGGATCTTGCCGCGACTGGCAAGCGGGCGATTGGCATCAGGGGCATTCGTTTAAGCGAAATCGGGAGAAGGCTGTGAGGTCATCACTTTGCGCAATTGCATTGCTGCCAACATCGGGTTCGCTCGCCAGGGCTGATTGCCAATCGGAAGTCGATGGGGCATTCGCCAAGCTGCGCGAATCCAAGGAATTCCGGCTCGCCACCAAGATCGTCAGCCCGCAAGGGACGCTGGCGATGCAGGTGGACTACATCCTGCCGGACAGGATGCATCAACGCGTCAAGGTCGGCGACAGCCCGGCCGAAATGGAGACGATCGCCATCGGCGAGAAGGTCTGGTCGAACCAGGGCCAAGGCTGGGCGGAGGTTCCCAAGAACTTCGCCGACGAGATCGCCAAGCAATTGAAGCAAAGCGTGGCGGAGCCCTCCAAGAGCAAGATCGACTACAGCTGCCTTGGCGAAAAGGAATTCGAGGGCAAGACCTATCTCGCCTACGCGGCGACATTGCCCATGGAAGAGAAGGCCAAGAACGAGCCAGCCCTCAAGGCGAACGTTCAGACCCTCTACATCGACAAGGCCACGGGCCTGCCCGCACGCAACGTGGTGGCGCAGGCCGATACGCCGGACAAGCGGCTGTTCGATGGAACGTTCTCGAAGCCGTCAAGCATCGAGATCAAGGAGCCGTCCACCGACAAGCCGGTGCCAAATCCGTAGCACTGGATTGGACGGCCCGGTTCAGCGGCCAGTGCCGATGGGGCCGGGAATGTGCTGGATGGCAATGCGCATCAACTCGGGGAGGTTTCGTGCCCCGAGCTTGATCTTTATCTGCGATGTGGTGTTGGCCACGGTCTTGTAGCTGACACCCAGCTCTTCCGCGATGGCGCCGTATGACTGCCCCGACGCGATCAACGAGAGGGTTTGCAGTTCGCGCACGGATAACGCCCGCAGCGGATTTGCGAAATTGCGCGTTTCGTTGAACGCAATCTCGGACGCCACGTCGTGGCTCAGGTACTGGCGGCCTTGGCGCACGATGTGAAACGCCTTGAGGAATTCCTCCGGCGGCGCATCCTTCAAGACATAACCCGTAGCGCCCGCCTCGAGCGCGCGGCGAACGATCGTGGGATCAGAATGCATGCTGAGCACGAGGATCGGTGTCCTCTTGTCATGCAGCCGCAGCCGGCGAACAAGCGACAGCCCACCCAGCAGCGCCTGCCGGATTGTCAAGTCGACGATGATCATCGCGGGCTTGTGCGCCCGATACTGCCGGTAGCCATCCGCCAGGCTGCTCGCCATCAGGACCCGCGCGCCGGTATCCTCCAACGTGCGCGCGCAGCCTTGCAGCACGAACGGATGGTCGTCGATAACGAGGACGCAGGCCGGAGCGCCGGGAAACTGCTGCTGGTGCGATTGGCTTTTCATGGCCGCGATCTGTTTCGAATATTGCAAATAAATGCCACCCTTGGTCGATTGATCACCGGCGCACGCCATAGCGTGACGTCAAGGTTGCCAGGGCTTCCGCTCGATCAATCCGGTTGGCCCTCAAGTTGACGTAGTGCTGGCTCACGGCGCCGAAGCCTTCCGTCTGCCCGATCTCGCCAGCGACTCGCGTCAGGCCGTCGAGGACGTCGGCCGCCGGTTCGTTAACGCCGATGTCTTTCAACATGTCCTCGACCTGGACCGCGCGGTTGGCGATCATGCGTTCGCTCTCTCGATAAATATTGTTGGCCGCGTCGAGATTGGCGGCGATGCGCCTCACCTCCGCATCATGAAGAGGCTTGACCTCCGGCAGCGTCCGGCTTGCCATCCACTGCGCGGGGGTGATCTTGCTGCTCGGCTGCAACCACTTCTCTTGATGCGCCGCGCTCTGTGGTGCGCTTTGCGCCGTTGCAGCAGGCTTATCCTGCGCTTGCGGCGCCTCGTCATCACAGCTGGCGAGGCAAGATCCGCAAGCGACAAGCGCCAAGCCCGCAGCAAGCCGATAGGAAGGCATGTTCATAGCAAAGTCCGGTCATCAATCGGCGTTTCGCTGCCATTGCAACGAGATTTCACGCTGACTGAAACCACAACCTCGCGACGTTGAGGCATCACAATGATGTTATAAAGTAACTCTTCCTGACATGCCCGAGCGCATTCGGAGATTGGTTGCCATCAATTCCCGCCGAGCTTTGCAACATGGACTAAAGACCAACTTAAGTTGACCTTCTAGCGTCCACTCCAAGGCAGACGGCCTAAGCTCATGCTCGTTTTGAGCCTCTGACGAAAGCCGCGAGCCGGCGCACGGTGCAACAGCTCCGCTACAGGAATGCTGGACCGCCGAGCCACTTCAAAGAGACGGACTTCAATAGGCGCACGCTGCAACGCGGAGCGTCGATGAGGATACTTGTCTCTGCCTTGGGACGGATAACGCGAGGTTTTGGGAATGACGAATCGCCTCCAAATGGCGCTGTTTGCAACGGCATCATGCTTTGCGCTCACAGCCACGACGGCCATTGCCAACGACAAGCTCAACGAGCTGTCGAAGAGCAACGAAAACTGGATTATGCCGGGCAAGAACTACAGCTCGCAGAACTACAGCCCGAACGACAAGATCAACGCCGAGAACGTAAAGAGCCTGAAGCGCTGCCTGGTCGTTCTCGACCGGCCTGCTTCATGGGCATGAAGGCACCCCGCTCGTCGTCGACGGCGTGATGTACGTTCATACGTCGTTCCCGAACAACACGTTCGCGCTCGACCTGAACGATCCCGGCCATATCCTGTGGCAGCACAAGCCGAAGCAGGATCCGGCCGCTCGCGCGGTTGCTTGCTGCGACCTCGTGAACCGCGGTCTGGCCTACTGGCCGGGTGACGGCAAGGCGCCCGCGCTGATCATCAAGACGCAGCTCGACGGCCACCTCGTCGCCCTCAACGCCAAGACCGGCGAAGAGGTCTGGAAGGTCGAGAACGGCGACATCAAGGTCGGCCATGACGCTGACGCAGGCTCCTTACGTCATCAAGGATCTGGCTCTCGTCGGCTCGTCGGGCGCCGAGCTCGGCGTTCGCGGCCACACCACCGCCTACAACGTCAAGACCGGCGAACAGG
Source organism: uncultured Pseudomonadota bacterium (assembly GCA_963846845.1). Lineage (GTDB taxonomy): Bacteria > Pseudomonadota > Alphaproteobacteria > Rhizobiales > Hyphomicrobiaceae > JAKAXS01. The sequence goes on along the minus strand of CAWJXQ010000001.1, from coordinate 360,031 downwards.
TCTGGCGCGTGTACGCAACCGGCCCGGACGAGGAAGTCGGCCTCGGCTGACGACTTCAACAGCGCCAACAAGCACTACGGCACCAAGGGCCTCGGCACTGGTACGTGGGAAGGCGACGCCTGGAAGATCGGCGGCGGCACGAACTGGGGCTGGTACGCCTACGACCCGGAGACCAACCTGTTCCATTACGGCTCGGGCAACCCGGCTCCGTGGAACGAGACGATGCGTCCTGGCGACAACAAGTGGACCATGACCATCTGGGGCCGCGATGCCGACACCGGCAAGGCCAAGTTCGGCTATCAGAAGACCCCCCACGACGAATGGGACTACGCCGGCGTCAACGTCATGATGCTCTCCGAGCAGAAGGACAAGGAAGGGCAAGATGCGCAAGCTTCTGACCCATCCGGATCGCAACGGCATCGTCTACACGCTCGATCGCGAGAACGGCGATCTCGATCTCGGCCAACAAGCTCGATGACACCGTCAACTGGGTGAAGCAGGTCGACCTGAAGACCGGTCTGCCGAATCGCGATCCTGAGTTCGGCACGCGCATGGACCACAAGGGCAAGGAGATCTGCCCGTCGGCCATGGGCTACCACAACCAGGGCCACGACAGCTACGATCCGACCAAGCAGCTGTTCTACATGGGCATCAACCACATCTGCATGGACTGGGAGCCCTTCATGCTTCCGTATCGTGCCGGCCAGTTCTTCGTCGGTGCGACCCTGTGGATGTATCCGGGCCCGAAGGGCGATCGCCAGAACTACCTCGGTCTCGGTCAGATCAAGGCCTACAACGCGATCACCGGCGAGTACAAGTGGGAGAAGATGGAGCGGTTCTCTGTCTGGGGCGGCACCATGGCCACCGCAGGCAACCTGGTGTTCTACGGAACGCTCGACGGCTTCCTCAAGGCCCGCAACTCCGACACCGGCGAACTGCTCTGGAAGTTCAAGCTTCCCTCAGGCGTGATCGGTCACCCGATGACGTATGAGACAGGACGGCACGCAGTACGTCGCCATCATGTACGGCGTCGGTGGCTGGCCGGGCGTTGGCCTCGTGTTCGACCTGCAGGATCCGACCGCCGGTCTTGGTGCCGTCGGCGCCTTCAAGAACCTCGCCGAACTACACCCAGATGGGTGGCGGTCTGCATGGTGTTCTCGCTCGATGGCAAGGGCCCGTACGACAACCTGGAAACCGGCGAATTCAAAGGCTGATTTCGCCTGCATGACGATGCCGCGGCGCAGAGATGCGCCGCGGCACTCACCCCAGTCAATCTTCAGCCGCCCGAACCCCCGGTGTTGAAAATCATGATGCGTTTCGCCACGCCAAAGACGATTGCAACTGCTGCGCTTCTTGCTGGCACGCTTGCCAACCCAATTTTTGCGCAAGCTGCGCAACACGGCACAGGACCCGAACGCCGACAAGGCCGTCGTCGTCGCCGCCGATCCCTCGGTTTTGCGCATCTGCGCGTCGGCCAACGAACTGCCGATGTCCAAGAACGACGGCAGCGGCTTTGAAAACAAGATCGCCGAAGAACTGGCAAAAGCCATGGGCCGCACGGCGAAGTTCGCCTGGTTCCCCAAGGAATCCGATCTATCTCGTTCGCGATCAGCTCGACGTGAAGGCGTGCGATGTCGTCATGGGTGTCGACACCGGCGATCCGCGCGTTCTGACGACGAAACCCTATTATCGCGCGCCATACGTTTTCATCGTGCGCAGCGACAGCAAGCTCGAACATCACCGGCTGGGACAGCCCCGACCTCAAGAAGGCCGGCAAGATCGGGTTTACGCCGGGCTCGCCGCCGCAGGTGATGATGGAGAAGATCGGGCCTGTTCCAGGACCACTTCAACTACATGCACTCGCTGTCGAACTTCAAGGACAAGCGCAACAAGTTCACGCGCGTGCCGCCAGACCGCATGGTCGGCGAGGTTGCCGATGGCACGGCAGATGTTGCCGTGAACTTCGCTCCCGAAGTTGCCCGCTATGCCAAGGCAGCCGGCGGCAAGGTCAAGCTGGTCGTCATTCCCGACAACAATGTGCGCGAAGACGGCGAGAAGGTTCCGCATCACTTCGATCAGTCGCTGGCGGTGCGCAAGGACGACGCGGCACTGCAGGCGGACCTCAATGCCGCTCTCGATAAAGCCCGTCCGAAGATCGAGGAGATCCTGAAGGACGAAGGCATTCCGCTGCTCTCGCAGTCGCCGCGGTCGTGAGGTCAGCAGCCACCCCCAACGAAACAGAGAAGAAAAGAGCCTACGGGATGACGATATCTAAACGCGTGCCGCTACTGATTGCTGCGACCGCCATCTTGGCCAACGGTGCGATTGGCGCCGAAGTCTTCCGCCACACGATCACGGGAGAAGAGCTGAAGGTTCTCGAGCAGGCTCCGCCGGAAGGGCGCGATACGCCGGCCGTGAAGAAATTTCTTGAAGACGGTCTGAACGGCTACAACGAAGTGAAGGCATGCTTGCCCAAGGGCGAGGAAGCCTATCTCGTCGCCTGTTCCGGCTGCCACGGCCACGTCGGCGAAGGCAAGGTCGGCCCAGGCCTCAACGACAACTATTGGACCTATCCGAAGAACACGACAGACAAGGGTCTATACGAGACGATCTTCGGTGGCGCCCAGGGCATGATGGGGCCGCACAGCGATTTGCAGATCGACGAGACGCTGAAGCTGATGGCGTGGATCCGTCACCTGTACGTCGGAGAGCCGTCGACCGCCGAGTGGCTGACGCCCGAGCAACAGAAGACTTTCAAGCCCTACAAAGCCGAAGTCCATGCTGATCCCGCCGCTGCCGAGGCAGAGGCCGAGAAGAAGGTGGCTGCGGCGGCAGAGAAGAAGAGCGCGGAAGGCGACAAGCCGGCTGCGGACGGCGACCAATGCAAGATTTCCGGTGGCTAGCCCTTCGCGCCGGTTCGCCGGGCAATGGAGAGTGACGGAGAGAAGAAGGCGGGCCTACCGCTGAAGACTGAAACGATATCGGAGGAAATAGACGCCATGAAGAACGTGATTGTTGCGATTGCCGCTGTAGCTGCGATCGGCATCGGTGCCAGCACCGCTGCTGTTGCTTACGACGGCACCAAGTGCAAGGCCGAAGGCAACTGCTGGGAAGCAAAGCCTGGCTATCCCGATAAGGTCGCCGGCTCCAAGTACGACCCCAAGCACAACCCTGCCGAACTGAAGAAGCAGGGCGACAGCATGAAGGCCATGGAAGAGCGCAATGCCAAGCGCGCAGAAGCCTTCAAGAAATCCGGCAAGTGGACCTACGACGTCAAGAAGATCCAGTAACTGGTCCTAACGCTCTTTCCTCGGCTGCCAGGCAATAGTGCTTCCTGTTTGCCCTTCCTCACCGAGGCTCTGGGGTGCGGTGAATGCCGCACCCATTTTTCCGGCGCCGCATCCAGGCTGCGAAAGACCGCTGGCAACGGCGCACGCTTTCGGGGCCTAAAGCTTTTGTGAGGTCGAATGTCGCTCGCCCGAGCCAATGAAGCCGCGTCCGGAACGTCCATCGGGATGGTAGATCTGGCCGCGTGGCGCCTGCGCGCGCTCGCCTTCGAGACCGAGGTGGCCAAGGCGGTCGTTGGGCAATCGCGCGCGATCCGCCTCATCACGATCGCGATCTTCGCGCGTGGCCATGTGCTGCTGGAAGGCGACGTCGGCGTCGGCAAGACCACGCTCTTGCGCGCCAGCGCCCGCGCGCTCGGTGGCTCGTACGAGCGCATCGAGGGAACGATCGACCTGATGCCGGCCGATCTCATCTATCATACCTATCTCGCAGACGACGGGCGCCCGCGCGTCGAGCCTGGCCCGGTGCTGCGTGCCGGCGAAGATCTCGCCATCTTCTTCTTCAACGAGATCAACCGTGCCCGGCCGCAGGTCCATTCGCTGCTGTTGCGGCTCATGGCGGAGCGCAGTGTTTCTGCGTTCAACAAAGAATACCGCTTCCCCAATCTCCTGATGTTTGCCGATCGCAACCGGGTGGAACGGGAAGAGACGTTCGAGCTTCCCGCCGCGGCACGCGACCGGTTTCTCATGGAGATCGCCATCGAGCAGCCGTCGGAAGCGGGCGCGCGGCGCGCCCTCGTGTTCGATCCGAAATTCCACGATGCCGACGGCCTGATCGATAGCATCAGCCGCGGCGTGCTGGATCACCACCAGCTCAACGCCGTCGCGCGCACCATACAGACCAAGATCGAGACCAGCGATACGCTTGAACGTTATGTCGTCGAGCTATGGGACGCCATTCGCAATCCGGCCACTGCTGGCATCCAGATCGGCAACGTCGACACGTCGCGGCTCGTGATGGCGGGCGCCAGCCCGCGCGGCCTCAGCTATCTGATCCGTGCCGCACGCGTTGCCGCCTGGCTCGACGGCCGCAATGCGGTGGTGCCCGAGGATGTGCGCGACGTCTTCTACGAGACCATGGCGCATCGCATCTTCTTCGATCCCGTCTACGAACTGCGCCGCGAGGCGATCGCGCGCGAACTCATTGCCGCCCTGTTCAAGACGGTGCCGGCCCCATGACCGAAATCGCCGTCGATATCCCCTATCGGCTGGCCTGGCGCACCCGGACGGCCCGCGTGGGCGCGCATCGCAGCACGTTCGCCGGCACCGGTGGCATGTTTCGCGATCTGACGTCTCTGCTCGATGCTCGTGATCCAAGGCGCATCGACTTGCGGCAAAGCCTGCGCGACCCATTCGCAAATACCTACGTACGCCGCTTTGAGCAAACGAGCGCCATCTCCGTTTCGGTTCTGATGGATGTGTCCGCGTCCATGTCCTTCAGCGGACGCTCGAGAAAGTTCGGGCTGGCATGCGAACTGGCACAGACGATCGCCTCGTCCGCCATCCGCAGTGGCGACACGTTCGCGCTGATCGCAGCCGACACGGGCGTGCGGCCGGAATTGACGCTCGCGCCGAGCCGGAGCCGTTCTGCCATTGCCCAGAAGATCGATAGTATCCGGCGGTTCGTGCCCTCGCGTGGTGGCGCCGGCGGTCTGGTCGAAGCGGCTATCCTGGCAACCGGGCGTCGCGGTCTCGTGTTTCTCGTGTCGGACTTCCTGATACCGGACGATCGCATTCACGCGATTTTCGAGCGTCTCTCCCGGCACGACGTCATCCCCGTTGCGCTGCACGACAGTGCCGAAATCGAAGCGCTGCCCGACTGGGGCGTTATGGAACTTGCCGATCTCGAAACGGGCCGGCGCCGTCTCATTGTTCTGAGGCCGTCTTTCAAGGAGACCTGGCGCAAGAGGATTGAGGCGCGCCGATCTGACTTTCGCGCGATCGCGCGCCGCTTTGGCCGCGAACCGTTCGAAGTGATCGACCGTATCGACTGGGAACGGCTTGCGGCACACCTGATGAGCGGGGCGCGTTGACGATGCGCCGCCGGCTGGCCTTGCTGTTTCTGCTGCCCCCTCTTCTGCTGGCCCGGGTTCCGTTCGCACATGCTGCGAACGAGCCTGCGGTTCACATGATAGAGCCGCGCGGCTTCGCGCACTTCGTCGGTGATCTGATCCAGCGCACGGCGCAGTTCGAGGTGAGCGACGGCGAGACGTTCGTGCCGGCATCGCTGCCTCAGCCCGGACAGCTCGCCTATTGGCTCGAACTGCGCTCGGCCAAGGCTGGCGAACGGACGTCCGCAGGCAAGCGCACTCTTACACTGCAGCTGACGTATCAACTTTTCTACGTTCCGATCGATACCCGGAAAGTTAGAATTCCACCGACAAACATCGAGCTCAAAGGCCCACAGGGCACACGCATTGCAACGATACCCGCGTTCACGTTCCTCATCTCGCCCATTCGCGAGATCTATCCGGAGAAGAGCGGAGAGACGACCGCTACGTTCCTCAAGGAGGATGCGCGCGCTGAGTATTTGCGCACCGCGTCCGTTCGCAATCTTGCCGCCGCCTCCGGGTTGACGGCGGCGCTGGCCCTCGGGCTCTTGGCCTTCCATCTGGCGTGGTGGCCGTTTCATCGGCGCGCGGGCCGGCCATTCACCGAGGCGCAACGCGTGGTCGCGAGCCATCGCGAAAGTTACCCTGCCCTGCTGCTGGCCTTGCACCGTGCCTTCGACCGAGCGCAAGGATATCGGTTGCTCGCAGCCGACGTCGGGAACTTTCTCGATGTGCGCCCGGAGCACACAGCCGCGCGGGAGGCCATCGAGCGCTTCTTCAAGGCGTCGCAGACCTATTTCTTTGCAGGCGATGCCGTCGCGGCCGAAGCTGCAATGCCCCGGTCCAGCCTTGAACAATTGGCGGCGCGGCTGGCCGAACACGAAAGGGCGGCGCGATGACGGCGCTCGCACTTTTGCATCCCGCCGTGGCGTGGTTGCTGCCGTTGGCGTTGCTACCGTTGCTGTGCTCCAGCGCCACACCGCAAGGATATCCATCGCTCGATCCGGTCGGCAGCGATCCGCTTTCGGCGGCATTCAACTGGATGTTGCGGCTGACGGGCGCAATCGCGATCGGTGCGCTTATTCTCGGAATTGGCGGCCTGCACCTGAAGGGGCAGACGATCACGAAGACCGGCGAAGGGGCGCACATCGTGCTGCTGATCGATCGCTCTTCGTCGATGGACAACAACTTTGCTGGCCGTGCGCCGGCAGGTAGCGAGGAGAGCAAATCGGCTGCCGCCCGCCGGTTGATCAAGGACTTCATCCTGGCGCGCGATCATGATCTGGTCGGCGTGGCCGCGTTCTCGACGTCACCGATGCACGTGCTGCCTTTGACGGACCATAAGCCAGCGCTGCTGGCGGCCGTCGCCGCCATGGACCGGCCGGGGCTCGCCTTTACGAATGTCGGCCGTGGCCTGGCGCTATCGCTGGACATTCACGAGCGCGACACGTCAGCCGCGGCCCGCGCCATTCTCCTCGTGTCAGACGGTGCTGCCGTCATCGATCGCAAGGTACAGGAAACGCTGCGTGCCGCGTTCGCCAAGCGCAAGATGAACCTTTATTGGCTGTTCCTGCGAACCGCCGGTACGCGTGGAATTTCTGAAGCCCCGCCGAAGGGTGAGCCCGACACGCCCCAGGCATATCCGGAACGGCACCTCGACATCTTCTTCAAGACGCTCGGCACCAACTACAAAGCCTTCGAGGCGGAAAGCCCAGAAGCGGTGGCGGAGGCCATCGCGGAGATCTCTAAACTTGAGCGCAATCCCATCACCTACGTGGAGAACACACCGCGCGGCGATCTGACGGCTTATGCCTATGGCCTCGCGCTGCTGTGTCTGCTCTTGCTGGCTCTCGCCAAGGCGGCCGAGGTGCGCATTCCACGGGGAGCGAGCACCGCATGACCATTCACATCAAGCCCGTCGTACTGCCGTCCGCGCGCGTCTGGCCGGTTCTCGAGCGGCGCCTACGGGCTGCGCGCGGAACACTGATCATGGCACTGCTGGCGGGCAGCCTTGCGGTGCTGGCTTACAGCCTTTGGCAGCTTCACAGCCTCAACCGGCAGAATGCGCAAATCACCGCACTCGCATCCGGCGAAGACGCCGGCGGCAACGCGAGCGCCGGCGAAGTGCTGTTGGCGCGCGCCGCCTTCCTGGCCGCGCGTGATCGCTTCGATGACGCCCAGGCCGTCGTTGACGCGGCAAAGGCAACGGCCAGCCCACAAACGCTGTCGCGCATGCTCTACAATCAAGCGAACACCAATGTGCGCCGTGCCTTCGCCGCGATCGAAGGAGGCAAGGCCGACGCGGCGATACCCCTCACCAAGCTTGCGAAGGACGCGTACCGGGAGGCCTTGCGCCTCGACCCGCAGGCCTGGAACGCAAAGTACAATTACGATGTCGCTTCGCGGCTGATGCGCGACTTCCCCGGGTATGAGCAGGACGGTGAAGAGGTGCCGCCCGAGTCCGAGGTGAAGCTTTGGACCGATCTGCCGGGTGTGCCCCAGGGGGCGCCATGACGCCCTGGCAGATGCGTGACTGGCGGTCGATGGCGATCGCATCCGCGCTGATGTTGACGGCCTTGGCCCTCGTGGTGCCGCGCATCACGGTGCAGCGCACGGTTTACAACGTCATGGCCTTCGTCGACATCACCGGCAGCATGAAGGTGCGCGACATGGGCACTGCCGAGGCGCCAATAGAGCGTCTCGAAGCTGCCAAGGCTGCGCTGCAGAGGCTGCTGGGCGAACTGCCCTGCAAATCGCGTCTGGGGCTTGGGCTGTTTACCGAGCGTCGTGGCTTTGTGCTCTTCAATCCCATCGAGGTCTGCGAGAACTTTGCGCCGATCGAGCAGTCCATCGCCAACATCGACTGGCGCATGGGATGGGAGGGCGACAGCTTCATCGCCAAGGGATTGCATCACGCCATCGGCGAGACCGCCCTGCTGGATGCAGACATCGTCTTTCTGACGGAGGGGCAGGAAGCCCCGCCTCTGCCGCCTGGCGGCGGATCTGCCCGAGTTCGACGGCGAACGCGGCAAGGTCAAAGGCGTGATCGTAGGCGTCGGCGGACAAGCGAAGGTGCCCATTCCGCGATTCGATAGCGAGGGTCACGAGACTGGCGCCTATGCCGAGCAGGACGTCGTGCAGGAAAACAGAACCGGCGCGCCGCCGCCTGACGCCGAACAGCGTCCCGGGTATCATCCGAAGTGGGCGCCGTTCGGCAGCGAACCGCCAACGGGAGACGAGCATCTGTCGTCGGTGCGGACAGCGCACCTGACGGCATTGGCAGCGCAAACCGGCCTGGCCTACGTGGGCCTGCAGAACGATCCGGATCTCCTCGGCCCGGTGATGCGCGCCGCGCATGCACATCGGACAGCGGTGGACTGTCGACGTGCGGCCGTACCCCGCGTCGCTCGCCCTGCTGGCGCTGCTCGGTGTCTATGCCGCACCGCTCGCCGCGCGCGCCCTCGCCCAGATTTCGCTTCACAGAACAGGACAACGCTAATGACGCTCACGAAACGTGCTCTGTTGCTTCTTGCCGGGCTGATGTTCGGCGCCGGGTTTGCCGCCGCACACGGCCCGACACCGCAGAAGGCCGAAGAGAAGATCACCATCGCCGCGCCGCCCGACAAGGTGTGGGCCATCATCAAAGAGTTCGGCAGCTTCGCCGAGTGGAATCCCGCCATCGTCAAATGCACAGCCGAGGGCGGCAATGCTGCCGGGGCGACGCGCGTGATCACGTTGAAGAACGGCGGCGAGCTGACCGAGGGCCTCGACGAGTACGACGACAAGGCGATGATGTACGCCTATCGGCTCTCCAAGGAGAACATCGAGGTGTTTCCGGTGAGCTTTTACTCCGCGACCATTACGGTGAAGGCTGCCGGAGACGGCAGCGAAGTTGAATGGCTCGGCCGCTTCTATCGCGCCGACACAAATAACGAGCCGCCCGAAAATCTCAACGACGCGGCGGCCGTGAAGGCAATGCAGGAGTTCATGAAGGCCGGCCTTGAAGGCCTCAAGGCCAAGGCCGGGGCCAAATCCTGATGCGGACGTTTGCCGGTGTCATCTTTGCAGTGGCTTGCCTGTCGTTCTGCGGCAGCGCAGCACCACTGCAGGCCGGCACCGTTCTCGTTCTCAGCCAGACGGCAGCGCAGCTTACGGCTATCGACAGCGAGACCAACACGATCCGCGGCGTGCTGCAGCTCGACCAGTCGCCCGCAAATCTCGCGGTTTCGCCGGACGGCAAAGCGGTGTTCGTTGCGCACGCCGACATCGGCCGCATCAGTATCGTCGATCTGGCGCGTTGGATAGTCACGCGTGCGATCCCCGCACCGGGCTCGCCGTTCGGATTGGCGGTGGCGCAGTCCGGCAAGCTCTATGCGGGCGACTGGAACAGCGATCAGGTCCACGAGGTCGAAATTTCGACCGGCAAGGTTCTGCGCTCGGCAACGGCCGGCAAGGCGCCCGCGCACCTGGCGTTGACGCCTGATGGCGAGCTGTTGCTGGCCGTAGCGCGGGAGGCCAATACGGTCGCCATCATCGACACGGCAAGCTTCACCGTGAAGACGACGTTGGCGGTCGAACGGGCGCCGTTCGCCATCGCTGTAAGTCCGCGCGGCGGCAGCGCGATGGTCGCGAATGCCCAGGCTGGTAGCGTTTCGACGATCGATCTCGCTAAGCTTGCGATCACGTCCAGTACACGCGTCGGCGCCATGCCGTACGGCGTCGCCTATTCCGGCGACGGCGCCACCACGTTCGTCACCAACCAGCAGAGCGGCACGGTTTCGATTGTGGGGGCAGACCTGGGCTCTGGCGCGGGCCGGGCTGCCGTCAAAGTCGGCAGCTACCCGGAAGGCATTGCACTGAACTCCGATAGCACGCGCGCCTACGTCGCCAACTGGTTCTCCGATGACATTTCGATCATCGACCTGACCACAGGCAAGGAGTCGGTACGCCTCAAGGTGCCGGGCGGCCCGCGTGCCGTCGCGTTTGCAGCAGGGAGCTTCGGACGCTAATGCTCAATCGGCACGTGTTCTGCGCGCTCCTCATGCTTTCGGCAGGAACGCCTGCCATGGCAAGTCAGGAAGAGGCTTGCCGCGCAGAAAGCATCATCACCGAACTCGACCGCAAGGATCCAACGAAGGTTGCGCGCATTTTGCGCGAAGCGGCCGAAGTCGAGAACTCGCAAGCGATGCTTTGGCGCGTCGAACGCGGTGATACCGCGCCGTCATATTTGTTCGGCACCATCCACGTCGGCGACCGGTCACTCAGCGAGCTCAGCCCGAAGACGCTTGTCGCGCTGCGCGCATCCTCCACCGTTGCCCTGGAAGCCGAACAGGTTTCCGCAAAGCAGATGCCCTACATCATGGCGCAGGCGGGCAAGCTGATGAGCGCGCGCAACCGCCCGCTACAACAGAAGCTCGACTCCGACGAATTGAGCGTCGTTGAACGCAGTCTTGCCGCCTCTGGTTATCCCGCAGACCTCGCCCTGGGCATCCGCCCGTGGGTGGCAATCCTGTTTCTGACCGGCTCGAATTGCCAAGGCGCGGAGCAGCCCGGTGCCAAGCCGCTTGATCTGATCATTTCCGACGAGGCCCGGCGGTCGGGACAGAAACTGGTCGGGCTCGAGACGATGCTGGAGCAGTTCCAGTCGCTGGCGGACATCGACGATGATGTTCAGCTCAGCTGGCTCAAGACGAGCATCGCAACGCACGATCGCATCGACGACATCACCCACACGATGGCGGAGCTGTATCGTTTCCGGCGCATCAACGCGGTGTGGGAGCTGACGCGCGAGCTGGCGCCGGCCGCGAAGCTCACCGACGCCGATCTGGCCGCGATCCAGGCCGGGCTCGTCAGCAAGCGCAACGTTCGTTTGGTCGATCGCAGCGTTCCATTGCTGGAGGCGGGCGGCGCGTTCGTGGCTGTCGGCGCGTTGCACCTTTCAGGCAGCGACGGCCTGGTCGAGTCGCTACGCCGCCTTGGCTACACGCTACATCCGATCGAGTAGGAAACCGAATGCACCATTATCGTTGCCGGACGGCGCTTTTCGTTTTTGCTTTGACAACGACAATAACGCCGGCAACCGCAGCACAGTTCTGCGGCGAGCGCTTGGAAGGGGGCGCCGTGCTGCGCCCGACGGAAGCGGAGGCACGCAAGGACGCGGAAAACTGGTGGACGTCCCGTGCAGGGTCACTCGGCAAGGGTTTCCAGGACTGGACCATCGCCAAGGACAAGTCGGTCGACTGCAGAGAGAATGCTGACGGTACGTTTCGCTGCACCGCTGCGGCAAAGCCCTGCCTGCCAGAGGGCACGCTGCCAAGCAACGTACCCAAGCTCGAAATGTAACGACGGTGGCTTCACGATGACTTATCCGGCAAGGCCGTTTTGCGCGGCACTTACACTCGTCTCGCTCCTCAGCGCGCGATCTTGCACTGGCCGGCACCGGCGCGCCGCTTCCAGTGCGCAAGCCTGGGCTTTGGAAGATCACGAGCATTTCCGCGACGCACGGCATGCAGTCCATCGAAGCCTGCATCGGTCCGAACGACAGTATCGCGGCGACGACAAGCCCTGGACAATGCACCGCGCCGCAGGTTCAAGACGCGGGCGATCAGACCATCGTCAACGTCGTCTGCACGTCGCCGGAGGGGCGCGAGAGAACGAGCACGCTGTTCACGGGCGACTTCACCACGTGGTATCGCGGCATCGTCAAAATGAGCTTCGACCCGCCGGCTGCCGGCCGCGCCAATCTCGGCATCACGCTAGACGCGACGTACGTTGGTGCTTGCCGCTAGACGCAGCCAGCAGGGAAGGTCTCCCGCCCGATCTTGCAGGGCTTCCATGGCCGCTGGAGCGTACCGGCTGCATTGACTGAGTGCATGGCACGCTTGCGAAATCACAGGTGCGGGGCAAGCAACTCGACGTCTGGCCGCTTGCAGCGCACCAGACGTCGAGCGTCATATCGCTTTTCCCAAACGGCTCACTCTAGATATCTCGATGCTGTTGTGCGCTCTGCTGCAGGCTGCCCGTAACGGTGCCGTGCCAGCGTTCGACATTCTCCGGCAGGAACGTATAGCTGCGCAGCACGTAGACGAGACCGTTGTCGATCACCGTCTGCTCCGACGTCGGCACGGCGTCGGCGACGATGTACGGCATGCAGGACGCCTTGCCCAATTCCTTGTTCACGGCATTGGAGGCCGTGATCTCGTTTTCGCCCTCGACCTTCTTGTTCAGGAAGGCCAGTTGGTCGGCTTTCGCATTGCAGAAATAGCCTTCGACCTTCACCGGCGCTCCGGCGAGGGTTGATGTGGCGTGGCTCACGGACAATAGGAGTGCTGCCGATGCCCAGGTCCAGCTGCCCTTGCCGGGCAGAATATTTGCAGCGCACGACTTCGCAGTCATCACGACCTCCTGTCGGGATAAAATGCTATGGCGCTTGCAGGCACTGACCAGTCTGCCGGGAATTTTTCCCGGGATCCAGACGTAATTTGGTCGCTGGGACGCCCAAGTTGCGCGAACAATTAGCGCCGAGACGGCGAGCGCTGAAATGATCGAGGTGCTGGCTGTCTCGGCCGGGAATCAGAGTGGGAAGAAAGTAAGAAAACACAATGAACTCAAGGCGTTGGCGGAGACGGAGTCCGTAACATGGCGATAATTGCACGTTCAGGTAGTGATCGCGTTTGAAAATGCATGCCGCCCCCGATAATTTTTCATCGCCGAGTTGGCGGCAGCTCCAAGACCCGTTATCCAGCGCCATAAGAGCGCTTAGGATCATCCCAACCTTCCGTCTCATCGTGGACGCGGTGATGGTATGGTTCAGCAAATCCTGGCCTATTCCGGCACGTTTATCCGTCGCAACTTCACCCGCAATCGCGTGATGGTTTCGTCGCTCCGTCACCTGATGCATCTGCGCCACCTCGCTGGCGCACGCAATATCGATCTGCTCGCGCTCGGTGTGCCCCCGGCGCGCTCGCTGTGCCGACTCCCGAATGGGCGCAAACGGACGGCATCTTACGAAGCCACTGCATGGCCGACTTCTGATTTTGCACTACCGCAGCGCCCTGCACGATTTCGGCAAGTGAATCCGCGCAGCCCTGCGCGACCATGCGAACTCACGTCCCAACGTTGCGCCCACACCGGCCGTATTGCATCCAAGAAGTCGGTGAAGTAGTCCGCCATCTTGCTTGCTGCATGAAGGATGGCGCAAAGTCGCATGCCTGTCCGCGCCGATTCCATACGGAGGATCAGTCACGACGGCATCGACCTTATCGAGCGTCGGCAAGATGTCCAGACAGTCGCCGAGATAGAGCGTCGCGTTTCCGATTACCCGCTTCATTCAACCTTTCCACCACGGCGCGCTTCCAACGCGCGGGCGGTTTCGGTGGCGGCGCACGCTTGAGAGATGTCGTCGAACACGCAAAATACCTTCCAAGCTGAATCAACAATCACGGCGATAGCCATAGAGATTCCGTCCGTCAACGCATAATCTGCGTGCGGCCAGCGCTTTATTGGCTGTCAGGGTTCGACGGAGCGGTAGACACCGCCATGTTGAGGGGGTGCCACTGAAAATGCTGGCTTTTTAAGTCCTGATTTTCCCACCAGAACTTAACCGAGTTAGGACGGGGGTTAGGACGGAAATTAGTGCATAAATGAGCACAATGTTGTAATATCAACGAAATATGCGATGAGAATGGCGGAGACGGAGGGATTCGAACCCTCGATACGCCTTGACAGCGTATAACGATTTAGCAAACCGTCGCCTTCAGCCACTCGGCCACGTCTCCGGATCCGGCGAAGCATCCGTATAGTGGGCCGGTCTTCAGAACGCAAGCTGACCGGCGAAGATTGCAATTGGGCGCCGCCGGCAACGCTCAGACCGTGTATAACCGCCGCATTCGGACCCAATTCTCACCAAAGCCCTAGACGGGAACGCACGCGATGCGCCGCCAGCTTGCCTTAGCGCTCTTACTGCTGGCTGCGGCACAGCCGGCCGAGGCTTCGGAATACTGCGTCGTCTGCTACACGCCAGACGCCCGCTACCGCTGCATGACCAGCGACGGGCGGGAGGGTCAAGGGACCGACCAGCGCGCCTGGCTGCAATGCATCACGCAGCTCGCCAGGAGTGGCAATCACGAAAGTTGCAGCATCGACAAGGCATCGACGGCGCCCTGCCTGGGCGTCGTGAAGCAGATTGACCTGGCCACGATCGACGAGATGCCACGGCCCACAGAACCTGCGGGCCCGCAGCAGCCGCGCACGCAAGCACGGCGAAACCTGCCGACGGCGAACCGGCGGCGATGCCACCGGCCAACAACCCGCAGTCCGGCGGCGAGCCCGCAACGCCTGGCCCGGCAAACGAGCCCGGACTTATGGAAAAGTCCAAGCAGAACCTTGAGAACGCCGGCGGCGCCATCGGCAACGCGGCCAAAAAATCCTGGGAGTGCATGTCGTCGATGTTCAAGAAATGCTGACAGTAGCCCAGCCCCGTCGGGTTTAGAGTTCCCGCAGAGTGTGCAGCAGTTTCCGGCAACGGGCACAACTTGGCAGCAGCTTGCTGCCACGCCGCCATTCAATGATCCGCAGAAGCCTCTAGTGCCGCGTCAGCCACTCGCGCGCCAGTTTCTGGGCCCGTGAGATTTCCGATCGCGTCATTTCCTGCGACAGCTCAAGCCGCAACCGCTTGGCGTCCGCGTTGCCGCGCATTGCCGCAAGATTGCACCACTTGTGGGCCTGTACGAGGTCGTACTCGCCGTTGCGGCCCGAGCAATACATCAGCCCCAATTCATAAAGCGCATCCGAGGCCATGGCGGCGGGTGCGCCCCCCAGCATCTCGGTCGAGTAAAAATCCAGACGTGCCATAACCAGTCCCCACTACGCAAGACTTGCGGATCCCCTCCGCAGCGTTCAGCAAAATCGCCTCCAACGAACGCAACCGGAGTCTGCACTCAAGTCACCTAAAATGCGTAAATATCAGGGGAAATTTTCAGTGAATGGAGCGCCTAAATGCTCAACAGTTCATTGCCGTGGCGGCTACAATGGTGCAAACGACTCGGATACGAACAGTCTGCAAGGGTTCATTAAGCGCCTGGCAACGCTTTCCTAACCTTCGCGGCCGAATGTGCCCTCGGTCCCCACTCGCAGACGCGGGCTGGCATTGCGGCAAAACGGGCTGCGTCTAATGCGTCAGCCGCTGCTTCTCCTCACGGGCGCCACAACGGCGCCATGGCAAGCGCTTAGCGCTGACCGCAAGATAGGACGTCGATGACTTTAAGCGGGACCTGCAGCACCATCCTCTCCCTGACGCTGGGCACCCTGTGCCTGGTGGCCGCGTCCGGCTGCTCATCGCAGAACGCCGATTTCACGACGACCAGTTCGCTCAATTGCGTCGACGACAGCGCCCAGTGCGTGTCATCCCGCCAGACCGCGCTGCGCTCGATGGTGGCTGACAAAAGCAAGTCCTGGGTCAAGCAACCGGCCGATGCCTCCGCGCACGCCTCCGGCGTGCGGCTGTTTGCCCTGCGCCAGCGCCGCCGCGATCTCACATGCGATGAACTGGCCCACGGCCGCCGCGAAGCCGACGCCGCGCCCGCCGTTCTGCGCGCCAACAACGGCCGCCTGACGCATGCTCAGGTCGCACGCGGCGTGATCCTGGCCGGTGAAGTCAGCCGTGATCTGGCGCGCGAGCAGGCCAAGCGCTGCGGCAAGACCTGATCTTGCGTTCCCACTTCCCTTTCCAGCCATCTTCTGGGCACGATGGCGGTCGAAACGTTGCTGACGCATCGTCCACTCCCGATTTGCCCAATTCCCCAGTTGATGGAAGCCTGAATGTCGCTGCAAGAGATCGCTGATGCCGTCGCCCTCTTCGTGCGAGAGCACCCCGGCTGGGCGCTGCCCATCGTCTTCGGCTTGGCCTTCGGCGAAAGCTTGTGCCTGGTCTCCCTCGTGCTTCCCGCCACGTTCATTCTGGCAGGTATCGTCTCGGTGCTGGCGGCCGGCGGCACGCAGTTCTCGGAGCTGTGGCCAGCCATTGCCGTAGCCGGCCTCGGCGGTACGCTGGGGTACGCCACATCTTACTGGATCGGCCTCTACTTCAAGGACACCGTGCGCGACATCTGGCCCTTCCGCACGCATCCGCGCCTGATCCCGCGTGGCGAACGCTTCTTTGCCAAGTACGGCTTCGCCGGCGTCTTCCTCGGCCACTTCTTCGGCCCCATCCGCGGCGTCATCCCGCTGGCCGCCGGCATGTTCGGCATGAAGCAGTCGACGTTCCAGATGGCCAACGTCATCAGCGCCTTCATCTGGGCCGTCGGTGTCATGGCGCCGTTCTTCTTCCTCGTCGGCTTCAAGCAGGAAGTCGCGGAATTTCTGCGGGCTCACGAGGTCTTCGTGGCGCTGGCCATTTTCGCCATCGCCTTCGTCAATGCCGTTCCCAACCTCTCTGCTCGCCGTGCCGTCTCTGCTCCTCTTCCTCGGCCTCGGCGCTGCCCATTCGCTCGCGGGCGGCAACGTTTTGCCGCTGATGGCGGCGGGCGCCGCCGGTGCGTTCCTCGGCGACATCTTTTTCTATCGCCAGGGCATGCGCGGCCACGCCGACTTCGCCACCCAGCATCTGATCGATGCCGATCCCGAAGACATCAGCGACGTGCGCGCCTATCTCGCGAAGCGCGGCACACCGGGCATCATCGCCAGCAAGTTCCTGGGCATGAAGCGCTGCCTGGTGCCGGTGATCGCGGGATTGGACGGCATGGTCCTGGCCCGCTTCCTGCCCGCCAGCGCCGTCTCCGCCGTGGTATGGGCCGTCGTGCTGCTGCTGCCGATCTACGTCCTGCCGGGGCTTCTCGATTGGCTGTCGAGTGTCACCGGCATCACCGCTATCGCTCCCGCGCCAGTACCAGCACAGGTACCGGCGCCCTAGCGCAGCTTGTTGATGACGCCATATCGCGCATAGTCGCGATAGAGACGCGCAAACGTCAGGCTGCCACCATGGGCCGCAGCGATGCGGCTCATCTCGCCTTCCAGATCGCCACGCGGCGTCACCGAAAAGCGTCCCAGCCACGCCGTCAGTCCACCATGGAACCACGCCGGCAGCCCGGCCTGCTGGCCAAAATCGACGACGTGCAGTTCACCACCCGGCGCCACCGCCGTCATCGCGCAGGCCAGCGCCTCGCGCCACGGCGGGATCATCGACACGGCGTAGGAGATGAAGACGCGATCGAAGGTCTCGACGCCAAACAGGTCACTGGCCGAGAACCGAGACGCATCACCCGCCGCCAGCGTCACGCGATCCGTCAGGTTCGCGCGGGCAATGGATTGCTTCGCCGTCCCCAGCATCTCCTCGGAGATGTCGAAGCCGTAGAGATGCGCGCCGGGATAGCGACGCGCCGCGGCCACGAGATTGCGGCCGGTACCGCAGCCAATCTCCAGAACGCGCCCTCCGGCTGGCGGCCGCAGGCCGTCAAGCATGCTGTCGCGGCCCAGCAGATAGAACTTCCGCGTGGCATCATAGATATGCCGCTGATGGCGATAGATCCCGTCCATGTGGCGGGCGGCATCGCCGTCCAGATCGCGGGTCACGGCCATCGTCAGCCTTCGAGCGTGTAAAGGTGGAAGCCGCCGTAGATTGCCGAGCGGTCCCGCGCTGTCCAAGCCCGCCCGGCCGCTGCGTCGTAGGCGAACCGCGACAGGATCGCGTCCGGCACGCGGCCCGGCAGGATCGTCTCTTCGCCAGCCGTCCGGAAGATGACGCGGGCACCTGGCTTGGCCGTGCGCAGGATCTCGCGTCCACAGGGCGGTCAACTGCTCGTCAGTCATCCAGTCCTGGGCATCCAGCAGCACGTAGGCGTCGCGCGACGCATCCGGCAGTTCCGCCAGATGCTCCGTGAAAGACGCGTGTTCGATCCGCACGTTTTGTGCCCGGGCCTTCAGAGCCTGGAAGCGCTCCCGCTGCAGGTACGGCGGCAGCGGCCCCTGCTCGCCGGCGTACTTCTGACCGAAGGCCTGCCACGCGAAATAGTTGTCGGCGAGATCGAAATCGCAAGCCAGGCGCTGCAGCCGCTGTTCCAGCACGGTCGCCATCGTCGTCTCCGAGCCCTTCAAGGCCGTGAACTGCGAGGGCGGAATGCCGAGCCCGAACAGCGCGGCCGGCCGGTCGAGCAGCCAGCGGATGTGACGGCGCTTGAACAGCGGCGCCAGTTCCGTTTCATAAATGCGCCGCTGGTCGGCGATCGACGCCGCCTGCAACATTCGGCGGGGATCGCGGCCGTGCACGCGCGCCAGCCAATGGCCCGTCGTGATGAAGGCGCCGAGCAAACCGCGGCGGTAAACGTTGCGGCCGAAGTATCCGATGCGCTTGCGGCCGAGCTTGTCGCGGCTTTCCCAGTAGCGGCGCGTGGTATCGTCGAGGTGCGGCTGCAGCAGATCACGATAGACCGCCACGTTCTGGCGAACGTCAGCCTGCGCCAGGAAGCGATGGAAGGCCGCATGGTCGGGCAGACGCCGTGCCGCGGTCAGCTTCAGCTTGTTCAGGGCGATATGCGCGGGATTGAGGTCGATCGCGGTCACCTGCACGTCGGCGGCGGTGACGTAGCTCAACACGTTGCAGCCGCCCGAGGCGATGGCGACGAGATGCTCGCCTCCCTTGAGTTGCATCGCCTCCATGTCGATCGCCGGATCTTCCCAGATCTGCGGGTAGACGAGGCCCGAAAACACCAAGGTGAACAGCCGCTCCTGCAGTCCCTGGCGGCTGGCGGCCTTGTGGCGGTGAACCGCCGACTTGAGGCGATAATTGGCGGGCAGGCTTACGGTATGGTCGAGCGCGATGTCCGTCGTCATGGCGGCAATTTCCTTGGGCGTTGGCCATTGGAAAGCGTGCCGGTTGCGACTCGAGCCACGACTTTCCCGATCGCCAAGCGCTAGCGCCGCCGCATTTCAGGTCTGTGACAGGCCATCGGCTTGCCTCACGCGCCAAGATCGCCTAGACGATGGGGCAAATCACAGATTTCAAAGATGGATCAGTCCTATGCCGGTCAAAGCCAAGCATCACCGCAAAGTTGAAATTGAGAAGAAGAAGGCCCGCCGCGCCATTCCGCGCCCGCCCCAGTCTCGTCCGCAGGGCAATACTGCCGCCGTGCGCAAGATGCTGAAGAAGGCCGCCGGTAAAGCCCGCGTCGCCAAGGCGACCAAGTCGGCCTGATCTCCGCGCATTTCGCGTCCAAACTCGCGCCTAGCCGCCCCGCAGGCTGATGCCTCGGGGTTTTGCGCGTGTGGGGACGGGGCAGCTCGGCCTCGTTTGCAAAAAATGTGCGATGCGGCCACGCCGCCCCGCCACGTTCAAAGGGGTGGGCCCCTTGACGAACCGTTGCCACCGCCATCCCTCCGCGCATCGAGTTCGGAGGTTGAACGGGGTGATGCGCCCCGCCGGCAGAGCCAGCGCCACGATCCCCGGTTGCCCTGGCGATCGCGGCGTTGGACGAGACCCTGGAATGAGCTGATGCCTTCCAGCAGTCCGGAACGCTCCCCTCCGCTCGCTTAACCTCAGCATGGTCGCGCGCCCGACATGTGCGGTGGGATGACCGACAATAGGCACGGCGCAAGGGTGCGGGGATAAGCTGGCCCTGCCTCTCAGCCCGCCGCTATTCCGACACGTCCCCAGCCCGGCAACTTCAGCGCGGGGCGGCGAATATCGAGCCCTGCCACGAGGCCAAACAGATTGATCTCGACGCCTTCGACCCAGCCGACACTGAGCCCGGCCGCGCCATTGAGCGACAGCTGCCAGCCCGTGCGGCTCGGCGTATTGCCCGCGTAGAGCCACGAGCCGGCGAAGTCTTTGCCCAGCGCCGTCGGCAGCAGCCCGGTCGCCAGCTCAGGCACGGCGCGCACGATCGTTGCCACGAACGTATTCGAATTCGGCCCCGGCCAGATCGTATAGCTGCCGCGCGCGGCATAGGGGTAATTCGCCACCGTCTCCCGGATACGCGGGATCGCCCGCTCGGCCGCTTCGCCACGCAGCGTAGCGATGATAACGGGCGTGTCGCTGTACCAGCGGCCATCTGGCGCGTATGCGTTGGTCCGCACCGGGTTACCCCAGCCGACGACCTCGTAGCGCGTGTAGCGGGCAGCACCCCGCGGCTTGACCACGATCCAGCTGTGATGCGCGAAGATGCCTTTCCAGCGTCCGGTGCGTCCGGCAAGCACGTGCACGACGGCATCCGGCTCAGCCTTGGCGGACGGAAGAACGCCGGAAGCCGACCAATCCGCTTCAGCAAATGAGCCCGGGTGCTTGTGCGCGGTCCACCACGCGGCATGGGTGCCGAGCGGCAGCAGGAACAGCAGGACGAAGATGGAGATCAGCAGCTTGGCGACGGTCATGCAACCGGCCTAGGTCAAGACCGCGGCGCAGCCACGGCAAAACCGATGTCGGCTCGCAAGACACATGTCGGCACTGCAAGCCAGGAGGCAGTCACGGCTTAGCTTTGGGCTTTGCCGGATTCCGGCGGCCGGTCAGTCTGGACGCGCTTCTTTTCATCGCGCTCACCACCGGCCCATCCGCCGTCCGTGGACGCATCCGCCCCCTCGTTGACCTCTTCCGGGCGGTTGCCATAGCCCTCGCCGTACTGTTCGCGCTGGCCCTCGCCATACTTCAAGTCGCTGGATTTTTTATCGTTTTTCTTGGGTGCCGTGGCCATCGCCGATCTCCTTGCCTGGGTCCAGCCATAACAAGTGCCGGCCACCTCGGGTTCCGGCACACGCACCGTTGCTCTGTCCGCAGCCCTCCCCCGCACAAATGCCACTCGCTTAGGCAGCAACCATGGGCTATCAGCCGCCGCACGATGCACCGCACTGACCCCACCCCATGACGCAACTCTCCAGACTGGTTCCGGCCCCGTCGACGTCGGCTGATCGCATGCGTGCGATCGCCCTGATGGTGGTCGCGTGCACGTTCTTCACCGGGCTCGATACCTCGGCCAAGTATCTCGCCATCCACAAGGGCGTCCCGGTCTCGCAGATCGTCTGGTGCCGGTTCATCGTGCAGTTCATGGGACTTGCCGTCCTCGTGCCGGCCTTCGGCGTCATGAGCCTGCCGGCCATGTTCAAGACCTCGAAGCTCACGCTGCAGCTGGTGCGTTCGGTGCTGATGGTCGCGACCACGGTGTTCAACTTCCTGGCGCTGCAATACCTGCGGCTGGACCAGACGGTGACGATTGTCTTCCTGGCGCCGCTGATGGTCGCGTTGCTGGCCGGACCGTTCCTCGGCGAATGGGTGGGCTGGCGCCGCCTGATCGCCATCCTCATCGGCTTTGGCGGCGTGGTCCTCGCCGTCCGCCCCGGCCTCGGCGCCGTGCATCCCGCCGTGCTCTATTCGCTGGCCGGCATGCTCGCGTACGCGCTGTTCATGATCCTGACGCGCTATCTGTCCGCTTATGATCCGCCGTTCGTGACGCTGTTTTATTCCATGTTCGTCGGCACGGTTTTCGCAGCACCATTCGCGATCATGCAGTGGGTCGCCCCGCAGGATCTGACGACCTGGCTGCTGCTGGGCGGTCTCGGCATTCTCGGCGGCACCGGGCACTACCTCTTCCTGCACGCCTACCGGCTGGCACCGGCATCCAGCATCTCGCCGTTCCTCTATCTGCAGCTGGTGACGATGGTGCTGGCCGGCTGGCTCGTGTTCGGCGACCTGCCCGACCTTTGGACCCTTGCCGGCTCGGCCATCATCATCGGCTCCGGCATCTACCTCGTGCACCGCGAGCGCATGACGGCCAAAACGCTACCGCCGTTGGAGCCGCCGGGCTGAGCTCACCGCCTCATGCGCAAGCTACTCGATGGCTGGGGCGCCTTCGAGTGCGGCCTTCGTGTCCGACGCCCAAGCGTCGAAGCGGCCCTCGGCGATCGCCGTGCGCATTGCACTCATCAGGTCCTGGTAGAACACCGTGTTGACCCACGACAGGATCATCGAGCCCAGGTACTCGCCCGACTTCACGAGGTGATGCAGGTAGGCCCGCGAATACTCGCGCGCAGCCGGGCACGTGGACGCCATATCCAGCGGCCGGGGATCGTCGGCGTGTTTGGCGTTGCGCAGGTTGACCTTGCCCTGCCACGTGAAGGCCAGACCGTGGCGCCCATTGCGGGTCGGCATCACGCAGTCGAACATGTCGATGCCGCGGCGCACGCTCTCGATCAGATCTTGCGGCGTTCCCACGCCCATCAGGTAGCGCGGCTTGGCGGCCGGCATCTCCGGCATCGTTTCCTCGATAGCCGCCAGCATCGCATCGTGGCCCTCGCCGACCGCCAGACCGCCGATGGCATAACCGGGTAGATCCATTGCGGCCAGCGCCTTGGCGGACCGCCGCCGCAGTTCCCCGTCGACGCCGCCCTGCACGATGCCGAACAGCGCCTGCCCCGGCTGCGACATGCGCTGGAACGCCTGCTGCGATCGCTCCGCCCAGCGCAGCGACAGCTCCATCGCGCGCTCCACCTCGCGGCGTTCGGCGGGCAGCTCGATGCACTCGTCGAACTGCATCTGGATGTCGGCGCCCAGCAGGCACTGGATCTCGATCGAACGTTCCGGCGTCAGCATGTGCCGCGAGCCGTCGAGGTGCGATTGGAACTGCGCGCCCTCTTCCGTGATCTTGCGGATCTTCGACAGGCTCATCACCTGGAACCCGCCGCTGTCGGTCAGGATCGGCTTGTCCCAGCGCATGAACGTATGCAGGCCGCCGAGCTTGGCGATGCGTTCCGCCGTCGGCCGCAGCATCAGGTGATACGTGTTGCCGAGCAAAATGTCGGCACCCGCCTCACGGACCTGTTCGGTGTACATGGCCTTCACTGTCGCGACCGTACCGACCGGCATGAACGCCGGCGTGCGGATGATGCCACGCGGCGTGATGACTTCGCCGAGCCGTGCGCTGCCGTCCTGCGCGATGAGGCGGTAGCCGAATTCGGCGGCAGCTTTCGGCGCGGGCGCAACCGAGGTGTCTGGTGCGGTGGTCATAGATCGTCTTTCAAATGCGGTAGGTAGCGAGCGAGCAGTGCTGCGAGGCCGAGCTTGAGGGTCAGACCCATGGGTCTGACCCCATCCAGCGCGCTGTCCACTATTCTTCTTCCAAGTCCGGCGCCGACAAGAACCCCTACAGCCCCAGTTCGCTTAACCCCGCATGATCGTCGGGGCGCCGGCCCAGCGGCCAGTGGTACTTGCGGTCCGTTTCCGAGATCGGCAGGTCGTTGATGCTGGCGATACGCAGGCGCATCAGGCCATGCGCGTCGAACTCCCAGTTCTCGTTGCCATAGCTGCGGAACCAGTGACCGCCGTCGTCGTGCCACTCGTAGGCGAAGCGCACGGCAATGCGATTGTCGTGAAAGGCCCAGACTTCTTTGATCAGGCGATATTCAAGTTCGCGGTTCCACTTGCGGGTCAGGAACTGTTCGATCGCCGGGCGCCCTTCCAGGAACTCGGCGCGATTGCGCCAGCGCGAGTCGACAGTGTAGGCGAGAGCTACCCGGGCCGGATCCCGGCTGTTCCAGGCATCCTCCGCCATGCGTGCCTTTTGCGCGGCCGTCTCGGCGGTGAATGGCGGAAGTGGCGGACGTTGGGCTTCTGTCATAGGACACCTCTTCATCTGCCGCCTGGCGGCGGATCAACAAATTATCTTGTTTGCCCGATCGCTAGACGGCCTCGTCTCGGCGCATCAGCAGGCTGGCGTCGCCGTACGAGTAGAACCGGTAGCCGGCGGCGATGGCATGAGCGTATGCCGCCTGCATCGTCTCGAGTCCAGAGAAGGCCGAGACCAGCATGAACAGCGTCGACTTCGGCAGGTGGAAGTTGGTCATCAGCACATCCACGGCGCGGAAGCGGTAACCGGGCGTGATGAAAATCGCCGTATCGCCGCTGAACGCTTTTAGGGCGCCATCGGCGGTCGCCGCGCTCTCCAGCAACCGTAGTGATGTCGTACCGACCGCAACGATGCGGCCACCGCGTGCCCGCACTGCATTGAGCGCAGAAGCCGTTTCCTCGCTCACCTCGCCCCACTCGGCGTGCATCTTGTGTTCGCTCGTGTCGCCGGCCTTGACGGGCAGGAACGTGCCGGCCCCCACATGCAACGTCACGAAATGTTTTGAAACGCCACGAGCCTCCAGCGCCGCCAGCAGGTCCGGCGTGAAGTGCAGCCCCGCCGTAGGCGCGGCAACGGCGCCATCCTGCTTGGCAAATATGGTCTGGTAGCTCTGGCGGTCGGTCTCGTCCGGCGGGCGCTTCAGTGCAATGTACGGCGGCAGCGGCATCTGCCCTTGCGCGGCGATTGCCGCATCCAGATCCGGGCCTGCGAGATCGAACGCCAGTTCAACCTCGCCGGCATCGCCGCGCGCGCTGACAGTCGCATCCAGCGAAGCGGCAAAGCACATCTCGCTCGTGCCGCCCAAGTGGACCCGGTCTCCCACTTGCAGCCGCTTGGCCGGACGCGCAAAGGCCCGCCAGCGGTTCTGATCGACACGCTTGGTGAGATTGAACGCAACGTGCGCTTTCGCGTCACCGCGCACGCGTTCCCCTTCGAGCGCAGCCGGTATCACGCGCGTGTCGTTGAAGACCATCGCATCGCCGGGGCGCAGCAGAGACGCCAAGTCGCCGACGGCTCCATCGCGCAGAGCCGCGCCCGGCTGCACGATCAGCATCCTGGCGGCATCGCGCGGCGACACCGGGTGCAAGGCGATGCAGCTTTCTGGCAGCTCGAAATCGAATAGGTCGGTCCGCACGGCTTAAAGGTACCGGACCATGAGGGCGCCCGCCACGACCAGCACCGCGCCAGACGCGCGCCCCAGCGTCACCTCGCGAACCGCGAGATTGAGCAGGCCGAAGTGATCCAGGGCGAGGCTGGCAATCACTTGCCCGGCAATGCCGAGCGAGATCACCGCCCCGACACCGAGCTTGGGCGTCAGCCAGATGCTCATAGCCACATAGAACGCGCCCAGGATGCCGCCGAGAAACAGCAGCGGGCTCATTTCCGAAAGGCTCGCGAGGTTGATCTGGTCGCGCACCGCAATCAGCACGACGGCGAGCAGGAAAATCGTGCCGACGACGAACGACAGGGCTGCACCGCCGAGAACATGGCCGAGCCTCTGCCCGGCCATGACGTTGATCGGCGCTTGAAACGAGATCAGCGCCCCCGCGATGATCGCCAGTACGGCCAAACCCAACGCCGGGAACGACATCGCTTAGGTTCTTTCTGCCAAATAGCCGGAGTCAGGCCGCTGCTCAGGCCGCGTCCGCGGCGACCTTGACGCTGATCATCTTGTCGGGGTTCTGCACCGGCTCGCCGCGCTTGATCTTGTCGACGTTGTCCATGCCCGAGATGACCTTGCCCCAGACGGTGTACTTCTTGTCGAGGAAGCCGGCGTCGTCGAAGACGATGAAGAACTGGCTGTTGGCGCTGTCGGGGCTCGATGCCCGCGCCATGGAGCACACGCCGCGTTGATGTGCCTCGGCGCTGAATTCGGCCGGCAGGTTGTCATAGCTCGACCCGCCCGTGCCCGTGCCCTTGGGGCAGCCCGTCTGCGCCATGAAGCCCTCGATGACGCGATGGAACACGATGCCGTCGTAGAACTTCTCGCGCACCAGCTGCTTGATGCGTTCCACATGCTTGGGCGCCAGGTCCGGGCGCATGGCGATGACGACCGGGCCCTTCGTGGTCTCGATCAGCAGCGTGTTTTCGGGATCCTTGATATCGGCCATTTCCGGCACTCCTTTTTTGCTCATGAACATTGCCGCGCCCGGTTGCTCCCAAGCTGCGGCGGACTTTCTACTTCGCGTCGCTCGCCAGGTACATCTTGATGATCTTGTCCGGGTTGGCGGGCGGCTCCCCCTTGGCGACGGCATCAACAAACTGCATGCCCTCGACCACGTTCCCCCACACCGTGTACTGGCTGTTGAGGAATGGTGAGTGCTTGTAGACGATGAAGAACTGGCTGTTGGCGCTGTTGGGATCGTTGGATCGCGCAGCACCCACGGTGCCGCGCTCGAACGCGGTCGGCGTGAACTCCGCTGGCACGTCCGGCAGGCTTGAGCCGCCGGTGCCGTCTCCCTTGGGATCGCCTGTCTGGGCCATGAACCCCGGGATCACGCGATGAAAGGTGAGGCCGTTGTAGAAGCCCTGCTTGGCCAGCGTCTTTATACGTTCGACGTGCTTGGGTGCGAGGTCCGGCCGCAACCGGATCGTGACCTTGCCGGTTTTCAATTCCAGGATCAGCGTGTTCGACGGATCGTTCGTCGCCGGCTGCGCCGCAAAGGCGACAGGCGTCGCGCCGGTCGTGACAGGTGCCGCGGCCGAGGCCGCCGTATTGTCGATAATCGTTGCGGATGGACCGCTGCTGCAGGCCACCACGGCCAGCGCCACCAGCCCACAGGCAAGCATCGGGGCCAGACCACCGAACCACTGCCGCATCGCAATTCTCCCGAGATAGAGACTCAGATGTGCGCCGTTATGGCGTCTCGCGGCGCCGCGGGCAAGCCGGTTGCCCTACGCCACCTTATTTTTCAGCAACTTAGCGACCGCCACCGAGACGAATGGAGACACGTCGCCCCCCATTAACGCAATCTGGCGCACCAGAGTGCCCGTGATGTGGCGCACCCCCGGCGAGGCCGGCAGAAACACCGTCTGCAGGCCGGCAGCCATGGCGCCGTTCATCCCCGCCATCTGCATTTCGTAATCGAAGTCCGACGCATCGCGCAGGCCGCGAAAAATCACGGTGGCTTTGTGCTCCGCCGCCGCGTTCACGACCAGATTGTCGAACGTCGCGACCTCGATCGCCGTGCCGCTGGCCTTGGCAATCGGCTTGGCTTCCGCCTCCAGCATGCGCGACCGCTCCGCAGCGTCGAACAGGGGCGCCTTGCCGGGATGCACGCCGATGCCGATCACCAGCCTGTCGACGAGCCCCGCCGCCCGCGAAATCACGTCGGTATGGCCAAGCGTGACGGGGTCGAACGTGCCGGAATAAAAGCCGATGCGGGTCATGCAACGGTTCTAGACGCCGCTTCCCGGTCTTGAAAGCCCAAACGCGTGGTTTTCCTAACGCCGGTTGCCGGGCATACTATTGGCCGGCGGGGTAGCTGTATTGGGGGACGAGCAATGATCCACTCTCACCACTTCCGGGCTGTGGCCATCGCTGCCTTGGCCGTTGCCGCCATCGCCGTTCCGGCTCAGGCCGCCGAACGCTGCGTGACCAAGGCCGGCTCCGCCACCGGCATCACCCGCGGCTTTGCCGAGTACGAATCCTTGCTGATCATCCGCCAGGTCAGCGGCAACTGGCCAATTGAGACCGACCGCATCGGCAGGCCGAGCTACCGCTGCAAACAGGACGGCGCGCTGTGGGCGTGCCGGGCCGTGGCGAAAGTTTGCAAGGGTTAGGCGACCGGCAACGCGATCTCGCAGAACGCGGGATCGCGTCGACGTTGGCGGCAATCTACTTAATGCCGGGACAGGGTTTCTCACCGTCCTTGACTGTTATGTGCGTTGCCCCGTCGGCCTCGGCTGCTGATCTCGTCCCATACTGTTTCGGCTCGCCGTCCTTGATTCCGCAGTGAAGGACCTGCGGCTCTTGCGTCTTCGTGTCCGCGGCAAATGACGGAATGCTCATTCCGAAGAACGCCGTCGAGATCATAATAGCCTTGAATATGCGCATAACACTGAACCTCACTGTGAAAAAACTCAGGCTAGACCTGAGGATGGCCAGCCGCAAGCGGGCGGCCCATTCACGTTGAGGTGATCAGCTAGCTCTCCACAGCAGGCTCGCCACCCTCACCATTCTCCACGTCACTCCCGTCGTCGGGAATGCGCTCGACGCTGACGACCTTCTCTTCGCTGTCGGTCTTGAAGATGCGCACGCCCTGCGTGTTGCGGCCGGCGATGCGGACGTCGTGCACGGGGCAGCGGATCAGCTGGCCGCCGTCGGTGACGAGCATGATCTGGTCGGCGTCGTCGATCGGGAACGAGGCGTTGAGCCGCCCGTTGCGGTCGTTGACGACCATGGCGACGATGCCCTTGCCGCCGCGGCCGGACGTCCGGTACTCGAACGACGACGTGCGCTTGCCGAAGCCCTTCTCCGAGACGGTGAGGACGAACTGCTCCTTGCCGCCGAGTTCCGCGAAGCGCTCGGGCGTCAGCTCGGCGTCGCCCTCGGCCTCTTCCTCGGCCTCGACTTCAACTGCGGCGCTGTCGTCTTCCTCGCCGGTGGCACGGCGCAAGGCTGCCGCCTGCTTGAGATAGGCCGTGCGCTCCGCCGGAGTGGCGTCCACATGCGTCAGGATCGCCATGGAGATGATCTCGTCGCCCTCTTCCAGGCGGATGCCGCGCACGCCGTCGCTGTCGCGGCCCTTGAACAGACGCACCTCGTCCTTGGCGAGGAAGCGGATGCACTGGCCGTTGGCGGTCGTCAGCAGCACGTCGTCCTCGGGCGAGGCGATCGCCACCTGCACGATGCGGTCGCCCTCATCCAGCTTCATGGCGATCTTGCCGTTGCGGTTGATGCTCTCGAAGTCCGACAGCGCGTTGCGGCGCACGTTGCCGGAGCGCGTGGCAAACATCAGCTCCAGCTTGCTCCACGTTTCCTTGTCTTCCGGCAGCGGCAGGATCGACGTGATCACTTCGCCTTCCGTCAACGGCAGCAGGTTGATCAGCGCCTTGCCGATGGCTTGCGGCGTGGCAGCCGGCAAACGCCAGACCTTCATGCGGTAGCACATGCCGCGCGAGGAGAAGAACAACACCGGCGTGTGCGTCGAGGTAATGAAGATCTGCGTCACGAAATCTTCGTCGCGCGTCGTCATGCCCGAGCGGCCCTTGCCGCCGCGGCGCTGCGCGCGGTAGGTCGAGAGCGGCACGCGCTTGATGTAGCCCTTGTGGCTGACGGTGACGACGACGTCTTCGCGCTGGATCAGGTCTTCGTCTTCGACTTCACCTTCGATGTCGACGATCTCGGTCTTGCGCGGCGTGGCGAACTCGTCGCGGATCGAGGTCAGCTCGTCCTTGACGATATCGATGATGCGCTGGCGCGACGACAGGATCTCCAGGTAGTCCTTGATCTCCTCGGCGATCTTCTTCAGTTCGTCGCCGATTTCGTCGCGGCCCAGCGCAGTAAGGCGCGACAGGCGCAGCTCGAGGATGGCCTTGGCCTGCTCTTCCGACAGCCTGTAGGTGCCGTCTTCGGCCAGGCCGTGACGCGGATCGGCGATCAGCGCGATCAGCGGCGCCATGTCCTTGGCGGGCCAGGCGCGCGCCATCAGCTGCTCCTTGGCCTCGGCCGGGCTGGGGCTGAAGCGGATGAGCTTGATCACCTCGTCGATGTTGGCGACGGCGATGGCAAGGCCGACGAGGTTGTGGGCGCGGTTGCGCGCCTTCGTCAGCAGGAATTTCGTGCGCTTGCTCACCACGTCCTGGCGGAACACGGTGAACGCTTCGATCATGTCGCGCAGGTTGAGCTGCTGGGGACGGCCGCCGTTGATCGCCAGCATGTTGGCGCCGAACGTCGTCTGCAGGTCGGAGAAGCGCCACAGCTGGTTCAGCACGACGTCGGCGATGGCATCGCGCTTCAGCTCGATGACGACGCGCATGCCTTCGCGGTTGGTCTCGTCCCAAAGATCGGCGATGCCCTCGATCTTCTTTTCGCGCACCATGTCCGCGATCTTTTCGATCAGCGTCTTCTTGTTCACCTGGTACGGGAATGGCGGTGACGATCAGCGCCTCGCGGTCCTTGCGCACCTCCTCCACATGCACCCTGGAGCGCATGATGATGGAGCCGCGGCCCTTGTGGTAGGCCGACAGGATACCGCTGCGGCCGAGGATCAGCGCACCGGTCGGGAAGTCCGGACCCGTGATGATCTGCGTCAGTTCGTCGATGGTGATCTCGGGGTTGTCGAGATGCGCCAGACAGCCGTCGATGACCTCACCCAGGTTGTGCGGCGGAATGTTCGTCGCCATGCCGACGGCGATGCCGCCTGCGCCGTTGACCAGCAGGTTGGGGAACTTGGCCGGCAGGACGCTCGGCTCTTGCAGCTGGTCGTCGTAGTTGGCCTTGAACTCGACCGTCTCCTTGTCGAGGTCGTCGAGCAGGGATTGCGCCACCTTCTGCAGGCGGCACTCCGTGTAGCGTTCGGCTGCCGCCGGATCGCCGTCGACCGAGCCGAAGTTTCCCTGGCCGTCGATCAGCGGCAGGCGCATCGAGAAGTCCTGCGCCAGGCGCACCAGCGCGTCGTAGATCGCCAGGTTGCCGTGCGGATGGTACTTACCCATCACTTCGCCGACGACGCGCGCGCTCTTGACGAACTTCTTGTTCCAGTCGAGCCCCAGTTCGCTCATGGCAAACAGGATGCGGCGATGCACCGGCTTCAGGCCGTCGCGCACGTCGGGCAGCGCGCGGGAAACGATGACGCTCATGGCGTACTCGAGGTACGAGCGCTTCATTTCGTCGGTGATCAGCACCGGGCGCACGTCGCTGGGCTCGCGGCCCTCTGGCCGGTCGTCGTCGTTTGTATCGGTCAAGCTGGAACGTCCAAAAAAAGCGGTCCATGCGCACCGCGCATGCCCGCTTGTGTTATGTCGAATTCAGCCCGGATATTAGCCCAGATACCCTCGAAATAGCAACGTATCGATCTGTGGATTTCCTCAGTCCGCACCCTGTGAAATTAGGCGAGCCTTCCGCGTGCAACCCTTCGCGCTGCATCACGACTTCTGCTTGACTTACCGCCTTCATTAAGTCTCGTTAGCGTCCATCAAAGCGCCACGCCAAGAGCGCCGCAAGGCCTTGCCGGTAAGGCATAATAAAAGAGGAATCACGCCCATGCAGAGCCGAGTCGTTCTTGTCGCCGCCGCGACCCTCCTGTTGGCCCTGCCCGCAGCCGCGCAGGACACGTCCAAGCCTGTTCATGACCGCACAGGGCACGGATCAGCATCTCGCCAAGGATACGCTGATCGGCGCCAAGGTGTACGGCAAGGACGGTACGATCATCGGCGACATCGAGGATCTGATTCTTTCTGACGGCAACACCGTCGTCGGCGTGATCATCGGAACGGGCGGCTTTCTTGGCCTCGCCGAAAAGCGTGTCGGCGTCGACGCTCGACGCCCTGACGTCCAGCGACAAGGACGGCAAGACCATCGTCACGTTGCCGGTCAGCCACGAAGATCTCGTGGCGACATCCGCCTACCAGCGCGCTGTGCCCAAGAAATCGCTCCTCGAACGTGCCAAGGAAAAGGCGCAGGAGCTGAAGGACAAGACGACGGAAACGTCGAAGGACGCCTACGAGAAGGCGAAGCCCGCGATCGACGACGCCAAGGAAAAAGCCAAGGAAGCCTACGACAGCGCCAAGGAAAAGATCCAGGACGCCGTGAACGGCGAGACCAAGCCGGCCGAAACACCGCCGGCAGCCGAACCCGCACCAACTCCGGCGCCCGCACCGGCGCCCGAAGCAACACCTGCACCGGCGCCGTCCGAGCCGGCGCCCACGCCCGCACCTGAAGCAGCACCTCTCCTGCACCAGAGGCAGCGCCGGCGCCCGCTCCGGAATCCGCTCCGTCGCCTGCTCCCGAAGCAACCCCCGCGCCGACACCTGAAGCAGCACCCGCACCCACGCCGGATCAAACCCCGGCACCAGAGCCGACACCGTCACCCGCACCGGGCACGGAATCGACGCCTACTCCGCCGGCCACGGAAACGCCATCTGAGCCGCCGGCACAGCCATAAGCTCGCGGCAATACCGCTCAACGCTCGGAGCTCCGTCGCAACCGCGGCGGGGCTCTTTCTTGTGCCGCGCGCGGCGAGACAGCCCTCCCGGCGTCGTCATCCTCGGGCTTGTCCCGAGGATCCCGCCATCGCACACGCTGGCGGTTCGCCGTTGAGACGATGTGCCAACTATGGCATGTCGCACTTGCGGAGCCTGGGATACTCGGAACAAGTCCGAGTATGACCGTGAGGAGAAGCTGAGCAAACCACTTCACACTTTTCCGCAAGCGCTCTAATCACGGACACGATCAACCAAGAGGGGCAGCGATGGCGCCTGTCACGACCAAGACCATCGTGGCTGCCGCTCTGGGCGGCAATGCCGTCTCCGCGGCCGGAAAAATCCTGGCGTACGCGCTTACTGGATCTTCGGCACTGCTGTCGGAAGCGATCCACTCGCTGGTGGCCATCACGCATCAGATCCTGCTGCTCTTCGGCATCGGGCAATCGGAGCGGCCGGCCGATGCGCGGCACGCCTTCGGCTATGCGCGGGAGCTGTATTTCTGGAGCTTCATCGCCGCCATCCTGCTGTTTTCGCACGGCGCCGGCGTCGCCATTTATGAAGGCATCCAGAAGCTCAAGACACCGCCGTTTCTCAGCATTGCGCCCGTCAGCTATGCCGCGCTCGGCGTTGCCCTTGCGTTGCAAATCGCCGTGGCCTTCTTTCTGCTCAGGGATCGCACTGTCGCCTCGGCGCTCTCGGCGCCACGCGATCCTGCGCGATCCGCCCTCGGCATCGAGACGCTGGCGGCCCTGGCCGGCCTGCTGATTGCACTGGCCGGGCTCGTTGCAACCGATCTGCTCGGCTTCCGCTACGGCGACGCCCTGGCATCGCTCGGCATTGGCTTCGTCATGGCCGCCGTTGCGGCCGTCATGTGCCTCAGGATCAAGGGCCTCATCGTCGGCGAAGCCGCCAATCCCGCACTCCGCTCACGCCTGCGCGGGCTGCTGCACGCCGAAACCGGCCCAGGAAACCCGTTGGCTGCGGTCCACGAAATCCGCACGCTGCACCTGGGGCCCGACGATCTTCTCGTTGCCGCCTACGTACAGTTCAAGGACGGCGAAACCGCGCGGACCGTCGAAGAAACGACAGCGCGCCTCGAAGACAGCATTGCCGGATACGCCCCGGAAGTCCGCCACGTCTTCATTGCCGTGCAACCGGCTGACGCAGGCGAATTCCTTCACGAGGACGAACTGGACGCACCTGAACAGGAAGCGCCTGAACTTGACGCGATGGGACCGGAAGTGAAGGACGAACTCGACGCGGTATTGTCGCAACCGCATCCACTCGGTTCGCGCTCCAGCATCACCGAGCCAAGCCTGGCCAACTCCGCCCAGCGCTGCCGGCAACCGCAAAACCCGCAAAAAGAAGCGGCGGCATTGAAAAAGGGTCAGACCTCGGTCTGACCCTAAACAATCGTCGCAAACGAAGCTCGTCGCGAAAGGTGTCAGACCTCGGTCTGACACCGTTGTCCCGTCAGAACGGAATCTCGTCGTCGAGCTGCTTGTCGAACACCTTGCCGCCGCCGGAGCTGCCAGAGCCACCGCCGCCACCGCTGCGTGCAGCGCGGCGCGGCTCGCTATAGCCGCCGCCACCGCCTCCACCGCCCGCCGCCGAAGTCGTCGGCGCCATAATCAGACTGGCCACTGTCGGCCATGCCGCCACCGGCACCCGAACGGCCGTCGAGCATCGTCAGCGTGCCGTTGAAGCCCTGAAGCACCACTTCGGTCGAGTACTTCTCCACGCCGGCCTGATCGGTCCATTTGCGCGTCTGCAGCGCACCCTCGATGTAAACCTTGGCGCCCTTCTTCAGATACTGCTCCACCACCTTGCAGAGGTTCTCGTTGAAGATCACGACGGAGTGCCACTCCGTCTTCTCGCGCCGCTCGCCCGAGTTCTTGTCCCGCCAGTTTTCGCTGGTGGCGATGCGCAGATTGGCGATCGGCCGCCCGTCCTGGGTGCGGCGGATTTCCGGGTCCTTGCCCAGATTGCCAATCAGGATCACTTTGTTCACCGAACCCGCCATCTCGTTACTCCTCGTATCTTTTGTGCCGGTGCACTCGCATCCCTTGTGCGGGTGCACGGGCGGTCTGCCGCTCAAGTTGGCGACTCAACGCGGACAGCCTAGCCGCCCTGACGCACTGGCGTCGCACCATATTGGTGAGTTCTCCCCAACTGGCGCACGGTACCGGCCAATACTAATGGCCAATGAATTTGTTCTCTTTATGTTCTATAATTAGGTGCTTCGCTGTGCTCTGCCAAGCCCCTTGCCGGACCTTATTTCACCAGCGCGAGCGCTTCCGCGTTGTAGGTCACAGACGCCTTGCTGCTTGTGTCGCGAATAACGACGCTGTGCGGCACGGGCGTGGCCGGATCGGTCGAAGCCGATACCAGCACTTCGATGTTCGGCGTCGCCTTGTAGACATGATCGGCCGAGAACATTGAGCCGCCGGAAATATGCTCGCACCGCTCGGGAATCGAGCCCTCGAACGTCAGCAGTTCCTCGGCCAGCTTTACCCAGCGCGGACATTGCCCGGCATAGGCAGCGATCTGCTTGTCGTCAGCGCTGGCCGAGCCGCGCAGCATCCAGAAGCCGCCGGCCAGCAGCGCGATAGCGATCAATCCCAGTCCCCAGCGTGTCGTCATGTCCCCAATCCTTCAAGCGCGGATCGTCATCGGCGCGATCGCTTTGTGTTAGTTGTACCGGGCCGTGTCGACGGCCACCCCGAACTCCCGCAGTACGTCGGGATCTATCGTCTTCGACGACGAGCAGTCGTCCATCCGAGACCGGTCGTATAGCAGAACCATTTGCCCCCGGAACCCCTCGGTTTTGGCGCGGCGCGCCAGACCGGTGGCCACGGCCCCATTGGCCCAGCGGATCTTGCACATCAGCTTCATCAGGTAGTCCGTCAATTTGTCCTGATAGTCGAAGGCGGACGCCGTCGAGGCGGCCGTCAGCGTCTGCCATTGCTGGGCCTGCGCTGAACTCGTCCAGCCCTGCACCGTGGGTGCGTCGAACAGCGGCTGCATCGCGGTCTCGATCTCGCGGCGCAGGCGGGGCCGCTCGATGCGTCCGAGATCGGCCTTCAGCGCTACGTTATCGGCATCGGTTATGGCCGTCATCACCAAGCCGGTGAAGTCGGCGAGGCCCGTCGCATCCGGCGCTGGCGGCTGCGTCAGCCAGACGCCGGCTCCACGGAAATCAGCGGCCTTGATCTGCGCATCGGTCATGTTGGCGCCTTGCAGCATGGCAAGCTCCAGCGTGGCCCCTTCCAGGTCGACGTTGCCGAGATCCGCTCCGCGCAAATCGGCCCGGCGCAGGTAAGCACCTTGCAACCGTGCACTCGAAAGGTTGGCCGCCTGCAGCCGCGCACCGTTCAGGTTCGCGCCTTGCAAGCGCGCGAAGAGAAATTGCGCCCCCTGTGCCTCGACGGCTTCCAGCGACGCCTTTTCCAGATGCGCGCTGTTGAGGTCGGCGCCCGTCAAAACGGCGTTCGACAGGTTGGCGTTGACCAGCGACGCCTCTTCCAGCTTGCCGCGCCTCAGGTCGATGCCCAGCAGATTGGCGTTGTCCAGCTTCGCCTTCGTGAAATCGGCCCTGCTCGCCGAAGCGCAGCCCGCCGCATCCCGGTCGGTCGTCAGGTACAGCGTTTCGGGATCGGCACACGACAGCCAGGCCCCGCGCAGATCGGTGCCGTTCAAGCTCGCCCGGCGCAAGTCGGCACCCGTCAGATCCGCCTGATGCATGTCCGATCGATCGAGCTTGGCGTAGCGCAGGTCGCGGCCCCGCAGCGATATCGATGGCTCGCCCGGCGCCTGGTCGCGATCGACCACGAGATCTGCATCCTGCACGATCAAGTTGCGTTCGAAGAGGCCGAACAGCTTGCCATCGGCGCTGGCGGCAAAGAACGGGGCCATGAACCCAGACACGTAGCGTGGCCGCGTTTCGTCCTCGGTTTGCTCGCCGAAAAACGATTGAACCAACCGGTCGAGCGTTTCGCCGGGAACGGTGGCGACGAACAGCGAAAAGAAGGCGACGAGGCCGAGCACCATCCCCGTCAGGGCGCAGCTGAACGGACTGTCCCGCGTCGTGGCCACGGCGGCCTGGAAGAACGAGGTCTCGGTGCGCAGCATGAACACGCCGATCAGCGTCAGCGCCGCCAAATCCGCCAGCAGGGCCACGCGCTGCGTCCACGTGATGGACACGTCATGGTAGGGCAGGAAGACGACCTGGATGTACAGAATGAGCACGACCGGCAGCGTCACCAGCGTCAGCCACGACATGCCATGCAGGAACGTGCTCAGCACCGCCGAACGCTGCGGCCCGGCGATTGCCTGCACGAAGAAGAAATTGTTCAACTCCAGCCGCAGCGGATGCGTGCGTTTGTCCGTCGTCTCCAAGAGGCGAATGGCCTGGTCGAATTCCATCGTCTCGCGCGCCAGCAGCACCAGCTGGGACATCAAGCCGATATGCAGCAGCGCCAGGATGATGGGCGCGAACTGGAAGAACTGCGCCAGCTGGATCTTGACCTGCAGGATCGGCAGCTCGACAGGTGTTTCCAGCAGCAGGTCGCGATGCGTCACGCCGGCGGTGGCGATGACGAAGTACGCCATGATGGCGAGGAAGATGAGCCAGCCGGTGTGAGCGGCGTCGCTCGACCTGTTGACGGCCTCCAGTAGGCTATACGGGTTGACCGGGGTCTCAACCTCCGGTGCAACGCGAGCCATTTCCATATTTCTCCCCCAACGCGACCCTTGACGCGGGCAAACTGCGCCGACCATAGCGGAGAAAGTGAGGCGCGCAACAATCGTGCGCGGCTGCAACGCATGTCAGGATTAACGCCGTAAGAGTCGTCTCGACACACCGCTTTCGCTACTCAGCCCCTTGACGTTGAAGCTGCTTTGGCTATCGGGTTGTATTGCGCTGCGCTGCAGCGTGTTCGTTGTCAGCATCGGAGCGAGACGCCTTGTATTCCTGCAAGAAATGCCCTGGCTATTGCTGCTCATACCCCCTGATCGCGCTGGAACGCCGCGATGTGGAGCGCTTGGCGCGCCATTTTGCGCTGCCGTACGACGTGGCCGAGCGCAAGTTCACCCGCACCGCCTGGGGCCGCAAATGGACGATGCGCCGCAAGGCCGACAAGCATTACGGCCGGATCTGCCAGTTCTTCGACACCGAAAAGCGCTGCTGCACCATTTATAAGGCGCGGCCATCCGTCTGCCGCTCGTTCCCGGGCGAAGGCCGCTGCGGCTACTACGACTTCCTGATGTTCGAGCGCCGGGCCCAGAACGATCCGGCTTTCGTGGCGCTGACGAACCACAGCTGAAGAAAACTAGGCTCAAGGTTGGAAAAGGCCCGCCGGGGCCGATCGCTCAATTCAGGCATCCCTTCGACTTCGCGGGAAATTCCGCACTGTCGTCACCCAAAATATGGAGGGCGGGCAACGGCATAAGGACAACTGAACCTGAGCGATCCGCTCGCCCCAGAAATGCTGCGAGCAGATAGAGCCTAGGACGGAGCATTCAGGTCCGAAATGATGCAATTGTACTAGGCGGACATATATCTCGCTCAAGTTGCAAAATTGCACGGCGGCCGGCGCGACGATGCCGCCCCGCACTTCACGCACAGGCTGTGAGGTGATGAAGTCCACCGTCTTTCCCGGCCGCGCTATTGGGATGCATTGCCGGTTTGCTGGCCATCTATTACCTAAGCGGCATGAAAAAGCCTGGTAAAGCCGTCCCCGCCTCCGCCCGCTCGGACCTGATGAAGACAATTCACGTCCGCGGGGCGCGCGAACACAACCTCAAGAACGTCGATCTCGAAATCCCGCGCGACGCGCTTGTTGTTTTTACTGGGCTTTCCGGTTCCGGCAAGTCGTCGCTGGCGTTCGACACGATCTATGCCGAGGGCCAGCGCCGCTACGTCGAGAGCCTGTCGGCCTACGCGCGCCAGTTCCTCGAGATGATGCAGAAGCCGGACGTCGATCATATCGACGGCCTGTCGCCGGCCATCTCCATCGAGCAGAAGACGACGAGCAAGAACCCGCGCTCGACCGTCGGCACGGTGACGGAGATCTACGACTACCTGCGCCTGCTGTTCGCCCGCGTCGGCGTGCCTTACTCGCCCGCCACCGGACTGCCGATCGAAAGCCAGACCGTCAGCCAGATGGTCGACCACGTGATGGAGCTACCCGAGGCAACGCGCCTCTACCTGCTGGCGCCGATCGCCAAGGGCCGCAAGGGCGAGTACCGCAAGGAGCTCGCCGAGCTGCAGAAGAAGGGCTTCCAGCGCGTCAAGATCGACGGCACCTTCTACGAGATCGCCGACGCGCCCAAGCTCGACAAGAAATACAAGCACGACATCGACGTCGTCGTGGACCGCCTCGTCGTGCGCGCCGACATCAAGACGCGGTTGGCCGACAGCATCGAGACCGCGCTGAAGCTGTCGGAGGAATACCAGCTCGTCATCGCCGAATTCGCCGACAAGCCGCTCGCAGTCTCGCCTCTCCCCGCAAGCGGCGAGAGGGTCGCGGCGAAGGGCAGCCGCTCGCCGCAGCGACAGACGGTACCAAGACCTTGACTCCGCTCGGCTCAGAGCAAGACCCTGCCCCTCACCCTAACCCTCTCCCCGTGAAGAACGGCGGAGAGGGAAGTGCTGAAGAACAAGAACGAGACGCACGAGCGCATCGTGTTCTCGGCGCGCTTTGCCTGCCCGGTCTCCGGCTTCACCATCGACGAGATCGAGCCGCGGCTGTTTTCGTTCAACGCGCCGGCCGGCGCCTGCCCCACGTGCGACGGCCTCGGCACCGAACTGCAGTTCGAGGCCGACCTCGTGGTGCCCGATGCGGAACTGTCGCTGGCCAAGGGCGCCGTCTATCCCTGGTCGCGCACCGGCGCCACCTCGCCCTACTACGAGCAGACGCTGACGGCGCTGGCCAAGCACTACAAGGTGTCGATGACGACGCCCTGGCAGCGGCTGCCCAAGCACGTGCAGCTGGCGATCCTCTACGGCACCGGCGACGAGGACGTCGAGTTCACCTACGAGGACGGCCTGCGCACCTACAAAACGTCCAAGCCGTTCGAGGGCGTGATCGGCAACATCCAGCGGCGCTGGAGCGAGACCGACAGCGAGTGGGTGCGCGAAGAGCTGTCGCGCTACCAGAATGCGCATCCGTGCGAAGCGTGCAGCGGCTATCGCCTGAAGCCGCAGGCGCTGAGCGTGAAGATCGGCGGCAAGCACATCGGCGAGGTCGGCGACCTGTCGATCAAGGCGGCCAACATCTGGTTTGCCGAGGTGCCGAAGTCCTTCACCAAGAAGCAGACCGAGATCGCCACGCGCATCCTGAAGGAGATCCGCGAGCGCCTGCAGTTCCTCAACGACGTCGGCCTCGACTACCTGACGCTGTCGCGCGCCTCCGGCACGCTGTCGGGCGGCGAGAGCCAGCGCATCCGGCTCGCCTCGCAGATCGGCTCCGGCTTGACCGGCGTGCTCTACGTGCTCGACGAGCCGTCGATCGGCCTGCACCAGCGCGACAACGCGCGCCTGCTCGGTGACGCTGAAGCACCTGCGCGACATCGGCAACACCGTCATCGTCGTCGAGCACGACGAAGACGCGATCATGGCCGCCGACTACGTCGTCGACATCGGCCCCGGTGCCGGCGTGCATGGCGGCCAGGTCGTCTCGCAGGGCACGCCCGACGAAATCATGGCCGATCCCAAATCGCTCACCGGGCAATACCTCACCGGCGTGCGCGAGGTGCCGGTGCCGAAGGCGCGGCGGCAGCCGGTCAAGGGCAAGGTGCTCAAGGTCATCGGCGCGCGCGAGAACAACCTGAAGAACGTCACGGCCGAACTGCCGGTCGGCGTGTTCACCTGCGTCACCGGCGTGTCCGGCGGCGGCAAGTCCACGCTGCTGATCGACACGCTGTACAAGGCCGTGGCGCGCAAGCTCAACAACGCGCGCGAGCATCCCGGCGCCCACGACCGCATCGAAGGCCTGGAACATTTCGACAAGGTCATCGACATCGACCAGTCGCCGATCGGGCGCACGCCGCGCTCCAACCCGGCGACGTACACGGGCGCCTTCACGCCGATCCGCGACTGGTTCTCCGGCCTGCCGGAATCCAAGCTGCGCGGCTACGCGCCGGGCCGCTTCTCGTTCAACGTCAAGGGCGGCCGCTGCGAGGTGTGCCAGGGCGACGGCGTCATCAAGATCGAGATGCACTTCCTGCCCGACGTCTACGTGACGTGCGACGAGTGCAAGGGCAAGCGCTACAACCGCGAGACGCTGGAGGTGCGCTTCAAGGACAAGTCCATCGCCGACGTGCTCGACATGACGGTCGAAGAGGCCGCCGACTTCTTCAAGGCCGTGCCCTCCATTCGCGACAAGATGGAAACGCTGGCGCGCGTGGGCCTCGGCTACATCCACGTCGGCCAGCAGGCGACGACGCTATCGGGCGGCGAAGCGCAGCGCATCAAGCTGGCGAAGGAGCTGTCGCGCCGCGCCACCGGCCGCACGCTCTACATTCTCGACGAGCCGACCACGGGCCTGCATTTCCACGACGTGGCCAAGCTGCTCGAGGTGCTGCACGAGCTGGCCGACGCCGGCAACACGCTGGTCGTGATCGAGCACAACCTGGAAGTCATCAAGACGGCCGACTGGGTGATCGACATGGGGCCCGGAGGGCGGCGACGGCGGCGGGCGGATCGTGGCCGCGGGCACGCCGGAGGACGTGGCGAAGGTGAAGGAGAGCTACACGGGGCAGTACTTGCGCGAGCTGCTGGGGAGACGAGCGCGGGCCAAGGGGAACGGGAAGAAGCAGGCGGCGGAGTAGAGGTAAAATTCTAGCTAATTTGTGTCGTATAGTGTTTGGACTTGCATCAGTTGCCGGAACCATCATGATCAATTCAATAACCATCAGCGGCTATCGGGGATTTAAGACGTCTCGATATGCGCGATTTAGGCTCGGTTAATTTGCTTGTTGGGAGCGAATAACAGCGGCAAGAGTTCCGTGCTAGAGGCCCTTTATCTACTAGCTTCCGGCGGCGATCCCGCTGCAATTTGGAGCATTGGGACAAGACGGGGTGAACGGCTCGCAAGTTCAGACCGAAGGGCGCAATCAGATTGATACCGAATTAGACCTATCCCACCTCTTTCACGGTCATGATTTGCAAGTCGGGACAAAGTTCAGTATCTTCCGCGAAAAATCGAAATTCCGTAAATTCGATTCAGTTCGCGATTCATGAGGCAAGCACCACTGATCATCCCGAGCTTTTTAGCTCGGCTGACGCAGCAGCGGCTCCCGGACCAAGGTTTGTCCGTCGCGCTAAGCGGGACGCCGAAGCCTGCATCACCAACCGATTCCCTTGTCGATTTGAGGCGGCCTGCGTGCCGAAGCGATACGTAACGCGGAGGCCGTTAGCCGACCGCCGCCAGCCCTCCGTTTACATATACGACCGAGATTCTGTCGCGTTGATCAACTTACCCGCCATGTGGAACGAGATTGGTTTTGACAGAAGCCGAAAGCCGGGTTCTAACGGCACTCAGGTTTTTAGATCCGAATGTCGAACGACTAGCTGCTACGACAAACAGCGGTACTTATTATTCTGGCCCTAGTCGCGGAGGATCTAAGCTGCAAGTTGAAGTCACTCGATAACCCGCTCTCCTATTCGTAGTCTCGGGGACGGAACGTGGCGGATGCTTGCAATGGCAATTTCCGCTCATTCGGGCGCGCGACGGGATATTGCTTGTTGATGAAATCGATACCGGCCTTCACTATTCTGTTCTGGAGGATATGTGGAGGCTCGATTTGCATGGAGCTTCGAATGAATTCAATATTCAAATATTCGCTACGACACATAGCGTTTCGATTGCGTACAGAGCTTAGCTAGCATCAGTCGCCCCAGAGAACGCGTTGCACGATGTGACCGTTCAACGGATCGACGATGGGAAATTCGAAGGCCATTCCTTTTTCGGCAAGCCGAGATTCAAGGTGGCTTCTGAGAGAAATCTAGCAGTTACGTTAGTGACCAAACAAAATCCCAAAACTCTTATCGTGGAGGCTCACGACGATCGCGGAGCTGTCTATTGGGCTTATGCAGCACCATGTAGCCTGGAGGCGACGAACCCAACAGCTGGCCGGTATTCATTCAATTCGCTAACAGTGCGCGAAGAGGCGCTAGATCGGCCTTACCTTCAGGCTCTGTTCAAGTCCAGCGGACGTGTAGCACTTGGGATAGTCGCTAGATGCTGACTTTGTTTCGGCTAATAGATGGCAATGCGATTCTACGCTTTTGCAAAGATCACTTCGAAAATATTCCTGAAGCAATTCCGGAAGCGTGGATTGATAATTCATAATGCCGAGGGAGTGCGTTTTGGCGCTTGGATTATGCCAAACAACAGCGCGGATGGAATGCTCTGAGACGTTCTGCAATGCGCTCGTGCCAAACGAGAAAGCTCCTCTGTGGGCAACATGCGGTGGCAGCGTGCACGGAGCGAAGGCTTACGGTGCCAATTTTCGCGACGTTCACACAGATAAGGCCCATATGCATACTTGGTTAGCTTGGCAGGATCCTCCCGGGGAGCGGATAGGGATCGCTATAACGAAGAGAGATCTTGATCCCGCGTCGTCAGCGCGCGCACATTCGTCGATTGGTTCATAGAACTTTACTCAGCTAGAACGGCTGCCAATTGACAGGGCAAGCGCTGCCTCAGCCGTAATGTACGTAAATATCCGTGCGCGCTTGCCTATGGCCGACCGAGGGCGCACCAACGCCAGTGCGGCCCCGTCCTGCCCCACCCCCTACTGCGGCAGCACCGCCTTGATCTGTTCGTCGTACTGCGCCAGCGCTTCCAGCGCGCGTTCCTTCATGGCGGGGTTCTGCTCGCCGGCGGTTTCGGGCTTGAAGCCCTCGATGGCGGCGCGGGCCTCGCCCAGCATCTTTTCGGCAGACTTCCACGGGTTCAATTCGCGCTTCAGGTTCGACTGCAGCAGCTGCGTCAGCAGCACGCCGGTGGCGAGCACCAGCCCGCTGAGCTGGGCGTTCTCGCGCGTCAGGCGTTCGATCGTTTCGTTCAAGTCCGGGGCAGTCGACATGGTGAGAATCTCCGTTCGCGCTCGATGTTGCCGGTTGCTAGCCTCCACAGCGGCCTGATGCAAGGCTGGTCGATGTCGCGAGCAGCCGGTGGGCGCGGAAATATCGTCGCCGATGGCGCCGCCCAGAAAGCCAGCACCTTGATCCAGATGCGCAATGGACTGGCGATAATCGCGGCCATCAGTTGCAAGTGGCAGTCCGGGAGGGGCGAATGGCGTCGCGTCGATGAGATCCGACGAAAGGCGGCCGCGTCGAAATGGGGTCAGACCCATGGGTCTGACCCCTAAACTCAAAGGCTCTTTTCCAGCCGGCCGTGAGATCCGCTGACCGCCGTAAACGCCGGCCAATCAAGCCCAA
Source organism: uncultured Pseudomonadota bacterium (assembly GCA_963846845.1). Taxonomy (GTDB): domain Bacteria; phylum Pseudomonadota; class Alphaproteobacteria; order Rhizobiales; family Hyphomicrobiaceae; genus JAKAXS01. The sequence continues at coordinate 316,434 of CAWJXQ010000001.1, read as the reverse complement.
GCAGCAGTCATCGCGTATCACTGCCACACCTGCCGGCCCATTGGTGACCCGCCGCGCGGTTGCCGCAATTCGACCGCGGTGCGCGCGCAGTTTCCCGCACGTCCGGTGGGACGGACGCCACGAAATGGGAGAGTGACATGAAAACGAAATTCGCAATGGCCTTCGCGGCAGCCGCCGTGATGGCGATGGCCTCGGGTGCGCAGGCCAAGGAATGCAAGAAGATCGGCGCCGCAGGCTCGGGCCTGACGCAGGGCCTCGCCGAAATCATGGCCAAGGGCGGCGTCAAGACGCTGATCGACTCGCGCGGCATGACGCCGGTGGGCGAGCCCAAGGTGAAGTGCAAGGACGGCGGCGTGCTGACCGAGTGCCACGCCACGCAGACCGGCTGCAAGTAAGGCAGAACGGCGGACGGAACACGGCAACGGCCCGCGCCAGGGAGCCCCTCTGCGCGGGCCGGTTTGCAAGCGGCGCGCAGGCTCGCGCAAAGACGCGGCCACCGCGTTGACGCACGTGGCGCGCTCGGCCACTGTGGCGCAAATTCCGGGAGGCACCGCGTGGCCAAGAGCAAGACATCAGCGCCGACCAAGGCAGCGGCGAAGGCCCAGGCGGGCGCGAAGCCCGCGAAAGACGTGCCGGGCGCGGAGCCCGCGAAAGACATGGCGGGCGAGAGCCCGCGAAAGACGTGCCGGACGCAAAGTCCGCGAAAGACCAGGCGGGCGCAAAGCCCGCGAAAGAATGCCGGACGCAAAGCCCGCGAAAGCGAAGCCTGCGCGAAAAGCTCCGGGCGCGAAGCCCGCAGTAGAAACTCCGGCCAAACCCTCCGCGAAACAACGACCCGGCAAGGCGGGTACGATCCGCGCCGGCATCGGCGGCTGGACGTTCGAGCCGTGGCGCGGGACGTTCTATCCCGAGAAGCTGTCGCAAGCGAAGGAACTGGGCTATGCCGCCCAGCAGCTGACGACGATCGAGGTCAACGGCACCTATTACTCCACGCAGTCACCCAAGACGTTCGCCAAGTGGCGCAGCGAGACGCCGGAGGGCTTCGTGTTTTCGCTGAAAGGCCCGCGCTACGCCGTCAACCGGCGCGTGCTGGGCGAAGCCGGAGAGTCGGTCGAACGCTTCCTGAAATCCGGCATCAGCGAACTGGGGGACCGCCTCGGCCCCCTGCTCTGGCAGTTCGCACCGACCAAGAAGTTCGATGCCGCCGACTTCGGCGCGTTCCTGGATCTGTTGCCGGACAAGGAGGGCGGCGTGCCGTTGCGTCATGCGCTGGAAGTGCGCCATCCCTCGTTCTGCGTGCCGGAGTTCATAGCACTCGCCCGCAAGCACGGCGCCGCCGTGGTCTTCGCCGATCATGCCAAGTATCCCGCTATTCCCGACGTGACCGCGGACTTCGTCTACGCGCGCCTGCAGCAGGGCAAGGACGAGGTTCCCACCGCCTATGCGCCGCAGGAACTGGCACACTGGGCCGATCGCGCCAAAGCATGGGCCAGTGGAGCTGCCCCGGACGACTTGACGCTCGTCGACCCCGATCACCCCGCGCCGGTGCAGCCCCGCGACGCGTTCGTGTACTTCATCCACGAGGGCAAAGTGCGCGCCCCCCAGGCAGCGATGGCGTTTCAGAAGCTCAGCTAGCAAATGCCGCGAGCGCGGCAGCTTATATTCATAGCGAGCCGCTCGCCGCGCCCCGCCTTCAGCCGCTTGGGTTTTAGGTGGCGCACGCCCCGATCGTGTGAGAAACCGGAGCGGCGCGGGCTGATTTGGTCCGCCGCACAACGCAGCATGACGCAGCCAACGATGTCCGAGAACGCCAACACGCCCGGAAAATATCTCGATCGCCCGTCCGCTTTTCCGTGGCCGCCGGTGCTGTGGTTCGGCGCGATGGGCTTGGCGTGGCTGGCGCAAAAGCAGTGGCCGCTCGCTTGGCCAGGCGTGGACGACCTGGCCGCCCGCATCGTCGGCTGGGGCCTGGGACTGGCCGGCGTCGCGCTCACCATCTGGGCATTACTGGCCTTGCGCGCCGCGGGAACCACGGTGCTGCCCGACAAGGGCTCGGACGCGCTGGTGACAACCGGTCCGTTCCAGCGCTTCCGCAACCCGATCTATCTGGCGCACGTGATGATCCTGCTGTGGCTCGCCGAGTACAGCAAGAACCCCTGGTTCATCGTGGCAGCCTTCGTGCACGTCATCCTGGTCACGGCACTCGCGATCATTCCCGAGGAACGTCATCTGGAAGCCCGCTTCGGCGAGGCCTATACCGAATACAAAGCCCGGTCCCGGCGCTGGATCTGAGAATGCGCGCACCGACCATGACCAGCACTTACGGCGACAAGGAACGTGAATTCCTCAACGCGCTGGAAGCCGATACCGGCCGCACGCTGTCGCAATGGATGGACGCCATCCACGCCGAAGGCCTGACCGAGCGCAACGACATCATCGACTGGCTCCGCCGCCAGGGCTTCCGTTTCTCGCGCGCGTCCTGGCTGGAACGCGTGCACCACAACGGCGGCAAGCCGATATACGCGGACCGGCCGGCCGGCGAGCCGCGGGCAGTAAGGCGAACTCCACAATCTCGCGTCGGCGCCAGAGCAGCGTTCGCCGGTTGCTGCCCGGCAAGCGCCGGCCGGTGTTCTGGGCAGCAGCGTGCTCCAGGCGCCCGCCGCATCGAAGCCGTCCAAGCCACAGCAACAGCCCGCCACGCCCGAACCTCCGCGCCCCGCTGCGGACGCCTACGCCTCGGCCGCGTCGAACGTCGTGCCGCTCACGTTTACCGATCCACTCTCGCCCGAGATCACGAACCTCACGGCCAAGGCCAAAGCCTATCGTCCGCTTGCCGACTTTTTATTGCGCGAGATCGCCAAGGGCGTGCCGTCCGCCAGCTTTGGCGTTCGCGGCCAGCAGATCGTCGTTGCCAGCGCCGGCCGCGAGTTTGCGTCGCTGGCCGTCAGCGCCCGCGAGCTGAAGCTCGCCATAGCCCAGGCCGGCGCCGTGTCCCTCACCGACGTCCGTCAGCTCGACGACGCCTTGCTGGACCGCATTAAGGCGGCAGCAACCACCGCGTCTTAAGACGAATCAGTTACGCACGCCGCTGTTGACGGCGCCACGCCGGACCATCGATTCGCCGGAATTACGGTGCTTTGGTTCGGGCCGTTGGAGGACTAAGGCATGGTGATGATCGTCCGGATGGCCCCTGTCAGGCTGGCGCTGGCCGCTATCGTGCTGGCCGGCCTTGCCGCGTCCGCGCTGCAGCCTGCCCTCGCGCAGACCGCCAAGCGCGACGGCATCGCCGATCTCCTGAAGCGCAACGGCGCAAGCCCCCCTCGATGAGACCGCACCACCGGCCATCGGCGCCGACGGCAAGCCAGCCGCCGCACCTGCCGATCCGCGCGCCGGTGATGCAGCCTTTGAGCAGGCGCGCCAGTTGATGGCCGCCATCGACGCCATTCTGAAAGACACCGCCGAACAGCGCTCCGAATCCAAGAAGCTTCCCGGCAAGGACGAGTTCATCCTCACGCCGATCTGGACCGAGACGCGCGAAGACCGCGAACGCAAGATCAACAACCTGCTCGACGCGGCCCTCGGCATCGCCACGGACGTTCCCGTCGTGGAGTTCCAGAAGAAGATCGAGAGCCTGCGCCGCAACATCCGCGAGCTTGAAGACCAGATCGTCGGCCTGAAGGAAAAGCAGCTCGTCGCGCCGAAGGAGGCGATGCTGCCGGGCGTGCTGAACGACACCGTCGGCAGCCTCAAGGACAAGATCACCGAACACGAAGCCCGCATCGCCAAGAACAAGGAAGAGATCGCCGCGACCAAGGCCGAGGTTCACACCGCCCTGCAGAAGGCCGGCGTCGAGCTGCAGGCCGATCAGGTCGACTTGCTGCTCGATAGCGTCTTGTCGGGCGATCTGATCCGCCTTGTCGCTGCGTTCAACGCCGCCAAGCTGATCGACGGGCAACTGGCCAAGCTGATGCAGGCCAGCGGCGACAACATGAATGCCTCGCGCAAATATTTCGCCATGCACGCCGCCCTGTTCGCCATGCTGGTGCACGCACAGAATTCGTCCATCGAGAAGATCGACACCGGCTACATGCCGAAGCTGGACGCGATCCTGAAGGACATCACGGCCGCCAAGGCCAAGACCAACGACCTGCTGAAGGCCGAGAACCGCCCCGACCAGAAGAGCGCGCTGGACGCCAACCGCGAAAGCCAGAAGCTGGCCGAGGAAGCCGCCAAGGGCTATCGCCGCTACCTGCAGCAGCAGCGCGAGCAGATCGCCAAGGCCCGCTCGCGCGCCACGCACGATCTGCGCATCGCCGACAACACCTACGAGACGGTGGAAGCCAGCTTCCAGCTGCGCAACCTCATGCGCGACAGCTACACCTCGTTCGAGGCGATCCAGAAACTCGAGGCGCCGACCTTCGACCAGATCTTCAAGAACGAAGAGCTGCGCAAGGAATTCGAAAACCTCACCCGCAAACTCGACGCACCCTCCAGCTGAGACGCGGCGCCAGTGGCTGCGAACCGCCGGTACCGCCCACACCCACCATGCGCGAGCGCGGCAGCGGCCATCTATCACCGCCATTCACCTCCCCAGCAACGTCATCCCGGCGCAGGTCGGGACCCACGCAAGTTTCTGCGGCTGCGACGCTTCAGGACCCGTTGATCGACCCGGCATCTCCGCACGCATGCGAACGACAACAGCTCGCCTCCCCACAACGTCATCCCGGCGCAGGCCGGGACCACGCAAGTCTCTGCAGCTGCGACGCTTCAGGACCAGTTGATCGACCGGCACTCCGCTCCATGCGAACGACAATAGCTCCGCCCCAGCAACGTCATCCCGGCGCAGGCCGGGACCCACGCAAGTCTCTGCGGGCTGCGACGCTTCAGGATCAGTCGATGACCCGCCACACGAGACCAAGCAGCGTCGCGCGCGCTGGAACTGGCGTGGATCCCGTGCCGCTGCACGGGATTACGGTGGTGGTGGGAGCACCGTCGAGGATTTTGAATGGCACCAAAGCCAATGGCACTGAAGACATGGCTCTGAAGGATGGCACCAGAAGCGATCGCATCAACGGTGACGGCGACCGACGAGTTCCCGCTCAGCGAAGCTAGACCCGAGCGACGCACCATTATCGGATCAAACTCACAGCGAGCCGTCGTAGCGGTCCATGCGCGGGCCGGGCAGCGGACTGTCGTCGTTGCGGTTGCCGCCGCCGCTGCCGCCGCGCGACGAGTTCCCGCGATCGCCGTTGTCGTACTCGCGAGGCTTGTGCGCAGCGCCGGGGCCATCGGTGCGCGCATCGGCGGACGAGCGCACCGGCGGCACGAACATCGACGACGCCGAGCAGAGCTTGCGCTGGTTTTCATTGCGGCCGCAGCTGCGCGGCTCACCCTTCGGCGTCAGGCAGACGCGCACGTCCTTGAGCCGGTTGCGGCTGCCGTCGCACGATACGACGATCTGGTCGCGCTTCAGCTGCTTGTTCTCCGCCAGGAACTCATCGATGAAATCTTCCGGCGATACACTCTGCTGTTCGTAGGGATTGGCGTAGCGCGCCGGGATCTTGATCGAGCGAAACAGCCGCTCTCCCATCTCGAAATACCGCGACGGCTCCATCCCCGAGCAGGTGCCGTGCTTGCGATACTCGTGAATGATGAGTGGCTTCGACGGCATCACGTCCATCGCGTCTTCGATGACGTTGTCGGGAACATACGGACGCCGCCCAATCTGACAGTCGCCGGGAAAGCCACGTTCGTACTGCGGCCACAGGCCGTGCAGCACGAAGTTATAGCGCCGCCCGTCGCGGCGGTTGCACTGCGTGTCGTCATCGCGCTGCGTCGAGGCGCAATGCGTGGGGCTCCAAGACAGAACGAGGGCATAGTAGTCGAACTGGCCGGCAACGTTGCGGCCGCCGCCATCGGAGCGGTTGCCGCTATGGTTGTCGTTGTCGTAGCGGTCGTAGCGATTGTCGTAGCGTTGCGCGGAGGCGGGCGCGGCCGCCGCACTCAAGACAGACAGGACGGCAGCGGCAATGACTGCCAGACGCGAAGTCAGCATTCCTAAATCCTTCAAGCTGGCGCGCGACATGGCGTGCCGAAACCGGCGCTAACATAACGGCTGGTGCCCACCCAGCAATGGTCCGTGATCTAAATAATCTGCAATGTCCGGGCTCAGACCGTCTTGTCGCCGTAGAGGCAGAGGTCGTTAATCAAGCAGCGCGGACACTCCGGCCGCCGTGCCTTGCAGACGTAGCGGCCGTGCAGGATCAGCCAATGGTGGGCCCGCACGCCATACTCCGCCGGAATGACCCGTAGCAGGTCCGCCTCCACCTCCAGCGGATTTTTGCCTGATGACAAGCCCGTGCGGTTGGCGATGCGGAAGACGTGCGTATCGACGGCCATGGTCGCGGCTCCGAACGCCACGTTCATGACGACATTCGCCGTCTTCCGGCCCACCCCCGGCAATTCTTCCAGCACATCGCGATCGGCCGGCACGGCGCTGCCGTGGCGCGCAATAAGCTGTCGTGACAGCTCGACCACGTTCCGGGCTTTGTTCCGGTAAAGGCCGATCGTCTTCACGAACTCGCGCACCCGCTCTTCGCCAAGCGCCACCATTTTCTCCGGCGTATCCGCGGCCGCAAACAGCCCCCGCGTCGCCTTGTTGACGCCCGCGTCCGTTGCCTGCGCCGACAGCACAACGGCGACCAGCAGCGTGAACGGATTGCTGTGCTCCAGTTCACCCTTGGGATCGGGATCGTGGGCGGCAAAGCGGCGGAAGATTTCCGCGATTGCCTGCCGGCTCAACCGCGTGCTGCGCCGCCGCGATGCCGGCTTCGGCTTGATCTTGGGCTTTGCTGCGGATGAAGGGCTGGCCATGTGTCCTGTGGTTTTGACATCGGCAGAAATCGTTCATAGGCTTTCTGCATGGACGATCAAACCGCAGAAAAGCAAGCGGCGTTCCGCGCCGTCCTCCATCCGCATCGATCGCTGTCGCCGCGCGGCTTCCTCATCCTGATGAGTGTGATCGGTGCCGTCAGCTTCGTGACCGGCATGGCATTCCTGTTGATCGGCGCCTGGCCCGTCCTTGGCTTTTTCGGCCTGGACGTCGCCCTGGTCTACGTCGCGTTCAAGCTCAACTACCATGCCGGCCGCGCGCACGAGATCGTGGAGCTGACGCCGCAGATCCTCAGCGTGACGCGCGTGGCCGCCAGCGGCACCTCACAGCGTTTTGAGTTCAATCCGTACTGGGCCCGCGTGCGCCTGGCGCAATGGCCGGACGGCCGCACCGACCTGAAGATCGCGACGCACGGCAAGGAATTCTCGTTCGGCCGCCTGCTCAACGACGACGAGCGCCGCGACTTTGCGCTGGCGCTTCAACAAGCTTTGTCGACCGCACGCAACGGAGCAGCGGCAGCCACGCAATGAGCAAGACAGCTCAGCCCTTCACGAGCATCAGCGACAGGCCAACCAACGTACTGTTGTGAAACTGAATTTCCACCAACTGGCGCGGCCCGCGAGCCATGATGTCCATGTTGGCCTGCAGGTCGGCGCCCTTGATCTCCACGCGGAAGCCCGTCGGCGTGATCTGCCCGGAAAGTTCACCGTTCATGTTGCGCACGGTCTCAGTCCAGTGGCCTGTCAGTTCGGCGCCGTTCTGCTGCAGCTCGCTCAACACCTCGATGTTGCCGCTTGCCGAAGCGCAGCGAATATTTTGCTTCAGCTGGCCTGGCGTTTCGGTGCGCAGGTACGTCACGCGACACTTCACGTTCTCGAATTTAGCTTCGGCAAAGCCGAGCCGGCCCTCGCCTGTCCAGCGCCCAACCAATTGGTCTAGCGACGCGGTCGGCGCAGCAGGCGTCGCCGGTTCGGCCACGACTGGAACAACGGCCAGCCAGACTGTGGCAGCCAGGCCCGGAACAAGTGCGACAATCGCCTTGAAATGCATATGTGAGTTCTCCCGCGTGTGCACTGCGCACACTGCCAGATGATTCCCAGATTTCAAGAAATTGAGCATGTGAACGAGTAGAGCGCCAGCGCACCGCAGCAACGCCCGCAGGAGAATTTCGTCACATCTTGAACGAAATGGCGACGTAGCCAGTCCGCGCTGCGGCGTGAGCAGGCACCGGGCCGGCCGCGCCAGATTGCGCCGCTTTGAGATGACGCGCGTCGACGATGGCGTTATGTTCAAGGTATGCGGAAGTGTCAGTGCGGGCGGCCTTGGGCGGCGCCGCGCGTTACACGTGGGGTAGACAGTATGAGTTTTATCGCTGGCCAGAGCTGGGCCTATCGCGCGCCGGAAGGCTTTCACGCCTCGCGCGTCGTCATCGGCGCCATCGTGCGCTTCGAAGACCGCGAGAGCATCGTCTGCATCAGCGTTCTTGACGCACCGCGCAACAGCAATGCGGCGGCCGGCGACACCATCACCATCCCGTTCGTACCGCTTTCGGAAAGCGCCTTTGCAGCGACCGTAACGGCACTTGCGGCCGACGAAGAGCAGGTACCCGATGCGTTCACGACGCAACTTCAGGCCTGGTCGGTCGACGAGCGCGGACTGGCTGTCTTCACCGTGCCGTTCCTGGGCTTCCTGGACCAGATGATGTCGATGCAGGTCGCCGCCATAGCCGATCAGCAGCGGCACACGGCCCCGGCCGCCTGACGGCGCTGCCGCCGCGCCAGCGGCAAGCTCTTTATTTCGAGTTCTGGGCCCTGCGGGGCGCTGAGTTCACGGACGGCTGAGGTGCAGGCAGCTGACGCTGCACGCGCGATGCCGGCTTCAGCCGTTCCGGCCGCCATGCCGCCGGTGCGACGGCGATATATCCCAAGCCGGGGTTTGCCGAACTGGTGTTGAGCCGGGTCGGATCGAGGCTCCAGCGCAGGGCCAGCCTCATGACGTGATCTTCGGTGGGATGCAGTATGATCTCGCCGCCCGCATCGCCACGGCGGCCGCGAACACCGCGCAGTTCAAACAGCTTAAGGCCGAGCGCCCGCTCTTCGCGCGACGTCTTTCCCTTGTTCCAGATCACGCCTTCATCGCCAGCCGCGAAAGCCCGCAGCAGCCGGCCGTCCACCATGCGGGCCCAGGCAAACATGTCGATCGGCGGATAGCTGAAGAAATACTGCACCTCGACGAAGCGGCCGCCGAGTGAAACCAGCAGCGGCGTGCACTTGTCGACAAACGCGCTGGTCGAGGGATGTGGCAGCGGCAGGCCGACTACAAACGTCCAACCATTCACCGGCGGACTGACGTAGACGTGATTCTCACCAAGCCCGGCATCGTAAACCGTGCCGATCCCGGAGTTCCAATTGCAGCGCTGCGGATCCTGCAGCGTCAGCGCGCTGACGACGGCTTCGGTATCTCGCGTGCGCACCGCCAGCCAGGCCATGTCGTAGCCGAACGCGGCGGGATGATCCGGCTCGACGCCGAACACGACTCGGCCGTCACCCAGGCGCGGCGCAAGCTTATACGCCGCCACGGCGATAGTGATGGCGATCATGACGGCAATGACGAGAATCAAGGAGCGTTCTCCACCGATGCGCGCATTTAAGCGACAGGGTGTGGACCGATCAAGGCGAGGATGGCCCAGCCACGTGGAAAAGCAACTTTCGGTGCGCGCAGGCACACGCAAACACGCATACGAGGCCAGCTGCGTCGAGACCGGGAGCGGGGTAGCGACCCGGGGTGACGCGAACTGGCCTCTAAAGCGTCGGCCATGGCAAAAAGGGCGAGCCACAACCGGTCAATACGCGAGCCGGAACGAGAGAGCGGACGATTGAGCGCACCGGCTTGCTCGCGTTGCATATCCGATCGACATGACAGCGCTGTGTCAGCATCACGGCGCGGCTCAAAACGAAAAACGCCGGAGCTAGAGGCTCCGGCGTTCTGAGTTTAGGAGAAGGTAACTGCCGTTTTGATTATGGCAGCGTAACCTTGACCGAAGCTACGAAGCGCTCGTCTGCAAGACCTTCGGCGACGAAATTCGAACCGTCGATGTCGGTATCCCAGTAGCGCAGATCGATCGTGAACTTATCGACGGCCAGAGCAACGCCGACGTTCCAGTAGAGATACTCTTCGTCGGTTGGCGTATCGAAGCCAACATCTTCAATCGACTGCCAGCCGAAGGTGCCGCTGAGCGTAGGAACGAACGGCCCAACCTGGTGGAACGTGTAACCTGCAGTACCTTCGACAGCCACTGCAGAGCTGTCATCGAGCAGCTGGTAGTCAGGGCTGTAATAAACCGTCGCACCAAGCGTTGCGTTGGTGAATGGCGCGAAGCTGGCGCCAGCCTTCAACTCAAGATACTCATCGTTTCCGACGAGAACCTGGTCTTTTCTCTCGCTGGGATAAAGATATCCGATGATCCCGAGGTCGAACGTCACAGGACCAACAACCGGCTTGATGCCGGCGTAGACATCGATTTCTGCGGGACCCAGCACCAATTCGCTAGGAAGATTCGAGGCCCAAACGCCAGCGTAGAAAATGCCGTAGCCGACATCAAAGCTGCCCTGAGCAGCCGGATCTTCGTCGTTCAGCGACAAACCGCGGAAGACGTAATCCGATGTCGCGCCCAGCGTGATCGACCAGGTGAGCTTGCGGCCTTCTGCGGCAGCCGGCGCATCCTTCGAGCTCATTTCATAACCGTCGGCGAGCGCTGCGCCTGCCATGGCAAGAAGTGCGATGCCCGTCGCACCTGCAGTGCGTGTAAACCTATTCATTCCCATGTCCCAACCCCCGGTTGACCCTGTCTCCCGCGTACCGAACCACCCGAGGGGGTGAATCGTGCTCGCGTCTGGCAACAAGAAAGCTTCAGGCGGCGCCCAAGCTCAAGAAGATAGTTGCCGGTAACGTCATTCCAGCGCCTGCGGTGTAACCCAGCCGCAACTCTTGAGCTTTATTGACCAATTGTTAGACAGCAGGCCGCCTGCTTTTGCGCCGGTTTGCCTCGTTCAGAAACAAAAACGCCGGGCGAGACCGCCCGGCGCAATTGACCTTGGGAGAAGGTGAAAGGTGTAGATTAGGGCAGGACGACCTTGATCGTGCCGACGACGCGCTCATCAGCAAAGGTCTCGTAACCGAAGAGGTTGCCGCTGTTCTTGTCGCTGATATCGGTATCCCAGTATCGAACATCGAGCGTGAACTTGTCGAATGCGACCGATGCGCCTGCGTTCCAGTAGGTGTAATCTTCTTCATAGCCGAGGGTCTTGTCAGCGGCTTCACCCGTCTGATAGCCGACTACGCCGCTGACGGATGGGGTAAAACGCCCAATTGCCGCGAAGGTGTAGCCTGCAGATCCTTCGACCGCAAAAGCCTCGTCGATGTTCGCCGTAAACTCTGGCGAGTAGTAGGTATTGACGGCCAGCGTTGCGTTGGTGAACGGCGTGATCGACGCGCCTGCCTTTAACTCGAAGTAATCAGCTTCTTCGAACAGAGTACCTTCGTCAGTGCCGGGATAGAAATAGCCCAGGATACCGAAATCGAAGGTCACCGGCCCGAGAACCGGTTTGACGCCTGCATAGACATCGAATTCAACGTTGGAATCTTGGCCCGACTGGACGGGTGCCTCCGGATCGAAGTCGACGTTGGAGCCCCAGAAGCCGACGTAGAAAATTCCATAGCTGGCGTCCAAACCGGCGCTCAAGGCTGGGTTCTGTGAAGACTGCGAAATGCCGCGGAAGATGTAGTCGGTCGTCACAGCGGCGTTGACGGAGTAGCTGAACGTCCGTGCCGGAGCGACCGGTGCATCCTTGATGCTGCCGCTGTAGCCGTCGGCCAGCGCCGAGCCAGCGAGTGCAAACATGGCGCCCGTCGCACCAGCAGTCCGTAGAATTTTGTGTAGTTTCGTCATGGTCCCAAACCCCCGGTTCTCTCTAAAGTCGGCCGCGTGACTGGTTCATCCCGCTGGGAAAACCGTGCTCGCGTCTGGTCTTAGGAAGGGCTACGAAGCCGGGAAGCTCAAGCGTTGAGTTGCAGTGCGGCATGGCCAGTTCGAGTCGTGTATCCGGATCGCCACGAAAGGCACAAATTGGCGAACTATTGCACAGCTTTAGCACGCTCAATGGGCAGTCTCGGTACGCCGAGTGATCGATGCTTGAACACCGCCTGATTATTACTTGATCAGTACTGCGACATTCGCGCACACGGCAATTTATAACTTTTTGCGTCAACAATAGCGAAAGCCGCCGAATTCATGAAACGGACCTCCCCCGGCACTGTCCTCATCACCGGCGCCGGACGCCGCATCGGCCGGGCAATTGCCCTGTCGATGGCGCAGGACGGTTGGCGGGTCGGCATTCATTACCGCCGCTCGCGCAAGGACGCTGAGGACCTGGCGGCCGCCATCAAAGCCGAGGGCGGTGAAGCCATCGCGCTTCCCGCCGACCTGGGAAATCTCAACGAGGTGAAGGCGCTGATCCCGCTGTGCAGCGAGGCGATCGGGGCGCCGTGCTGCCTCATCAACAACGCCTCGGAGTTTCAGCCCGACACGCTAGCCTCGACCACGCCGCAGAGCTGGCACCTGCACCTGGACATCAATCTGAAGGCGCCCGTGTTCCTGGCCCAGGCGCTGGCGGAGGCCTTGCCGGCAGGCGTCGACGGCAATGTCATCAACATCATCGACCAGCGGGTCTGGAAGCCGTCGCCGGACTTCTTCTCATACACGGTCTCCAAGGCCGGCCTGTGGGCCGCCACGCGGACGCTGGCACAGGCACTGGCGCCTCGCATTCGCGTCAACGCCATCGGCCCGGGCCCCATCCTGCAGAGCGTCCACCAGACCGACGCCGACTTCGCCCAGGAGATTGAGGGCACCCTGCTCCGCCGTGGGCCGAGCGCTGAGGAGATCGCCGCCGCCGTCCGCTTCATCCTGGCCGCGCCTGCAATGACCGGCCAAATGATCGCGCTGGACGCTGGCCAGCACCTTGCCTGGCAGGGCAACCGGCAGGCTGAGCCAGCCAAACCCGGCGAAACCTAGAGAGGGGTGGACCCATGGTCTGACCCCATCCCCAACGCTGCAGTGCTTCCGCATAAAGCGTGATGCACTCTTCTGCAAAGAAGCACGACGACCCAAGGAGCTAGAGACTGTTCGCGATCGAACGGAAAGCGCACAGACCAGGGTGCTGCGCACAGGAAATCCAGTGGTAGCCACAATTCCTCCCCTGCATGCCCCAATTCACGCCTCAAAAACCCCGCAGATTCCTCGCTCTCACACGACCGAGTCGGCGTAAACTAGACCTTAAGGTTAAAGGGTTAGAAACGTTTATGTTCTCATGGCTTGCCGCCGTTCTTTCGCATCGCCCATCCGGGGGTTTCATGCTCAAGCGCCAGACCACCCGCGCTCTCACGCTACTGTCGGCCGTCGCTGCCTCCGCGACGCTTGCCGCCGCTGCCGAACTGCCACCAATCAAGACCACGGACGACAATGCCGTGATGAGCTGCGCCACGCCGGGCCGGCTGATGGCCTATCTGAAGTCCAACAACCCCAACATCCAGGACAATTTCGACGCCATCGCCACCGAATACATGCGCCACGGCGAAGCGCTTGCCATCCGCTGGGACTACGCGTTCTTCCAGATGCTGGTGGAGACGGGCTACCTGAAGTTTACCGGCGATGTCGACGTCAAGCAGAACAACTTCGCGGGCCTGGGTGCCACCGGCAAGGGCGCGAAGGGCGAAAGCTTCCCCGACGTATCGACAGGCGTCAAAGCCCATCTGCAGCACATCCTGATGTACACGGGATCGCCCGTTGAAAACCCTGTCGCCCAGCGCACGCGCGACGTACAGGCCTGGGGCGTGCTGACGAAGTGGCAGCAGACGATCAAGCGGCCGATGACGTTCAAGGATTTGACATCGAAGTGGGCGCCGACCAGCAAGGCCTACCCGCGAGACATCGTTTCGGTCGCAGAGCGCTTCGAGAAGGGCATCTGCCAGCAGGACGATCCCCAGCCGGAACTCGTCGCAGAGGCCCGGGGTGGCGCAGCCGCTGAGACCCAGGCCGCTGGCGGCAAGGCCAAGCGCACAGCCGAGAAGCAGGCAAAGCAGCCGGCCTCCGCCGACGATGAAGCACCTCCCATTGCCGTCACGAGCGCTGCCGGTGAAAAGGACACGCCCCCAAGCAAGCCCACCGTGTCGGCCAATGCCGCGGGCTCGAGTTCAAGCCAAGGCGTGAAAGTCCTCAATCAACCTGAAGCCGCACCGGCGAGCGACGATGCCGCCGGCGATAACGACGCGGCCCCCGCGGCTGAAGCCAAGAACGCCGCAACGGCTACGCCCCCGGCCAAAATGGCCACGGCTGAAATGGCACCTCCGGTGAAAGATGGAAAGAAGCCGGCTGGAACCGACAAGGCACCGGCCGACAAGAAAATGGAAACGGCCGCCGTCTCCCCAGGACCTGGTCCGGCTCCCGCTGCCACCGCATCGAAATGCAAGGTCTGGCAAGCGAGCTACGGCGGATCGAAAGCCATCATCATCAAGGCGCAGTCCGACAAGATGACGAACTACACCGTGCTCGACGTCAATGACGGCGCCGAGAAGCGCGAGGCCGACGCCTACATTGCAGCCTACGCCAAGGGCGGTGCCACGGTAGGAGAGTTCGCCACCTCCACCCAGGCGCTGGAAAAAGCCTTCCAACTGTGCCCCGAAGGCTGATCGCTCTCGCGGTCTTCGCTCCCGACTGCAACGTCGCAGATGGGGTCAGACCCATGGGTCTGACCCCTCGTTGAACGAGCCGGTTGCGCCTAGCCCGCGCGAGCGTCTGACCCCTCGTTGAACGTCTACTCGTGACGTATCTCCGCACCGCGCATGCTTAACGCGAGCCCGCGCAAACGCACCGCCGAAGCGAAACCGCCGAAAGCCAAACCAATTCAACGGCCAGCGGCATTGCCCAAAAAAGTTTCAAGTTGGGCTCTCCCGAAACAACTTTTTTACCGTTGTCGGGCAATCTTGGCGCCGTTGAGTGAGTGGCCGGTTCAGATGCGTCCAGGTTTGATGCATGGCGTAAGCGGGTCGCGTTCGTGTTCAGTCGAGTGAAGTGTGCAGATGGCAAAGCGTATTCTTGTTGTCGACGATGACCCCGTACAGCGGCGCATCCTCGAAGAAACCATCAAGCGGCTTGGTTTCGAGGTTGTCAGCGCCAGCTCGGGCGATCAGGCGGTAACGCTGCTCGAAGGCCCCGACCACGGCACGATCTCTCTCGTTCTTCTCGACATGGTGATGCCGGGCCTCGATGGCATCGGCGTACTCGACCGCCTCATGCCGCAGCCGGGCATGCCCCCCTTCATCGTGCAGACGGCCAACGGCTCGATCGATGCCGCCGTCAACGCCATGCGCGCCGGCGCCGTCGACTTCGTCGTCAAGCCTGCCTCGCCCGAAAGGCTTGAAGTGTCCATCAACACCGCGCTGAAGGTCGAAGCCCTGACGGGCGAAATCACCCGCATCAAGAAGAAGGCCGATGGCACGCTTGACCTTTGGCGATCTGATCGTCAGCGGCAACGTGATGGAGCGCGTCATCTCGCTCGGCCGCCGCGCGGCCGCTTCCAACATCCCCGTGCTCATCGAGGGCGAAAGTGGCGTCGGCAAAGAGTTGATCGCCCGCGCCATTCAGGGCGAGAGCGAGCGCGCGGGCAAACCGTTCATCACCGTCAACTGCGGCGCCATTCCCGAGAACCTCGTCGAAAGCATTCTGTTCGGCCACGAGAAGGGTTCATTCACCGGCGCAACCGACAAGCGCATCGGCAAGTTCCAGGAAGCCGACGGCGGCACGCTGTTCCTCGACGAAGTGGGCGAGTTGCCGCTCGAGGCGCAGGTGAAACTGCTGCGCGCGCTACAGGAAGGCGAGATCGATCCCGTCGGCGCCAAGCGTCCGGTGAAGGTCAATTTCCGCCTGATCTCCGCCACCAATCGCGACATGATCCAGCAGGTAAAGGACGGCAAGTTCCGCGAGGATCTGTACTATCGCCTCAACGTCTTCCCGATCCACGTGCCGCCGCTGCGCGAACGCAAGACCGACGTGCCGGAACTGGCGCAGCATTTCATCAACCGCATCTCTGCCGAAGAGGGCAAGCGCGTCGTCGGCCTGAGCGACAACGCCAGACGGCTGCTCGAAGCCTACAAGTGGCCGGGCAACGTGCGCCAGTTGGAGAACGCGATCTTCCGTGCCGTCGTTCTGGCCGATCGCGCTGAACTGGGCATCGCCGAATTTCCGCAGATCGCAGCGCAGGTCGATGGCTTCGACGCCGAGATCCCGCCTGCTCCCCTGGAGATGCAGACGCCCTCAGCCTACACCGGCCCCGCCGTTCTCGGCGCCGACGAGATCGTGCCGCAGACCATCGAGATCAGGGGAGCGCACGGCGCAACTCTGGGTATTCCGGCCGTAACGGAATCCGGTGAAATTCGGACCCTGGAAGACATCGAGGCCGACATGATCCGGCTGGCACTGGGCCGTTATCGCGGCCACATGACGGAAGTCGCCAAGCGCCTCAAGATCGGACGCTCGACGCTGTATCGCAAAATGCAGGAATACGGCCTGGAGCCGCGCGTCGTGTAACGCGACAGCACGTGCCATCAACGAACAAGGGTCAGACCTCGGTCTGACCCTTTTGTTTGCATCGCCGCGCATGGCTTACGTGTTCGGCACCTTCGGTTCGATCTTTTTTGCCGGCGGCAGCGTGTTCGGCATCGGCGCCGGCTCTGGCTTGGCCGCCATCGGCGGGCTGGCTCCACCTGCTTGTCGATGCGGCGGCGGGCTTTTCAGAACCTCTTCCGGCGGCGCCTCCGGCAATTGCTCCTGCGCCCGAGGCTCGCCCGGTGCCGGAACGTTCGGCGGCGGCACCGGTGCGCGATCCTCGCCCTGCTGCGCGAGAGCAAGGCTTGCAGGCAACAGGGCAGCGGCGGCGATCGCCATCGCAAGGCGTGATGTGATTTTACGGGTCATGCGACAGAACGCGCAGGCCGCAGCGCCGGTTCCGGATTTCGCAGCTCAGCCGATCTTCTTGCCGATGGTGTAGCCCAGGATGGCCCAGATCAGCCCGAACCCGAACTGCAGCGCTAGAAGGCCGGCCTCGCCACCGAGCGCATGCACGTGCACAAGCTGCAGCATGGTCACGGCCCAGTAGAGGACGAAGCCGGCCAACGCCGCGGCAAACGCCACGATCGGCAGCTTCTGCCATTGGTCCGCGCGGCGGCCCATCAGAAACGCGACGATGACCACCGCCGGGTTGAGCAGCGCGATGAGCACCAGGGTCGTCGGGTCGAACGAGTTGATTTCCATCAAGCGGCGCCGCCGTCACCCTTGGGGCCGTCACCTTTGGCGCCGTCACGCGGCGCATGTCCCTTGGCGATCGTCTCCTGCGACTGGCGCAGGTTCTCTTCTTCGTACTGCACGAACCAGCCGATCATCTGGCGCCACAGGGCTTCCGTCAGCTCGGGCGGCAGGCCCTTGGCACGGCCACGCACCTTGACCTTGTCGATCACCTGCTGGATGCGCCACGGCACATAGGCGTCGCCTGGGTTCTCCTTCAGATGCCAGGCCCGATCGACGTACCTGAAGCGCTCGGCGATGAGGTCGACCAGCGCCTCGTCGATGCGATCGATCTCGGCGCGCACTTGCGGCATCGCCTTGCAGTCTTCCGGGGTCAGCGGCATCAGCCTTTCCCTTTCTTCTTCGCGTTGCCCGCGAGCCACCACGCGTCCGGCGCCGTGAAGCGTCCGGCCGCAGTCTCGATCGCCTGCGCCGTGCGAAACAGCGTCGCCTCGTCGAACGGCTTGCCGATCAGCTGCAGGCCAAGCGGCGTGCCCTCCGATGACAATCCCGCAGGCACCGATATGCCAGGCAGGCCGGCCATGTTGACGGTCACGGTAAAAATGTCTTCCAGGTACATCGCGATCGGATCGCCGGTCTTCTCGCCGAAGCCGAAGGCGGGCGACGGCGTCGTCGGCGTCAGCACCACGTCGACCTTGTCCCACGCCTCGTCGAAGTCGCGCTTGATCAACGTGCGCACCTTCTGCGCCTTGAGATAATACGCGTCGTAATAGCCCGCCGACAGCACGTAGGTGCCGACGAGGATGCGCTTGCGGACTTCATGGCCGAAGCCTGCAGCGCGTGTGTTCTCGTACGTCTCGATCACGTCTTTGCCGTTGACGCGCAGGCCGTAGCGAACGCCATCGTAGCGCGCGAGATTGGACGAGGCCTCCGCAGGCGCCACGATGTAGTAGGCCGGCAGCGCGTACTTCGTATGCGGCAGGCTGATGTCGTGGATGGTGGCGCCGGCATCCTTCAGGATCGCGATGCCCTTCTGCCAGAGCGCGTCGATCTCAGCCGACATGCCCTCAACGCGGTATTCTTTCGGCACACCGATGCGCAGGCCCTTTACGCCACTCGTCAGGCCCGTCTCGTAGTCCGGCACCGGCGCGTTGACGGAGGTGGAATCCTTGGCGTCGTAGCTCGCCATGTTGGTGAGCATGATGGCCGCATCGCGCACCGTCTTGGCGATCGGCCCCGCCTGGTCGAGCGAGGAGGCGAACGCCACGATGCCCCAGCGCGAGCAGCGGCCGTATGTCGGCTTGATACCGACCGTGCCCGTCAGCGCCGCCGGCTGGCGGATGGAACCGCCCGTATCGGTCGCGGTCGCCGCCAGACACAGGTTGGCTGCGACAGCCGCGGACGACCCGCCCGACGAGCCGCCCGGCACCAGCTTCGTGTCCGAACCCTTGCGCCGCCACGGCGACACCACCGGCCCGAACGCACTCGTCTCGTTCGACGAGCCCATGGCGAATTCGTCGTTGTTGAGCTTGCCGAGCATGACGGCGCCGGCATTCCACAGATTGCCGCCGACCGTCGACTCATAGGCCGGCTTGAAATCGTCGAGGATCTTGGAGCAGGCCGTCGTGCGGATGCCGTTCGTGCAGAACAGATCCTTATTGCCGAGCGGCAGGCCTTCCAGCGGACGCGCCTCGCCCTTGGCCAGACGCGCGTCGCTGGCCTTCGCCTGCGCCAGCGCGTGATCCGGCGTCGGCAGCACGTAGGTATTCAGCGTGCCGTTGGCCTTGTCGATGGCGCCGATGTGCGCCTCGGTCAGCTCCGTCGCCGTAAAGTCCTTCTTGCGCAAACCCTCGCGTGCTTCCGAAAGCGTAAGAGCCGTCAAATCCGTCACGATCAATTGTCCTTCTTGGCGGGCGGCGGCGCATCGCACACGGCATACAACGTGGGCTCTTCTTCGCCTTCACCCGTCACCTTGAATGTGCCTTCGCCGGTCTTGTCGATGACCTGCGTATCATCCCACTGGCTCTCGCCTTCTTCACAGGCAGTGACCACCTTCCACGACTTGCCGCCCTCCACTTCCGTCACCGTCTTGAAGGTGCAGCCGTGCTCCCAACCCTGGTAGCCGCTAGCCGATAAGGTTTCCGGCACGGTTGAGATATTCCTGTCGCCCCCGGCGCCGAGTGCCTTCAGCTTTTCACAGCCTTCGCTGGTCGCGTACGTGGCCGAGCCGAGAAAGGCCGCCGTCGTTTCCTGTGCGAACGCTGGCAGGGCTAATGCTGGGGTCATGACAACGAGCGTCAGGGCAAGATTGCGCATGGCTCACTCCACTACCTTGGGAACGACAAAGAAATTGTCTTCGGTCACCGGAGCGTTCGCCACGACCGTTGAAGCAATTTCGCCGTCCGTCACCTCGTCCGGCCGCCGTTCCAGATCCTGGGCCACGATACGCGTCATCGGCTCGACGGACTTGGTATCGACCTCGTCGAGTTGCTTCACCCAGTCGAGGATGCCGGATAGCTCCTTCTGAAGCGACTGAGCCTCGGAGTCCGTGATCTTGATGCGCGCCAGACGTGCGATGCGCCGCACGGTCGCTTCGTCGACCTGCATGGCCCCTCTTCCATTCGTGTTCGCTAAATACCGGCGCAGTCTTAGCGGCGCGCCCGCCATGGCGCAAGCAGCGCCGGAAAAGGCGGTCAGCCTCCGATGCTTACTTCAATTTGGACAGGAACGGCCCCAGGATGTCGGAAGCGTCGTCCGTCCACGCCTTGACCTTCCCCGGTTCGAAGGCAACCGACGTATCCAGTTCCTTAAATTGGGCGATAGTTTCCGCCTCGCGCGCGAACACTGCCACCGTCGAAGTCGTCTGCCCATAGCTGCCGTCGCTCGTGTCGTCGGACAGGATCACGCCTTCCAGCCCCGGCACCAGCGGCTGCGTCGAAGCCAGCACGCGATCAAGATCCAGATAGCGGTTGGAGATATGCAGAACCGCCACTCCGCCCGGCCGCAGCTTCGCGCGATAAAGCTCCAGCGCCTCCTTGGTCATGAGATGCACTGGAACGGCATCGGACGAAAATGCATCGACGATGATGAGATCGAAGCTTTCGTCTTTCTCCTTGGCCAGCGTCAGCCGCGCATCGCCCAGAACGATGTCGATATTCGGCTGGCAGTTCACGACGTAGGTAAACTGCGGCGACTTGGCGATGCCGACGACCACCGGATCGATCTCGAAGAAGCGCCACGCCTCCCCCTCCTGCGCGTAGCACGACAGCGATCCTGCCCCGAGACCGACGACGCCATAGCGGCCCTTCTCACCCTTGGCAGCAAGCTTGGCGCGGATCATCTCGATCGACTTCGCCATCGGCGAGGTCGGGTGATAGTACGTGCCCGGCGTCGTGTCGGCGACGATATTACCCTGGCCGTCGCGAATGCGCTGCGCGCCGTGCAGCGTCGTGCCGTGATTGAGCAGGTTGAACCGGCCGTCTTCCGACAGCATCACGCGATAGACGCCGAAATAGCTGCGTTGCGCCTGCCCGCGATGCACGTCCGACGGCAGTGAGACGATCATGAAGCAGATGACCAGGGCTGCCGCCGCCTGGCGCATGGGATAGCCCCAGAACGCCAGCATGACGATCGCGCCGATGAGCACGGTACCGGCCGTAACGCCCCAGCCCGAGAAGTTATAGCCCTGCTGCGCGGCCAGCATCGCGACCCCGGTCAGGCCCAAAGCAAGGCCCAGCAATACCAGGAGCGAAACGACCAGTTCACGCAGATTGGCTGTCGCGATCCGGCCCACGACGCCCGGACGGCACGCCATCGTCAACGCCAGTAACAACGGATACTCATACACCTCGGAGAACAGGGCCGGCGCCAGCAATGCGGCGAACAGCCCGCCCAGCACGCCGCCGAGCGACATCCAAAGGTAGAACTCCGTCAGAAAGCGCGCCGCAGGACGGGCCTCATAAAGCGTGCGATGCGCAACGAGCGCCGACGTCACGAAGGCAGCGACGCCGGCGGCAGCCGTCGTCATCCACTTGTCGTGCTCGGTCTGCGACAGCTGCAGCAGCGCCACGATCAGCGCCACAAGATGCAATACCAGCAGCACCGGCATGGGTATCCATGCCCGCTCGCGGAACACGATCACGAACGTCATGAGGTAAAGCGCCAGCGGTATGACCCAGATCAGCGGC
Organism: uncultured Pseudomonadota bacterium; assembly: GCA_963846845.1. GTDB lineage: Bacteria > Pseudomonadota > Alphaproteobacteria > Rhizobiales > Hyphomicrobiaceae > JAKAXS01. The sequence continues at coordinate 295,001 of CAWJXQ010000001.1, read as the reverse complement.
GCAGACGCCACGTCCGTGGCGATGTGCGTGGTAAAAGCCGTCAGCAGCGCCGCGGGCACCAGGGCCAGCCCAACCCACTGCGCGCGATCGGCCCAGCTCGGCGGACTGACGGTGCCGGCATCGTCGGTGGGCGCCACCGCATCGGCGGCCGGCGCACCAAAAAGCCGCACGAGATAGAAGCAGCCCGCCAGCGCCACGATCAACGCGCCAAAGCCGAAGGCCCACAGCGAGCTCAGCGCCTTCAGGCCGATCATTGGCTCCAGCACGAACGGATAGCCCAGCAGCGCGATCAGGCTGCCGAGGTTGGAGGCCGCGTAGAGGAAATACGGATCGCTGCCCTGAACGTGACCGGTCCTGGCAAACCAAGCCTGCAGCAAGGGGGCGTTGGCCGCGACCGCCACGAACGGCAAACCGATGGCGATGCTGAACAACCCGAGCTGCCATAGGTACGGATTGCCGCTGGGCGGTTCCGTCCAGCTGGCAGGCAACGCGATCGGCAGAAACAACAGCGCGAAGGCACACAGGCCGAGATGCACGAAGCCCGTCGTCGCAATCGGCACCCGTGCAATCAGCAAATGCGCATAGCAGTAGCCGACGAGCAATGCGCCCTGGAAAAAGCACAGCGCCACAGCCCAGACTGACGGCGACCCGCCCAGCAACGGCAGCACCATCTTGGCGAACATCGGTTGCACGGAGAACAAAAGCAGCGCTGAGAGGAACGTCGTCGCCGTAAAGGCCAGCAGCGTGCCAGTGCCCGCCCGCTGCGGAGCCAGTGATGCCTCGGACATATCCTCTCCCGTTTTTGGCCTTCGCCGCAACGTGTTAGCGGCCGGCCTGTTTTTCGCGCGCCAGACTGCAAGCCCCGACGATTAAGCGCAAGTCCTACATCGCTCGCCTTTGCTGAGACAGAAATTCCCTGACGGCACGAAAAGTTGCCACTGCAGATACCGCCTTTGGCGGGCCCGTAAACTTGCGTCATGGCAGGAGTGCTGCAGACTGTATAAAGAAGCGCAAACCCAACAGCCGCGAGCCCAACCGCTTCATGTCGCAAACCGAGCCGCCATCCCCTGTTCCCTCCTGGTCCTCAAGGCCAGACGCTGGATGACGTGGCCGCGTTCGCAGCCGCGCTGGCGCCATCGCGCCGCCTCATCGGCATCGACGCCGGCACCAAGACGCTCGGCCTGGCGCTATCCGACGTGTCCCGCTTCATCGCCTCGCCGCTGGAGACGATCCAGCGAACCAAGTTCACAGCCGACGTAACGCGCCTGCTGCAGATTGCCGCCGAGCACAACATAACCGGCTTCGTTCTAGGCTGGCCCGTCAATTTGGACGGCACGATCGGCCCGCGCGCGCAGGCCACGCGTGCTTTCGCCCGCAACGTCAACAAACTGACGCCGCTGCCGATCTTCCTTTGGGATGAACGGCTGTCGACGGCGGAAGCCGAGCGCATGCTGATTGCCGCCGACGCCAGCCGCAAACGCCGCGCCGACGTGATCGACAAGCTGGCCGCCACAATCATTCTGCAGGGCGCGCTGAACCGCATGCGCCATCTGTGAGCGGCGCCTGATCATCGCAGCGATTTTTTTTCATCAACGCCAGCTGCGGCTTATTCGCCATGAGTGGTGCGCGTTGCAACGCATGTCGCAACGGCGCCGCAATGATTTCCGACGATCCAGCCAGATTGTCCGAGCGGTCTGAAACTCCGTTTCCCCCGCTCGCGTACGGGAAAGAAATGCGTAGCAGTTCCGATACCGCTGATACCCTTCCCGCAGTTCGCCGCAAGCCGGCGGCGATTGCTGAGCCGCAGGCGGGCGCTGAGATCGCAGCGCGCTTCCACACCAAGGTCCGCAAATCCATTCGCTCATTCGTAGCGTCGTCGCCCCGAGCGGCCGACTTGGCGCATGTATTCCCCGCAGCAGCCTACGTCATCGCCTCGAAGACGGCGCCGCCGGCGGATGTCGACAAGGCAACGCGGCTGACGCTGGATGGCGCGCCACTGCGCGAAGTCGCACGCACGCTTGGCTTGCCGCTGTGGCTGCGCCGCCTGCCACCGGAAGCCTTCCGTGCGCCGCTGGGTCCCGTGCCGTCATCCGACATGTTCACCCGGCGCATCGCCAATCATTTGCCGGTCCCCGCGCAGGAAAGCGCGTTTTGGCTGACGTCCGTCGCTTTCGCCGCAAAGTCCTGCGACGAGTACTTCGCGCTGTGGCTCGCCGGCCAGCGCATCTTCATGGATCAGCATCGCGATCCCGACCGCCTGTTCGCTGTGCTTGCTGCCTACGCCTGGTTCTCCACGGCAGACCGCACGCGCGGCAACAGCCTCATCGTCACGCCGTGGCGTCCGGAAATGGCATTCGACACCGCCGTATGCGCCGCCAAGAGCTGGCTCAACCGCGTGCGTCTCACGCTGCAATTGCGTGACGGCGCCGTCACCGACACGTGGCTGCAGCCCGGCGAAGTGAATGGCCTGTCGTTCACGCCGCTGCTCACGGCCAACGACATCCTGGCCGAGTCACGCGCCATGCAGAACTGTGCCGACCAGTATTCGGATCGCGTCGCGCGCGACAAATGCCGCCTGTTTTCCGTTCGCCGCCGCGGCGTCCGCGTCGCCACACTTGAGATCGGTCCGCACGCGCGCGAGCCACACATGCTGGCGATCAATCAGTTGAAGGCCCGCCACAACCTGCCTGCTGCCAGCGAAATCTGGCAGACCGCGCACGCCTGGCTCGCAACACAACCCGAGTTGCGGCGCACGCCGCCATTGACCTCGCCTGAGCGCCCACTCAACGCGGCGGTGTGGACGTCGTTGATGCAGCCCTACCGCGCCAGCAAGGATGGCGCCCGCTGGCTGCCCGTCAAGCCGACAGTCGACGCCTTCGCAATCCTCGACAGTTACATGGCCGACCTGGCCCGCCGTGGCGGCGTCTCATCCTGGCTGTTCACCTGAAATTGCGGCAACCGTCCTTGACGGACTTGCCGCACGCTGCTTTGCCTGAGTGCTCGCGGCTCACTCAGGACGCCCCATGGAACTTCCGTTCTCCACGCTGGATCTCATCGCGCTCGCCTGGTTCGGCGTGCTCGTCGTCGGTTACAAGATCGTCGGCATGTTTCCAGCGATGGAGAAGCGCAACATCATCTCCGCCGTACAGGCGCAGCGATACAAATGGATGCGCACGATGGTTCGCCGCGACAACCGCGTTGTCGACACCTTCGTCGTCGGCAACCTGGGCCAGGGCAACGCCTTCTTCGCTTCGACCAGTGCCATCGCCATCGGCGGTCTCACGACGGTTCTGGGCAAGGGAGATGCCGCGCGCGACGTGATGCAGCACCTGCCCTACGCCGCACCAATGCCGCCGCTGCTGTGGGAACTGAAGGTCATCTTCATGGCCGGCATTTTCGTCTACGCTTTCTTCAAGTTCGCATGGGCGTTCCGCATGTCGCACTACACCGGCATCATGATCGGCGCGACGCCGCTGCTCTCCACCGCAACCCAGCGCCAGTGCGACGAGCATGGCCACCGCTGCGCCATCATCAGCGGGCTAGCTGCCGAACACTCGTCCAGCGGGCTGCGCGCCTTCTATTATTCGATCGCCGCGCTGGCGTGGTTCTTCCACCCCGTCCTGTTCATGATCGCGACGGCGTGGGTGCTGCTGATCCTCGTGCGCCGCGACTACTTCTCGCTCTCGCGTGCCGTCATCGCCGAAGAAGACGACCTCACCGGCGTGGCATTTCCCGGCATGCCCGGGCAATCGGCCACGTCTGCCGCAAAAAGCGAAACGGCCGGCCTTTAACAAAGAGCGACTGTAGAGCGATCAGGCCAACTGCGTCAGCACGCGCGGCAGCAGGTCCGGCAGATCCTCGGCGATGAGACCGGGGCCGAACGCGGTGGCCGCCGCGCCGTGCATCCAGACCGCGGCGGACGCCGCCTCGAACGCGGGCACGCCTTGGGCAAGCAGGCCGGTGACGAAGCCCGCAAGCACGTCGCCGGAGCCGGCGGTGGCGAGTGACGGCGGCGCGTTGCCGTTGATCGATGCCGCGCCGTCCGGTGCCGCAACGACGGTGTCTGACCCCTTCAGCACGACGACGGCACCAATGCGTGAAGCAGCCTGGCGTGCACGATCGAGTTTCGACCCGGGCAGATCCGGAAAGAGCCGCGCGAACTCACCCTCGTGCGGTGTCAACACCACAGGCCGGCCGGGCTTGGCGCGAACCAGTTCCGCAAGAAGATCAGCCTGGCCAGAAAACGACGTCAGCGCGTCGGCATCCAGCACGACGGCCGCGCCGGTCGCCAGCAGGGTTGCGGCTTCGGTTTGGGTCTGCGCGCCGACGCCGCGCCCGGGGCCGATCAGCACAGCATTCTTGCGCGCATCGGCAAAGATCTCGGCCAGACCCAGCGGCCCCGTGAAGGGCAGCAGCATGATGGCCGTGACATGCGTGGCGTTGATGATCAGCGCGTCGGGCGGCGTCGCGATGGTCACGAGGCCGGCGCCGATGCGCAGAGCGGCGCGCGCGGCCAGGCGAACGGCACCGGTATTGCCCACGGGCCCGGAGACGGCGACGGCGTGGCCCCGCTTGTACTTGTGATCCTCGATCGCAAGCGACGGCAGCGCTCCGCGCCACAGGTCCGGCAGGTTGCTGGATGTCTTGACGCCGATCTCGTCGAGCACGCTGCGGGGAATACCGATGTCGGCCACGTAGACGGCGCCGCACAGACGCCGTCCGGGATGCAGCACATGGCCGGGTTTGCAGCGGAAGAACGTAATCGTGCGCTGCGCGGCAATGACCGGCCCCGCGGCGGTCCCCGTCGTGCCATCGAGCCCGCTCGGCACATCGACCGCCAGGATCGGCACGCCCGATGCGTTCGCCTCGTCGATGACGGCCGCAGCCGTACCCTCCGGCGCCCGCGACAGGCCCGCACCCAGCAGCGCGTCGATGATCAATTGCGTTCCGGTGAAGCTGGCCTGCCCGAGGCCCAGCGGCTCCACCGTGCCATCCCAGCGCGTGGCCATCTCGGCCGCATCGCCCTTCAACTGAGCGCGATGGCCCAACAGGTAGACGCGCACGCCATAGCCACGCTGCTTGAGAATGCGTGCGGCAACGAAACCGTCTCCACCATTGTTGCCTGGACCGCAAAGCACGGAGATCGCACCGCGCGTGCGCATCATGCTCTCTGCCGCATCGGCAACGGCACGACCGGCATTTTCCATCAACGTCAGGGTTGCGATGCCGCTCGCCGCGGCGAGGCTATCGGCTTGCGCCATTTCGGCGTTGGTCAGCAGTTCGAGTTCCGGCACACTGCACTCCCGTCATTCGCCCCGGTCCATCAACACGCAGGATAAGGCTGGCGACAAGCAATCTCTCGCCCACCCGCTAGCCGGCACAGGGTCTGCCTTAGAATTAATCGGATCGATTAATCCTTGCGCAGTCTGTTCGGTCAATTTAGCCGCGATTTTGTGCAACGATGATGTAAGCAACTGAAGTGGATAGCTTAAATTTTGCGTACCCGTGCTGGCATGGGCCGTGCTAACCGTCAGCGCGCGTACGGCATGGTTGCCGGCAATCATTTACGTCTGGGAGCACCACGGGCATGAAAAAAATCGAGGCCATCATCAAGCCGTTCAAGCTCGACGAGGTCAAAGAAGCCCTGCAAGAAATCGGCCTGCAAGGCATTACCGTCATTGAAGCCAAGGGCTTCGGCCGCCAGAAGGGCCACACGGAGCTGTATCGCGGCGCCGAATACGTCGTCGACTTCCTTCCCAAGGTTAAGCTGGAAGTCGTATTGGGCGACGAAATGCTCGACAAAGCCGTTGAGGCCATTCAAAAAGCCGCCAAGACCGGCCGTATTGGTGACGGCAAGATCTTTATCTCATCGGTCGAAGAAGCTATTCGCATTCGCACCGGCGAAACGGGTGCGGCAGCCGTCTAGCGTCCGTGCCAGCAAGGCGCGGACAAGATAACAAGCGTCGCTCGTTCTAGGGGAGAGCACATGAAGAGTGTCAGTGACGTCCTGAAGCTGATCAAGGACAAGGACGTGAAGTTCGTGGACTACCGGTTCACGGACACCAAGGGCAAGATGCAGCACGTGACGGCCGACGTCTCGACTGTCGACGCCGAAGTCTTCAGCGACGGTTACGCCTTCGACGGTTCGTCGATCGCCGGCTGGAAGTCGATTGAAGCCTCCGACATGCTGCTGATGCCGGATCCGGAATCCGCCCACATCGACCCCTTCTTCGCCCAGACCACGCTTGCGATCTTCTGCGACGTGCTTGAGCCCTCCACCGGCCAGCTCTACGAGCGCGACCCGCGCGGCATCGCCAAGAAGGCCGAGGCCTACATGATGTCGCTGGGAATTGGCGACAGCGTCGTGTTCGGCCCGGAAGCCGAGTTCTTCATCTTCGACGACGTGAAGTTCTCGTCCGACATGTACAATACCGGCTTCAAGGTGGATTCCACCGAGCTGCCGACGAACTCCGGCACCGACTACGAGATGGGCAACCTGGGCCACCGTCCGCGCGTCAAGGGCGGCTACTTCCCGGTTCCCCCGATCGACAGCTGCCAGGACATCCGCTCCGAGATGCTTTCCGTGCTCACGGAGATGGGCGTCACGGTTGAAAAGCACCACCACGAAGTGGCCGCTGCCCAACACGAACTCGGCGTGAAGTTCGGTCCGATGATCCGCATGGCCGACCACATGCAGATCTACAAGTACGTCGTGCACTCCGTCTGCCAGGCCTACGGCAAGACGGCGACGTTCATGCCCAAGCCCATCTTCGGTGACAACGGCTCTGGCATGCACGTCCACCAGTCGATCTGGAAGGGCGGCCAGCCGATGTTCGCGGGCAACAAGTACGCGGACCTCTCGGAAATGTGCCTGTTCTACATCGGCGGCATTCTCAAGCACGCCAAGGCACTCAACGCCTTCACCAACCCGCTGACGAACTCCTACAAGCGTCTGGTGCCCGGCTACGAAGCCCCCGTGCTGCTCGCCTACTCGGCGCGCAACCGCTCGGCCTCCTGCCGCATCCCGCACGTGACGAGCCCGAAGGCCAAGCGCATCGAGATCCGTTTCCCCGATCCCGGCGCCAACCCCTACCTCGCGTTCGCCGCGATGTTGATGGCCGGCCTCGACGGCATCAACAACAAGATCCATCCGGGCGACCCGATGGACAAGAACCTGTACGACCTGCCGCCCGCCGAACTGGCCAAGATCCCGACCGTCGCCGCCTCGCTGCGCGAAGCGCTCGACAGCCTCGACAAGGATCGCGAGTTCCTGAAGGCCGGCGGCGTGATGTCCGACGACATGATCGACGCCTACATCGAACTGCGCATGGCCGAGAACATGCGCTACGAAATGGCCCCGCACCCGATCGAATACGACATGTATTATTCGGTCTAGTGCGCGGCGGCCGGCTCCGCGCAAGCGGAGTCGCCGCGCACAAGCATAAAGTCACGAGGGAAACGAAGAAGCCCGGGAGCGATCCCGGGCTTTTTTGCGTGGCCGCTCACCTTCGAATTGATTCCGCTACGAAGCTCTGGCACCGCAGGAATAGCCTGAACGCTTCTTCAATTTATTGAGTTGAACGAGGCAAATTATGACTCCATCCGCAAAGAAGCGCCTGCTCATCGTCTTTCCGTTCATCGTCCAGCAGGCTCTCGCCATTCCGCTGGCCGCCGCACAATGCCCAGCCGCCGCGCATCTGAACGACGACGCCATCGGTACATCCCGCACCGCGCTGGTGTTCAACGATCCGGAGTCTTTGAAGGAAGCATTCAGTTTCGCCGCTGTCGTCAAAGCGATCCTGAAATCGTCCGGCATCGAAGACAGCGACGCGAATGCCGACGCCTTCGTGACGACCATGATCGACACGTTCGGTGTAACCGGCAAATCGAACGACGGCGTAGACATGCCCATCGATAAGCGGCCGGAAGAACTCAAGCTCGTTGCCAGCGAATTGCTGCGGGGCAACGACGCGCAAAGGATGCACCCCGTCGGGCTCTTCAACCGGCTGGACCTTGCGCCCCAACACTGGAGCAACTGCGGCGAATATCGTGTGGTGTTCGCACGGCGCCAGGAAGACACCAGCCCGCCCAAGCAGTTCCTGCTGATATTCGAAGCCAAGCTTCCCGCTGAGAACGCCGGCGAAGCGCTGGCCCTGTCCGCCCGTCAAGCGCGCTGCACGGAAGTTGCCAAATTCTGGGCCGAACTGGGCAAGCTCGAAGACAAGGCGAGCATCGCAAGCAAATTGCAAACTCTCTACTTCACCGGTTTGCAACTCGCAGACGGCAAGTCACTCGCACCCGTCATCTCGGCGGCGAACCTCGGCGTCGAACAGGGCCAGGTGCGCGGCAACATCTTCCTGGCGCCCCCCTGGCAGCTGCGCGAGTGGCGCGTCGAGGACAGCGGCGGGATGCTGAACTTCGCGATGGACACGGTGAAGTCCAACCCCCTCGCCGAATTTTACGGCGATGCGCCCGCGGCCGCGACCACTCCCGACGCAATGACAAAACGCTGGCGCGGTTTCAACGACGACTTCATCGGCACGCACGTCAGGGAGCTTTCGACGCCGGAACTCGAAGACAAGGCTGCCGATGCAATCAACTTGACGGCAAACCTCGGACTGAACTCCGCTGATCCCGTCAACGAGTTTCAGAGCACCAGCACCACCTCTGACGAGCCATCGGCAATCGCACCCGCCAACTCAAACTTGCGCCAGAGTATCACCACCAAGCTCGGCCAGATGGGCCCCAAGGCGGCGGCCCTCACGGCGGACCATGTCTTGGCGCGTGCCGGCGCCATGACCTGCGGAGGATGCCACCGATTTTCCGCCGGAGATGATGTCTCGGCCGCATTTAAGTGGCCGAGCGACCTTGGTTTCAAGCACATCGACGACCGGGGAAATCTGTCTCCCGCGCTGCAGTCGCATTTCCTAAAGGCGCGCATGGGCATGCTGAAAAATGCGGTATGCGGGATCTTCGGCGTCGAGCCGGAGCCCAAAACCGTCAACGCACCTGCCCTCGCGCCAGCTGATGCAGAGGATGCCGACATCGTCGCCATGCGCGCTCTCAGGGCGAAGATCGGCGCGTCGAGAGCCGCGAAGGCCGTTCGCTCAAGCGCAGTCGTCGAGGCGGAAATCGTTGACTTCGGCATGACGATGAAACGCATCGAACAAAGCCGGCCCGGCGCATTCAGGACTGTCCGGCCGGTGCACTGACCTCGGTTCGACGTTGAACGTCGAAGTCCCCTAACCAGCCGGACTTCGACGTCACGACCCCTCCCCACCGGGCGCGCAAGGTGGTTGCATACTACAACAATTATTGTAGTATTAAAGCATGAAAGACCACGACGCCGTCGGGATGTTGGGTGCGTTGGCGCACGAACATCGTATCAGAATTTTCCGGCTGTTGGTCAGGGCCGGGCCGTCAGGTGTCCCCGCCTCGGTCATTGCTGAAACCGTCGGCGTGTCGCCGACAGGCGCCTCGTTCCATCTGAAAGAATTGGACCGCGCGGGCCTGATCGTCGCAACGCGCCAGGGCCGCTATATCCGCTACGCCGTCTCGGTGGAGGACATGCGCCAACTGCTCGAATACCTCACGGAGGATTGCTGCCGAGGACAACCCGAGCTGTGCGGATCGGTCTTCAAGAGGGCCAAGGCGGCATTATCAGGCAAAAGGAACAAGTGATGGCGACCTTTTACACTCGCCGTCGCAATGACAGCGTTCGCCTGAACCAAAACTCATCGGCGGCCACGTGATGGAACACCCGACACTTGCCCAGCGCATGGGAGCCGAATTTCTCGGCACGTGCCTTTTGCTGGCGGCACTCATCGGCTCGGGCATCATGGCTGAACGTCTGGCCGGGGGTAACGAAGCGATCGCACTGCTCGGCAATACGCTGCCCACCGCGGCGATTCTCGTTGTGCTGCTCACGATGCTTGGGCCGGTCTCGGGCGCACACCTGAACCCGGTCGTGACCGCCGCATGCTCCCTGCGTGGAGACATTTCCATGCGGGAGGTGTCAGGCTACGTGATCGCGCAGTGCGCCGGCGCAGGCCTCGGAGTGCTCGTGGCACATGGAATGTTCGAGCTGCCCCTGCTGCAGCTTTCAATCAAGGCCCGCAGCGGCCTGCCCCAAGGCTTCTCCGAATGCGTGGCGACATTCGGCTTGGTGATCACGATCTTTCTGACGCTACGCGCCAAACCCCAATCCGTTCCCGTGTCGGTAGGACTGTACATAACGGCCGCCTACTGGTTCACCGCTTCGACCTCGTTTGCCAATCCGGCAGTGACATTGGCGCGTGCATTTTCGGACACGTTCGCCGGCATCCGCCTGGCGGATGTCCCTCTCTTCACTGCAGCGCAGTTTCTGGGAGCTGGGCTCGCGCTGGTCGTGATGCGCAGTCTCATCGGCTCGACCGAACGGACAGCAGCCAGGAACCTGGGAGCAAAGCTGTGACAATCACGATCTATCACAACCCGGCATGTGGTACCTCGCGCAACACTTTGGCGATGATCCGCCAAAGCGGAGAGGAACCGCGTGTGGTCGAATATCTCGTGACACCACCAAGTCGCGATGAATTGCTACGCTTGCTGGCCGACATGCGCATGACGCCACGCGAATTGTTGCGCCAGAAGGGTACGCCGTACGACGCGCTCGATCTGAGCAATTCCCAGTGGGACGAAGATGCATTAATCGATGCCATGCTTAAGCACCCCATCCTGATCAATCGGCCGATCGTCGTGACGCCGCGCGGGACCGTGCTGTGCAGGCCTTCTGAAGTCGTACTGAGCATTCTGCCAAATCCAGACATCGGCCCGTTCACAAAGGAAGATGGCCAGGTCGTCAACGATAGGGAAGGGAAGCCCATTGCTTGAGCTGGAACCGGCGCTGCCAAATTTGCGAATAGACGCGTTTGCGCAGGCAGATGTCACCGCACTTGGCACCCCGCTGAGATCGGCGCACAAGCCGCGCATTCTGCTGCTCTATGGGTCGGTGCGACCACGGTCCTACAGCCGGTTTCTGACCCAGGAGGCAGCTCGCCTTCTTGACCGGCTAGGTGCCGAACCCCGCATATTCGATCCCAGCGGCCTGCCGCTTCCCGACGATGCGACCGACGACCACCCAAAGGTGCGCGAACTCCGCGAATTGGTTGCCTGGTCGGAAGGCCAAGTCTGGACGTCACCGGAGCGTCACGGTGCAATGAGCGGCATCCTGAAGTCGCAGGTCGACTGGATTCCGTTGAACGTTGGCGCGGTGCGGCCAACCCAGGGCAAGACGCTGGCCGTCATGCAAGTCAGCGGCGGCTCGCAGTCATACAATGCCGTGAATCAAATGCGCGTGCTCGGCCGCTGGATGCGCATGGTGACGATCCCGAACCAGTCCTCCGTCGCCAAGGCGTTTCAAGAGTTCGACGAAGCCGGGCGTATGCGGGCGTCGTCGTTCTACGATCGGGTCGTCGACGTTATGGAAGAGCTGGTGAAGTTCACGTTGCTGACACGCGATGTCTCGCATCACCTCACCGACCGGTATAGCGAGCGAGTAGAGACGGCTGTGGAACTTTCAAAGAGGGTCAACCAAGCGGCATCAGTTGATTGAACCGTTCCTGCTGACGGCCAACACGTTGTCATCACCAGATACGGAAGAAGCCTGGGCGCATTGGGATGGCGCGGCTTGTGTCGATGCCCGCCGTGTACCACCGGACACAGGCCCGAAAGACTAGCTGACAACAAAAGGCCCGGGATTTTCCCGGGCCTCATCGATTGGCGAAACGCCGAGCTGAGATTGAGCGTTGAAAGCTACCCCTCGCCGCGCATCACCTTCTCTTCGTACTGCTGCAGGTTGAGGATGCCTTCCTTCTCTGCCTGCGCGCGCTCTTCCGGCTGGATCACATCCTGCACGATGTCGGCGCGCTTCCACAGAGCCAGCGGCGTTTCCTTGCCGCACACGGGCACGTACTTCGACTGTTCGACGCGCTGGTGCTTATGGACGTAGCGCGGGCAGTTCACCCAGACGCGGTCGCATTCCACGGTGACGACGTACTTGGCCTCGTGCCACTCCGACAGCAGCGGGCTCTCACGCTCGAACGTGGCGCGACCCTGAACGCGGAAACGGTGCGGCGTCTCGAAATCGATGAACAGCAGGCCGACGTGGCTTTGCCCGACGATGTTGCCCATCGAGTAGAACATGCCGTTGCCGTCGAAGCCGGGAAACGCCAGCGTATGCTCGTCGATGATCTTCACCAGCCCAGGCGGGCCGCCCTTGTAGGAAACGGTGGGGCGGCCTTCCTTGTCGACGGTGGCCAGGAAGAACATGTCGCGCGAGGCGATGAAAGCCTGCTCGTCCGGCGTCATGGCGCGATGCGCCCACTTCTGATCGAGCATATCGGCCAGCTTGCGCGTGCCGAACTCTTCCTGCAGGGCGATGTGTTCGTCGAAGTAGAGCGTTTCCATGCGATCCTCTTGGCTGTGATCTGCGTGGCCGCGCTTATAGCACGCCAATTGGGGCGAGGTTCAAGCAGGCGGATAGCGGTGCGTGCGGAGCAGTGTTCGCGATTGAGGGCACGTGCGCCGGTCCCCTCTCCCCGTCCTTCACGGGGAGAGGGTTAGGGTGAGGGGCGGCATCCTCGGACGGCTGGCACAGGCGTCGTGATTTTGCAGGACCAAGCGGAGCGTGAGCGGGGTTAGCACAAGCGGCTGCCCCTCATCCAACCTTCTCCCCGCGCGCGGGGAGAAGGAGCGGGTGCTGCCCTTGGCTACGTGGAGGCAGCCTCTGGCAGCATCAATAGAGGAGCGCGACCCCACCCCCACGGTCATCCTCGGACTTGTTCCGAGGAGCCATGGCTCAGCGCGTAGGGCACGTCATTGTTGCTGATGACGGCCGCAGCGTCCGACCATCGAGGCCGCGGAGGGATGGGTCCTCGGGACAAGCCCGAGGACGACAACATTATGGGGCGTCGATGAGCAATCTGCATGCGGCAATGATTAGCGCGAGGCTGCATTGCCGCGAGATAGTTTCGCCTTTAGTGGCTACCCGATGTAGCGCGTGCCGACGTTGCGGAACGACGTCTTGATGCGCCGCACGGTGCCGGTCTTGGAGCGCATGACGACGCTTTCCGTCTCGGCGAAGTCGCCGCGGAAGTGCACGCCATCGAGCAGTGAGCCGTCGGTAATGCCGGTGGCCGAGAAGATGACGTCGGCCGAGGCCATGTCTTCCAGCAGGAATTTGCGGTTGATGTCGGGAATGCCCATCTTGGCCGCGCGCGCCGTCTCTTCGTCGTTCGACGGCATGAGGCGGCCCTGGATCTGCCCGCCGATGCAGCGCAGTGCGGCAGCCGCCAGCACGCCTTCCGGCGCGCCGCCCGAGCCCATGTAGATGTCGATGCCGGTCTCGCGCGAGTCCGTCGTCCAGATCACGCCGGCGATGTCGCCGTCGGGGATCAGCTGCACGCCGGCGCCGGCGTCGCGTACGGCCTTGATGAGGGCTGCGTGGCGCGGACGGTCGAGAATGCAGGCGGTGATCTCGGAAACCGGCACGCCCTTGGCCTTGGCGACGGCCATCAGGTTCTCGATGGTGGGTGCGTCGAGATCGATGACGCCTTCGGGATAGCCGGGGCCGATGGCGATCTTGTTCATGTACATGTCGGGCGCATGCAGCAGGCCGCCGCGCTCGGAGATGGCGAGAACGGCCAGCGCGTTCGGCATCGCCTTGGCGCAGATGGTGGTGCCCTCTAGCGGATCGACGGCGATGTCGACCTCGGGGCCGTTGCCCGAGCCGACCTTCTCGCCGATGTAGAGCATCGGCGCTTCATCCATCTCGCCTTCACCGATGACGACGGTGCCACGGATGTCGCACAGCGCCAGTTCGCGGCGCATGGCGTCGACGGCGGCCTTGTCGGCGGCCTTCTCGTTGCCGCGGCCACGGAAGCGGGCGGCGGCGATGGCGGCCGCCTCGGTGACACGCGTCACTTCCAGAACGAGTACGCGTTCCAAACCACCGTTATGCGTTTCCAGTGCCATGTCCCCTCCTTGGGGTCTTTCAATTCACGTGCGGGCCAAACGCCACGCTGGTCGGTGATCGCGTTGCCTTTACGCAAACGCTCATAGTTCCTCGATGCGGATCAGCTGCGGCCGTTCGGCGACGTTGCCGTCGCTCTCGATCGCGGCCAGGGCCTCGCGGATGGCTTTCTCCGTCGTCTCATGCGTCACGAGTATGACAGGGGCGGCCGTGGCAGGCGCTGCGGCGGGATCGCCCACAGCGGATGGGGGAATACGCGGGCGGCGCTGCACGATGCTTTCCAGCGACACGTTGCGGTCGCCCATGCGCTTGGTGATGCCGGCCATGGCGCCGGGCTTGTCCATCACGGCAAGGCGCACGTAGTAGGCGCCCTGGTGTGCGCCGATCTTGGCGCGCTTGTGCGGCTTGAGCTGCGCGACGGGCCGAACGAAGGGCGGGCGAACGATACCGCGCGCGATGTCCAGGATATCGCTGACCACCGACGAGGCCGTGGCGGACGAGCCTGCGCCCGCGCCCACGAGCAGCAGCGTGCCGGCGAAGTCGCTGTCGAGTGCCACGCAGTTCGTCACGCCGTCCACTTCGGAGATGGCGGAATCCATCGACACGAACGTTGGGTTAACGCGAGCTTCGATGCCGCTCTCGGTCTGCGTGGCAACACCGAGCAGCTTGATGCAATAGCCGAGTTCGGCGGCAGCCTTGATGTCGGCGGCAGTGATCTGCTGGATGCCCTCGACGTGGATTTCTTCGAAGGCAACCTTGGTGCCGAAGGCCAGGCTGGTGAGCAGCGCCAGCTTGTGAGCCGCGTCGAAGCCGCCGATGTCGAAGGTGGGGTCGCTTTCCGCGTAGCCCTTGTCCTGAGCTTCCTTCAAGGCGGCGTCAAAGGAGAGGTGCTCCTCCTCCATGCGCGTCAGGATGTAATTGCAGGTGCCGTTGAGGATGCCATAGACGCGCCGCACCTCGTTGCCGGCGAGCGACTCGCGCAGCGTCTTGATGACGGGGATGGCGCCGGCGACGGCAGCCTCGAAGTTCAGCGCGACGCCGTTCTTCTCCGCCAGGCGCGCCAGTTCGATGCCGTGCTTGGCAAGCAGCGCCTTGTTGGCCGTAACCACGTGCTTGCCGGCCTTGAGGGCGGCTTCGACGGATGCTTTGGGCACCCCGTCGTCGCCGCCGATCAACTCGACGAAGACGTCGATGCCGGGATCACTGGCGAGCGCGACAGCATCGCTGAACCAGCGGGCCTTGGCGGTTTCAGCGCCACGCGGCTTCGATTTCGTACGCGCGCATACCGCCGAGACGACGATGGGGCGTCCGGCAGCTTGGGCGAGCTTGTCGCCGTGGGTCGCGATCAGCCGCAACAGGCCGGAACCGACCGTGCCTAATCCGGCGACGCCGAGTTTGAGAGGCTCTTGCATGGATTGAGTTGTAGCGTCTACCGGCTGGCTTTCTGGGGAATTGGGATCACGTTATGCAGTGTTTCCGGCGCCTGGGCGAGGAACTTCTTGATGGATCGGGCGGCTTGCCTAATGCGGTGTTCGTTCTCCACCAGCGCAATGCGGACGTAGCCTTCACCATATTCGCCAAAGCCGAGACCGGGCGACACCGCAACGTCGGCTTTCTCTATGAGAAGCTTGGCGAATTCCACCGAGCCAATGGCGCGGAAGGCCTCCGGCACCGGGCACCAGGCGAACATGGTCGCGGGCGGCGGCGGGATCTTCCAGCCGGCACGGCCGAAGCTGTCGACCAGCACATCCCTGCGGGTCTGGTAGGTTTTGCGGATCTCTTCGACGCAATCTTGCGGGCCGTTGAGTGCCGCCGCGGCGGCGACCTGGATCGGCGTGAAGGCCCCGTAGTCGAGATACGACTTCACCCGGGCCAGCGCGCCGATGAGGCGCTCGTTGCCCACGGCAAAGCCCATGCGCCAGCCGGGCATGTTGTAGGTCTTGGACAGCGAGGTGAATTCCACCGTCACGTCCATGGCGCCGGGTACCTGCAGGACCGACGGCGGCGGGTTGCCGTCGAAATAGATCTCCGCGTAGGCGATGTCGGACAGGATAATCAGATCGAGTTTCTTGGCCAGTTCGACGGCCGCTTTGTAGAATTCCAGGCTCGCCGTCATGGCCGTGGGATTGGACGGATACGACAGCACCAGTGCCAGCGGCCGCGGGATCGAGTGGCGCACGGCCTTGTCGACGGCCGCCAGGAATTCATCGCCGTTGCCCGCCGGAATGTGGCGCATGGCGGCGCCGGAGATCAGAAAACCGAATTCGTGGATCGGATACGTGGGATTGGGCACGAGGATCACGTCACCCGGCGCGGTGATGGCCTGCGCCATGTTGGCGAAGCCCTCCTTCGAGCCCAGCGTGGCGACGATCTGTGTCTCAGGGTTGAGCTTCACGCCGAAGCGGCGCTCGTAGTAGGCGGCCTGCGCACGCCGCAGACCAGGAATGCCCTTCGAGGCCGAATAGCGGTGCGTGCGCGGCTTGGAGACGGTTTCGACCAGCTTTTCCACGATGTGCTGCGGCGTCGGCAGGTCTGGGTTGCCCATGCCGAGATCGATGATGTCGGCGCCGCGCGCCCGCGCCGCCGCTTTCAGGCGGTTGACCTCGGCAAACACGTAGGGCGGCAACCGCTTGATGCGGTGGAAATCTTCAATCACGGCCTTATATCTCGCGAAGAAAGCTGCTGTGCTGCTTCGCACGCCCATAGGCAAATAGTAGGGCATGCGCGACGTTGCTGTTTACGCCTTGCCGATAGCATACGTCCAGCGCCGAGGCTGACGCTGGCGCAGGACAGCCGGGGAAAAGTCAGCATCGCGAAGGCTCTAGGCACGATGGGCACCTGCAAACCCGGCGTTCAGCCGCGGGCTTTTAGCCCCCGGCCAGCGGCGAGCCGCCGCGCGTCTCTTTAACGAGTCAGGATGCTGATCATTGACTGCGGGGAGAGACTTCAATACTCGATAAGACCAGGGCGTGTTGCGTCTTTCAGCAGCACACCTTGGGGAGAGAAACGAGCAGCGGCTTCGGACCACTCCACTTCCAGTGTCTCCGGCGACCAGCATGCCCAGACATAAAAGAGCCTGACACCATGGCTGGAACAACCTCGTCTACATCTGACCCACAGGCGGCTGCACCGAGCTATCGCGTCGGCGATCCGGAAGAGTTCGCGCGCAACATGTTCAAGCTCTTCGAAGAGGGCGGCCGCGTCGTCAACCACATGCTGTCGCGCCAGGACGGGAAGTCGAGCCCCTACTCGGCGGCCAGCGAAGCCTCTCTGGCGGCGCAGACCGTTTCCGACATCGCCCAGGTCTGGATGACCGACCCCGTCAAGCTGATGGAAGCCCAGGGCGGCCTGATGCGCTCCTACATGGAGCTGTGGTCGAACACGATGCAGCGCATGATGGGCCAGGATGTGCAGCCCATCGCCGTGCCGGAACCCAGCGACAACCGCTTCAAGGACCCCGAATGGTCCAACAATCCCTATTTCGATTTCTGGAAGCAGGCCTACCTGCTGACGACGCACTGGGCCGAGGACGTGCTCGACAAGACAGAGGGCTTGGACGAGCGTACGCGGCAGAAGGCGGAGTTCTATTTCCGGCAGATTTCCAGCGCCATGTCACCCTCCAACATGCCGATGCTGAACCCGGAGGTGGTGCGCGAAACGTGCGCCACGAACGGACGCAACCTCGTGCAGGGCATGAGCCAGCTGGTGCACGACATGGAGACGTCGGGCGATCTTCTGAAGATCAGCCAGACGGATATCAGTGCGTTCGAGGTCGGCAAGAACCTGGCGATGACGCCGGGCAAGGTCGTGTTCCAGAACGACGTGCTGCAGCTGATCCAGTATTCGCCGACGACCGAAAAGGTGCACGAGGTTCCGCTGCTGATCGTGCCGCCGTGGATCAACAAGTACTACATTCTCGACCTGACGCCGGCCAAGAGCTTCGTGAAATATGCCGTCGATCAGGGCTTCACGGTGTTCCTGGTGTCGTGGGTCAACCCCGACCGCTCGCTGTCGCACAAGACGTTCGAAGACTACATGACCGAAGGCGTGCTGACGGCGACGGATGCGGTGAAGCGCGAAGCCGACGTCAAGCAGATCAACATCCTCGGATACTGCGTCGGCGGCACGCTGACCGGCACGGCACTGTCGTATCTGGCAGCGCGCGGTGAGACGCCGATCAAGTCGGCCACGTTCCTGACCACGCAGGTGGACTTCACCAAGGCCGGCGACCTGTTGCTGTTCACCGGCGACGCACAGCTGACCGCGCTGGAAGAAATGATGGCAGAGCGCGGCTATCTCGACGGCTCGCGCATGGCCAACGTATTCAACATGATGCGCCCGCGCGACCTGATCTGGCCCTACATCGTCAACAACTACATGCTGGGCAAAAAGCCCTTCCCCTTCGACCTGCTGTTCTGGAACCAGGATTCGACGCGGATGGCCGCCGCCAACCACAACTTCTACCTGCGCGAGTTCTACCTCGAGAACAAGCTGGCGCGCGGACAGCTGTCGATGGGCGGCACGAAGCTCAACCTCAAGAGCATCAAGATGCCCGTTTATGAACTGGCCACGCGCGAGGATCACATCGCCCCGGCACAATCGGTCTTCATCGGCGCGCAGCAATTCGGCGGCCCGGTGGAATTCGTGCTGGCAGGCTCCGGCCACATCGCCGGCGTCGTCAACCCGCCGGACAAGGTGAAGTACCAGTACTGGACCAATCACAAGGCGGCCGCCGACACGCTGGACGACTGGATGAAGTTCGCCAAGGAGCATCCGGGCTCGTGGTGGCCGCACTGGGCAGCCTGGCTCGCCAAACAGTCGGGCCCGCGCATTGAGCCACGCGAGCCGGGCGCCATCGGCGGCGTGATTGAAGAGGCTCCCGGCAGCTACGTGCGCGCCAAGTCGTAAGTTTAGTCTCAGTCGAGACAGTCAGCCCCGGGCGAAAGCCTGGGGCTTTTTTTGTTGCAGGCGCGCAGCAATCGAGACCCTGGCGACCGCGCTCAAAACAATGTCTGCGATAGTGCGTGGTTCTCACACAACAATCCGCACTACCCCCATTTCTCAACCGCGAAAATGGATTGACACCGTAATTCTTGATGCGCGATGTCAACTTACATGCTTTCGAGTCCTGTGGATTCGGAAAAGCGGCTGAGGAGTTGACTATGGTTTGCAGACGATTGCCGTTGATCGGTTGCTTTTGGTGCGTGCTTTCAATTGCACCGGGACAGGCGCAACAGCAATCGCCGCCGGCGCCGGCCCCACCAGCAGCGTCGACAGATGCAGCGCCTCTGCCAGCGCTCGAAGTGACGGCGAAGAAGGACACCAAGAAGTCCGTGCAGAAGAAGCCGGCAACGTCGAAGCCGATTGCTGCGAAAAAGGCGCCTGCACCGCAGCCTGAACCCGAAGCACCCAAACCGGCAGAAGTCGGCTCTGGCCCCGGAACCGGAACGGGCCCGATCGAAGGCTATGTCGCAACAAAAACGACGACAGGCGCCAAGAGCGACACGCCGCTCAACGAAATCCCGCAGTCGATCTCCGTCGTCGGCCAGGAGCAGATTCGCGACCAGGGCGCGAAGAACTGGCAGGAAACCTTACGCTATCTGCCCGGCGTCATTGCAGATGGCTACGGCATCGACAGCCGTGCGGACACCGCGTTCGTGCGCGGCACCGAGGCAGCCGAGTTCCTCGACGGCTTGAAGCGTACATTCAACTACTACACGTATACGTATCGCATCGATCCCTACTTCATGGAACGGATCGAGGTGTTGCGTGGCCCGCCCTCCGTGCTCTACGGCCAGGCGCCCGTCGGCGGCATCGTAAACTCGGTGTCGAAGCGGCCGCAGCAGGAAGCACGCCGCGAAGTGACCGTCGAGTATGGCACCAACGACTACAAGCAGATCAAGGCCGACCTCACTGGGCCTCTCACGCAGGATGGCCGGTGGAGCTACCGCCTTATCGGCGCGTTGCGCGATGCCGATACGCAGGTCGACTACGTACCGGACGACCACATGGCTTTATCGCCGTCGCTGACGTTCCGGCCGCAGGCCGGCACCAGCATCACGCTGCTGGGTCATTTCCAGAACGACGATTCCGGTTCGACGCAGCAGTTTCTGCCGCATGTGGGAACGCGCTTTCGCAGCGCCAGCGGATTTGTCGACAGCGACCTGTTCGTGGGCGAGCCCGGCTTCGACCGCTATGACACCGACGTGAAATCCGGCTCGCTGTTCGTCGATCACAAGTTCAACGACACGTTCGCAGTGCATCACAACATGCGCTATTCGGACATCTTCAATGTCTACGACACCTACTATCCCGGCTTCTTCGCCGGCCCAGAGGCAGTCGGTGATGATGATTTCCCGTTCCTCGATCCCGCACAGCGCACCATCCGGCGCATCAAGGCGATCGGCGATACCAGCACGCAGTTGCTGAACACCGACACCAACCTCGAAGCCAAGTTGCAGACGGGTCCGGCAAGCCATCGCCTGCTAGGCGGCCTCGACTACGCCAAGTTCCGCTCCAGTTCGACGTACGGACAGGCGGTCTCCAGACGCCGTTCGATCTTTACAATCCGGTCTACGGACAGCCGGACAATCTCGGTATTCCGACCTACGACGCCGACGGTCTGAGATCGATAGTTACCGGACTGGTCGGCTCAGTGCCCCTCACAGACTTCGGCAAGCAGGACATCACGCAGACCGGCCTTTACTTGCAGGACCAGATCAAGCTGGCCAACTGGATTGCCGTGCTCGGCGTGCGCCGCGACTGGCTGCATCAGGACAGCAGCACGCTCTTCCTCAACGACGAAACCGATCCGACGGACGACAGCGTCAGTGCTGACGACCAGCGCGACGAGGCCACCACGTATCGCGCGGGATTGATGTATCAGTTTCCATCCGGCCTGACGCCGTATGTCAGCTACGCGCAGTCGTTCGTGCCGCTGATCGGCCGCAAGCGGGCGGGCGGTACGTTCACGCCGCAGGAAGGCGAAATGTATGAGGCGGGTTTCAAGTACCAGGCACCTGGCCTGCCGTTCATCATCAACAGCGCCGTGTACGACATCACGGAAAGCAGCCGTCTCGCCTCGGACCCTGTCGATCCGAATTTTTCGATCCAATCGGGCGCCGTCAGCATCAAGGGCTTTGAGTTCGAAGCCACCGGCAACCTGACGCGGAACCTCAAGACGATCGCCAGCTACTCCTACACGGACGCCGTTTACACCGGAGGCGATCAGGATGGCTTCCGGGTGGAATTGGTTCCCCACCACCTCGCGTCCCTGTGGGCGATCTACAGCTTCGACACCGCCATGCTGAAGGGCTGGTCGATCGGCGGTGGCATCCGCTACATCGGCACGTCACTGGACGGCGTGGATGAAATCAAGACACCGGCCGTCGGCCTCGTCGATGCGGCGCTGGCCTACGACACCAAGGATTGGCGCTGGTCGCTCAACGCGTCGAACCTGGAGGACAAGGAATACCTCAGCACGTGTCTCTCGCGCGGCGACTGCTTCGTCGGCGCACGGCGCACGATCATGACGGGACTGACGTACAAGTTCTGACGCCCCTGCGTGGTGGGCAGCACCGCCAGCACTTCCAAAGCAAACGGCGCCGGATCGCAAGATCCGGCGCCGTCAAATGCAAACAGGGACGTCGAGCTTATTTCTTGCCATCGTCGGGGGCGTCGCCACCGCACTTGGCGTCGAGCTTGTCGAGGGCGTCGGAAAGCGCCTTGGCTTCGGCGCTGTCTTCCTTCAGGTTCTCACCTGAATTCCATGCCGTCTCGAAATCGGGACCGAGCACCTTGAAGTAGCCATCGATCTTGGAGTCGGCAGCCTTCAGCTTAGCCTCGTCGTCTCCAACCTCTTCCATCGTCTTGCCCATTTCGCAATAGGCCTGGATTTTGGCGGGGTCGCTCTCGACAGCCGAGAAAGTCTTCACGGCCGTTTCGATCTTGGGATCGAGGGCCAGTGCCGGCGTAGCGAGAAGGCCGCCCAGCAGCGCGGCCGCGATAATGCGATTCATTCCGTTCCTCCTGAACTGAGGTCTCAACCGCGAGCCGTTAGCTCACAGCCGGCGTTCCTCTAACACAGGATCAAACGAATGCCAGGGCCACTTCCGTCGCGCCAATTGCTCGGGGACGAGAAAAGACTGTTCTTGCCCGCGGCTTGGCCTTCAACGGCGGCAAATTCTCCCGGTGGCGCTGACAAGCAACTCGCTGCGACTTGCGCGGCTTGTCCGGCGGCGTGCCTTGCGTTTAGTTGCGCTTGCTGCCGGAAATCACGTCACACATTCCCGGAAGCACTGTCTGTAAGCGGCCCAGCGAAAGCGGGGCGCCATAGCTCATCGCATGCAATAGCAGCGGTGGGCCTCGACCGTTCAGATCTTGGCGACCTGGCCCGGGCGCTGGCACTTCCACTTGTCGATCTTCCACTTGGGATTGCCCATCGACCACTTGGCGATTTCAGCCTGGCCGAACATCATGCACTGATGCGGCGTCACGGCTTCGGCAGCGTAGGTCAGGTGGACCTCTTTGCACTTGGCCGGGTCGGTGATGAAGCAGACGGAAACAAGGATCTCGATCATATGTGGCACCCCTGCATGAGTTGATCGCCCGTGGTCAACGGGCAACATTCTCTTTGGGCGCCATCCCTGCGATTAGCTGCTTTTTGTTCTTGACCTCAAAGCTGAGTGAGAATCAGTGCCTGCACAAGGCCAAGACACAGGCAGTTGCTGCCTATATTCTCAGCAAACCCTTATTTTAGGGCGCCGTCTGGTTGATCACGCCAACTATGTCGCAGGATTACATCACAATGTCGCAGCCCTGCATCAGGTCGCCGCAGGTCATGGTTGCGGCGTAGGCCGATCATCCTCTTCCATCGCCGCTTCATAGACCTCGTACGCCGACGTCGCGTTGAGAGCGGCGATGGCCAGGCCGACGATGATGTCGGGCCAGATGCTGCCCAACGCAAACGTCGCCAGACCTGCGCCGACGATGCCGACGTTGGCGGCGACGTCGTTGCGGGCCGACAGGAAGGCGGCCGTCATCAGCGCGCCGCCGTGATGGCGTGTGCGGGCCAGCAGCAGCGCGCAGAACAGGTTCACCGCAAAGGCACCGGCCCCCGTAAGCGTCAAGGCCACAGGCTCGGGCACCAGCGGCACCGACAGCTTTTCGTAGGCTGTCCAGAGAGCGGCGATACCAGGCATCAGCAAAAGGGCGGCAAGGCCAAAGCCGACGATCCGCCGCTTGGCCGCACTCCAGCCGATCGCCAGGAGCACCAGCAGGTTCACCGTGGCGTCTTCCAGGAAATCGATGCTGTCGGCGAACAGCGACACCGAGCCGATCGCCAGTGCCACGGTGTATTCCACGCCGAAGTAGGCCAGATTCGCCAAAGCGACGACGATCACTGTCCGCCGGACCGCGGCCGGAATACTCTGTCTTGCCTGAGGTCTTGCTTCGTATCGTCCAACGGCAGCCTCGATTGCTCCATGCAGCGACCAATAAGAGCGCGTACCACGTTGTCGCGGTCACGGCATGCGGGACAGTGGCGAGCCAATAAATGACCGCAGCCTGACGGTATGAACAAAACGTATATAACGATGCGTTCACAAGGGCTTATGGATAGGTTCGTTGCCCGCAGAACACGCCGCATTAAGGAAACAAGGTTTCACTCAATCCCGCACTTGACCATAAGGCCGCACTCCCGCATCCAAGTGCGTCCGAAACGCTTGCTGGCCAACCGCCACACGCGATCCGGCCGTCGGGGGAAGACGCGGCGTTCAACGATAAGCGATGAGTGCCTGTCCTGCAGGCGCGACGACGAGGGGCTTCATGTCGATCAACACGCCGGCAGACCAGCTGCCGCAAGTTGCGTTCAATCCCATCACGCTCGGCTGGGTGCTGAAGCGCTCGGCTATCGGCATTGCAATTCTCACCATTGCCATCAGTGCAATGGCCTGGCTGACCTATGCCTCGATCGATCCGCAGCTCGACGCACAGACGATCGAGGGCGAGGCGGATACGTCCTCCGACCTGACCAAGGTCAACCTTCGCTTCTAATCCCATCCTGTCCACAGCGCCGGCACGCGACGCGATTGCCCCTCGCACCGGGGCAATTGCGCCGCTAAACTCAAGTCGAGCCGAACATCTGCAAATGCGGCTCTAGGCTGAGGCGTTGCAATGACGGGAACTCAATTTCTTCTGCTCGGGCTGGTGGTGATCGCCGCCGTCGTCGCAGGATACTTCATCGGCCGCTGGTCGTCGGATCGCGAGCTTGGTGCGCGCTCAGCCCGGCCCAATCCCCTGCCCGCTCCCGATGATCTGCCATCGGACGACGGTCCCGTCCGTGCGCCTGCACCGCGACAGCGCGGGGCACCGCCGCCCGCAAGCGCAGGCGGCGATGGCTATGACGCGCCTGCCCGCACCCGCGCCCAGGCAGCGCTCCGCAGCACCGCCTCCGGCGGCAGCGGGAGGTGAACCTGCATCCGGCGGCGCGGCTGATGCCGAAGCCGCGCCGTGCCAAACGCGGCCCGCCTCCGCCCGCCGCAGCCGGCCTTATGGACACCGGCGACGGCCCCAAGCGGTCCCGTTAGCGCGCGATCAGTTTTCCGGAGCGGTCCCGAATGCGCCTGGCGATGCTCGCGCGAAACCCCAAGCTCTACTCGCACCGGCGGCTTGTGGAGGCAGCCGAAGCGCGCGGCCATTCGCTCGACGTCATCAACACGCTGCGCGTGCACGTCAACATCACCTCCAACAATCCGGTGTTGCGCTACGGCGGCCAGTCGCTGCCACGCTACGACGCGGTGATCCCGCGCATCGGCGCGTCAGTCACGGCATACGGCCTAGCCGTGCTGCGGCAGTTCGAGATGCAGGGCGTCTATCCTTTGAACGAAAGTGTCGCGATCGGCCGCGCGCGCGACAAGTTACGTGCGTTGCAGTTGCTGGCCCGCGCCGGCATCGGCCTGCCCGTGACGGCATTCGCGCACGGCCCTCGCGCCGCCCACGAGGTGGTGCGCGAAGTGGGCGGCGCGCCGGTGGTGATCAAGCTGGTAGAAGGAACGCAGGGCCTCGGCGTGATCCTGGCGGATACGGAAGCATCCGCAAAATCGACGATCGAGGCGTTCAGCGCAGCCAGCGTCAACATCCTCGTGCAGGAATTCATTCACGAAGCCGAGGGCACCGACGTGCGCGCCTTCGTCATCGGCGGGCGGGTTGTAGCGGCGATGAAGCGCGTCGGCGTCACGGGCGAATTCCGCTCCAACCTGCATCGCGGCGGGGTGCCGCAGGCCGTCGACATCTCGTTTGAGGAGCGGCTGACTGCCGTTCGCGCTGCAGCCGTGCTCGGCCTCAATGTTTGCGGCGTAGATATGCTGCGTTCAGACCGTGGCCCGCTTGTCATCGAAGTCAACTCATCGCCCGGAATAGAAGGCGTGGAGCGCGCTTCGGGCATCGATGTTGCCGGCGAGATCATTTCTTTTCTGGAGGCCTCAGCAAGGCCCGGCGCCACGGAAACCCGCGGCAACGGCTGACAGGCACATCGATTCAGGTTGATAGCGCAATCAGCATCGTCGTTCTTGATTCCCACCCTCGCCAGACCGTATCATCAACTGTCGTGATCGATGGCCGAGCGTATTCAGCATGCGGCCATTTAGGCGGGGCGAATGAGCGAGCAGCAAAAGCACTTTCCCGAGTTCTATGTCACCGCACCACAGCCTTGCCCGTATTTGCCTGGGCGGCTCGAACGCAAGCTCTTCACGCACCTCACGCACGAGAAGCCGCAAGGGCTGATCGACAATCTGCTGAAGGGCGGTTTCCGTCGCAGCCAGAACATCGCGTACATGCCGTACTGCGAAGGCTGCCACGCCTGCGTCTCGGTGCGCGTTCTCGTCGACGAGTTCGAGCCGGGCCGCTCGATGCGGCGCGTGATCGACCGCAACAGCGATCTCTTCACGCGGCGGGTTTCGTCCGTGGCGACGACGGAACAGTACGGGCTGTTCCGCGACTATATCGACAGCCGCCACTCCGACGGCGGCATGGCCGACATGACCGTGCTCGACTACGCGATGATGGTCGAAGACAGCGTCATCAAGACCTTCCTCACCGAGTATCGCATGAAGCCGGAAAACGCCCTCGACAGCGCGGCCGGAGACTTGGCCGCTGGCGGGCGTTGCCCTGTGCGACCGGCTGACCGACGGCATCTCGATGGTCTACAGCTTCTACGAGCCCGAGGAACAGACGCGCAGCCTCGGCACGTACATGATCCTGGAACACATCGACTACGCGCGCCGTCTCGGCCTGCCGTATCTGTACCTCGGCTACTGGATCGATGGCTCGCGCAAGATGCGCTACAAGGCGCGCTACCAGCCCCAGGAGCGCCTCGGCCCCAACGGCTGGGTACGCGGGTAGCCTAGCTGAGCCCGGCGTCTTCCGCAGCGACCGTATCGCCACGTCTCCGCCGAGCCGCGTTACTTCGCCATCTCGGCTGACAGCTTCTCGAACAGATAGGTCCACTTGTCCGTCTGCGCGGTGACGAGCTGCTGCATGTAGCCGTTGAGCTCCGTCATCAGGGCGCAGTCGGGAGATTTGGCCGCAGCGCCCGCCTCGCCCATCGCCGTGATCTTGGCCAGCATCGTACTCGACACGCCGTCAAGCGTGTCGGTCTTGGCGTCCTTCACGAGGGGCGCGGCCTCTTTCATGAACTGATCGTCGCTCCAACCGCGCTTGGCCTTCAACTCGCGCAGCTTCTCCTGGAAGACGGGACGATTCTTCTGATTGAGATCACGAAGCGCGGCGGCCGCGCTGTCGACCACGGCCTCGAAGTCGGCCTTGGCGCAGGACGTCGCCTGCTGCGCATGGGCAGGCGTCACGGCGCTGGTCGCGAGCGCACACATCAGCAAAAGCCGCGACAACATCGGCGCAACGCTCCCCGGAACCAAGCCTCCGCCTACCCTTGGCGCAGAAGCCGAAGGATGGCAAGGCACAGCAGACGGATGTTCACTGCACCATTCCCGGAGAGCCTGCAAAAGCGCAATGGGCCGGCCGCGTGAGCCTGATCCGCACTCAACCAGCGCCTCGAGCCTGATCGTTTGAGATGCGAGCGGTTGAGCTCGCATCGAAGACGTGGATTAGACCCTGAATCAAGAACCTAGAGCACGGTCACAAGTGCCGGTCTGATTCAATCAGGAGCATACGTGTTCTAAAACGCCGGGCCGAACTTGTTG
The DNA here is from genome assembly GCA_963846845.1 of uncultured Pseudomonadota bacterium. GTDB lineage: Bacteria > Pseudomonadota > Alphaproteobacteria > Rhizobiales > Hyphomicrobiaceae > JAKAXS01. The sequence continues at coordinate 267,776 of CAWJXQ010000001.1, read as the reverse complement.
GATCGCGGGAAGCCCTTTGGCACGACGCGGCCGGACTGCGCGCGCTGGCCCACCCATTCCTTCAACTCGCTCCAGGACAGCGTGAAGGTGCGGCCGGCGCTGTCGAGCCAGGTGAGGCCATCCTTCTTCGCGAACACGCGGATGTCGGCAAGGCCGTCATCCTTGGAGCGCTGCAGGATGACGCCTTTGCCGCGCGTCATCTCGTTGACCTCGTCCAGCGGGAAGATGATGAGCTTGCGGCCGTCGCTGACGCAGGCCACGTGGTCGCCGTCGACAGGGACGCACAGCTTGGCCTCGTCCGGCTCGGTGACGTTGAGCACCTGCTTGCCCTTGCGGGTAGAGGCGACGACGTCGTCTTCCGGCACGATGAAGCCGTAGCCGCCGTTGGAGGCGACGAGCAGCTTGCGGCCCGGTTCGTAGACGAACAGGTCGACGAAGTCGTGGTTTTCTTCCATGTCGACCATCAGGCGCAACGGTTCGCCGTGGCCGCGCCCGCCCGGCAGCTGGCTGCCCTCGAGCGTGAAGAACTTGCCGTTGGTGGCAAACACCAGAAGCTTGTCCGTCGTCGACGCCTGGACCGCGCGCTTGAGGCTGTCGCCCTGCTTGAACTCGATCTTCGACGTATCGTCGACGTGACCGCGCAGCGCGCGGATCCAGCCCTTCTCGGAGAAGATGACCGTGATCGGTTCCTTCTCGATCAGGGCCTGGATCGAGATCGACCGTGATCTCCGGCGCATCGGCGAAGGCGGAGCGGCGGCGGCCGAGTTCGGTCTTCTTGGAATAGCGGTCGCGCGTCGCCTTCACTTCGTCGGTGATGCGCTCCCACTGCATGTCGTCGGACTTGAGCAGCGCCTTGATCTCGCGGCGCTCCTTGGACAGCTTGTCGTGCTCGGCCTTGATTTCCATCTCTTCGAGCTTGGCCAGCGAGCGCAGGCGCAGGTTGAGGATGGCTTCAGCCTGGACGTCGGTGAGATTGAACTTGGCGATCAGCTTCGCCTTGGGCTCGTCCTCGAAGCGGACGATGCGGATCACCTCGTCGATGTTGAGGTAGGCGATGAGATAGCCGTCGAGCACTTCCAGGCGGTGCTCGATCTTCTTCAGGCGGAACTGCGAGCGGCGCACCAGCACCTCGATGCGATGTTCCAGCCACTGTTTCAGCACGTCCTTGATCGACAGGACGTTGGGGATCTGCCCAGCCGACAGCACGTTCATGTTGAGGCCGAAGCGAACCTCCAGCTCCGTCAGGCGGAACAGGCTTTCCATCAGCAGCATCGGATCGACGGTGCGGCTCTTGGGCTCCAGCACGAGGCGGATCTCTTCCGCACTCTCGTCGCGCACGTCGCCCAGCAGCGGCACTTTCTTTTCGGTCAGCAGCTCGGCCAGCTTCTCGACCAGCTTGGCCTTCTGCACCTGGTAGGGGATCTCGGTGACGATGATCTGGTAGGTGCCGCGGCCGGTCTCTTCCTTCTCCCACTTGGCGCGCTGGCGGAAACCGCCGCGGCCCGTCTTGTAGGCCTCCAGGATCTGGTCGCGCGGCTCGACGATGATGCCGCCGGTCGGGAAATCCGGGCCGGGGATGAACTCGACCAGCTTCTCGATCGTGGCGTTGGGATGCTTGATGAGGTGCAGCAGCGCCGCGCACAACTCGTCGACGTTGTGCGGCGGAATGTTCGTCGCCATGCCGACGGCGATGCCGGCCGAGCCGTTGGCCAGCAGGTTGGGGAACGCGGCCGGGAAGAACCGATGGCTCCTGCTCGCGGCCGTCGTAGTTGGGCCGGAACTCGACCGTGTCCTCGTCGATGCCGTCGAGCAGTTCGGCAGCGACCGTGGTGAGGCGGGCTTCGGTGTAACGGTCGGCGGCAGGGTTATCGCCGTCGATGTTGCCGAAGTTGCCCTGGCCGTCGACCAGCGGGTAGCGCACGGCAAAGCTCTGCGCGAGGCGGGCGAGCGCGTCGTAGATCGCCTGGTTGCCGTGCGGATGGAAGTTACCCATCGTCTCGCCGACGATCTTGGCGCACTTGCGGTAGCCGGCATCCGGATTGAGCCCCAGTTCGCGCATCGCAAACAGGATGCGGCGGTGCACGGGCTTCAGGCCGTCGCGCACATCCGGCAGCGCGCGGTGCATGATGGTGGACAGCGCGTACGCGAGGTAGCGCTCTTCCAGCGCATCCTTCAGTTGCACGGGCTCGATCGGGCCAGGGCCCGGCAGAATTGGTTTTTGGCTCATTGCCGGGGTTTAGCGCCTGCGGGCGGCCGTCTCAAGTGCGAGGGCGCCACAAGCAACAGCCTTCGCGTTGCATGAGCTCAAAAAACCGTTAATCTGCCTGTTATCTCTAGGGTTAGGCGATCATGTCGACAAATTTTTCAGTAGACATTCCCGACGACGACGCGGCGGATTTCAGACGGCTTTTTGCCGGTAAAGACCCTAATGCCCTAATGACGGCGTTGCTCCGGCGCGCGATCTTCGTTCGCCGATTCTACGACAGTGACGCAGCCATGCTTGCCGCCTTACGCGACGGTTCCATCCAATTTTCGCCCCTTTGCGTTCGCTAGTACGGCTACGCCTAAATCGTCACGATTCGAGTCGATCTAAATGGCCGCACTCACGCCTGACTATGCGCAAGTCGAAAGCGCCGTCATCGAGATGACGAACGCGTTCCGGCGCGAGAACAAGCTCGGCCAAGTCAGGATCAATCCCAAGCTGAGTGCTGCGGCGCGCAAGTACGCAGCGCTCCTGGCCAAGACGCAGGAGTTCTCGCACACCGCCGGCGGCACCAACGCGGGCGATCGCATCAAGGCCTCCGGATACGACTTCTGCGGCTACGGCGAAAACCTGGCGATGGCCGCCGACAGCCGTGGCTTTGCCTCGCGCCCGCTGGCATCGAGCGCCGTGACGGGCTGGATCAACTCGCCCGGCCATCGCGCCAACATGCTGGCACCCAACGTGACCGAGATCGGCATCGGCGTGGCGCTGGTGCCGTACAAGTATCCGAAGTACGTCACGGTGCAGCTGTTTGGGCAGCCCAGTTCCGGTGCCGTGGAATTCCAGATCTCCAACACGACGAAGGACACGATCAGCTACACATTCGCCGGCAAGACCAACAAGATCGAACCGCGCTACGCGATCACACATACATCCTGCACGGCAGGACCGCTGGTATTCGAGAAATCCGGCGGCCTCTTCGCCAAGTCCGTGAAGGCCAGCGCCGACGCCGCCAACGGCAAGGTCTACGTGCTGAAACCCGATGGCGATGGCCTGAAAGTCGAAATCGAGAAGCGGCGGAAGATCGAATAGCTCAAGCCGCACGCCCCAGTGTGGCGGCGAGGCGGCCGCGAGCTTCCGGCAGGGTCTCGCCGCGCGGGGCAAGCACGCGGGCTTCGAGGAAGTGGCCGGTCAGCGCAAAGCCGTCGCGGATGTCCTCGGGCGTGACGGGCGCCTGGCGGCCCTTGGCCAGGAACGGCGGCAGGCGCAGCAGGCGGTCGCGGTAGGGCTCGCCTGCTTCAGCGGAGACCGCACGGCCCGACTTGGGCGAAACGTAGATCAGATTTTCGGCGCTTCCGGTCGACGCGCACGTGGTGAGGTCCAGACCGAAGCCCAGCTCTTCGAGCAACGCCATCTCCCAGCGCACCATGAGCGCGGGCCAGACGCTCGCGTCGTCGAGGAAGCTCAGCACGAACAGCGTCACCTCATACAGGCTGGGATGCGGATCGCGCTCGGGCAGAAGCCGCGTCAGCGTGGTCAGGGACGTGAGGCCCGGACAGCGCGTCGCCGTCGCTCATCACGCTACCGGCGTAGCCGCGCCGCAACTCGACGGTGATGTGCCCCAGCTGCTCGGAGAGCCGCCCCTTCCAGGCCGCGTCGACGTGATTGCCGAGCTGCAAGACCGGCCGCAGCTTGCGCGAGCGGCCGCCATGCACGAGACCGAGATGACGGCCGTGCGAGCGCGTGAAGAGTTCGACAATGGCCTGCGTTTCGCCGAGTGGGCGAACCGACAGAACGACACCTTCGTCAGACCATTGCATGGGTCAGTTCACGGCCGCTAAGTGATGACCGCGCCAGTTGGATGCTTAAGAGTGCTTCCGGAAAAGTGTGAAGCGGTTTTCCGAGAAGAAGCACGAGGATCAAGAGTGCTTCCGGATAAAGTGTCAAGCGGTTCTCCGAAAAGAAGCACGACAAACCAGAAGCTAAAGTCATTCCGCGATTCAACGAAAAGCGGAAGGACTCTAGTGCGCAAAGCACAGCATCAATCCTTCGGGAATTCCAGGCCCATCTCACGATAGCGCTCCGGATCGGAACCCCAGCCGGAACGCACTTTCACGAACAAAAACAAGTGAACCGGGTGTCCTATGATGCCGGAGAGCTCGTTGCGCGATTCAGACGAGATCCTCTTGATGGTCTCGCCGCCCTTGCCCAGCACGATGCGCTTCTGGCCATCGCGCTCGACGTAGATGGTCTGCTCGATGCGGACGGACTTGTTCTTGAACTCTTCCCACGCGCTGGTCTCGACGGTGATGGCGTAGGGCAGTTCCTGGTGCAGATATTTGTAGATGCGTTCGCGCGTGATCTCGGCGGCGAGCAGGCGCAAGGGCGCATCCGAGATGTCGTCTTCCGGATAATGCCACGGGCCCGGCGGCACCGAGGCTGCGAGAAACCGCTTCAGATCGTCCACGCCATCGCCCTGCGTGGCGGAGATCATGAACACCTGCTTGAACGGAATGCGTTCCGTCAGCTTGGCGACGAGCCCCAGCAGCTTGTCCTTCTCCTCGACCAGGTCGACCTTGTTGAGGATGAGCACATCTGCGGATTTGCGGTCCTTGAGGCGATCGAGGATGCTCGACACGTCTTCGTCGATGCCGCGCACGGCGTCGACCAGCAGCGCCACGACGTCGGCATCCTTGGCGCCGCCCCAGGCGGAATCCACCATGGCGCGATCGAGCCGGCGCTTGGGCGTGAAGATGCCCGGCGTGTCGATGAAGACGAGCTGGCTGTCGCCTTCGATGGCGATGCCGCGGATCGGCATGCGCGTCGTCTGCACCTTGTGGCTGACGATCGAGACTTTGGCGCCGACCAGCGTATTCACCAGCGTGGACTTGCCGGCGTTGGTTGCGCCGATGATCGCGATGAAGCCGCAGCGTCTGTTTTCGCCAACTGCATCAGCCATCGATTGGTACTCCTACGACGCCTTCGCGCAGCAGCAGCGCGGTTGCGGCTGCCTGTTCTGCGGCGCGCTTGGAGGCGCCTTCGCCACGCGCGGGGTCTTTGCCTGTAATGCGAACTTCAGATGTAAAGCGCGGTGCGTGATCGGGCCCCTTGCGGGCGACCTCCACGTACAGCGGAAGCGCGAGACCGTTGCCTTGCGCCCATTCCTGCAGTGCGGACTTGGCGTCGGATGCCGCATCCGGCTTGTGTTCCTGGCTGGCAGCCCACAGGCGGCGCACGACGCCGCGTGACTTGTCGAACCCGGCGTCGACGAAGACAGCGCCGAGCACGGCTTCCACCGCGTCGGCCAGGATCGTTTCCTTGTTGCGGCCGCCGCTCTCTGCCTCGCTGTCGGACAGGATGAGGTGGGCACCCAGGCCCAGTTCGCGGCCGACCTTGGCGCAGGTCTCTCCGCGCACGAGACGATTGTAGCGCCGCGCCAGTTCGCCCTCGTTGGCCTCCGGATAGTCTTCGTTCAGCACCTCGACGATGGCGAGACCGAGCACGCGATCGCCGATGAATTCCAGGCGTTCGTTGTCGACCCGGCCCTTCTTGCCACCGCGCACGCTGGCATGTGTCAAGGCGCGCTCCAGAAGATCCTGGCGCTTGAACTTGTAACCGAGCTTCTTTTCGAGGTCCTTGAACTTACGAGGCCGTAGCATGGGGCCGAGGATCATCAGTGAACGAGGGTGAAAAAGCGTGACCAGCGAATATCGAAAGGCCAGGACCACGGCATCGTCCAATGCCCGTAGTCCCGCTTGGAAAACATAACGATGTCGGCACGGCCGACCAAATTCTCATAGGGCACGAAGCCGACCTTGTCGCGTGCGCGGCTATCATACGAGTTATCGCGGTTGTCGCCCATCATGAAGTAGTGCCCCTCAGGCACGTTGTACGGGCCGGCATCGTCGTAGGACCCGTGCGGGTCAGCGTCGAGCACAGTGTACTTCTTGCCGTTCGGCAGCGTCTCTTCGTATGACGGAATTTTCGGCGAATAGCCTTCGCCGGGATACGTCGCAACGTCGCCGGTGAAGCGGCGGGGTACGGCCGTGCCGTTGATGTAGACGACGCCGTCCTGCACGCGGATCTCGTCGCCCGGCAGGCCGATGACGCGCTTGATGTAGTCGGTCGAATTGTCGGACGGCAACTTGAACACCACGACGTCGCCCCGCTCGGGCGTGCCCGCGAAGATGCGGCCAGAGAACAGGTTCACGCCGTAGGGAAAGGAGTAGCGGCTATAGCCGTACGACAGCTTGGAGACGAACAGGAAGTCGCCGACGAGCAGCGTCCGTTCCATCGAGCCCGTGGGGATCGTGAAGGGCTGGTACAGGAAGATGCGCAGCAGGAAGGCAATGACGATCGCCTCGACCAAGATCTTCGTCAGATCCCAAAAGCCGGTCTCGGCCGTCGCCTTCGCCTTGGACTTTGCTTCCAGGCTCATCTTCCGCTCCCGATGCCGGCATCCGGTTGGCCGGCGCCGTCCAGTTCAAACCTGGAATTTATCCTAAATCCGGGCCCCCTATAGCCATTTCGGCGCGCGGGCGCAAATGCCGTACCGACGCGGCAGGAATGCCACTGTGTACGCCTCATGACGATACCGCAGGCGCATTGACAGCGGTTCGGCCGAGATGATGACGATGGCCTGCGCCAACGGAAAGTCGTCCGTGATCGACAGATCGATGCGTGCCCGGTAGCCGGCGGGCGTCAGGCTTTGCAACCGGGCGAGCGCGCCGCCCGTGAGTTGTAGCGTCGGCCGGCCGGACGGCAGGTTAACGACGCCCATGTCGCGCCAGAACACGCCCGCCCGCATGCCGGTTCCCAGCGCTTTGGAGCAGGCTTCCTTGGCGGCAAAGCGCTTGGCGTAGGACGCGGCAGTCTGCGCCCGGCCTTCCGACTTGCGGCGCTCGATCTCGGTAAATACGCGATTGCGGAAGCGGTCACCAAAACGGGCGAGCGTGGCCTCGATCCGGCGAATGTCGATCAGGTCATTGCCCAGCCCCAGGATCATCGGGACGTCACGTCGCCGCCGCGCTGGCGTGCCGTGCTGGCGTTCGTGCAGCGTCCATGGCCGCCCGCATGCGCTTGACGGCCTCTTCCAGACCCACGGAAATCGCTTCGCCGATGATAAAATGGCCGATGTTGAGTTCCTTCATCTGCGGCAGAACCGCGACGGTCGCGACCGTGTCGTAAGTCAGGCCGTGGCCGGCATGCACCTCCAGCCCGAGGGATGCCGCCAACGCGGTGGCATCATGCAGCCGGCCGGCTTCCTTCATGGCCGCCGGCCACGTTTCCGTCGAGCACCAGTTCGCAGTACGTGCCGGTGTGCAGCTCAACGATGTCGGCGCCACTGGCAGCGCACGCCTCGATCACGCGCGGCGAAGGCTCAACGAACAGCGACACGCGAATGCCGCCGTCATGCAGCGCGGAGACGAAGTCGCGCAAGGCGGCCGGGTTGGCGAGCACGTTCAGGCCGCCTTCCGTCGTGCGCTCTTCGCGCCGTTCCGGAACGAGGCAGCAGGCGTTGGGCTTGGCGCCAAGCGCGATCTTCAGCATCTCGGCCGTGGCCGCCATCTCCAGGTTGAGCGGGCGGTCAAGCTCAGCTTTCAGCCGGGCAATATCGCTATCGGAGATATGACGGCGGTCTTCGCGCAGATGCGCCGTGATGCCGTCGGCACCGGCCGCGACCGCGAGATGTGCCGCTTTCACCGGATCAGGGTGGCGGCCACCGCGTGCGTTTCGGATCGTGGCGACGTGGTCGATGTTGACGCCAAGGCGCAAGTAGTCAGCTGGATGGTCGTGATAGGTCATTGAGTTGGCCAGTGTCTGTTCGCAGTGGACGCAAGTGCCGCGTTATCGGCGTGTGCTGGCTATTCAAACACACGCGTGACCTTGCTGACTATCGCCTTCGATTTGAGGCCGGCGATGATGTGGTTAAGATGGGCCAAATCCCAGACCTCCAGGCCGATGCGCAGTTCGGTAAAGTCAGGCGCGCGGCGGATCATCTTCAGATTGTCGATGTTACCGCCGGTCTCGCCGATGACCTGCGCGATCTGCGCAAGACTGCCGGGCGATTGGGCGCCGCAACGCTGATCAGGGCGGGAAAGCGCTCCTCGGCCTTGGGGTCGACATCCCACGTCACGTCGATCCAGTTCTCGTGCTGGTAGCTTTCCAGCTTGGGTGAATGGATCTGGAAGATGCGGATGCCCTGCCCCGGCATCATCACGCCGACGATGCGATCGCCCGGCACGGCACCACCTTCGTCGAACGTGACGGGCATGTCCGACTTGGCACCCTTGATCGCAATACTGCCCGCGCCACCTAGTCGGTTGGCAACATCTTCGCCGCGGAATTTCAGGCTGCGCATCGCATTGGCGATGTTGAACCAGCCCTCTTGGCCCTTGGCGCGGCCGAAGCGGCGCGTCGGCGTATACGTGTCGACCGGCACAGCCTCGGGCACCGCGGCCTTGGTCACCGTCTCGACGGCCAGATCGTTGCGTCCGATCGCGGCAAACACGTCATCCAAAGTCTTGAGGCCCAGCTTCGGCAATGCCTTTTTGATGTGTTCGTCCGCGTAGTCGGCAGAGACACGCTCGAACTCCCCGAGCAGGAGGCGGCGGCCGAGCTCCGCATACTTCTTGCGCTCGGCATCGCGGGCAGCGCGGCGAATTGCCGAGCGCGCGCGGCCCGTCACCACGATGCCCTCCCAGGCAGCGGGCGGGGTGTGATTGCGGGCAGTTTGGATCTCCACCTCATCGCCGTTGCGCAACGTTGCCGACAGCGGCACGTGGCGGCCGTTGACGTAGGCGCCCACTGCCGAATTGCCGATGTCGGTATGCACGGCGTAGGCAAAATCCAGCGGCGTGGCGCCATGCGGCAAGGCGATCAGGCGGCCCTTGGGGCTGAAGCAGAACACCTGATCCTGGAATAGCTCCAGCTTGGTGTGTTCCAGGAACTCCTCGGGGTTGGAACCTTCCAGCAGCGTATCGATCAGGCGGCGCAGCCAGGCGTAGGGGCTATTCTCGCGATCGTAGACCTGCAGCTTGCCCGAGTTGTTGCCGTTGAGCATCTGCCCGTCTTTGTAGAGGGCGTGCGCCGCCACGCCGTACTCGGCCACGCGATGCATGGCGCGGGTGCGAATCTGCAGTTCGACGCGATGGTTCTTCGGGCCGACGACGGTGGTGTGGATGGACTGGTAGTTGTTCTGCTTCGGCGTCGAGATGTAGTCCTTGAAGCGGCCGGGAACCGTACGCCACGTCGTGTGCGCGACGCCGAGCATGCGGTAACAGTCGTCGATCGAGTCGCAGATGACGCGAAACGCATAAATGTCGGACAGCTGTTCCAGGCTGATCTGCTTGTTGGCCATCTTGCGCCAGATCGCATAGGGCTTTTTTTCGCGCCCGCTGACGTCGGCCTTCATCCCCGTGCCGGCCAGCTTGTCGCCAAGTGCCGTGGCGATTTCGTCGACGAGACCCTCGCTGCGCTCCCGCAGCTCGACCAGCTTGCTGGTAACCGTGGCGTAAGCTTCCGGGTGCAGCCAGCGGAAGGCGTGGTCTTCCAACTCGTCGCGCATGGCCTGCATGCCCATACGGCCGGCAAGCGGCGCATAGATATCCAGCGTCTCTTCGGAGATACGCCGCCGGCTTTCCGGCTTCATATGCTCCATGGTGCGCATGTTGTGCAGCCGGTCGGCCAGCTTCACGAGCAGCACGCGGATATCGGTGGAGATGGCGATCAGCAGCTTGCGGAAATTTTCCGCCTGCTCCGTGCGCTTGGAAACCAGATCAAGGCGCTTGATCTTGGTCAGCCCGTCGACAAGCGCGCCGATCTCGGCACCGAACAGGTGGTCGATCTCGGTTCGCGTGGCGTCGGTGTCTTCGATGACGTCGTGCAGAAGCGCGGTGGCGATCGTGGCGTCGTCGAGCTTGAGATCCGTCAGGATCGCTGCGACTTCCAGCGGATGTGAAAAGTACGGGTCGCCAGACGCCCGCTTCTGATTGTTGTGCGCCTTCATGGCGTAGACGTAGGCGCGGTTAAGCAGCGCCTCGTCGGCCGTGGCGTCGTACTTCTGGACTTTTTCGACGAGCTCGTACTGACGCATCATTTAGCCCGCCACGCTCCCTAGGCGGACGATCTTATCCGCGGGGAATGCGCCGCGCACTCCTCGCCACCAGTTACTCACAGGCGAACGGCGCACGCCTAGTGGTCAAAGCGAAGCAAACTTAAGCCGGCGTTAGCCAGGATGCGGCCGGCTGCCCGGCCGCACACATGTTTCAGCGGCCGCGATCGCGCGGACCACCGCTGCCGTTCGAAGACGGTTCGCTCGGCGTCATGCTTTCCAGGCCACGCAACAACTGCTCTTCCGTCAGCGTGTCGACCTGCGTGTCGCTCGACTGGTCGTCGCGGCCCAGCAGCGGCGAGCGGCGATCCTGCACGACGACGGGCGCGGCGCCGGCTTCGGGCTCGTCCACTTCCGTGTTCTTCTGGATCGAATGAATCAGGCCTTCGCGCAGATCCTCCGGCGGCATCGTGCGTTCCGCGATCTCGCGAAGCGCGATGACCGGGTTCTTATCATTCTCCGGTTCGATCGTGATGGCACCGCCATTGGCGATGCCACGGGCGCGATGTGCAGCCAGCAACACGAGTTCGAAGCGATTGGGGACCTTGTCGACGCAATCTTCTACGGTGACGCGCGCCATCCGCGTACTCCTCTTCCTCGTTAACCAACAGGGAACACCATGCGCAAAATGCCGTCAAGCCACGCCTTCTCGCTCATCGCGCGGGGCGGCCGCCGGTGTATGACTGCCGTTTCGCATATGCCGTAATGGAGCGCAAGGATATTCGGTAGACATTTGACCAAACATGCTGCAAAAATTAACGGTGATCCTGAAACTCGTGCGATGGCGAGCAGCGTCCTACTATCCATATGCAGTTGGGCGTGCAAAACATTGGTTGCACACGTTTTCGCCGCATATGTGAGTTATCCCATACGTAAACCTACTTGCGCGATGCGAAACCTTTTTAACTAGCAAGCTATGCGACTAAAGTATATTCGCTGTGACGCTTACTGGTTTGGAAGTCTGCTTGCGCCGTAGCTTATTTCTGGCGGCGCTAGGCGCTAATTCGAGGTGATTAAGGATGCATTTCTACGCGAACGAGCGAGTAGCTCTATTTATCGACGGCGCAAATCTCTATGCGACCTCGAAGGCTCTCGGGTTCGACATTGACTACAAACGTCTGTTGTCATTGTTCCGTCAAAAGTCCCAGCTGGTGCGCGCCCTGTACTACACGGCGCTGGCCGAAGATCAGGAGTACTCCTCGATCCGGCCGTTGATCGACTGGCTCGACTACAACGGCTACTCGATGGTCACCAAGCCCACGAAAGAATTCACCGACGCGTCCGGCCGCCGCAAGATCAAGGGCAACATGGACATCGAGCTGGCGGTCGACGCCATGCGCCTGTCCGAAACGCTCGATCACGTGGTGCTGTTCTCCGGCGACGGCGACTTCCGCTCGCTGATCGCGGCCCTGCAGCAAAAGGGCAAGCGCGCCTCGGTCGTGTCGACCCTTCAGACCCAGCCGCCGATGGTCGCCGACGAACTGCGCCGCCAGGCAGACCAGTTCATCGACCTTGCCGATCTGGAAAACCTCATCTGCCGCGATCAGTCGGCCCGGGCAGAACGGCCGGTCCGCGCCTATACGGCGCGCTCGTCCAGTGCAGCACCGCAGTATGGCCGTGACAGCGGTCCTTTCCAGGACAGCAACGACGATCTTCCTGAAGAAGTCTGACAACGCCGCTCAAGGGCGCTAAGACCGGCTCGGCAGGAGATCTCCTGCCGAGCCGTTTTTGTATCCGGTGCCGGGAGCTTTCCGTTGAACCTTGCCGCACGCAGCACAGGCCAGAAGACGGGCCAGAAACCGGTCCAGAAACCGGATCAGGCATTCAGTCCGGAAGCTCCGGCCGATTGCGACCTGTGTCCGCGCCTCGTGACATACCGGCGCGCCAATCAGGCGGCAGAGCCCGCGTGGTTCAACGGCGCCGTGCCATCGTTCGGCGGACCTGATGCGCGCCTCCTCATCGTCGGGCTGGCGCCGGGCGTCAAAGGTGCCAACCGTACCGGGCGGCCCTTCACGGGCGACTACGCCGGGACGCTGCTTTATGAAACGCTTCTGAGCTACGGGTTTGCCGAAGGCCGCTTCGATGCGCAGGATCGACGACGGCTTGCAACTCGTCGACTGCATGGTGTCGAACGCGGTGCGCTGCGTGCCGCCCGAGAACAAGCCGACGCCGGCTGAGATCAACACGTGCCGCGGCTACCTGTCGGCACGCATCGCGGCGATGACGCGGCTAAAGGCGATCGTCGTACTGGGCCGCATCGCGCACGAGAGCACGTTGACGGCACTAACACTGCGCAAGTCCGCCTTCGCGTTCGCCCATGGCGCGCGGCACGCCGTGTCGACCGACCTGACGATCTACGATAGCTACCACTGCTCCCGCTACAATACCAACACAGGCCGGCTGACGACGCAGATGTTCCGCAACGTCTTCGCGGCCGTGCGGACGGACTTGGACAAGGCGTAACTGCTGCACGTATTGACCGCTTCCTACCGGCCCGTTTCGCTGCAATGATGCCGCCCGCAGGCACGGCATGCGAGCGAGGACAGCATGGGGCTCGAAATAGCGCCCGAAAAGGTCGCCCACGTCATCATCAAGTCACGCGAGTACGATGCGAAAGTGGGGGCATGGAATTCCTCGCCGCAAGAGAACGATGCGGCTGAAGATCCTGAGTCCATTCTTGAGGACTTCGCCGCCGATCCTACACGTGCGGAGTTGTCGGGCTTCATCCGCATGCTCAACCACGACGAACAGGCCAACCTCGTCGCCTTGATGTGGGTTGGGCGTGGCACGTATGAAGCCGAAGAGTTCGACGAAGCCGTCGAGACCGCACGTGCCGAACGCGCGAATGCAACGGCGCGCTATCTGCTCGGCATGCCGCTGCTCTCGAACTACCTCGAAGAAGGCCTGGAGAAGATGGGCTTCTCCGTCGACGACATCGAAAGCGACGTGCTGTAGCTGCCTTTCCAAACGACCTGCCCACTCCTCACCGTCATCCCGGCGAAGGCCGGGATCTACGCAAGCGTCATCGATCTCGACGTTTCTGGAACTCGTGAAGCCTCCAACGAGATCCTGCAACGTGGCGTAAGTGGAAGCTGGCGTGGATCCCGTGCCGAAGCCGGGATGACGTCTCTTTGGTTACTAGGAAGCGTCCGCCAGCATGGCGAGAATATCGGCGGCGTGACCCGCGGGGTCGGTCACTGGAAAAACCACGCGCACGAGGCGGCCATCGCAAACGATGAGCGTGAGCCGCTTCAGATAGGTGACGCCGCCCGTCTCGAACGTGGGAAGCGACAGCGCGCAGCGAAGCGCGCCGCTCGCATCACTGAGCAGCGCGAACGGCAGATTGCAGCGATCGCTGAACTCCTGCTGATAGGCGGTATCCTGGCCGCTGATGCCGAAAACGCCGACGCCCGCAGCGTGGAACTGCGCATGCAGATCGCGAAAGCCTGCAGCCTCGGGCGTCGAACCGTGAGCTCCGGGTATGTCGTCCCAGTTTGGCGGATCGGGCAAACCTGGACGGCCGGTCCAGGGATAGACGTAGAAGACGTTGAGCCCACGGCTGCCGCGCCAGCGAGACCGCTTCGCCCATTCGTGCTGCGGCAGAGCGATATCCGGCAACGCCAGCCCCGGCACCAGATGGCGCGCGGCGCCGTCGTCTTCCAGCGCCGGCACGTCAGCCCTTGTCGCGCAGGATGCGCTGCTTTTCACGGTTCCAGTCGCGCTTCTTGTCGTCTTCGCGCTTGTCGTGCAGCTTCTTGCCCTCGGCCAGCGCCAGCTTCAGCTTGGCCTTGCCGCGTTCGTTGAAATACAGCTCCAGCGGCACGATCGTCATGCCCTTGCGTGCAACCGCGTTCGCCAGCTTGTGGATCTCGGCGGCGTGCAGCAGCAGCTTGCGCTTGCGGCGCGGCTCGTGCTGGAAGAAGCGGCCGGCATCCTGGTAGGTGGGGATGTAGGCGTTGACGAGATAGAGCCCGTCCTTCTCCGCGTCGGCGTAGCTCTCGGCGATATTGGCGTGGCCCGAGCGCAGCGACTTCACCTCCGTGCCGGTCAGCATGATGCCGGCCTCCCACGTGTCCGTGATGAAGAACTCGTGCCGCGCCTTGCGGTTCTCAGCCACCGTCTTGTGGCCGTCCTGTTTCTTAGCGGCCATGGCCTTCGATCCTTCGCGCCGTTACTCGGCCGCTCGGGCTTCGCCCACGTTGGCACCGGTGAGACCCAGCTTGTCGAGCACGGCATCCACCGCCTGCTTGGTCGCTTCGCTGACCGGCACGAGCGGCAGGCGCATCTCCGGCCCGCAGATGCCGAGCCGCGACACCGCATACTTCACCGGGCCCGGATTGCTCTCGATGAAGAGCACGTCGTGCAGCGGCATCAGCTTGTCCTGCAGCGCCAGCGCGGTCTTGTAGTCACCGGCAAGCGTCGCATTCTGGAAGTCGCGGCACAGGCGCGGGGCAACGTTGGAAGCGACCGAGATGCAGCCGTGGCCGCCGTGCGCGTTGAACGCCAGCGCGGTGCCATCTTCGCCAGAAAGCTGATTGAAGTCGTTGCCCATCGCCGCGCGCTGTTGCGAGACGCGCTGCAGGTTGCACGTCGCGTCCTTCACGCCGGTGACGTTCTTCAGATCGTGAAAACACCGTGCCATCGTGGCGACCGACATGTCGACGACTGAGCGGCCCGGAATGTTGTAGATGATGATGGGCACGTCGACGGCGTCGTTGATCGCCTTGTAGTGGGCGTACATGCCGTCCTGCGTCGGCTTATTGTAGTACGGCGTCACGATCAGCACACCGGCTGCGCCCGCCTTCTTGGCGTGCTGCGCAAGGTCGATCGCTTCATCGGTGGAGTTGGAGCCGGCTCCGGCGATGACAGGTACGCGGCCCTTCGCCGTATCGATGCACAGCTCGACGACGCGCTTGTGTTCTTCGTGGCTGAGCGTGGGGCTCTCGCCCGTGGTGCCCACCGGCACCAGGCCGTGCGTGCCTTCCGCAATCTGCCATTCGACCAAGCGGCGGAATGCTGCCTCGTCGAGCGCACCCCCCTTGAACGGCGTAATGAGCGCCGTGTACGAGCCCGTAAACATGTAAAGCAGCCTCAGATTTTCCCGGTCCATAGGGCGCCAGGCGCCCGGCCGATCAAGCTTATCCTTGTTTTTGCCGCGTTGCTCGGGCCTAAACTTGCACCGGTTGCGGCAATTCGGGGCGGAGATTAGGCGGTTGCTTGGCCTGCCGCAAGCGGACGCCGCACCGTGATTGCCGGTTATTTCCTTTGAGGATTGCGATTTGCTGGATTCGGCGAAGTTGAAAGCCCGTATCGCGGGCGCTGTTGCGGGCCTGCTCACCGTTGTGGCCGGGGGACTGGCCCCAGCGGCCGGCCAAGACGCCGCACCGGCCGCAACGCTGCAAAAGCTGCCCAAGCCGGTATCGCCCTCCAAGGCCGAGGCGCAATATCTTGCGCGGCTCGACAAAGCGCTGTCCCCGATCCGCGATTACCAGCTCTCGGCAGAAGATGCAGCCGCCGTACGCGAGGCCTTCCAGGCCATCGCCAAACAGCAGGCATCCGCCATTGCCGGCATTCGTGCCCGCATCAATGATCCGGTCGCCCAGAAGCTGGTCGATTGGGCGCGGCTACGCGCCGGCTACGGCACCCCGCAGGAGTTCAAGAGCTTCCTGGCACAAAACCCCGCCTGGCCGTCGCGCGACACGCTGATCGATCGCATGGACGAGGCGCTGTTCGTGCAGGGCGGCAGCGTGGCGACGGTCACGTCGTACTGGAAAGATGGCAAGCCGCAGACCGGAATGGGCATGGGTTCGCTGGCCGCTGCGTATCAGGCAGCCGGCGACCAGGGCAAGGCGAAGGCGTTGGCCGCCAAGGCATGGCGCGAGGAGAACATTCCCGCGAACTTCGAAGGCCGCTATCTGCAACGGCTGGGTGGCCTGCTGACCGCCGCCGATCACAAGTGGAAGCTCGACAGGCTGATCATCGACGACGTCCGCTGGCAGGGCGACCGCAAGGAGCGCGCAGCAATCGCGCGGCGCGTCATCGCGCTGCTGCCGGAGGCCGACCGCGCCAAGGCCGAGGCGCGGCTTGCCGTGTTCATGACGGGTGGCAAGGCGCAGCCGGCCGGCCTGCAGGCGGGAGGCGGCCAGGGCGCCACCCAAAGTGATTGGGGGCTGGTGTTCTCGCGCATCCAATCGCTGCGCAAGGCAGGTCAAACCGACGAAGCCGCGCGGCTGATGCTGTCGGCGCCGACCGACCCGGCGAAGATCGTCAGCCCGGACGAATGGTGGGTGGAGCGCCGCGCCAACGCCTACGAGGCGTTGAAGCGCGGCAAGGCGAAGCTGGCCTACGATCTCGTGCGCGATGCCGGGCCGCTGACGGTGAACCCGCTCAAGGAACAGCAGTTCATGGCCGGCTGGCTGGCACTGCGCTATCTGAAGGATCCGGCACTGGCAAAGCCGCACTTTTTAGCTTTTGCCAAGGCAGCCGACGGGCCGCTGAGCCGCGCCAAATCGCAGTATTGGCTTGGCCGCATGGCCGAAGCCAATTCTGATGCCGCAGCAGCCCAAGGCTACTACCGCGCCGCCACGAAGGAGAGCGACACCTTCCACGGCCTCCTCGCCATGCAGCAGCTGAAGGACGGCCGCCTTGCCTTGAACGTCGAGCCGCCGCAGGCGCCAAGCGGTGAGCAGATCGCGCAGTTCGTCGGCCTCGATGCCGTGAAAGCCGTCGGCGTGGCCAAGAAGGCCGGCGTCACGCCCGGCATCATGAAGGCGTTCGTCATCCACCTGCGCGCCTACCTCGACAGCGAAGCCGAAGTCGCCATGACGGCGCATCTGGCCGAGGTCATCGGCGATACGCAGCTGGCCGTGCAGACCGGCAAGGCCGCCATCGCGCGCGGCCTGAACATGGCGATCTATGCCTACCCCGTGCATCCTTTCCCGGCCTACACGCCGCTGCGCAAGCCGCCCGAGCCCGCCTACCTGCTCGGCATCGCGCGCCAGGAGACGGAGTTCAACCGGCTGACGGTTTCCGGTGCCGGCGCCAAGGGCTTGCTTCAGGTGATGACGGTGACGGCGCAGCACGTGTGCAACGACTACAAGATCAAGTGCGATATCCCCCGCCTGCTGTCGGACATCGAGTACAACACGATGATCGCGTCGGCCTACATCTCGGATCGCATGCAGGAGTTCTCCGGCTCGTACATTCTTGGCGCCGCGGGCTACAACGCTGGACCAGGGCGCGCGCGGCAATGGATTCGCGAGTTCGGCGATCCGCGCGATCCCAAGGTCGACCCGATCGACTGGATAGAGCGCATTCCCATCCAGGAGACGCGCGAATACGTCAGCAAGGTTCTCGCAAACATCCAGATGTACCGTTCGCGCCTGGGCCAGGAACCGGCGCTGCGGCTGACGGAAGATCTGGTTCGGGGCCGTACGGGCGGCGCTCGCAAGAGCGCGCAAGACGTGAGCACGGACGGCTGAACTCGCGTGACGATGACGGTGTGCGCTTGAGTTGGATACGGGGGATCACGATGGCGAGTGGCGACGGCTTCAAGGACATCAGTTTCACATCTCGCGATGGGCTGAAGCTGCACGCACGGCACTATCCCGCGGCACGGACGGCCGCGAAGCGGCGCGCGGTGGTTTGCCTTCCCGGCCTCACGCGCAACGGCCGTGATTTCCACGACTTCGCCCTGGCGCTTGCGTCCCACGCGGGAGCGCCGCGCGACGTCTATACCGTCGACTATCGCGGCCGCGGATATTCGGCTGTGGGATCCGGACTGGAAGAACTATGCGGTGCCGATCGAAATGCTCGACGTCATCGACTTCATGACGTCCGCGGGTCTGACAGATGCAGCGATCGTCGGCACGTCGCGCGGCGGGTTGATTGCGATGATCATGGCGGCGGCCCAGCCCCGGCTGATGGGCTGCGTCGTGATGAACGACATCGGCCCCGTCATCGAACGCAAGGGACTGACGCGGATCTCGGCCTACGTCGGCCGCATGCCGTTGCCGCGCAGCTGGAAGGAAGCCGAAAAGCTCGTCGCCGACATGAGCCGCAAGGCCTTTCCGGCGGTGGCCGAAAGCGAGTGGGAGGCTGTCGCCCGGCAGTGGTTCAACGAACGCAACGGCCGGCCCGCACCCGGATACGATCCAAAGCTGTCGCACGCCATGTCGGTTCTGGATAAGCCCGCGCCTGCGCTGTGGCCGCAATTCGAAGCATTGAAGCGCGTTCCCCTGCTGGTTCTGCGCGGGGAGACATCCGACATCCTGTCGAGCGAAACGGTGGACGAGATGCGGCGGCGGCATCCCGCGTGCTCGGCCTACACGGTCAAAGGCCAGGGACACGCACCGCTACTGCGCGATGCCGCAAGTATCGCTGCCGTCTACGAATTTCTCGAAGCGACCGAAGCGGTAGAGCAACCCGCGCATGCCTTGGCCGAACAGTAGCGCGCCATAAGGTGGACATTGTCCACAGATATTGGTGCGGAAGACCTCGCCAGATCCCTTTGTCTACGACACGTTATGGACAGATTTCACGCACTTGTCGGAACATTTTGATCATGGCAACGATTACTTCGCAAAGGCTGACAAGAGTAATTGCAATGCGTAGATTTTTGCATGTGGCAACGACCGTCGTGATGTTTTCCTTCGCTGCAGCGGGATTGGTGATCCTTATTATGATGCCGAAGCTATAGGCTGCGCCGGAAACCACGCAGGGTCGAAGTTTCGCTCTCCCAACGTCGAAAAGAACAGCTGAACAGAGCTAGCCGCATGCCGGTTGGATGCGCATGCATGCGCGCCAGATCGTGGGGCGGCCTGAACGGACACGCGGTAACGATCGCGTGCCCGTCTGCGTTGCCGTTAGACCTCGCCGCGGTCGACGCGGCGGGAGAACTCGGTCTGGCCGCCCGACGCCAGAATGCGCGCCTGTTCGATCCAGTTTTCGCGCTCGATGCGGCCCTTGAAGTCCAACACTTCGCTGATGCGCTCGACGTCGCTCGCCGACCAGTTGGCCACCTGTTCGTAGCTGGTGATCCCGAGCGAGTTCAGCTTCTTCTCGATCAGCACGCCGATGCCGCGAATGCGCTTCAAGTCGTCGAGAGCGCCGCGGATGAACTCGGCATCATCTCCAAGCAAGGCTTCCGCGCGCACCGAGCGCAGCCCCGTCAGCCCAGAACGGCTGCCGGTTTCAGATGTCTCCTCCGAATCGCCCTCGTCCACTGGAGTTGCGTCTACCGGAGTCTCGTCTACCGGAGCCGTGCGACAGAAACGGAGTATTCAGCACTTTCGGTGTTTTCGCGGATGGCGTCCGCCAACTTGGCAGGCCGCGACGGCGCATCCGGTGCGGGACGCGAGTACGACGCGACCATGGCCGCCGCAGCAGCGGCAGCCGCTGCTGTGGCAATATCGGCTGCACCCGCCGGCGTCGCGTGGCGCGGTGCCTCGGCTGCGGGCGGGGGAGCGTCTTGCCCGCCACCGGCCAACAGGCGGGCCTGATCGATCCAATATTCATCCTGGATGCGGCCGAAGAAGCCCAAGACCTGGCTCATGCGGCGCACGTCGCCGGCATTCCAGTTGGCGATCTCGGCAAAGCGCGTAACGCCGGCGTAGTTGAGCCGCTCGGCAAGCACCTGGTCGATACCGTGAATGCGCGTCAGGTCGTCGGCCTCACCCACGCCGCCAGCACCCGCGGCGCGCTCGGCAGCGATACCGGCAGCCGCTGCAAGCGCCGTCGCGACATGCGTGGGCTTGGTCTCGATGACGCGCTCTTCCTCAGCCGCCGGTTCAGGTTCGGACAAAGCAGCAGCTGCAGCCACCGTAGCCGCGCCAATGCCACCGAGCGCAATCGAAGCGTACGTCTGCCCTTCAGGCGGGATCGAGAAATCATCAGGATCTGCCGGCACGGGCAGTTCGAAGTCTTCTACAGGCTCTTCCGGCGGCGGCACATATGTGGCACCGGCCGCGAGCGCCTCGTCGATATAGGTTTGATGCGGCGGCTCGGGCGCGTCTTCCGGGCGCGACGGTGTGGGAATCGCCACGCGCGGCACGGGCAGCGGCTCGGGCGGCGGTTCCGGCATCTGCGGCGGCGGTAGATCCGCCTCTACGATTGCCGGCGGCGGCAGCATGGAACCGTCGTGGCTGGCGACGGCGATGGCGTTGTACGTATCGCCTTGCGCCGGCGCGACATCTGCGAATTCGATCGTGTCGTTGCCGTATGAGGACGGCTCTGTCGCTTCCGGATCCTCTTGGCGCGACACCAACGGAATGTCGATCGGGGCATCCGCCACCGGCTCAGGCTGGGGAGGCACCTCTTCGACATACTGCTGCAGCGCTTCCGGCGCCGGCGGAGGCGGCGGCGGGACAGGCAGCGGCTGAACTTCTATGACCGGGCCGGCCTGGCGCACGTTTGCCGGCTCGGCGGGAACTGGGGCCACGTCGCCGGTCAAGGCACGCTCGAAGCGCTGCGCTTCGGCACGCGTGACGACGACAGGCGCGGCCGTCGTAGCGGCTGCAACCGCGGCCGAGCGGTGCACCACGGGCGGCACATCCACATGCAGAGCGTCCTCCGGCAGTTCGTCGCCGGCAAAGCGGTGCAAGCTTCGTTTGAAGACGCAGGCCAGAGCCGCGCCCAGAACGAAGGCGGCAAGCATCAACAAGAACGTCTGCAGTACCAACATATACATCGGTCAACTCTCCCGCGCGGAACGGCGCCAAGCCGTGCGCATCGTTACTCGTCTTGCGTACGTCCGCACGAAATCCAACCCACCAGCAGGCCGATGGCAAAGGCCACCGCCACGTACCAGATCAGCTTGAAAAACAGATACTCCATGGAAGACTCCAAACTTTCTCTGGGCTATGGGACCGGCGTCACGCTGAACTCGATGCGGCGGTTCTGGCGCATGCCTTCCGGCGTGTCGTTGGGAGCGATCGGCCGCGATTTACCGAAGCCTTCAGTCGTCACGCGCGACGCCTCGACACCCTTGGCGATGAGGTAGTCGCCCACCGCCTTGGCCCGGCGTTCCGACAGACCCTGGTTGCGTGCAATTTCACCTTCTCCGTCGGTATGTCCGGCAACGTTGATACGCGCCTGCGGGCACACCTTGACGATGCCGGCCAGCCGATCGAGCGTCAGGAAGCTGTCGCGCGTCAGGTCAGCCTTGGCGCGATCGAAGTTGATCACGCCTTCCGCCATGGCACTACGCATCAGCCCCTGACAGTGATCAGCTTCGGCTTTCCGCTTAGCGTCCTCGGTATCCTTCTGACGCGCCAGCGCGGTTTCTTCGTCGCTCTTGCGCTTGGCGTCGGCATCGTCCTGGGCCTGCCTGGCGGCAGCGGCATCGGCCTCAGCCTTGCGCTTGGCCTCAGCGTCCTCTTCAGCCTTCGCCTTTTCGTCCGCAAGACGCTGGGCTTCCGCCTCGGCTTCAGCCTGCTCACGCTCGTCGGCCTTGCGCTGTTCATCCTCGGCGACGCGCTTCTTTTCAGCCTCGGCGTCAGCCGCGGCCCGCGCGTCCGCTTCTTCCTTTGCTTTTGCTGCGGCGGCTGCCTTCGCTTCTTCTGCGGCCTTGGCGTCGTCCGCGGCTTTCGCCTCCTCTGCAGCCTTTGCGTCGGCAGCTGCCTTCGCTTCTTCAGCGGCCCTGGCGTCTTCGGCGGCTTTCGCCTCCTCTGCAGCCTTGGCTTCCGAAGCGGCCTGCTTTTCGTCGGCAGCTGCCTTCGCTTCCTCAGCGGCCTTGGCGTCTTCGGCGGCTTTCGCCTCCTCTGCAGCCTTGGCTTCCGAAGCGGCCTGCTTTTCGTCGGCAGCCTTCGCGTCCGCGGCAGCCTGCGCGTCTTCTGCGGCTTTTGCCGCAGCCGCCTTGGCGTCTTCCTCAGCCTTCAGGCGCTGGTGATCGCCGGCCGGCTTAGCTGCTGCCATGCCAGACGATTTCCAGCTGCGCTCATGCTCTTCGGCAGCACGCCATTTCGCATCCAGCTCGGCCCGTTCGGCCTCGGAAAGTTCTTGATCGGGTGTCTCGGATGCAACGGGTGGCTCGGGTTCCGGCGCGGCAGCCTGCGGAGCGGGCTCCGGCACGGCCTGCGGTTCCGGCGCTGGTTCGGGTTGAGCTTCAGGAGCTGGCGGCGCTTCGGCCGTCCGGGTACTCGCCGCGCTATCAGGCCCGGGAGCACCAGCGGCAGCGGCTGCCGCGTCCGTGCGGCCGCGCACGATGCGCACGCCCTTCACGTTGCGAACGGTTTCGATGGCACGGTAAGGCTGAGCGTCATCGGGCGCGACGCCGGTCAGGAATGCATCGCGGCCTTCCAGGGCCACCTCGCCCCAGCCATAACCTTCTGATTCCAGTGCGGCTTCGGCTTTGGACCGCAGATCCGTCTCGATGCCCTCGCGCTCCCACGTACAGGCCAGCCACGTCAACATCGCAATGGGAATGACCCCCCACAGCCAACGCCAAGGATTGCATCTCATCGTGATGAAGCTCCCACTCCCGCCGTACGCATGACGCTGCGACCCGACACATGCCGGGCAACAGATTGCCGACGTTTCAACTCTTCGTAGCCCCCGGCCCGCACTTGGCGGTCCCGTCGCTCAGGTGCACCCCAGGCGCACTATAGACAAGCGGTTTCCTCTTTCCAAGCCGGGGAGGCCTTAGAAAAATCATTGCCGGATCTGAGACTAACGTCGAAGGGCTGGCTTGTTTCCGGCTCCAACGGCCCGCAATTCAGCCGTCTTCCTTTGGGCGCGGCGCCCGTGCTGCGGCGCCGGGGCCCCTGGCCACACCAGGAACGGCTCGAACGGCCCTTGGACGGCCTTAGGCGGCCTCGGCCAGCCGGTTTTCACAATCGGCGATGATTGCCGGCACCAAGGCGGCGGGGACCGGTCTGCTGAGGTAGTAGCCCTGAATCTCGTCGCAGCCGGCTGCCACCACCTGATTGAGGTGATCAACCGTCTCGATGCCCTCAGCAACCGTGCGCATGCCGAGCATTTGCGCCAGCAGCACGACAGAGCGGACAATGGCATTGCAATCGGAGTCGCGCGGAAGATCACGGACGAATGTCTGGTCGATCTTGATTTTGTCGAACGGGAACGACCGCAGATAGCTCAAGGAGGCATAGCCCGTGCCGAAATCGTCCAGCGCGATGCGGATGCCCATGACCTTGAGGCGGTTCAGGGTGCGGCGGGTGCGCTCCTCGTCGACGAGCAACAATGATTCCGTCACTTCGAATTCCAGGCGCCGGGCCGGGAACCCGGTTTCGCGCAGCGCGGCGTGGGTGATCGTATGCAGGTCGCCGTTACGGAACTGGTTGGCCGACAGGTTCACGGCAACGCGTACGTGGTCCGGCCAGGAGATGGCATCGCGGCAGGCACGGCCAATCGCCCATTTGCCAAGTTGCTCGATAAGGCCCGTCTCTTCGGCGATCGGAATGAAGATGCCAGGCGGCACCATTCCCGCGGGTCGGGTGATGCCAGCGCATCAAGGCCTCGACGCTGGCGACCTGCCGGGTGGTGTAGTCCATGATCGGCTGGTAGTGCAGTTCGAACTGGCCGAGTTCGAATGCCGCCCTGAGATCGTCCCTCAAGGCCTGGCTTTCGCGCAGGCTGCTTTCAAGTGCAGGGTCGAACAGCGCGAAGCTGCCGGCCCCCGTGGCCTTCGACTGGACAAGAGCAAGTTCTGCGCGCTGCAGCAACTCGCTGGCCGTCTGCCCGTTGTCTGGAGAAACCGCCACACCGACGTTGATGCGGATCTCGATGCTTTCGCCGTCGATCACGACCGGTTCGTTGATAGCCGCACACATGTCGCGCGCACAGATCTCTGCGCCCGACTGATTCATGCCGGCTTTCATAAGCGCGAAACCGTCGCCGCCAAGCCGGCCGAGGCTGTCGTTCGGGCCAGCCAATTCCGCCAGGCGCTCAGCGACGACTTTCAGAACGGCATCGCCTGCGTCGTGGCCATGCGAGTCATTGACCCGTTTGAAGCTGGAAATATCGACCAGCAGCACGGCCAGTTCGGGGCTCTGGCTGAGATCGGCAAGGCGCGCGCCCAGTGAGGTCATGAAGTTGTGGCGGTTCATGAGACCCGTCAGCAGGTCGCTGTGCGCCAGCCGCTCGATCGTCTTGTCGGACTGAATGCGGTCCGTGACGTCATCGTGCACATCGACCCAGCCACCGTCGAGCGAAGGGCGGCTGGACACCAGCACGGTGCGGCCTCCAGCAGGCGTGACCACCCGGACGAATTCTTGCTGATCAGCGACGTTGGAGCGGTAGATCTCCAGTTCTTTCTCGACATCAAACTCGGGGTTGACGGCACCATCTGACCCCAGCGCCTGACCATGCCAGTACGCGATGATCTCGCGCAGGTGCGTTCCCGGGCGCCCAAGGTGTCTTGGGCAAATCATAGAGCTCGAGATAGCGCTCGTTGCACATCACCAGGTCTTGGTTCTGGTCGAAGATGGACAGGCCGCCATGCATATTGTTGAGCGCGAGGTCGAACCACCCGTTCAGCCGCAACATCTCGGTGCTATTGCGCTGCAGGGCGATGGTGTTGCGCTTGAACGCCTGCACCGCGCGCGCCAGTTCGCCGACTTCACCGATGTCGACGGTGGAGGGAACCTCGACGCCGGTTTCGCAATCGGCGATCCGGTGCATGGTTCGGGTGATGTGGTTGATGCGGTGAACGAAGCGCGTGATCGTCAGCACCATGACTGGAACGATGATGAGGATCAGGATCGCCGAACCCAGCGCCACGCACCAGGCAAGATTGTCGCCCATCGTTGCGATTGTTCTCAGGTTTTGGCGCGCTTGCGCATCGCGCTTCGACGCAGCCACGTGAAGCTGGCGCGCGACGCTGGCCGACGTTTTAAGAAAGACATGGAGTGACGCAAGCTTGTCCTGCTTGCCTAACGTGTCGTCGACCAACTCGGCGGCCAGCACCTTGAGCATCTCGAAATCGTCTGTGGCGACGCTGGCGGAACCCAGCTCAGCAGCATCGATTTCCTGCATGCGGGCCGTGAGCTCACCCAATTTCCGGTAATCGCTCTCGCTGAAGGTGTGGTTCGGAGACAGGAAGAACGAAAGGATCAATCCTTGCTGCGTGCGCTCCAGATCTTCCATCTGGGCGGTGATACCCGCCTGCCGCAGGCTGAAATTTTCCAGATCTTGGATATTGGACCGGGTCTGAATAGCAAAATAAGCCACGTACGCGGCCACGGCTGCGAAACCAGCGATGCAAGCGATCGCGATCGCATACATCCTGCCCGCAACGCCGCGATTGCGCAGAGTTCGGATGGTCACGAGGTCGGTCAAGCGCGAAAGGGCGGACATCAAGGTCAAGGGTGTTTCGTGTTAGGTGCTCAGGACCCAGAGTGGACGCTGTGGGCAACACCGATGTTTAGCGGTCACAGGTAAGAATTCCGTTGACTGCCGACACCTTTTATATCAACGCATTGATTTTGTTTAATTTAATTATGATCGAGCGTTTAGTAAAAGGCGTTTTTTATGTACTGTGGACCCAAATTAATGGCATCCGCTGAAACAAGCACCTCAACGGATCGCGCAATTTCGTTGCCGGTTACCGGCATTGCCCCCTCCTCTGGGCTGCGCTAAGCCCGCCCGAACGGCCCCTGCATTCGACGAGGATCCGACGCAGCATGACGAAGCAACCCGCCGGTGGTGCCGGCAACAGCGCGCCTGACTTTTCCGAGGCCGGAGAGCCCTTTGGCCTGTTCGAGACCTGGCTCGACGAGGCGTCGGCGAGCGAGCTCAATGATGCGAACGGAATGGCTCTGGCCACTGTCGATGCTGCCGGCATGCCCAACGTCCGCATGGTGCTGTTGAAGGGCTTGGATGGCGCGGAGGCGGGAGCCTCACGGGGCTTCGTGTTTTATACAAATCTCGGAAGCGCCAAGGGCCAAGAGTTGCTGGCAAATCCATCGGCGGCCCTGCTGTTTCACTGGAAGAGCCTGCGGCGCCAGGTGCGTGTGCGCGGCACCGTCACGCCGGTCTCGCCTGACGAAGCCGACGACTACTTTGCGACACGCCCCCGGCTGAGCCGGATCGGGGCATGGGCGTCCGATCAGTCGCGGTCCCTGGAGAGCCGTTTCGCCCTGGAAAAGGCCGTCGCCCACTACACGGCCAAGTTCGGCGTTGGGCAGGTGCCGCGCCCCCCGCACTGGTCGGGCTTCCGCGTCACGCCGCAGGAGATCGAGTTCTGGCACGACCGGCCGTTCCGGTTGCATGACCGCATCGTGTTCCGCTGCAAGGCGGCAGGCGAAGCCTGGTCGCGGACGCGGCTTTACCCGTAACGATCAACGCCGGAAGACGGCGACTGCTTCGACGTGAGGCGAGAAGACGAACTGGTCGATGGGCGTCACGCTTTCCAGCTTGTATCCGCCATCGATAAGGATCCGCGCATCGCGTGCCAGTGTCGCTGGATTGCAGGACACAGCCACGACCGTCTTGACCTTGGACTTCGCCAACCGCTCGGCCTGGGCCTGCGCGCCCGCGCGCGGCGGATCGAATACGACGGCATCGATGCCATCCATCTCGCGAACGGCCAGCGGCTCCCGGAACAGGTCGCGCACCATCGTGGTGATTGGCTTGACGCCCTGGGCGCCTTTCGCGGCAGTGGCCAGCGCAGCAATCGCGCGCTTGTCGCCGTCGGCCGCAATCACACGAGCCCGGCGAGCGAGTGCGAAGGTGAACGTGCCCAGCCCGCAGAACAAGTCGGCGACGCACTTTACTTTCGGGATCGCGCCGAGGATCAGCTCCGTCATCACCCGTTCGGCTTCCGGCACGGCTTGCAGAAAGATACCCGGCGGCGGAGAAACAATTGCCGGGCCCAGTGCCAGCGTTGGCGCCGCCCCTGGAACGATCGTTTCACTGCCGATCGATAGGCGCAGCATGCCGGCAGCCGCTGCCAGGCGAGCGACATGCTGCAGGCCATCCGCGGAGAGCTTGGCATCGGTTTCCAGCGCCACATCGAGCCCGTGATCGAGCCGCGTCACGATCAGCCGCGCAGCCGCGCCACCCCGCGGAAGGATGAAGCCAACCAGTTCGCGCAGCGCGGGCATGACCGCGACGATTGCCGGATCGAGAATGACGCATTCGGCCAGGTCGACGAGGCGATGCTGTCCTTCCTCGCGAAAGCCGAGCGTGACGCCGCCGTCCGTGTGCGTGACGCCAAAGAAGGCGCGGCGGCGCGAGGCCGTGGGAATGCGCCGAAGCGGCGCCACATCGACATCGATGCCGCGATGCGCGAACGCCTGCGAGACGATGCCGTGCTTCCAGGCGTTATAGAGATCATCCGCCATGTGCTGCGCGATACAGCCGCCGCAGGTTCCGAAATGACGGCAAGGCGGGGTCGCGCGCTGAGGCGATGCCGTCAGCCTGACCGGAGGCGCATCAGGCAGAATACGCCAGCGCTCGCCCGGCAGAGCGAACGGCACATACGCAGGACCGGTAGCCGTTTCGGCAACGCCATCGCCCTGGGCGCCAAGGCGCTCGATGGTGACCTCGGTCTGTTCCGTCGCGATACCGCTAGTCATGGAAGCGCGCACCCAACAGGAATTCCTGGTTACCCGAACCGCCCGCGATGGGCGACGGCACGACACCGCAGACGGTCCATCCCGGCTGCGCCGCCACCCAGCCCCGCACGTTCTCGACAGCCGCTTCGCGAACATCGTCGTCGCGGACGATGCCACCCTTGCCGATGCCGTCGCGGCCGGCTTCGAATTGCGGTTTGATCAATGCAGCGAGCCAGGCGCCAGCTGCCGCGAAGGACAACGGAACTGCCAGCGCTTTCGTTAGAGATATGAAGCTGACGTCGGCAACGATCGCTCCGGCGCGATCAGGAATGTGCCCAGCCGTCAGGGCACGCGCGTCGATGCCTTCCAGACTGACGACACGCTCGTCACCGAGCAGCGTTGCAGCAAGCTGCCCGTGCCCGACATCGACGGCGTAGACCTTGGCTGCGCCGCCAGCCAGCAACGCCTGGGTGAAGCCGCCAGTCGACGCGCCGACGTCGAGACAGATCTTGCCGCCTGGATCGAATTCGAAAGCCGTCAGCGCCGCGCGCAACTTGACGGCACCGCGCGAGACGTCGCCGGCCTCTGCCGTGACCGATAGCGATGCGGTAGCCTCGATCGCCGCGGCCGGCTTCACGACCGTCTTGCCATCGACACTGACCGCGCCACGCAGGATAAGGTCGCGCGCGCGCGACCGCGTCGTCGCCAGGCCGCGTGTCACCAGCAACTGATCCAGCCTGGCTGCCCGCCTCGCTGG
Organism: uncultured Pseudomonadota bacterium; assembly: GCA_963846845.1. Lineage (GTDB taxonomy): Bacteria > Pseudomonadota > Alphaproteobacteria > Rhizobiales > Hyphomicrobiaceae > JAKAXS01. Next base: position 239,190 of record CAWJXQ010000001.1, on the reverse strand, counting down.
TTGAACCGCATCTTCCATCAGTCTAGACACTCCGGACGCCTCCCGCGCAACTTTGGCGAACACGGGAACTCGTCCTTGAACGGTTGCGATCGCGAAACCGACCCATCAGAAGCTTTTCATGCATAAGGTGCCTCATGCGCAAATTCCTCCTCGCCGCTGCCGTCCTGGCTCTCAGCGTTCCCGGGGCCGCGTTAGCCCAGTCGGCTGATGTCGTCGGACCCAAGATGGCCAAGATCGGCAAAATCGACGTCAAAGAGGGCCCGCATGGCCTCGTCCTCACCGTCGCCCTGGAGAAGGGTGCGCTGAAGCCGGGCGCTCATGGCATTCACGTCCACGAACACGGCGACTGCTCGGATGAGGGTTTCAAGAATTCCAAGGGCCACGTCAACCCCAGCAAGACGGAACATGGTTTCCTTAACCCCAAAGGACCCCATCCCTCGGACCTGCCGAACATCTGGGCGCACGAGGATGGGTCCGTTCTGGCCGAGTTGTTCGTACCCGGCATGAAGATATCCGGCGAAAACGGCCTGCAAGACGCCGACGGCTCTGCCATCGTCATCCACGCCAACCCCGACGACCACACCACGCAGCCAATCGGCGGCGCAGGGGATCGCGTGGGCTGCGCACTTTTCAAGAAGTAAGGCCTTCTCGAAAAGTAAGGCTGCTGGCGCGGCATATTTCCCTGTTGCGCCTCTGCCTGCTAGAGCCAAACTGATCGCGACGATGCGGGCCGGATCTTCCGGCCCGTTACACTAAGAGGCGGCGCTCTATGACACGTGGCAGCTCGGCGGCAGCAAAGGGCGTCTACCTATTCGGCACGGGAACGGCCGAGGGCGACGCGGACATGAGCGAACTGCTGGGCGGCAAGGGCGCCAACCTGGCCGAGATGTCCAACCTGGGCCTGCCGGTACCACCCGGCTTCACGATCACGACCGAGGTTTGCGCGGCCTACTACGCCGGCGACGAAAAACTGCCCGACAGCCTGAAGCCAGAAGTGCTGGCCGCGATCGATGCAATCGGCAAGGCGGCGGGACGCACGTTCGGAGATGAGGACAATCCCCTGCTCGTCGCCGTGCGTTCCGGATCGCGCGCGTCGATGCCGGGCATGATGGACACGATCCTCAACCTCGGCCTCAATGCGCGTTCGGTGAAGACGCTCGCGAAAAAGACCGGCGACGAGCGCTTCGCATACGACAGCTACCGCCGCTTCATCGAGATGTACGCCGATGTCGTCCTCAACGTCGACCAAGGCGTGTTCGTCGATCTGCTCGACAACTTCAAAAACCTCAACGGCATGAGCCTCGACACCGACCTCACCGCAGAGGATTGGCGCGAGATCATCGAGGACTATCAGGAAGCGATCGAGGCGGAGACCGGCACACCGTTCCCCGAAGACACCAGTGAGCAGCTGTGGGGCGCCATCGCCGCCGTCTTCGGCTCCTGGCAGAACCCCCGGGCCATCATCTACCGCCGGATGCATTCCATTCCCGACAGCTGGGGCACGGCCGTCACCGTGCAGGCCATGGTGTTCGGCAACATGAGCGAGCGCTCCGCCACGGGCGTGGCATTCACGCGCAATCCCTCGACCGGCGAAAAGGAACTCTACGGCGAGTTCCTGCCGAAGGCTCAGGGCGAAGATGTCGTCGCCGGCATCCGCACGCCGCAGCCGTTGACCGAGGCCGCAGCCAAAAGCGCGGGCACTCCGGGCGGCTCGCTGGAAGCGCTGATGCCGGATGCGATGCGCGAACTGCGCCGCGTATTCGACAAGCTGGAAAAGCGTTACCGCGACATGCAGGACGTGGAATTCACGATCGAAAGCGGCAAGCTCTGGATGCTGCAGACGCGATCGGCAAAACGCACTGCACAAGCGGCGATCAAGGTTGCCGTGGACTTCGTCAAGGAAGGGGTGCTGACGAAGGAAGAGGCAATGCTGTCGGTCGATGCCCAGTCTCTGACCCAGCTGCTGCACCCCACGATAGAGCCGGATGCGCTGCGGGACTTGCTGGTGACCGGTCTGCCCGCCTCTCCGGGTGCAGCATCTGGCGAAATCGTATTCAACGCGACCGAGGCCGAAGCGCTGAAGGTGCAGGGCCGTCAGGTCATCTTGGTGCGAACCGAGACGAGCCCGGAAGACATCCACGGCATGGTGTCGTCGGTCGGCATCCTGACGGCGCGCGGAGGCATGACGAGCCACGCGGCCGTGGTCGCGCGCGGGATGGGCTTGCCATGCGTTGCCGGCGCCGGACAGCTGCGCATCGACGAGGAAGCCGGCGAAATGCGCGTCGGCCAGAAGCGGTTGGTCAAGGGCGACATCATCACCATCGATGGCGCCTCCGGGCAGGTCATCAACGGGCGCGCGCCCATGCGCATGCCGGAGCTCTCCGGCGACTTCGCGACGTTGATTGCCTGGGCCGACAAGGTGCGCCGCCTGAAGGTTCGCGCCAACGCCGACACGCCGCGCGACGCGTTGAAGGCGAAAGCATTCGGTGCTGAAGGCATCGGCCTTGCCCGCACGGAGCACATGTTCTTCGATTCCGACCGCATCCTGGCCATGCGCGAAATGGTGTGCGCGTCGGACGAGCCCGCGCGGCGGGCTGCACTGGCGAGAATCCTGCCGATGCAGCGCCAGGACTTCGTCGAGCTGTTCGAGATCATGGACGGCGCCCCGGTGACGATCCGCCTTCTGGATCCGCCTCTGCACGAATTTCTGCCGCGCCAGCCCCGCGAGATCGAAGCACTGGCCAAGGCGCTCGGCATCACGCTCGATAAGCTCACCGCGCGGATTGCGGAACTGACGGAATTCAATCCGATGCTCGGGTTCCGCGGCTCCCGGTTGCACATCCGTTATCCGGAAATCACCGAAGTCCAGGCACGCGCCATCTTCGAAGCCGCAACCATCGTCACGAAAAAAACCGGGAAGACGGTCGTACCCGAGATCATGATCCCGCTGGTCGCCTGGCGGCAGGAGTTCGACATCCTCGCCGTCATCATCAAGGCCACGGCAGAAGCCGTGCAGCAGGAAACCGGCAGCAAGGTCGAATATCAGCTTGGCACGATGATCGAGGTGCCCCGGTCGGCGCTATGCGCGGGCGAGATTGCCGCCGAACCCGACGGCGCTGAATTCTTCTCGTTCGGCACCAACGACCTCACGCAAACGACACTCGGCCTGTCACGCGACGACGCAGCGCCCATCCTGGCGAACTACGCAGGCCGCGGCATGTTCGAAGCCGAACCGTTCATAACGCTTGACCTCGACGGTGTCGGTGAACTTATTCGCATCGCCATGGAACGCGGCCGCCGCTGGAACCGCGCGCTGAAAGTCGGCATCTGCGGCGAACACGGCGGCGACCCGGCGTCGATCGCCTTCTTCGACCGCGCGGGTCTCGACTATGTATCGTGCTCACCGTTCCGCCTGCCGGTAGCGCGCCTGGCGGCTGCCCAATCGGCGCTGCGGGCCAAACAGAAGTGACCTTTCCGCCTGCTGAGCCCGCGATCTGGATGTGCCTGTCAGCCGTGTGGCCGGCATCATCAAGGGTGAATGTGCCATCACCGCCGACACGGCGCTTCGGCTGAGCCAATATTTCGGCACCACTGCCGATATGTGGATGAATATGCAGATCCGCTACGATCTGAAGCTCGCCACGCGCACGACGTGGCCGAAGATCAAGCCACGCATCAAAACATACAAAGCAGCAAGCTCAGCCTAGAACCCGCTGAGGCGGTCTTCTTCGTCGAGGCTGGGACGGCGGGGACGTGGACCCTGCCGCTTGGGCGAGAGCAGCAGAAAGATGATGGAGGGGGGCACGAGGAAACCCCAGGCCGTCCACGCGGAGACGTCCCGGTTCTTCCAGCCGGCGAAGATCGCACCCAGAATGCCGGATGCGATTGCGATGGTGCCCCAGATGACGATGCCGAGCATGTCCGATCCTCACGTCGTCAGGCCAGCCGACGGCCGTCCCGGCAGCGAAAATCGCCGCAGTCACCAGATGACCCTCAAGTGCGGCGAAATCAAGCTGTGCGCCGCTACTGCGGCAAAATTTAACGGGATTTCCGGGGGTTGGGCTTCCCGGGTGCGGGCTCGAAGTCGAGGCCGAGATCCAGTACGGGAGCAGAATGCGTGAGCGCGCCAATGGAAATCAGGTCGACGCCGAACTCGGCAATGGCACGCACGGTCGACAGGTCGACCCCGCCGGAGGCCTCGCTCAATGCCTTCCCGTCGATCAGGGTAACGGCCTCACGCAGCCGAGCCGGCTCCATGTTGTCGAGCAGGAAGATGTCGACGTCGTATCGCAGGGCGTCGCGGAGCTGATCCAGCGTGTCGACCTCGACTTCCAGTTTGACCGTGTGCCCGGCGTGCGCGCGGGCAGCCTCGATGGCGTGCGATAGCCCCCCGGCGGCCACGATATGATTGTCCTTGATCAGGATTGCATCGAACAAGCCCGTGCGGTGGTTGCGTCCGCCCCCGCAGCGGACGGCGTATTTCTCGAACGCACGCAGCCCGGGCGTCGTCTTGCGCGTGTCGACAATATCAGCCTTGGTACCCGCGACCGCCCGGACGTAGGCCTGCGTCAGCGTGGCGATGCCGCTCATGCGGCCCATGAAGTTGAGGGCGACGCGCTCAGCCGTCAACAGCGCCCGCGCATTGCCGCTGATGCAGGCAATGTTCGTCTTTGCCGCAACGGATTCGCCCGTCGCCGTGCAGGCGTTCGAAAACAACCGCTGCATCGAGCGCGCGAAACGTTTCCTCCGCCAGATCCAATCCGGAGACGACGCCCGGCCTGCGCGAGGCGATCACAGCCGTCGCCCGCGCGTCGGCCGGAACGGTTGCATCCGTGGTGATGTCACCGGCCAGGCCGAGGTCTTCAGCCAGCGCATCGGCTATGGCGCGCGCGACGAGCGGCCGGGACAGTCGCGGCAAATGCGGACCAGACGGCTTGCTCATAGCGGAAGCGCAGGCTCTGCGAGTTTCGAGCCGGACCGGCGCGACGGCTTCGCCGATAGCTTTTCGAGATCGGCAATGGTGATGAAGCTGCGCTTCGCCATTCCCGGCACCGCCTCGGGATAGTCGCTGCGGAAGTGGCCGCCACGGCTTTCCTTGCGCATCAGCGCGGCCCCCGTCACCAGGCGTGCGGCGAGCGCCATGTTTGCCAGAACCGTGTCGCCACCGGCAGCCTTCTCGATCTCCGTGAACGTGGTGAGCGCGCTGCGCAGGCCACGCGCATTGCGGATGACGCCGACATGGCGCGTCATCGTTTCCCGCAGCAGAGCAGCTGCCGCCGCGCGCTTCAACGGGTCGGCCGTGCGCCCGCCGGAACTGACGCGGCGCGGATCGGACAAGTGAACATTGCCGGCACGGTCGGCCGGCATCATGGCGCGAATGTCGTCCGCGACGCGCGCGCCGAAGACAGCGGCTTCCAGCAGCGAGTTGGAGGCCAGCCGGTTGGCGCCGTGCAGGCCCGTAGACGCCACCTCGCCCGCGGCCCACAGGCCGAGCACGCTGGTGCGGCCGTGCAGGTCGGTCGAAACGCCGCCCATGTGGTAGTGCGCGGCAGGTGCAACAGGGATCGGCTCGCGCGTTGGATCGATGCCGGCCGACATCGCCGCCGCGTAGTTCGTCGGGAATGCGTCGGCAAAGCGCGCACCGATGGCCTCGCGCGCATCGAGGAAAGCCCCGCGTTTGGCCGCAAGCTCCGCAAAGACGCCACGGGCGACGATGTCGCGTGGGGCAAGTTCGCCGTCGGCATGCAGGTGCGTCATGAAGCGCTCGCCCGCTGAATTGATCAGCGTGGCGCCTTCTCCGCGCAATGCCTCGGTGGCCAGCGGCGCCGGGTCCATCCCCAAATCCATGGCGGTGGGGTGGAACTGCACGAATTCCGCGTCGGCGATGATGGCACCCGCACGAGCCGCGAAGGCAATGGCTTCGCCGCGCGCGTACGCGGGGTTAGTCGTGACGGCATACAGCGAGCCGATGCCGCCAGTGGCCAGGACGACGGCGCTGGCGGGAATGAGATCATACGTGCCGTTGCCACGTTCCGCGCTGCGGATAAGACGCAGCCCCGTGACGCGGCCCTCCGTCAGGATGAGGTCTTCGGCTTCGTAATGCTCCAGCACGCGGATCGAAGGTGTCGCGCGCACGGCAGCGATCAACGCTTGCATGATGGCGAAACCGGCGCGGTCGCCGGAGACGCGGACGACGCGCTTCTGCGAGTGGGCAGCTTCCCGCGACAGGACAAAGTGCCCGGCGAGATCACGATCAAACGGCACACCGTACGTCAGGAGATCGCGGATGCGGTCCGGCCCCTCCTCCGCAACGATCCGGGCGACCAGTTCGTCGACGATGCCGGCCCCGGCAACGATCGTGTCGTGCGCGTGCTGGCTTGGCGTATCACCTTCGCCCACGGCTGCAGCGATGCCACCCTGCGCCCAGACGCTGGATGCACCTTCGCCAAGCGGCGCGGCAGCAATGACGGTAACCGGCAACGGCGCAAGGCGTAGCGCGGTGAACAAGCCGGCAAGGCCCGCACCGATGATGACGATGTCACCTTCGCCGGCCGTCTTGGAGCCGCGGCGAGCGGCGGTGGATTTCGTCATGTTGCTTGGCATGCCCACAATTCCCATCGGTCACTCCGCAGGGATAGGCGAGCGGCGCTTGCGAGCCGCCCGCCGGTTAAGGCTCAGTTGGTGAGGTTGACCATTCGCTCCACCGCGCGGCGCGCGCGCACGGCGACTTCGGCGTCGACGTGCACTTCGTGCTGCAGGTAGAGCAGGCTGTCGCGGATCTTTTCCAGGCTGATCCGCTTCATGTGCGGGCACAGGTTGCAGGGACGCACGAACTCGACATCCGGCGTTTCCGCAGCCACGTTGGAAGCCATCGAGCACTCGGTAACGAGCACGACCTTCTTCGGCCGCTTCTCCTTCACCCAGTTGATCATGGCGGCCGTAGAGCCCGTGAAGTCGGACGCCGCGATCACGTCCGGCGGGCACTCGGGATGCGCAATGATCTTGATGCCGGGATCCGACACGCGATAGGCGTCGAGTTCGGCACCGGTGAAGCGCTCGTGCACCTCGCACGCGCCGGCCCAGGTGATGATCTCCACCTTGGTCTGCGTGGCCACGTACTTTGCAAGATACTGATCCGGGATCAGCAGCACGCGCGGCGTGCCCATGCTTTCCACCACCTTCACGGCGTTGGACGAGGTGCAAGTGATGTCGCACTCGGCCTTCACGGCCGCACTGGTGTTGACGTAGGTGACGATCGGCACGCCGGGATAGGCGTCGCGCAGCATGCGCACGTCTTCCGCGGTGATGGAGGACGCGAGCGAACAGCCCGCGTTCATGTCGGGGATCAGGATCGTCTTGTCCGGGTTCAAAAGCTTCGACGTCTCGGCCATGAAGTGCACGCCGGCCTGGACGATAACGTCGGCGTCGACGCGCGCGGCTTCCTTCGCCAGCTGCAGGCTGTCGCCACGGATATCGCCCACGCAGTGGAAGATCTCCGGCGTCATGTAGTTGTGCGCCAGGATGACGGCGTTGCGCTCGACCTTGAGCTCGTTGATCTCTTTGACGAGCGGCGCGTACTGCATCCATTCCATCGGCGTGACGACATGCTTCACGCGCTCGTAAAGCGGCTCCATCTCGCGGGCAAGCGCCGGCGTGAACGCATACTTCGACGGTGTGCGAGCGGGCGCCGAAGCAAGCACGGGGCTCGCCTTGGTCACGTCGCTGCGGGGCACTGCGGTGTAAAGGTTCATCGCGTCTTTTCCTCACCCTCGCCAGATATACTCTTGCTGAGTATATCTTGGACCTGGATAATCCGGCACAAACCCGCCGGCTGGTGCAATCGCATAGAGCTGTCGTTGCTAGTCGGGCCGCCCTTGTTATGCTCTGCGCGAGCATTGCGAGTACGTCGTTAATCTAGGTGATAACGCGCCCTTCCACCAGAGGTTCGCGAAAATATTTACCAGCTCACGCTATGCGCTTGTCGGCGCGGCGCGCTTGGTCCGGCGGTCCCAGATTGCTTCACGCGCTGCCGCCTCAGCAAGGCGAGTACCGTAAAGCTGGGGTAGCTCTTCCTTGAAGGCGGCATACGTGCGCCACACCACGCCCTCACGCTTCGAATTGATGAGCTTGTGGCGCCAGGCCTGCATGTTTCGCCAGGCGCGCGCATCTCCCCCGGCCGGCACTTGAAGATTTCGGGCAATCATTTGCCGCGTCACGACCTGGCAGGCATGGTCTGAAGAATAGCCCGCTGAGATCAGCACATCGACGACAGCGGACACCTTGGCCAGAAGCTCGTCGCTGCAGTCCACCAACCCCTTGCGCCGCTCGACTGCAGTTGGGGCTTGTGCATCTGGCGCGTCGTCCAAGTGCTCGATCAAATCCAGCAGCGGAAAAGCGATACCTTCGCCACGTCCTTGGTCAGCAAGGAAGTGCCCGATCAGTTCGAGATACTGCCGCTGTAGCGAAACCTTCGCGCTGTCGCTGGCCTGCGAAATGGCCGTCGCCATCCCTTCGATCTTGATCAGTAGCTCGTCGTTCGGCGTGCTGGCCATATCGTCACCGCAGCGGATTGGAATTCTGCACGCAGACCATCGTTCTATTTGCGTTAAAATCGCATTAAGACTTACGCCCTGCCCGGCTTCACGCGGACACCTGGCGCCGGCCTTTCCAACAACACCTCGCGGCGGAAGCGGTAAAGCTTTGCGGGCCGTCCGCCTGTCCTGGTCTTGACCTCGCCCGTCGGCTCTACCAGCCCAGCGCTTTCGACGAGGCGTCGAAAATTCTGCTTGTGCAGATGCGGCCCAAGAATGGCCTCCACCGTCTTCTGCAATTCGTAGAGCGTGAACTCGTCTGTCATCAACTCGAAGATGACGGGACGATATTTGATCTTGGCGCGCACGCGGCCGATCGCGGTCGCCAGAATCCGGCGGTGATCGAAACGCATCGGCGCACCCAGACGCGGGCGTGGTGCCCAGGCGACTGCCGCCTCTCGGCCGTCGCGCCTAGCCTCATCGACGAGGCCGGCCTCGTACAGCAGCTCATAACGGTCGAGTACTTTCTCTTCGTCCCAGGTGCCGCCGTCGATGCCGAAGCACATGCGGGCGCGGTCTTCGCGTTTGACGGGCCGTGCCGGTGCCGAGCGCGACGGTGGGCGCTGCGCCCACTCACGCAGGCGCGGCTCGATTTCCTTTTGCAGGATCTCGGGACGGCCACGGCGCCAATCTTCCCATGGAAAATAATGATACCAGCTGCGCCACGTACCGCGCTGCAGCTCTTGGATGTGGGAGGCCCCGCCGAGGGCGAGATAACCGATCGACACGATATGCGGGCTCTCGTCGCCCGCTTCCGCATGCCGGCCGCGATCTCCGAACGTGTAGAGCTGTTCGACGTAGCCGAGGTCGAGCCCCGTCTGCTCGGTGACCCAGGTACGCAGCCCACCTTCGAGCGTGCGATGCAGAACCGGCGAGAATGGGCCGAACGGCAAGCCGTCGACCGCACCGTCCGCTTCATCACGCACGATGAGTGCCATTGGTTCATCGGCGTTGACCGCGACGATCGCCGCGTTCAGGCCAATCTCCACGGTCGCCGGTTCGGCGCGTGGCACGGCAGCATGGTCTTCCGGGATGGCAAGCCCGGGAGACCTCTTCAGTCCCGCGTTCGCAGTCATCTCTCGTTCCCCTTGGCGCTTCGGCACTGAGAACAGTGATCATGGCCATTTTTGGGTTCACCGCCGCAATCGTGATCGTTATGCGGCCGTTGTGAGTGCTGCGAACCGTGCGAGGAAATTTTTTTGCGCCGTATCGGCGGGCTCTGCCGTCAACGCAGACAGCGTAGATCGCAGCGTGTCAGGCAATTTTTCATCATAGTCGAAATAAATATGGGCCTCCTCGTTCGAAAAGCCCGCAAGACGCGTCGCCTCGAAAAAAGCAGCGATCCGATCAGCGCGCTTGATCGTGGCGGCGACCTCCGCAGGCAGCGGCACCGGCACATCGAACCGGCTGTAGATGGCGTCGAGCAAACGCATCTCGAAGGCTTTGTAATCGAGACCGATGGCGGTCTTGAACGGGCTGATGAGATCGCCGACGACGTATTCCGCGGCATCGTGCAACAGCGCCGCCAAGCGCCACTGCAACGGCCAGCGCGGGTTCAAGGCATGCGCGATCTCTTCCACGATCAGCACGTGCTGGGCCACCGAGAACGCATGCACGCCAATCGTCTGGCCATTCCATCGCGCCACGCGCGCCAGGCCATGGGCGATGTCTTCGATGGCGATGTCGCCGGGTGAGGGGTCGAGCAGATCGAGCCGGCGGCCGGACAGCATGCGCTGCCACGCACGCGAGGGAGGCTCATGCGGCGGCGTCATTCAATGCGCTCCCGTGGCACGCGGAAGCTTGAAGGCGCGCTGCAGCTTGGCGCAGGCCTTGTGGCGCGGACAGCCCGTGACGTGATCGTTGACCATGCCGCTCGACTGCATGAAAGCATACATTGTCGTCGGCCCCACGAAGCGGAAGCCTTCCGCCTTCAGCGCCTTCGAAATGCGCTTGGAGAGTTCCGTTTCCGCCGGAAGCTGTTGCATCGCCGTGTACGAATTCTGGATGGGGCCGTGTTCGAAGAATCCCCAGAGGAAGGCGGCCAGCGTCGTCGTCTTGCGCAACTGCAGGTAAGCCTTGGCGTTGTCGATCGTGGCCTCGATCTTCAGCCGGTTGCGCACGATGCCGGGATCCGCCATCAGCCGCGCTACGTCCTTCTCAGTGTAGCGTGCGATCTTCGCAGGGTCGAATTGGTGAAACGCTTTGCGAAAATTCTCACGCTTGCGCAGGATGGTGATCCACGACAGCCCGGCCTGGAAGCCTTCCAGCACGAGCTTTTCGAACAGCTCATGCTCGCCGTCCTTGGGCACACCCCACTCTTCGTCATGATAGCGCGTGTAGAGCGGGTCGGTCAGTCCCGGCCATGTGCACCCTTCCACCTTCTCCGCGATCTTCGTCATGCGGGTGGCACCGTCGCGGCTTGCGGCTCGAGCGAGAACGTCGCGAACGCGGGCTTTTGCAGAGCCAACGGCACACCGCCGGCCGCCAATTCGATACCCTTGGCCTTGAATTCAGCGGCACGATCCAGCCGCACCAGGCCAAGGCCATGGCTGCCGTCGATCGATCCCAGCGCCCCGATCGCGACCGTTCCCGCAAGGATCTCGGTGCCGCTTTGCGGAAGCGCGCCCTGGCCTGTCACCTGCACGATGCGCTTGCGCGCTGTGCCGCGGTGCTGCATGCGCGACACGATCTCCTGGCCGACGTAGCAGCCCTTTTCGAACGACACCCCATGGATCTGATCGAACAGCGCTTCATGCGGAAAGGTATCGCCATAGGCATAGTCGCGCCCGCCTTCCGGCACGCCCAGCGCGATGCGATGGGCATGATAGGCGGCTTCGCTGGCCGTATTGCCGCTGTGAACCGGTGATTGCGACGCCTCCGAAATATTGCGCCGGCCCAATTCCGGCAAACGCGGATCGCGGAAGCTCGCGACGATCCCGGCCGGCGGCGGATCGCCAGCGTCCGCAGATGTGCCCCAGCCGGCAGAGACGACGACATCGTTCGATGCGTCGGCGATCTGCACGTTGGAACGCATGCGATAGAGCGTGAGGCGCTTGGCAAGCTCGGCCGCCTTGTCCCGCGCGACATCGAGCAGCAAGCCGTCCGCCGTGCGCACGATGAAAAAATCGAACAGGATCTTGCCCTGCGGCGACAAAAGGCCGGCGAACGTGGCCTCTCCGGCCGTCTGCGGGAGATCGTTGGTGACGAGCCCCTGCAGCAGCTTTTCCGCATCCGGTCCCACCACCGAAACGGCGCCACGGTCGGTCAATTGCGCATAGCTGAAAGCGGTCACGGGGAGCCTGCGGTTGCCATCGGGACGACAGTTACGTATGCGGGTGCCTGCAGGAAGGCAAGTATCGAGCCACGGAGCCGGAATGGCCAGCACATATGACCTCGTTCTGAGACAGGGCACGGTGGTGAACCACGACGGCGTGGGTCAGCACGACATCGGCGTGCGCGCCGGCCGCATCGTGGCCATTGGCGCGATTGGCGCCGGACAGGCGGCCGAGACCATCGACGCCAAGGGGTTGCACATCCTGCCCGGCGTGATCGACAGCCAGGTGCATTTCCGCGAGCCCGGGCTCGAGCACAAGGAAGACCTGGAAAGCGGCAGCCGCGGCGCGGTGATGGGCGGCGTCACGTGCGTATTCGAAATGCCGAACACCAAGCCGCTGACGACCTCGGCTGAAACGCTGGCCGATAAGGTGCAGCGCGCCACGCATCGCATGTTCTGCGATTTCGCTTTCTACGTCGGCGGCACGCGCGAGAACGTCGACGACATTCCGCAGCTGGAGCGCCTGCCGGGTTCGGCCGGCATCAAGGTGTTCATGGGATCCTCCACCGGCAACCTGCTGGTGGAAGACGATCCCTCGCTGGACCGCATCATCGCCAAGCTCAGCCGCCGCGCCGCGTTCCATGCCGAAGACGAAATGCGCCTCAACGCGCGCAAGGGCGAGCGCGATCCCGGGCGATCCGTCGTCGCACTACGTGTGGCGCGACGAAGAAGCAGCGCTTCTGGCAACGACGCGCCTCGTCGGCTTGGCGGAGAAGTACGGCAAGCGCGTGCACGTGCTGCACATCTCCACGGCCGCCGAGATGGCGTTTCTGGCTGACCACAAGGACTGGGCGAGCGTGGAAGTGACGCCGCATCACCTGACGCTGGTGGCGCCGGATTGCTACGAGCGCCTCGGCACCTATGCCCAGATGAATCCGCCGGTTCGCGACGCGCGCCATCGCGATGCGATCTGGGCGGCGCTGGCGAATGGTGTTGTCGACGTGCTGGGATCCGACCACGCGCCGCACACGCGCGAGGAAAAGGACCACCCCTATCCGGACTCGCACTCGGGCATGACGGGCGTGCAGACGCTGGTGCCGATCATGCTCGACCACGTCAACGCGGGCCGGCTATCGCTGCAGCGCTTCGTCGACCTGACGAGCCACGGGCCGCAGCGGTTGTTCAACATGCGGGCTAAGGGCCGCATCGCCGTCGGCTACGACGCCGACTTCACGGTGGTGGACCTGAAGCGCTCGGAGACGATCGACAATTCGTGGATCGAAAGCCGCGCCGGCTGGACGCCGTATCACGGCACCCGCGTCACCGGTTGGCCCATCGGCACGATCGTGCGCGGCCACCGCGTCATGTGGAACGGCGAACTGGCCCGTCCGGCGGTCGGCGAGGCCGCCAAGTTTCTCTAGAGCCGTCGAAAATGGGGTCAGACCCATGGGTCTGACCCAGAACGATGTTCAGCCGTAGCGCCATGGGTCAGACCGAGGTCTGACCCATGCTTCGCGTCAGCCCGTCTCGCCGCCCTTGGCCTTCGCGAGGGTCTTGGGCAGGCCGCGCAGAACCTTCACGGTCGTGCCGGTGCCGACGAGGCCAGCCAGATGCACCACGTGACCGTTGTTCATGCGGATGCAGCCAGACGAAGATGCCGTACCGATCGAGCTGGTGTCGTTGGTGCCGTGGATGCGATACAGCGTGCTGCCAAGATAGATGGCCTTGGCTCCGAGCGGATTATTGATACCGCCAGTCATCTTCATCGGCAGGTGCGGCTTGCGCTGGCGCATTTCAGCCGGCGGCGTCCAATCCGGCCAGTTGGCGATGCGCGAAACTTTCTGCGTGCCGGACCAGGCAAAACCCGCTTTGCCGACTGCAATCGGATAGCGATAAGCGGTGCCGCCACCCTTGACGTAGTACAGCTTGCGGCCGGCGGTATCGATAACCACGGTGCCCGGTGCATAGCCCGAGAACGAAACGGTCTGCGGTGCCTGCGGCGAGATGCTGGGCTTGGGACCGCCGCTGGCCAACTGCACGGCGCGCTTGACCTGCTGCTCGGACGGTTCGAACTCAGCGCCGAATGCGCTCTCTTCCTGCGCCTTGCTCTTCTTCGACTTCCACATCGGCTTATTCTTGACCTGGCTTTCCTCGCCCCAGATGCCCCAGCGGGCGTCCTGAGCGGCAGCCGGAGATGCCAATACGAAGCTGGCCGCAAGCGCCAGCAGCGCGATACGCACGTTCATGATCATGATCCTTTTTCGATCCCTCGTCCGTTCGCCTTGAGTGGCGCGTTGCAGACGGCGCAGGCAATAGGTACGGCGACCCTCGAAATGAGCGGCTCGCAGCGCACCATATGAAGTTACATAGCAGACTGCGGCCGTCGAGCGAAACCGTTCATCGCGGACAGTAAAATGGTCACAATGTCGCGAGCTTAGCGGCGCACAATCATGAGCCTTTCTTGAACGCGTGCCACAGCCCATCGGCGCCGATGGTAAGTCTCCACCACGTCCAGGTTTTCTTCTCCAGCATGGCCTTGGCATCGGCCGCCGGCATAAGGCGCAGAAGGTCGACTTTCTGGGCCGGCGTCAGTTTGTCCAGTGGCAGCTCCGCCAGGTACGGCCAGACGTATACAGCGTTATTCTCCGGATCCTGCCCGCGGGCGACCTCGGCGGCGCCGACGGCAAAAAGATTGGCAAGGATTGCCAGAATTTCGCGGCCCTCCCCGTCGGACGATTGCGCCTTCCAGAATGCCACCGCATCCGTGACCGGCTGATCGGCGAGATCGGCTTTCAACTCACCCAGATCGTAGGCAACCTTCAGCTCTTCGATGTCGCCGGAATGGATTGCAGTCTCGATGGCCTGCCGCATGTCTTCCGCGGCGGGCGGCAGCGGCGCGCTGATCGGCCACCCCGCACTGGCCGGCGGCTTTGCCCCGGCAACTTTACCCTTGTCGCCTGCACCTGCGCCACTTGCACCCAAGCAATAGACAACGGTGGATGCGAGCATTACCAATGACGTCAGACTGAATTTCAGCCAGGCGCTCTTAGCGGTGCGCGGATACGTGAGGGTGCAGGAGTGCGAGGCGGCACGGCGCAAAGGATTGCTCTCAGCTCTAGTCCGCGTCGATGCCAGCATTCCAATCATCTCCGGGTCAATTGCGTCAGGAACGATTTGAGCGCGCCGCTGTTGGGTTGCCGCGGTCGCGCGCTGCTTGCCGCGACCACCACGAGGCCGGCGTGCAGCTGATTCCTAACCTGCTTATCATTCCGGTCGGCCTCATCATCGGCGTACTTGTTGCCGCGCCCGTGGGCCCCGTCAATGTGCTGTGCGTGCAGCGCGCGATCGAGCGAGGGTTCTGGGGCGGCATTGCGGCGGGCCTGGGATCGGTGCTGGGCGATGGCCTCATTGCGCTGTGCGCGGCGATGGGCGTGGGCGCCATCACCGGCGCAGTCGAGCAGCATCGCGCACTGATACAGATCGTTGGCGGCCTGGCACTCATCGCCTTCGGCCTGCGCCTCTACCTCACTTTGCCACGGCTGGAACCGCGCCACCCCGGACAGGTCGGCGAACCTTCGCTGCGGGATTATGCCTGGGACATACCGCAAACCTTCTTTCTGACGATCACCAATCCGGGCGCCGTGCTGGGGCTGTTCGCGATCTTCGGCGGCGTCAGCACGTTCGTGGAACTGCACAGCAACATCGACGCGCTGACCATGGTGGCCTCGATCATGGCCGGCAGCCTGGGATGGTGGATCCTGCTGTCGAACCTGATCGGCCGTGTCCGCCACCGTATCGATGCCGCAAGCCTGGGCGTGATCAATCGCATCGCCGGCATCATGCTAGCCGGTTTCGGCGCCCTTCTGATTGGCGAGATCGCCGTGAAATGGCAGGGGATCTTCTAACGCTGGCCTATTCAAATGAATAGCCGGCCGTCCGATGGCTCGCTGTCTGAACGCCGGCTACTGCACCGCACGTTTCCTACTGCACTGTGCGCTTCAACGTGAACTCACCCGACGAGACGCGCTTCTGCAGGCCGCTGGTCAGCTTGATGACCGCGTCTTCTCCGTAGATCGACACGAGGTCGGACAGGGCGGTGAAGAGTGCGGCATAGGCCATCTGCTCGGGAGCAACACCGTTCTCGGTGCCTTCGTCCCAGGCGGCGAGGATCAGGCTCAACGCGACGAAGCTTGGGTCGTCGCTCTCGGCCAACTCGTGCAATTCCATACTACTCCCCACGAACGCTTTCATGCCACTGCAAGTGCGCTCTCTATGTGCGCCGCCCCCTGATCATAGACCTAGCATGCTCACATCGCGCGGCTTGCGATACGAGTATTCACAGTAAACTTGCGCGAGCCCTTAGGGAACATTTTTGACCAACGCGTCGGAGATCTGCGCGCCCTCCGTGAGAAAGCGGCCGATGGCGGTCTGCGCGGACGGCGTGCACGTCGTGTAAGTGCGGCTATAGCTGCGATAGCCTTGATTGAAACTGCGCGTCAGGCGTGCGCGGCGGAGCGCTGACGAGCCCTCCGCGTCCATCAGCTCCTTCATACGATCGCGCCACGTCTGGCCGTCGTTGGCGCTGCAAAGCTCGCGCAAATAGTGCACCGCACCGAGAATTTCCGTCAACCGGAAGAGGCGGTCGTCATACGGCTTGTTGTCGACGGCGAACGCGGCCGCTGGCGCAACCGCGACGAATGCAGTGAGGGCGATCAGGATCTGCTGGTGTCTCAGTCGCATGCCGTGCCGCTTATTACATAGATGTGAGCTGATGGCCTCCTAGCACCGATTCTTGGCGGAGGCACGGCCGGACGTAATGCTGCCGACGGCTCGTCGCCTGACGGCCTGTTGGCGGATGCGCTGAGCCATCCTACATTCCGCTTCGAAACCAATCGGCGTCCCAGCATGTGCTCACGATACAATCTTACCGCACCACCTGAAGCCGTCCGCGCACTCTTTGCGGCCACCGGCGAAGCTGATTTTCCCCCGCGCTACAATATTGCGCCAACGCAGCCGGCGCTGATCGTGCGCAACGGCCCGGACACGAGCCGCCAACTCGTCCTCGTTCGCTGGGGCCTCATTCCGTCGTGGGCCAAAGAGCCCGGCCAGATCAAGACCACGCTGATCAACGCCCGGGCCGAGAGCGCTGCGGACAAGCCCTCGTTTCGCGGACCGTTGCGGCATCGCCGCTGCCTTGTGCCGGCCACCGGCTTCTACGAATGGACCGGGCGGCCGGGCGCAAAGCAGCCGCATCACATGACGCCGAGGGGCGGCGGCCCGATGGCGCTCGGCGGCTTGTGGGAACATTGGCTCGGCGCGGACGGCAGCGAGTTGGAGACCATGACGATCCTGACGGTCGAAGCCAATCAGGCCATGGCGCGCCTGCACGATCGCATGCCCTTGATCATCCAGCCGGAGGACTTCGACAGGTGGCTCGATTGCCGCCCGGGCACGGCGGAGTTTATTCAAGATCTTATGCGGCCTGCGCCGGAAGACTTTCTCGATTTTAGCGAAGTCAGCCGCAAGTTGAACAACGTCCGCAACGAAGGCGCAGCCCTCCTCGCCGACGACACCCCGCGCCTGCTTTGAGCGGCGCCGCGAAGTCCCAAGATTAACCAAGACAGCGTCGTATTTGCCGGTTTCTCTGTCGGCAGCGATAGACAGAACCTCGCAACAATCGATGCTGCTCATGCAGGCGCTGATGGGCTATACACAAGACAGTTGGGTTAACGGCCCCGGCAGCACGCCTGACGGGCGGGCGCTGGCGCTTTATGAACCGCGTAGGGAGGAGACGACGCCAATGGCATATCGGGGAGACGACCTGGATCTGAGAACTCCGCAGGCCCACAACGCACCTCCGGTCGAGGTGGCGGCCTGGCGCGAAGCGGACGCCAACGGCCTTCGCGGCCGCCCCCATCACGGCGGCGTCCTCAACGGCCCGATCATGGTCGATGAAACGGTTCTGGCCTGCTGCAATCACGCCTACGACGTGGCCCTGGCGCACGGCGCAGCCGAAGTCCGCCTGGAACATTTTCTCAACGCCCTCACCCGCATCGATGCGGCTGCCGAAGCGCTGGAAGCGCGCGGCGTTCGTGTTGCCGCACTGCGCCGAGAGAGTGCCACGGTCATCGCCAGCGAAATTCCGTCGAGCTCGTCCAAGACGGTCGGCTCACCACGCCGCACGCAAGAGCTGGAAGACGTTCTGCGCCTGGCCGCCGCGCACGCGGCACGCCGCAGTGGTGTCGCCGGCATCGACGATATCGTCCACGTCATCCTCGACGAGGAGCCTGACCTCCCGGGCCTCGCCCTGCTCGCCTCGGTGACGAGCCGGCGCAGCGCCCGCCGCCCGATTTTCGATACGCTTCCGCAGCTGCCGCGCGCCGGCGGCGAAGCCCGCAATTACCTCAACGACGGGCTGCGCAGCCGCTACCGGCTAGCCGCCCAGCCAAACTACCTTTCCGACAACGGCAACGGGCATGCCGGCAGCGCGCGCATCGAAGGCGTGGAGCAAGCGCTGTCAAACCTCGTCGGCGACATCTCGGCCGATCGCAAGGCCGTCGCCGCAGCGCTGCAAGAGCTGCAGCAGGAAGCCATCGCCCAGCGCGAGGAGATGATCGACGGCTTCAACGCGCTGAACGATTCCATCCACTCGTCGCGCGCGCAGTCCGTCGATCTGACACCTATCAACGATCGCGTGGTGTCGATCGGCCGCGAGACGAGCGGCAAGCTGCACGCGCTCGAAGTCCACATGGACAAGCTGATCAGCCGGCCTAGCTCCGACATGACGTCGATGCTGAAGCGGCTTGAAGCCATCGAAGACGTGATCACAGCTCGCTCGGAAGATCACAGCGCCGAGATTGCCGCGCGGCTGGCCAAACTCGAAGACGGGCTGTCGCGAGCGCAGGCCCGCGCTACAGAACAGCACGATGGCGTGGTGCACGAGCTTGGGCAAGTTTCCGGCCGCCTGGAGAAACATCGCAACGAAGTGATCAGCGGCGTGCTGACACCGCTGGCCGAGCGCGTGGAGCGTCAGCGCGGCGAAGTGTCGGAGCGTTTGGATCGCCAGCGCAACGAGATCGCGACCGCGATCCTGACGCCGCTGACGGAGCGCATCGAGCGCCTGGAGAAACTGAGCCAGTCGGCGGACGGGCATGAAGCGCGCACGTCGCAGGCTCTGGCAGGCGTCCTGGACCGGTTCACCCGGCTGGAGCGGTCTCTGGGCGAGTGGGCGCAGGCAACCACACAGGCGGCCAACAGCTACGCCAAGGAGATCGGTGAGGTTGAAGAGGTGCTGGTGAAGTTGACCGACGGCCAGCGCTCGTGGCGTCAGGAAGGTACGTCCATGCTGTCGTCACTCGTCACACGCGTGGACGTGGTGGAGCAGCAGGGCGCGCGCGCAAACTCGATGCTGGAGCAGTTGGCCACCATCGTGGAGCGCATGCACCAGGTGACGACCGCACGCTACATGAAGCGCAACCGCATCAAGTACTGGCTGTTCGGCACCGACGACTGGATCACGGCCAGCTGGCCGAGCCAGGCAGGCAAGATCGCCGAAGCCATGAGCCAGGTGAAGATCGCGCGCGGCTAGATGTGCGTCCGGACAAAGTGTGCAGCGGTTTTCCGATAAGAAGCACCATACCTAAGAGCTAAGAGTCATTCCGCTCTTCATTGAAGCGCGGAATGGCTTCAAGCGGCCGCCCGCGCTCTAAAGCAGCTTTCCCGGATTGAGGATGCCGTTGGGATCGAGCGCGGTCTTGATGGCGCGCATCATGTCCAGCTCCACGGCGCTTTTGGCGCGGCCCAGCGACACGCGCTTCATCTGGCCGATGCCGTGCTCGGCGGAGATGGACCCGTCCATGCCGGTCACAAGCGCATGCACGGCATCGCAGACCTCTTCCCATTTGGCCAGGTACTGTGCCCGGTCCATGCCCAGCGGCTGGGAGATGTTGTAGTGCACGTTGCCGTCGCCGAAATGGCCGAAGGCGACAGGCCGCGCACCGGGGCATAACGTTTCGATCAACGCATCGGCGCGCGCGATAAATTCAGGGATCGAGCCGACCGGCACCGAGACATCGTGCTTGATGCTCCCGCCTTCGAACTTCTGGGCCTCGGATGCGCTTTCGCGCAAACGCCAAAGTGCTGCGGACTGCGAGAGGGACCGGGCGACGATGGCGTCTTTCGCGATGCCGCCATCCAACGCGGCAGCAAGGGTGGCTTCGGCAACGGACAGCGCGCCGCCGTCGTCTGCGTGCCCCGAGATATCGAGCAGCACATACCACGGATGTTCTGCGTCGAACGGCAGCCGGGCACCCGCCACGTGCCGGGTCACGAACGCGAGCGAGCGCTGCGATAGAAATTCGAACGCCGTCAACGAGGCGCCGCCGCGGTCCGATGCCAGCTCGAACAGCGATAGCACGGCGTCGAGAGACGGCAGGGCGACGAACGCCGTGGCCACCTCGCGCGGCCTCGGCACCAGTTTCAGCGTGGCTGCCGTGATGATGCCCAACGTGCCTTCGCAGCCGATCAGCAGGTCGCGAAGATCATATCCGGTGTTGTCCTTGCGCAGCGCCCTGAGCCCGTTCCAGATGCGCCCGTCAGCAAGCACGGCCTCGATGCCGAGTGTCAGCTGCCGGGCATTGCCGTGCGCCAGCACGCCGATGCCGCCGGCATTGGTCGCGAGGTTTCCACCGATGCTGCACGTGCCTTCAGACGGCAGGCTGAGCGGAAACAGCCGCCCGTTAGCCTCGGCCGCCGCGCGCGCCGCTGCCAGCGTAACGCCCGCCTCAACCGTCATGCTTGACGTCTGCGGGTCGACGCTGCGAATACGGTTCAGGCGTGTGAGGCTGAGCACGATTTCCCGGCCGGTTTCCGAGGGGATCTGCCCGCCGACGAGGCCGGTGTTGCCGCCCTGCGGAACGACGCCAACGCGCGCGGCATTCGCCAGCGCCAGGATGCGGGCAACCTCGTCGGTTGACTGCGGCCTCAGAACGATCGGCGTGCGCCCAACGTAGCGTTCGCGCCATTCCCGCAGGTAAGTCGCCTGGATATCCGGATCGACGATGGCGTTAGCCCGGCCGACGATCTCCGTGAGCCGCGCAAGCAGCTCCGGAGCCGGGGCGTTCAGGACGGGCACGCGATCGCTCATGGCCTGCACTAAAGTGCTTCCGGAAAGGTGTGAAGCGTTTTCCGCAAAGAAGCACGACAAAACAAAGGGCTGGAGTGTTTCCGCGAGCCTACCACGAGGCCGCGCGGCCACAAAGAACAGGGCCGGTGTTCCCTGGGAAACTGATGAACGGCGACGGGAACCCCAGGGTGCGAACGTTCGTTGACCGGACGGGAGATCC
The DNA here is from genome assembly GCA_963846845.1 of uncultured Pseudomonadota bacterium. Classification (GTDB taxonomy): domain Bacteria; phylum Pseudomonadota; class Alphaproteobacteria; order Rhizobiales; family Hyphomicrobiaceae; genus JAKAXS01. The sequence goes on along the minus strand of CAWJXQ010000001.1, from coordinate 217,981 downwards.
AGACATGCTTGCTCGCGCTGCCATTTTCATCGTCGCTCACGCGGCCATCGTTGCCGCAACCGTCGCCATCGGCACGGCGGCGCAGAACGACGCCCAGCCGGATCGCAGTGGTCGAAGCCGGTCTCTAAAGTGCTTCCGGATAAAGTGTGAAGCGGTTTTCCGAAAAGAAGCACGGCAGAATACGAAGGCTTCCGGATAAAGTGTGCAGCGATTCTCCGAAAAGCAAGGTCTCTACGCTTTCAGGATCTTTGCGTTCGGCGTCTTGGACAGCAGCGGCGCGATGGCTTTGACGATCGCGTTGTTACCAGCCAGCACGTCGAGCTTGGTCATCACAGCGTCGCCGCCGTCGCAATCGGTGACGATACCGCCAGCTTCGCGGACCAGAACGATGCCCGCCGCCAGATCCCAGGGCTGCAAATTGCGCTCCCAGTAGCCGTCGAACCGGCCGGCCGCCGTGAACGCGAGATCCAACGCAGCAGAACCCGTGCGCCGGATGCCGGCGACTTCGTGCATCACTGCCTGCATCTCGGCCATGAACCCGTGATGGCCAGGACGCCCGCGATGCGGAATGCCGGTGGCAACGACGGTATCGCCCAGCGTCTTGCGCGCAGCCACGCGAAGACGGCGCTTGTCGTTGAGGAACGCGCCCTTGCCCTTCTCGGCGGAGAAAAGCTCGTCCGTAATCGGGTTGTAGACGAGGCCGGCGACGAGTTCGCCCTCGCGCTCCAGCGCGATCGAAATCGAAAACATCGGAATGCCGTGCATGAAGTTCGTGGTGCCGTCGAGCGGATCGACGATCCAGCGATGCGACTTGTCGGCGCCTTCGACCGTGCCGCGCTCTTCCATCAGGAAGCCGTAGCCCGGGCGCGCCTTCTGCAGCTCCTTCAGGATGACGTCTTCCGCCCGATGATCTGCCGCCGTGACGAAGTTGGCGGGGCCCTTCACCGAAACCTGCAGCTGCTCCACCTCGCCGAAGTCGCGGGTGAGGCTGCGGCCGGCCTTGCGGGCGGCCGCGGTCATGACGTTCATCAAGGCTGAGGCGGGCATTCTGAGGTCCGGCTGATGAAGGTTGCAATGGGCACGCGCAGCGCGAACAAGGCTAGCGCACTGTTAAACAATATATTTTGGACAGGCCGCGGTCTTCCTAAGCTTTTGCCCCCGCCGAAGCAAGGGCCGCCAGCGTCGCGCTCCCAGCGTCGCGCTCACTGTATCGCTTTCTTTTCGCGCCAGTCGTCGGCGGCCTTTTGCGCAGCGGCAATCTGGTCCGGCGGCAGCGACGCGATCAGCAGTTCGAGCTTGTCGTCCTTGGCTATGCCACTCGCCTTGGCGATAAGTCGCCATTTCAACGCTTCTGCTGGAGAAGCCGGAACACCCGCCACGCCGTCCAGGTAAACGTGCGCCAGCCGGTTCTGGGCACCGGCGACACCCTTCTCGGCCGCGATCTTCAGGTATTCGACCGCCTTTGGCTCGTCGCGCTTGAGGCCCTGGCCGCGCAGCAGCATGACGGCATAATCGTACTCCGCTTCCGTCAGGCCGCTGGCCGCCGCCTTCGACATCCACGTGGCAGCCTCCAGCGCGTCGTTGGGAACGCCGGTGCCGTTCTGATAGAGCGCAGCAAGGTCGTATTGCGCCGACGGAATGCCCTTCTCCGCTGCGTAGCGAATGTGGGCTGCGGCCCGGTTCGGATTTTCCGGCTTGCCGTCGCCGCGCAGGAACAGCAATCCGAGATTGTAGTTGGCCAGCGGGTCGCCCGTCAGCGCGGCACGCTCGAACAGCTCGGCGGCCTTTTCGCGATTCTTGGCGACATCCTTGCCCGAGGCCAGCATCGACGCCAGCGAGACCATTGCGGGCACGTCGCCCAGCTCTGCCGCCTTCTCGTAAGCCGCCGCTGCCTTGGCGGGATCGCGCGAGACGCCGGTGCCTTCGCCATAGATACGGCCGATCAGCGTGAAGGCCTGGGGATCGCCCTTGGCGGACGCATCCTGGGCAAGCGAAAGTGCCGTCAGGTACTTGCCCTCCTCGAAGGCATCGTAGGCGGCGCGCTGCAACTCCGCCGGCGTCGCCTCGTCGGGATGCTTGGCCATCTCGACCTGCATGTCCGGAAACGGCTCGCCGTCGTTGAAACCGGGCAGCGTCACCACACCCAGCATCACCAGCGTCGCTCCTGCGCCAGCAAACACAGCCAGCACGAGCCCCGGAATGAGATAGCGCATATTCACGAACGGTCTCTCCCTGTCAGGCAGCGGGTTCAGTGCGCGCCGCCGGCGCTGCAGCCGAAATCTCGGACAACGTTCTGGCCGCGTCGGCGCCCGCGCTCAATCTCACGCTAATGAAATCGGCGGCAGCAGCCTTCAGCGTGGCGGCTTCCGATGCGCCGGCAACGTCGAGCGCAACGACGGGGATCTCGAAGATCTCCGCCCACCAGGCCACCAGTTCGTCACGGTCTTCCCGTGCCAGCTCTGCATCGCCGTCTCCCAGCCCAAACGCAACGTAGTCGACACCAAGCTCGCCCAGTTCCATGGCATCGTGACGCGACGTCCCCGCATCCGCACCGATGATACCGCCCTGGCCAAGAATTTCGCGCGCATCTTCGGCAGCGGTCCGCACGTCCACGCTCCACGGCAGATGCACGCCGTCGGCCTTGAGCGTGCGCGCCAGCTGCGCGTCGCCATAAATGAGAGCCGCGGCACTCGACTTTTGAGCGGCAGCAATCAGCGCAAGGGCTGCATCGGGGGCGATCAGGCCGTCCGCGCCGGGCATGATGACGACAGCCGCAATCGGCGCGGCCGACAGCGCCTCGGACAGCAAGCGCAGGCCGTCGGCGGCCGGCAGGGCGGGAACCATCACACACATTTGCGTCATCGGGCGTATCTCGCGCCTCGCCGAGCGAGGATCAGGTGCTGAAAACCGTGGCTATCCGGCTGGATTCCGGCGGAAACGTGGTGCCGGGCGAAAGTCAGTGTGTGCATGGTGCCACAGTCCCCTGGCTGGAGCGGCTTCGGCACGAAAACGCCATGAAAGCAGGCCTAAAGGTAAGGGGAACAGATACCATTGGCGGCGCGATTCGCCGCAAGGAGACGATATCTAATGACGATGCCACGCCGCGCCGCGACAGCCCGCCTGCTCATGGCCGTCACGCTTTCGGGCCTTTGCGGCTATGGCATTCCAGCTGCCGTCGCACAAGCGACGCCCTCAGACACGCAAAATCCAGCGCCGACGCCGCCCAGCGCCGAGCCTTCGGCGGGCGCAGCCACGCCCTCCTCCCCGCCAGCGGCTCAGCCGCTCGATCCCAAGCCCGGCGTACCAGCGCCCGCAGCCGAAACACCAGCGGCAACGCCTCCGGCCGCCACCACCACGCCGGCTGCAACACCGCCGGCTAATCCGGCGCCGCCCGCTACGCCTGAAGCCGCAGCACCCGCCGCACCGGCATCGCCTACACCCGCGGCGACTGATCCGGCAGCCGCAACGCCGCCTGCTCCGGCCGCACCTCAGGCTCAGGCCACTCCACCACCGCCGCCGGCCGATCCGATCGTCGCTGCAGTGCGCGAAAAGTTCAACGACAAGTCGTTTGGCAGCAAGGCCTCCGGCGCCGACCGGACAGCCGCCGCCGATTTCTATCAGGCCCGCCTTGAAGGTCCGCTCTGGGTCAAGGCCGAGGGCGGCTTCACGCCGTCCGCCGACACGGCGATCGCCGAGATCCGCAAGGCTGACGACTGGGGCTTGACCGCCTCCGCCTACACGCTGCCCCAGGCAGCCCCGGATGCCTCGCCGCAAGCGCTTGCCGATGCCGAAGCGACGATGACGCTGGCCGTGTTGCAGTACGCCCGCGAAGCCCGTGGCGGCCGCATCAATCCGTCCGCGCTGAGCCCGGGCATGGACATGTCACCGCCGGTGAAGGATCCCAAAGTCGTCCTCGACGAGATCATCAAGGCCAGCAGCGCCGATGCCTACCTGCGCGACCAGCATCCCAAGCACGAGCAGTTCGTGCGCTTGCGTGCGGCACTTCTGAAGTTCAAGGAACCCGCCGTGGCACCACCGCCGGTGGAAGACGAGTCGCTATCGGTCAAGCTGCCGCCCGGCAAGGTGATCAAGCCCGGCATGCAGCATCCGGACGTCTCCCTGCTGCGCCGGCGCCTCAAGGTCACGGCCGAGGCAGGCAACGAAAACACCTACGACGAGCCGCTGCAGGAAGCCGTCATGGCGTTCCAGCGCGCGAACGGCGTGAAGGCAAATGGCTTCGTCGGCAAGTCGACGCGGTCGGCCCTCAACGGCGACGAGCCCGAGAGCAAGCCCGACCACGGCCGCGATGTTCAGCGCATCGTCAACAACATGGAACGCTGGCGGTGGATGCCCGAGAACCTGGGCTCCATCTACGTCTGGAACAACGTGCCCGAATTCAAGACGCGCACGATCAAGGACGGAAAGCAGATCTACGAGGAACGTATCGTCGTCGGCCTGCCGCAGTGGGCCACGCCGATGTTTTCCGCGCAGATGAAGACGATCGTGTTCCATCCCGAATGGGGTGTGCCCGACGGCATCAAGCAGAAAGAACTGCAGCCGCAGCTTCGCCGCGCCAGCGGTGGCGGCGGTGACTTCTTCGAGAGTTTCTTTGGCGGCGGCGGTGGCGGAAGCAGCCGGGTGCTGCAGCGTCACGACCTCAAGGTGTCCTACAACGGCCGCCAGATCGATCCCGACTCCGTCGATTGGAACAGCGTCGATATTCGCCGCTTCCAGTTCACTCAGCCTTCCGGGCCGAAGAATGTGCTCGGCATCGTCAAGTTCCTGTTCCCGAACAAGCACGACGTCTACATGCACGACACGACGGCGAAGGACCTGTTCAAGCAGAACATGCGCGCCTACAGCCACGGCTGCATGCGCGTTGCAAACCCGGTGAAGTTCGCTGAACTGCTGCTGGCGGAAGACAAGGGCTGGTCGGCCGACGAAGTCGACGCCCGCTTCACCGGCGGCGCCAACGAGGTCAAGATCGACAAGCCGATCTGGGTGCACACCACGTACTTCACGGCGGTTGTCGACGACAGCGGCAAACTGAACACGCTCGCAGACGTCTATGGCTATGAGTCCCGCGTGGCGGCCGCCCTCTCGGGCAAGCAGTATCGCTTTGAGGCACCGCCCGAAATCGCCGAGGTCGATCCCGACGCGCCGCCTGCCGGGACGAGCCAGAAGCGCAGGAAGCAGCGCGTGACCCAGACAGACCCGCTGACTGAGGCGATCACGGGATTGTTTGCGAACTGACGAATAGCCGCTAGTGCCTGGCATTGCGAACGGAGCGAAACCCGTTATGGTGCACCGCAGTAGATAATACAGCCGGAGCCTCTGGCTCCGGCCTTTTTTGCGCGCGAGCTCGCAGACGGACCAATCGTGGACTGGGATAAGCTTCGTATCTTTCATGCGGCCGCAGCCGCTGGCAGCTTCACGCATGCCGGCGAAGCTCTGCATATGAGCCAGTCGGCTGTCAGCCGGCAGGTCTCGTCACTCGAGAAGGATCTGGGCCTCTCGCTGTTCCACCGTCACGCCCGCGGGCTGGTGCTGACGGAGCAAGGCGAATTGCTCTACACCACCGTCGCTGAGGTGATGAGCAAACTGCAGACCGCCGCAACGCTGCTGGCCGACACGACGACGCAGCCGACCGGCGAACTGCGCATTGCCGCACCGGTTGGCCTTGGCACGGTGTGGCTGACCCAAAGGCTGCGAGAGTTCATGGATCTCTATCCGGAGATCCGTGTCGAAATGGTTCTCAACGACGATCAGATCGATATCTCGATGCGCGCGGCTGACGTGGCGCTATGGACGCGCGAGCCCGACAACAACGATCTCATTCGCCGTCCATTGTTCACGATGAAAGTACGGGCATTCGCGTCGACCAGCTACGTGCGCCGGTTCGGCGCGCCCCAGTCGCTTGCCGACCTCGATCGTCACCGCATCATTTCGTACACCGGCAATCAGGCCCAGCACCTGCCCGCAATCAGCTGGCTGGAAACCGCCGGGCGCGACGGCCGCGACCCGCGCAAGCCCGCACTGCGCGCCAACAGCGTGGTGGCCATCAAATACGGCATCCGCGCCGGCATCGGCATCGGCATGATCCCCGATTACATGACCGAGGGCGAAAGCGATCTCGTAACCGTGCTGACCGAAGTCGATCCGCCGTCGTTGCCGATCCTCTTCGTCTACCCAGAAGAGCTCAAGACCTCGAAAAAGATCCAGGTTCTGCGTGATTTTCTCGTCGCAAAGGCCCGGAATATCTCGACCTAACGGTTCGCCGGCCCATCGGGCAATATTCCCGGACAAATGCCCTTGCAGTTATAACGTAACGCACCTTATGATTGCGCATGTTCCCGGGTACCGTTGGTAACCGTGGAGCCATTACCGGATCCCAACTGTAATGGACCGGGCCGCAAGGCCCGGTTCTTTTTTGCGTGGCGCATTTGCCGATCGGCGCGGGCAGCGCTATCTAGTCCCCAGAACCGGAGACGATCCCTATGCCGAAGACCCTCTACGACAAGATTTTCGACGACCACATCGTTGATCGCCAGCCCGATGGCACCTGCCTGTTGTATATCGACCGCCACCTTGTCCACGAGGTGACGAGCCCGCAGGCCTTCGAAGGACTGCGCATGTCGGGCCGCCGCCTGCGCGCCCCGGAGAAGACGCTCGCCGTCGTCGACCACAACGTGCCCACGACCGATCGCCGCCTCGGCATCGACGATGCGGATTCCAGGACGCAGGTCGAAACGCTGGCGAACAACGCCAAGGAATTCGGCGTCGAGTATTTCAACGAGCTGGATAAGCGGCAGGGCATCGTCCACGTCGTCGGTCCCGAGCAAGGGTTTACGCTGCCCGGCACGACGATCGTGTGCGGCGATAGCCATACCTCGACCCACGGCGCATTCGGCGCACTGGCGCACGGCATCGGTACCAGCGAAGTGGAGCACGTGCTCGCCACGCAGACGCTGATCCAGCAGAAGGCAAAAAACATGCTGGTTCAGGTCGACGGCGCTTTGCCGTCCGGCGTGACCGCGAAGGACATCATCCTCGCCATCATCGGCGAAATCGGCACGGCCGGCGGCACTGGCAGCGTCATCGAGTACGCAGGCGAAGCCATTCGTTCGTTGTCGATGGAAGGCCGCATGACGGTCTGCAACATGTCGATCGAGGGTGGCGCGCGCGCCGGCATGATCGCGCCGGACCAGAAGACGTTCGACTTCATCAAGGGCCGTCCCAAGGCGCCGAAGGGCGCAGCGTGGGACATGGCGTTGAAGTACTGGGAGACGCTGTCGACCGACGAAGGCGCGCACTTCGATCGCGTCGTGAAGCTCAATGCAGCCGAGTTGCCGCCGATCGTCACCTGGGGCACGAGCCCGGAGGACGTGGTGTCCATCATGGGTGCGGTGCCCGATCCGGCGAAGGTCGAGGACGAGAACAAGCGCGCCTCGATGCAGCGCGCGCTCGACTACATGGGCCTGACGCCGGGCACGAAGATCAGCGACATTCCGCTCGACGTGGTGTGGATCGGCTCCTGCACCAACGGGCGCATCGAGGATCTGCGTGCGGTTGCCAAACTGGTGGACGGCAAGAAGATCTCCTCGCGTCTTGCCTACGCGATGATCGTTCCGGGTTCAGGCCTCGTGAAGGAACAGGCTGAGGCCGAAGGTCTCGACAAGATCTTCAAGGACGCGGGCTTTGAATGGCGTGAGCCGGGCTGTTCGATGTGCCTGGGCATGAACCCGGACCAGCTGAAGCCGGGTCAGCGCTGCGCCTCGACGTCAAACCGCAACTTCGAAGGCCGTCAGGGCCGCCTGGGGCGCACGCATTTGCTGAGCCCGATCATGGCCGCAGCCGCCGCCGTCGAAGGCCACTTCGTCGACATCCGCACGTGGGGCTAAGACAACGCGGCTTGCTTTCTGCCATAACGCAGTCATGGCGCTCGCAACATGCGGGCGCCGTGGCACCATGACATATCCCTCAAGCGCATTCAGCCGCGCGGCACAGAGTTCCTGAACCTGCCGCGTCAGTACCGAACTAAGTGCGGCGGTACCGGCGCATACGTGCCGTCGTCGTCATCCTCAGGTTTGGAGACGGCGAAGATGATGCCCGGCCCTTCCGGATGAGCCCGGCTAGAGTCGCGATGCTGGCTATCGTCGCCAGATTTGGCCTGAACCGGAGAGATCGAGGCCGTATCAAGACTTCGGATGTTGGCGGCTATGCCGCCGGATGATCGTGAGTTTACTCGAATTGCCATGTTGAAGGCTCCCTATGGTGGACTCGCAGTTGCGAACACGACGGACAGGGAATTCGACACTACGTAATGCGTGAGGAGAGTTTATCCCGATTCTCAGCCGCGCAACATTAATGCGTTCTTTATTGTTGTCGCAGCTCCTGTCGCAGCGCTCACCGGTTGTCTTGAACGGCGCATTGCCGGTCGGGGGCACGGCTGCTACACGATCCCTGCGGACTGACTGCGGGGGCAAGCGACAATGACTGAAAGCTTCGACTGGCGCGACGCACCGTCGCCCAGCCTGGACGCGTTCGACGCGCTCGCCAGCCAGGCCTGGGACAAGCTACCCGGCCACTTCCGGCAGATGTGCGGCGACCTCGTCATCCGGGTGGATGACTTCGCAACCGACGAAGTGCTGGATGAGATGGGCATCGAAGACGCTTACGACCTGATGGGCCTCTATCAGGGCGTCAGCCTGAACAACAAGAGCATCTCCGACCCGCCGCGCGACCCCGACATGGTGTTTTTGTACCGGCGCCCAATCCTCGACTATTGGTGCGAGGGTGAGGAAAAACTGGGTGACATCATCACTCACGTGCTGGTGCACGAGATCGGCCATCATTTCGGCTTTTCTGACGACGATATGGAAGACATCGAGGCGCAAGCCACAGGATGAGGGAAAACGCTGCGCGTGCGACCCCGAACCGCTTGTCATACCTATGGTTTCGCGCAAAGCTGCCTGACCGGACGCCGCTGTTGAACGCCCCGTTTCCGAGAGCATCCACGCATGATTATTCCGCGTAGCTGGACCCACCTCGTCATGGGGCTTGCCGTGACGCTGCCGATGCTGGCGCCTGCCGCAATGGCAACGGACACGCCCACCCCCGACGAATACGTGGCTCACGTCGGCGGCGACGCGAAGGTCGTGCCGCATTCGGAGTTCACGGTCGACGGCAACAAGATGTCGTGCGGCACGCGGCCGACCGTGGAAGACAGCCAACTGGACGATTACGGCGCGGCCTATCCCGGCTTCCTCATCATGAACCCGCGGTTGCTGGAAAAAGTGTCTACGCCGGTGAAGATGTGGATCTATGCGCACGAGTGCGGGCATCAGTTCCGCGGCCCTGACGAGGAAACGGCGGACTGTTTTGCCGTGCAGCGTGGCCGCCGCCAAGGCTGGTTGAAGCCGGAAGGCCTGGAAGAAGTCTGCAAGTTCATCTCGCCGGCCAAGGGCGACAGCATGCACTTCTCCGGCTCGCACCGCTGCGAGTACATGCGCAAGTGCTACGCCGACCCGGCTGTGCGTTAGGCTCTATTTTCTTGGCTCTAAAGTCATTGTTTCTCACCGTCATCCTCGCGAAGGCGAGGATCCACGACACGTGTCACCAGAACACCTGCGTGGCCTCGTTCAACCTCGGGCCAATAAACCGTGCAGCCAGAACAGACGTGCGTGGTGCCCTCCGGACATGACGTCCGGGGTGGGGAGGTCAGCTTTTCCGAAGCCATCGCGGCAAGTTATCCCCGCCCTCAAAGCCGCTTCTATCGTGGCGCATGCGCTTTGCCGAATACGCCAAGAGACTGCTCGCCATCGCGGAAACGCTGAACGGCTGGGTTGCATCCGCAGCCTCGCTGGACCAGGTCCGCCGCGAAAAGATCGCGCGTTTCTCGTTGCAGATCGCCGAAACACTGGCGCGGGCGGCAGCTGCCCTGCAGCGCCTGGAGGCCGAACCGAGGGACGCTCAAGCGCTCTCGGCAGGGGTTCGCGAGTTCGGGCGGATCAGCGGTTATATCGAAACCATCGTCGATGTGATGCGGCACCATCTTGACGGGAGAAAGCTCGCTGGCGTTAAAAGACGGCTCGAACAGCTGGAAGACCCCAGTCGCGATGCGCTCGGCGGTGCGCAGGCGCTGCGTCTTCAGATCGATAGGTTGACGGCTGCGGAAGGCTATTTCCGGGCGCTGGCGGATGGCCTCAGCGCCTGACGGATTAAATGTCGGGAACAGGACACTTCGAAGATGGACAACTTCACGACGCTAACGGGGGTCGCAGCCCCGCTGCCCCTGCGCAATATCGACACCGATATGATTATCCCCAAGCAGTTCCTGAAGACGATCCAGCGGACTGGTCTGGGCAAGTCGCTGTTCTTCGAGATGCGCTTCGATCAGGCCGGCAAGGAAGTGCCCGACTTCGTGTTGAACAAGCCCGCATACCGTAAGGCGCAAATTCTGGTGACCGGCGACAACTTCGGCTGCGGCTCCTCGCGCGAGCATGCGCCGTGGGCGCTCCTCGACTTCGGCATCCGCTGCGTCATCGCACCCGACTTCGCCGACATTTTCTACAACAACTGTTTCCAGAACGGCATCCTGCCGATCCGGCTGCCGCAGGCGGATGTCGACAAGCTGATGGATGACGCCAATCGCGGCGCCAACGCTACGCTGACGGTCAACCTGGAAGCCCAGGAAATCCGCGGGCCGGACGGCGGCGTGATCAAGTTCGACATCGATCCCTTCCGCAAGCACTGCCTGCTGAACGGCCTCGACAACATCGGACTGACGCTGGAAAAGGAAAAGTCGATCCAGGCATTCGAAAAGGACACGGCGTCCTCTCGTCCCTGGCTATAGTATTGTCCGTCGTGCTCCTCATCGGGAAGCACTGCACCGCAGCCACCATCAACACGGAGACACGACGACATGGCTAAAGCCGTTCACATGATGGTGCGCGTGCTCGAAGAAGCGCGCTCGGTGGATTTCTACAGCCGCGCGTTCGGCCTGGAGATTGCCGATCGCGTCGATTTTGACAGCTTCACGCTGATCTACCTGCGCAACGCCGAGAACGACTTCGAAGTGGAGCTGACGGTCAACAAGGGCCGCGCCGAGGCCTACAACCTCGGCGACGGCTACGGTCATGTCGCCTTCGTAGTGGATGACCTCGCCGCCGAACACGCGCGGCTGGTGGCGGCAGGGTTTGCACCCGGGGACCTCAAGCAGATGATGCACGACGGCGCGCCGTTCGGCCGCTTCTTCTTCATCACCGATCCCGACGGCTACAAGATCGAAGTGCTGCAGCGCGGCGGCCGCTTCCGCTGATTTGGGCGTCTCGCAGCAGCGCTTTCAATGCGCTGCCGCGCCTGACGCGCCCAGCCCCGTTTCCGATCTCACGTACTGTGCGTCGAACGATGCACGTTCGGCGTCGGCGCGGGCAGAGCTGTCGAGCTTGGAGATCAGCCAGATCGAAACGAACGCCAGCGTCATGGAGAAGAGTGCGGGATTGGCGTAGGGGAACGGCGCAGACCCCTTGGCATGCCCCAGCGTGTCTTCCCAGACCGCTGGCCCGAGGCACACCATAACGAGCGCGCTGACGAGGCCCGCAAGACCGCCCCAGAACGCGCCTCTGGTTGTCGTCCCGCGCCACAGGATCGACATCAGGAGAACCGGGAAGTTGCAACTGGCGGCCACCGCGAAAGCGAGGCCGACCATGAACGCCACGTTCTGCTGCTCGAAGATGTAGCCCAGCCCGATCGCCACGAGGCCGATGATGATGGCCGTGATCTTCGACAGGCGCACCTCGGCGGCTTCACTGGCTCGCCCCTTGCGGATGACGGATGCGTAAATGTCGTGACTGATCGCCGTGGCGCCGGCTAGCGTCAGCCCGGCCACGACTGCCAGGATGGTAGCGAAGGCAACCGCCGAGATGAACCCAAGAAACAGCGAGCCGCCAACGGCCTTGGCGAGATGCACGGCCGCCATGTTGGTGCCGCCCAGCAGATCCTTGACCTTGTCGTAGGTGGAGCCATCGGCCGCCGCCTTGAAGTAGGCCGGGTCGTTCATCAGGAAGGTGATGGCACCGAAGCCGATGATGAACGTGAGGATATAGAAGTAGCCGATCAGGCCGGTGGCGATGAAAACCGATTTGCGGGCGGCCTTGGCATCCGACACCGTGAAGAAGCGCATGAGGATGTGCGGCAGGCCGGCGGTGCCGAACATCAGCGCGATGCCGAGCGAGATCGCCGAGATCGGGTCGGACACCATCTTGCCAGGCGCCATGATCGACAGTGCGCCGGGGTGCACTTCGACGGCGCGGGCAAACATCGCCTCAGGCGAGAAGTTGAAGCTCATCATCACGACGAAGGCCATGAACGTCGCGCCGCCGAGCAGCAGGCAGGCCTTGATGATCTGCACCCACGTGGTGGCAACCATGCCGCCGAAGGCCACGTAGACTGTCATCAGCGTGCCGACGGCGATCACGGCGTAAAGATAGTCGAGGCCGAACAGCAGTTCGATCAGCTTTCCGGCACCGACCATCTGCGCGATCAGGTAGAAGGCAACGACCGTCAACGAACCCAGCGCCGAGATGATGCGGATGGGCGTGGCAGAGAGCCGGTACGCAGCGACATCGGCAAACGTGTAGCGGCCGAGGTTGCGCAGCCGCTCGGCGATCAGGAACATGACGATGGGCCAGCCGACGAGGAAGCCGATCGAATAGATCAGGCCGTCGAAGCCGGACGCGAAGACCAGGCCGGAAATGCCCAGGAACGATGCCGCCGACATGTAGTCGCCGGCGATGGCGAGCCCGTTCTGGAAGCCGGTGATGCCGCCACCGGCGGCGTAAAAATCGGCAGCCGACTTGGTCCGCGATGCCGCCCACTTGGTGATGCCCAGCGTCGCCACCACGAAGATGACGAACATGATGATGGCCTCGACGTTGAGCGGCTGGCGCTCGCCGCCTTCGATGCTGGGCGCAGCCAGGGCAATCGACGCGCATGCCGTCAGCGCCAGCATCGCGGCGGTGCTGAGCCATAAAGACTGCTTGGTCATTTGTGGCGCTCTAAAAGCTGCTGCGTCAGGGTGTCGAACTCGCTGTTGGCGCGCCGGACATAGATGCCCGTGAGCACGAATGCGGCGACGATGACGCCGACGCCGAGCGGGATGCCGACTGTCGTCGCACCGCCCGACAGCGATTGCCCCAGGACGTGCGGCGCAAAGGCAATCAGCAGGATGAAACCGAAATAGATCGCCGAGAGTGATTAGCGTCAGGATGAGGGAAAACCGGGTTCGGCTTCGCACCAGCCTCAGATAGTCCGGGTCGGCCTCGATCTCCCCGGCACGGCTTTTTTCGTGCTGCATGCGTCCCCCGCGCTTTTTCGTCACAGTACTGGGCAAGACGTCCACGTCAAGCTGGCCTCTTGGCCAACAGTGCCGGCCCACTGCGTCTGAGCGCCACTCGACAGATCGCGGCTGGCATGACAAAGGCGTGCGCATGCGCCAGCGCCCTGCCCTTGCTTTAGCCCTCGCTGCGGCGATTGCCGCCGGTCCTCTGCCAGCATCCGCGGCGGACGTTGCCGGCGGTGGCCTGCGCGCCATGTGCTATGCGCCAGCCGAACTGGCCGCACGCCCCGGCGAGCACATCCCGGTCAAACATCTGCACGACTTCGACAAGCCGGCCGCGGCGCGTTCGCTGGCCACATTCGCCCCCGTCCCCCAGCCGCTGCGCGGTGCGATACGTCGGGTGAACCTGGCCAAGGACAGCCCCAAGCTCATCGCGCTGACGTTCGATCTGTGCGAACAGCCCGGCGAGATCGCCGGGTACGACGGCGCCATCGTCGACTACCTCCGGGCCAATGGCATCAAGGCAACATTCTTTGCCGGCGGCAAGTGGATGCGATCTCACGCCGAACGCGCGCGCCAGCTGATGAGCGATCCGCTATTCGAGATCGGCAGCCATTCCGAAGCCCATCGCAATCTACGCCTGCTGAACGGGCCAGCCCTGAGCGAAGAGGTCGCCGGCCCGCAACGCGCCTACGAGGCGCTTCGCGAGGATTTCACCCAGGGCCAGTGCGTGGCCCAGCACGCGGCACTCGCGGCACGCGTGGCGCCTCGCCTGTCGCTGTTCCGGTTTCCTTATGGCGCCTGCAACGCGCCGGCCCTGAACGCGGTCAATGATGCGGGGCTTCTTGCCATCCAATGGGATCTTTCGACGGGCGATCCCTCGCCCGGGCAGTCGGCCAAGGCAATCGTGCAGGCGCTGAGCCGCGCCAAGCCCGGTGCAATCGTCGTCATGCACGCCAACGGCCGTGGACATCACACCGGCGAGGCACTGCCGATCGGGCTGCCGCAGCTGAAGGCAAAGGGCTTCCAGTTCGTGACGTTGAGCGAACTGCTCGCCGCCGGCACACCGGAGGTCGTCCAGTCCTGCTACGACAGCCGGCCCGGTGACACGGACAAGTACGACATGCCGCTGCTGTCGCAACACACCGTCGCGAAGAAGGCGCCGGCTGCCCCATGACGGCCGCACGCGCGTTTCGCCAAGACGTTTATGCCTTGGCAAACGGCGTCAGCCTGGAGCCGTTCGCGACAGATGAAGCCGCAAGCCTCGCCGCGGCATTCGTGGCGATCGACCCTTGGTTGCGGCTAGGCTTTCAGCCGGAGCGGCTGCAGCGCTTCTTGGCCTCCCAGGACGCCAGCGGCGTGCGCTTCGCCATCCGCCGCGATGGCCAGACGGCCGGCTTCGTCTGCGTCAATCCCACGTGGCTCTGCGGGCCGTACCTGCATTTTCTCGGCGTGTTGCCGGAGTTTCAGGGCAACGGCATCGGCGCGGCGATTGTTGCCTGGTTCACCGGCGAAGCGATGCGTGCGGGCGATCGCAACGCGTGGGTTTGCGTCTCGCACTTCAACAGTGGCGCACGCGCGTTGTATGAGGCGCACGGCTTCGTACAATCCGTAACGCTGCACGATCTGATGCAAAACGGCGAAGCGGAAGTTCTCTTGCGCAAAGTACTTTTCGTCCAAGGCAACGCCGCAGCGCCCGCCAAAAAGTAGTCTCGCAGTGCACCAATTGCGTTGCCAGTTATGCACAGTGGTGCATTGCAACTTTACGCGCGCGACAAGAGTTTTGGCGTGCAGTTCGTTCCGCCGACAGGCCATGGCCCTTTGTCGACGGGAATATGTCGAAACTGCCTTAAGTTAGGCAATCCAGTCACACACGCTGTTGCGATGAGGTTCAGACGGCGCTTGCAGCGCCGAGCAAGGCATTGAACTGCCTCGCTTCCTCGGCACTGCAATATTCTTTTCGCTTGGCACCCCGAAACTTTGCGACTTAGTCTTGGTTACCAAGCGGGTTCACGCAACTGGGCTCGCCGCCCCTTATGAGAGAGGCCCCAATGCAATTAGCGATGCGACTGAACGTGCTCGGCATGGTTCTGTCTTTCGGCTTCCTTGCCGCAATCGTTTTGGGGATGGTCTGATCGAAATCGAGGGAACGCCCTGAGCGGGACTGCCGGCAACGCCGCTTTCCGCCGATCAACGAGCAAAACGCTCGGGACAGGGTTTCAAGCAATAATAATCCGAAGGCGCGAGGTCACCTCGCGCCTTCTCCAATTCCTGGACCCGCTTAGAGTGCTTGCGGACAAAGTGTGAAGCGGTTCCGGAACGAAGCACGACAAAACGCTAGGCGTCACTTCTTCATTACATATCCGATGATGGCGCCGGCGAGCGTCAGGTAATAGCCGTCAATTCTGGCCCAAGGCACCGTCGGAAACAGCTGCGGCCCCCAAGTTGCCAGCGCCGCGCCCAGCAGCGCGAATACGACGGTGAAAGCCAGCGTTCCCCCACCGGGACGCCCGATGTATCGCAGGACGAGCGAGGCCAGCAGGCCCACGATCCAGACGAACACGGCGGCGATGGCGCCAAACACGAACAGCTGGTACTCGCCGATCTGAGCGAACGGCATGACGGCATTCGCGCCGAACCATCCGGCAGCGATCTGCAAAACTATCAACAGCAAGCGCGCAAGCATTGTCGAAATCCCCCGGTACAATAGGCAGCCGCATCCCCAGTCGCGGCGCGGCGGCAACGCTATCACGCGTGCGCATGCTGTGGGCGCTCAATGATTAGGCAGTCGAAGCCTGGGATTTACTCAAGCAGTACTGGCGCAACACTCGCTCAGTGTACGGGCGCCATCCAATCCTCCAGGAAGTTGCGGCCGGCGCGGTCTTCGACTTCGACAAGCCACAGATCCCGGTCGAAACCGTACTCCCGCGCCAGCAGGTCATCGACCTTCTCGTCGGGCGCGCCCGGCATGGCAAAATGCGCCACCCACCGGCGATCGTGCTCGGCGCCATCCAGCCCGGCCGGGGCCGGCCCGAACAGCAGCGAGGTGCCATCTAGCCGATTGATGCGAATGAAGATAGCACCGGCATCATCGTCGCCATGGCGGACGACAACGGCCGCGACGCCTTCCACGGCGCAACGGCGCACGTAGGCTTTGACCCAGATTTCAGCCTTGAGACGCATTCCAACTCCGTGGGGCCGGTGCGCCTAAAGTGCTTCCGGATAAAGTGTGAAGTGGTTTTCCGCAAAGAAGCACAACAAAAGCGAAGAGACCCTAATGGCCGGCGACCGCAAGCCCGTCTCTTGCCACAAGCCGTAGCTGGGCGACAAGCTCGCCGGAGATCCGGCCGGTCACCTTCAGGTTGTGCGTGCGCTCGAAGGCGCGGATGGTTTCAACCGTCTCGCGCGACATCTGTCCGTCGGTCTTGGTATCGGGGTGGCCGGCGCGCTTCAGCGATGCCTGCACGGTGCGGATGACTTCCTCGGCGCGGGGTGCCGGCGGCGAGCCACTGTTCGGCAGCGTGCCGGTATCGCCAAGCAGCAAACGGTGCAGCAAAGGCTGGCTGGCCTCGCCCGTCAGGCGCATGTCGTTGTCGGCCTCGTAGGCAAGAATGCCGGCCCGCGCATCCAGATCCAGGCCGCTGGCGGCCGAACCGATGGCGTAGCCGCGCGTTTTAAGTTCCAGCTTGATGGCAGAGACAAGCGCCGCGTCGGACTCCGCCAATGGTGGAGCAACGTGAGCCGCGGTTTCCGCCGTGACGGCAGCCGTCTCGTCCGGCAACGGTGCAGCACTGCTATGTTTAGGCTCGACGGGCGTCACCGCCGTTGGACTGGCTGGCTTGGCCTGAGCCACAGTCGACGGAGACGCAGACAACGAGACGGGCCAAGGCGCGCGAAAGCCGCCCGGCCCGAGCATCGACAATTTTGCAGCGAACAGGCCACTCATCGCGAGGAAGAGCGCCAGTCCAAGCTTGAACCCGCGGGGTGACATTCCAAGCTCCAACCGGTGGAGTGGTGATTATCCGGGGCGCCGATTAACGGATCGCTAACCTGTCGCACCATCATTTGCAGCCAGGCCTCAGGCACTTGCAGCCATGCCCCACGCACGCCTATGTGTCATGTACACTACCGCAATGAACAGTGAGACCGCAGACGCGATGACCCTCAACGACATTCGATCGAACTTCGCTCTTCTGGACGATTGGGAGGATCGCTATCGCTATCTGATCGAGATCGGCCGCGAGCTGCCGCCGCTTGAAAGCCGTGCCAAGATCGAAGCCAACAAGGTGCGCGGCTGTGCCAGCCAGGTTTGGCTGCTGACCGACATCGCAGCGCCCGCGAATGGCGGCGGCCCGGTGCTGCATTTCAAGGGTGACAGCGACGCCCTGATCGTGCGCGGTTTGATCGCCGTGCTGTTCGCCATGTACGACGGACGCAGCACCAGCGAAATTCTCAAGATCGACGCTGCAGAGGAGTTCGCTTCGCTGGGCCTCAAGGATCACCTGACGCCGCAACGCTCGAACGGATTTGCGTCCATGGTCGAACGAATTCGCAGCGACGCGAACGCCGCTGCGAATGCAACTGCTTCAAGCTGAACTCGGAATTTGTTGCTGATCTGCAACGCGCGACTAAGCGCGCGTGCCTGCGCGTTCGACTGGCGCTTGATGATGACTGAGGCGCGGTGAAACCGCGCCAGGCATGAACCGCGGCGAGCCGCGATTTGAGTTCGCCGAGCCATTCGACTTCGCGAGCGTGCATAACGTCTGCTGGCAGGTTACGCGGGCGTTCGAGAGTAGTTGGTATTGAGCGGGCATGCGGGTCGCTGTATTTCATTGCTCCCCTCCTTGCGGGCTGTTGCCGTTGAAATTTTCTGATTTGCTGCTCGTGACACGGCGTCGATTCTGCCGTCGTCCGATGCACAAATAATTTGCACGCCAGCATGTCAGGATCATGACCGATCGCGAACTCGCAGAACGCAATTTAATGGGCTAGATGAGAGCATTAGAGAACGCTCACAATGGCGGTTCGGGCTCTGGCTCCGGTCGATAACCGTCCGCGCCCCAGTGGCCGATCATGCGATTCTCGCGAGGCGGGTCCAGCCGGTAATGCCGCGCCAGCCGCGTCAGCGCCAACTGCAGCACGACCTTGCCGGCGCGTTGCGGCCAAGATGCTTTTCGCTCCGCCTGTTCGAGCCCCTTGAGGTGACAACAGACGTCGATCAACACACCGGACAGTTCCGGCCCGACCGCAACCAGCGCGCGACGGACGCGCTCGGTTGCAGCCACGATGCCGTCGGGCAGGTCGACGCCGGCACCCGGCGCTGAGCGGCGCGATGACGACACCGGCGTGTCGCTGTAATTTGTCGTCACGCGCGGCGTCATGTTTGCGAACGTAAAGTCCGACCGCAGCTTTTCGCCAGCGAGCAATTGCACCGGCGAGATCAGCGGCTCGCCGTTCTTATCGCGGCGGCGTGCCAGCCACGCCAGCGGGCTCTCGTCAGGGTTTAGGCGCGGGGACGCTACCGGCCGGGACCGTGCTTTCGAACGCATGATCGTCTCCTCAGGCTTGGTGGGCAGCAGAGGCTGCGTTGCGGCTGGCGAATACGGGAATGATCCATTCCAGCAGCTCGACGACGCGGTCGAAGCTCGGATCGTCGCGCCGCGATTCAACGAGGCGGCAGGCATGGGCCACCGTGGTGCGGTCCCGCCTGAAGTGCTGGCCGATGTCCGTCAGTGTCTGGCCACCAACGACGTGCGCGAGATACATGGCGATCTGGCGCGCAAGTGCGACGCCGGCGCGGCCTCGCGTCGTTCGCATCAAGTCTGCCGCTGGCACCGCGAATACTTGGGCGACGACTGCCACTGCGACTGTGGCCGGCTGAGGATCAACAGGTGCTTGGGGATTGAACAATTGCGCAGGTTCGTCGGAGACGACATGGAGCAACATAGGCAATGCCTCCAGTAAATTTGAGAACATGAACCACTCAGCGCGCTATTCGTCACTGTACAGATCTTGTTCCCGGGCTCCACGCCAAATTACCGGATGAATGAACGAGGGGGATAAGTCTCGCGGCTGAACTTATCCCCGCCCCTTGCCTCGCGGCGATCATGGCTCCGACGGCGTCAGGGGGCAAGGCCAATGCGAGAATGGTTCGGCAATGCGGCGCGGCGGGCGCACACGACAGACACCCAAACGGCGGACGCGAACGCGACCGGCCCTCAGGCGTTGGCTGGGGCTCGCGATCTTGGGCGGCTCGTACCGCTTTGGCCGTCGGAGATCGAGGACCGGAGCCCCGCGGGCCGGCAGCGTCTGCTCGCCGCATTGAGGAAGGCGTTAAGGTCGGAACGCCAGCGCGGGCTGAGTGGACACTGGACCTACGATCTGGCCCGCCACAGAAACTTGCTGGAAGCCTACCGCGCTGAAGCGTCAGATTGCGATGACGTCGCGCCTTATTGATCAGGCACAACAAAGCGGCAGTTGATCATGCAGCCGAGACTTCGCGACTACTTCTCGCGGCGCGTACCGAGGCCCATTTTTTTGGCCAGATCCGAACGGGCACGCGCGTAATTGGGCGCAACCATCGGATAGTCATGCGGCAGGCCCCACTTCTCGCGATATTCTTCCGGAGACAGGTTGTAGTGGGTACGTAGGTGCCGTTTCAGCGACTTGAACTTCTTCCCATCTTCCAGGCAAACGATGTGGTCGGGCATCACCGACTTCTTGACGGGAACGCGCGGGCGCAGTTCTTCCCGCTCCGGAATCGAAGAGTTCCCAGTCGCGCGCGACAAAGCGGCATGGGTTTCGTTAATAAGGTGCGGGAGATCGTTAGCCCCGATCTCATTGTTGCTGACGTAAGCAGAAACAATCTTTGCGGTAAGCTCTACGAGTTCCGACTGAGCACCACCATCCATAGGATACTATCCTCTCACGCATGATCTCTGACAGAGCATTTGGCCGATCAGTGTAATTGCGTCAAGTCTAAACTGACAGAGACTTGATAACTTGAGGTGGCAATACAGCGCGGATTTGTCACTGTTCTCGTTATGGTTAGCAGTCGACGTGGGGTTTTATTTGATCCCTTGACAACATTGTCGCGATGCTTCTGTGCACGTGCAGGTTGGACTGTGGGGCAAATGACCGCTGCAAACCGGTTTAATGGTCCAGCGTGCGCCTGCAAAAAAGTAAACCTAGCGCGACGCGAGCGGCAATCACAGCATCGCAAGTAAAGCGGCAGAACTCGTCAGGCGGGAACATCCCGCCCGCCCGGTGGCGCGACGCGCAAAAACGTCTATGACGACGCAAGGTCACTCATCTTCAAGGTCGAGGTCTCTCATGAACGCTCCTGTGTCCCGGCCTGCTCGTGCCAAGCCCCCCCTCGCGGCGAAGCAGACGGTGACGGCGACACGGCATGGCATCAAGCTCGTTGACGACTATGCCTGGCTGCGGGCCGACAATTGGCAAGAAGTGATGCACACGCCAAAGGCGCTCGCGAAAAACATTCGCGCCTACCTGGAGGCCGAGAACGACTACACGGCCGCCCAGCTCGCCGACACGGCGCCCCTGCAGAAGACGCTCTTCGAGGAAATGAAGGGCCGGCTGAAGCAGGACGATAGCTCGGTGCCTTCACCCGATGGCGACTTCGAATATTTCTCGAGCTTCATCGTCGGCGGCCAATACCCCCTGCTGTGCCGCAAGAAGCGCGGCGGACGCAAAGACCAGGTACTTCTCGACGGCAACGCCGAAGCGCAAGGCAAGGCCTATTGGGGTCTAGCAGGCGGTGAACACAGCCCCGACCACAAGCTCCTGGGCTATGCGGTCGACGACCAGGGCTCGGAACTCTACACCCTGCGCTTCCGCGATCTGAAAACCGGCAACGACCTGCCGGACGTCATCACCCACACGCGCGGCGACATCACGTGGGCCAACGACAGTCGAACGGTGTTCTATATCCGCCTCGACGACAACCACCGGCCCCTGTTCGTCTACCGGCATACGCTTGGGCACGCCGGTCGAAGACGACGAACTCATCTTCGAAGAAAAGAGCACCGGCTACTATGTCGGCTTGGACAAGACGCAGTCGGGCCGCTTCATCCTGATCGACTCGCACGACCATCAGAGCAACGAAATCTACTTGCTCGATGCCGATGCCCCGGACGGCAAGCCGCGCCTCGTCGCCAAGCGCAAGAAGGGCCATCAGTACTCAGTCGAGCACCGCAAGAAGAAGCTGATCATCACGACCAATTCCGCAAAGGCCGTGGACTTCCGCATCGTCGAGGCGCCGATCGAAGATCCGGCGATGAAGAACTGGGAAGAATTGATCCCGCACGTCTCCGGCCGGTTGATCATCGACGTCGTCGTCTACAAGCAGTATCTGGCGCGGCTGGAACGCGAAAACGGCCTGCCGCGCATCGTGATCCGCCGTTTCAAGGACGGCAAAGAGCACACCATCGCGTTCGACGAGGAGGCCTACTCGCTCGGCATGAGCGCGGGCTACGAGTTCGATACCACGACACTGCGGTTCTTCTATTCGTCGATGACCACGCCGTCCGAAACCTTCGACTACGATCTGGAAACCCGCAAACGCAAGCTGCGCAAGCGCCAGGAAGTGCCAAGCGGCCACGACGCGGCGGACTATGTCACGCGCCGGCTTTACGCCAAGGCACCCGACGGCGAGCAGGTGCCGATCTCGTTGCTGTATCGCAAGGACACCCCACTCGACGGCTCGGCACCGCTATTGTTGTACGGGTACGGCGCCTACGGCATCTCGATGCCGGCCTCGTTTTCGACGGCGCGGCTGTCCCTGGTCGATCGTGGCTTCGTCTATGCCATCGCCCATATTCGCGGCGGCAAAGACAAAGGCTACGCCTGGTACACCGACGGAAAACTGAAGAACAAGACGAACACGTTCTCCGACTTCATTGCCGCGGGCGAGCATCTGGCCGCCACCGGATACACCTCACGTGGCCGGATCGTTGCCAATGGCGGCTCCGCCGGCGGCATGCTGATGGGCGCGGTGGCGAACATGGCGCCAGACCTGTTCCTCGGCATCGTGGCCAACGTGCCGTTCGTCGACGTGCTCAATACGATGCTTGACGATACGTTACCGCTGACCCCGCCCGAATGGTTGGAATGGGGTAACCCGATCGCCAGCAAGGCCGACTTCGAAAGCATCCGCAGCTACAGCCCCTACGACAATGTTACTGCAAAAGCCTACCCGCACATCCTGGCAGTCGGCGGCTTGACCGATCCGCGAGTGACTTACTGGGAACCGGCAAAGTGGATAGCCAAGCTGCGCACCCTCAATACATCAGACAAGCTATTGTTGCTGAAGACCAATATGTCCGCCGGCCACGGCGGTGCGTCGGGCCGCTTTGAGCATCTGAAGGAGGTCGCGGTTGACTACGCTTTCGCGCTGAAGATTGTTCAAGGAACAACGACTTAGACGGCATGAAAAGACTGTAGTTTCATACAGTTTAAGGCGATCACTAAGATCTGCATTCATCCTTCCTAAATGTCAGCATGCGCATTGTACGGCATAACCCGCTACAGGGCCGCCGTTATGCTCGCTATCGACAACATTACCCGCCTCGCGCGGTCATGCGTTCAAACCGTCCGGAACCGGCTGAGCAATCCCTTTGGCCTGCTCATCACTCTGGCGGGTTCCGTCCTGATGCTGGTGATTGGATCGATCGTTTTGATCCAGCACCTGCAAGTCAAGCAAGGATGGGTGCGCGAAGAGGCAAAACAGGGACGAGACGCGCGCCAGGCGATTGCCGACGTCAACACGGTTATCCTCGGGGCGTTGTCACAACCGGGCCAAAAGTTCGATCAGGTCGGCTATTGGCGCGCGTCCGAAGCGCTTGCTAAATTTCCAGCGGAAACCTTCCCTGCGCTCACCGAGCGGCTAGGCGTGAGCGTCTCCAGCCAAATTGTTCTGGCCGAGATCAGATCCAGTTGGGCCGATACGGTCGCCCACATCAACGACGTGCAGACGGCCCAGGCGATCTATCACGGCCGGGAAACCCCGTTGCTGATCGCCGACATAACGGCGGCGCTCGCAAAACGGATCGACGCCTTCGACGCCGACTACGGCAGTTACACCCACACGACGTGGCTTCTGGCAGCAGCTGTTCTTGTCCTCCAGGCTCTGGCCGGTGTGATCTGCCTGATCATTTTCCGCCGCGGCGCCAAGCGCTCCAGCCAGGAGGCAATCGCCCGTATGCGAGCCGTCACGGAGGCAGAAACCTCCCGCGAACAGGTGACCCGGCTGTTCCAAATGGCCGACATGCTGCAGAGCGCAGGCGATTACGACGACGCCAACGAAGTTCTACGCGCAAGTGCTGCAGAACTGATCTTCGGTTTCAGCGGCGCGCTGTACGTCTTCAACAATTCCCGCGATCGCCTGGTTCTGTCCACCTCGTGGGAGCGCGAGGGCTACGATGCATTGCCCGAAACCCTAGGCATGGACCAGTGCTGGGCCCTCAAACGCGGCAAGCCGCACATCAACCGTCCGCACTCACGCAAGCTTTGCTGCAATCACCACACCAGCGGCGACTATGCGTTGGAAATTCCAATGCTGGCCCGCGGCGAGACGCTGGGCCTGCTGCAGATCTATGCCGAAGGCGACGAGGCCGAACTGCGGCTGGAAAAAATCCACGGGCTCGGTACGGCACTCGCCGACGCCATGTCGCTTGCGCTCTCCAATATCGCCCTGCGTGAGAAACTGCGCGGGCAGGCACTGCGCGATCCGCTGACCAATCTTTACAACCGCCGTTACATGGAAGACGCCCTGGAACGCTTCGTACGCCTGGCCGAACGCGAGAACCGCGACCTGTCGGTCATCATGATCGACCTCGATCACTTCAAGCGCCTCAACGACCAGTACGGGCATGCCAAGGGTGACAGCACGCTGCGCGACGCCGCGTCCGTCATCAGTCATATGCTGCGCGATTCCGACGTCGCCTGCCGCTATGGCGGCGAGGAACTGATCGT
Organism: uncultured Pseudomonadota bacterium; assembly: GCA_963846845.1. Lineage (GTDB taxonomy): Bacteria > Pseudomonadota > Alphaproteobacteria > Rhizobiales > Hyphomicrobiaceae > JAKAXS01. Next base: position 193,650 of record CAWJXQ010000001.1, on the reverse strand, counting down.
TCTGCTGCCAGACTGCGGAATCGAGATGGCCGCCAACAAGGCAGAGCAGATCCGCATCGGAATTGAATCGCTATCGCAGACGAACGGCGCGCAGGTCTCGGCGTCTCTCGGCGTCGCCTCAACGCCGGCGGCCTCCAGCAAGGATCTCGTCGCCCAGGCGGACGCCGCCCTCTATCGCGCCAAGCAGGCCGGCCGCAATCGCGTCGTTCGTTCGGCACAACGCCCGCCGGTCAATTCCTCGTCCGCCCCAAAGAAACATGGCAAGAAGCCCGAAACCGTGCTCGCCATTGCAGACGCTGCGGAATAACGGGAAGCGAGCAAACAAAACGCAAAAAAGGGGCAGCTTGCGCCACCCCCTCCTGAATCAAAAAAGGCCGCCTCGAGGGCGGCCTTTTCATGTTAGTCCGCCTGGCTTAGGCGGCTGCCGTGCTCAGGGCCGGCAAATTCTTATCCTCCTGAAGTTCATTGTCCGACTTCAGCGCGATGCCGATGTAGCGGACGCGGCCTGCAACTTTTGCCTTCTGCACACCCAACTCTCCGAACTCACGTCCAAAGGTCGGCAGAGCCAACGGCTCCTTCTGCTGTTCTTCACACCAAGCGCAGTAATCCTCGTAAAGTGACGTTGCAGTCAGACTTGAACCATCCTGAGTTTCGACTTTCTCCTTGTAGTAGCGCTCCACGTCTGTCTCTGGAGCCATGAGTCGTGCTGCCGGGGCCGAACGGTTGTCGTTGGCGCCAGAACGCGGTTTTGTGATTGCCACGGGAGCAGGTGCCGGTTGGAGAACCGGTTGCTCTGCCGCCACCGCTACCGCTGCGGTGCTATAGGTCGGCACCATTGCGGGTGCGGACGGGGCCTTACGGTCGTTCAGACGCCACTGGCTGAAGGCGACATACATGCCGAAGCCGGAGCCGACCTCGATCAGAAGCGCGATGAAAATCGTCATCGCCATCTGAACTTTTTCGAGATCAAGGCCAGTAAGCTTGGCAAGCACCGCTGCCTGCGGGTCTGCTTCCGCCATCACACCAACGTTTTGTCCGCCGCCCTCTGAAACGAGTTTGGCTTGGATGGTTGCGATGCGGGTCTCAAGACCTTTGGATTCTGTTCCAGAGGCCAACTCAGCGTTGAGACTGTGATATCCTTGGCAGAAATCACGGCCCTGCTTTCCTGTAATTTCCGTACAGCCGCTGGTGAAGGTCCAGGCTTTCTGGGTCTTCACACGATCGATCTCGCCTTGCACGGTCGAAGCCGGGCGATGTTGCGGGATCCAGCTCAGCTGCTCCTTCGCACGATCGAGATCGGCGCGAAGATCCTTGTGGTTGTCCGCCGCCAGCGTACGCTGGCCTGCGGTGTCGAACCGGTTCAGTGCCGCGTGACCCAGAGCCGACGTCAGCGAGTAGCTCGTGACGACAACCCAGACCACGGCGGAAGCCGCAGCTTGCGACCACATCCGGTTTCTCATAGCGGCAAAGAAGAAGAACGGGACGAGAGCTTTCAAGCAGTCAGCTGCAGCCGAGGCCGCACCATAAATCTGCCCATCCATCTCGGTCCGTCCGAGCGATAGTCCAAAACGCCAGTTCATGGCAGCAGAAACGGCAAGTAGCACGCCGGCTGCCAAAACCCCCAATATGCCTAGAAGGTGCCTCATAGTCCTAGCCCTCTGTTGGGCCGAAACGAGCCGAATGCCCGCACGACCGCGTCATCTTGCAGACCAACTGAAGAGGGCTGGGCTTTATGGCCTGACCGGGCTCGACGCAGAGACTGTCGCGACAACGTCGATGATTTCAGCGTCCCCTGTTGAGCTTGCGATCACCTTCCCCAAGGTGGCCGCCAGATGGACTTCGAATTCACCAATTGACGCGATGAGAGCCGGAGCTCGCTCGTGTGAGCAGGTTATGCACAGTCGTCATCGCCGCTGGATTTCGAACTGTGCAGAACTTAATTCACATGAGCGCAACAACAAGAAACGTACGCAATACGCGCCCCCTCAAGCCTCAAAGCTACTTGAGTCGTCTGGGCCTGTTAAGTTCTATTAAGAATTTCAGTGCGCTATCTCTGCATCAGTGATTTGCGTGCGAGACCCCGGCACCATGCATCATTTTTGAGCGTGGGTTTAGTACACATCCTGTCCCTTAGTTTTGCACACGATAGCCACGCCCACCGGCATCTCTTCCACACCTCGATGTGCGCACCGCGCGGACGGCATTGCCTTCGACGACGCAAAAAGACTTACAATTTTACCGGGCCAATATTGGCCCGCGCTCAATTTTCGTTTATGATTAAATCATTGATACCACGCGGCCTTCGCTATGAAGCACGCGTAGGACTATCGGCTGGACGGCGCGCCCCGCGAATTGCCCGCGGGTGTGGTGGAGTGGCGTATCATGAAGGTTGCGGGCTTCGCTCTCCTGGCGGCAGGACTGGCGTTCGTGTTTAACGCTTACAGCCCCAGCAAATTCGACCATTCAACGCCCATTCAGGCGCACGAATCACAGCACATCGCTGGTCAGCAGCCAGCTCAGTTGACGCGGAATTTTTCGATCGAACCCGGCGTCACGCTGATGTCAGTCGCCGACCGCGCCGGGGCCCGCATGCAACGCGCCGCGCCCGAGCCGCAGCAGTTGGCGGCGCTGCCGGTCGCTGTCGAGATGCCTCGCGCGGAGACGGCCGAACAGGCCGCGCCCGCGTCTTCCCCCGCTCGTTTGTTCACGGCGAGCGACGACGGCAACAATTCGCGCGCCTCGGTGGTTCGCCGCATCAAGCGCGAGCTGCGCCGGGTCGGCTGCTATGACGGCCGCATCGACAGCGAGTGGGACCGCTCATCGCGAGCCGCCATGGCGACCTTCGTGGATCGCGTGAATGCGAGCCTGCCCTCGCAGGAGCCCGACGTCGTACTCTTGAACCTGGTCCGCAGCCACAAGGCGGCCGCCTGCGGCGCCACTTGCCCGCGTGGACAGGCGATGGACGGCGATGGGCGCTGCCTGCCCGACGCCATCATCGCCCAGATGAAGCGCAAGACCAACCCTGTGGTGGCGCAGAACGTACCTACGATGAAGCCGTTCACGACAACGGTAACGATCAACGAGGTTCGGCCGACGGCGGCGACCCTGCCACCCCCGCCAAAGGCGCCTCAGGTTCAGATTGCGACCAAGGCACCGCTGCCCGGCCGGATGGCGATGGGTGGCCCAGTCAGTGGATCCCCCACTAGCGGATCCAAGGCCAGCGTCGCACCACCCGAGAAGAACTGGTGGGACAATTTCATCGGCGGCGTTTCGCAGCAGACACAAGACAACACCGCTCAGCAAACGCTGGACCGCCCAGTCGGCCTGACGCACGTGCCGCAGCCCCGCTTGGTGCGCCGGACACCGCAGGCGGGCGAAGCCGCGCAACAACAGGCAAACCTCGTCACAGCCTCAACGGCAAACAGTACCGCAGGTGAGGGCACGAGTGATGGAACGGCGCTTACGGCAGCACCGTCTGTCGAGTCCACGGCTTTGGCGACAGTGCCGAAGGCGCGGCCGGCCCGCTCATACCGCAAGTCCGCGCGATCGAAGGGACGGCAGAAGTACGCCCGGCGTTGGAGCGGACGCAACGTGCAGGCCATGTTCCAGCACCCGCTGGGCCGCATGTAAGCTGGACCTGAGCGAGTAAGATGCGTGCAGCGGTTGAGCGCGCATCGGAAAATGTCAGTTGAGACGCAAAACTATCGGCTTTCCGGTCGCCCCGGCGTTGTTTGTGCGCGGACCCAATTCAGGTACTCGCTCGCGCCGCCGTCTACGGGCAGCACGAGTAGCGCGGGATTGTCGTAGCTGTGTCTGGCACTCACCTGGGCGATGACGGCCTCGGCCAGTCCCGCTCGCGTCTTGATGATCATGACCGCCTCGGCGTCCCGGTGCAGTTGCCCTTCCCACTCGTAGATCGACAGCATGCCCGGCACGATGTTGACGCACGCCGCCAGCCGGGCCTTAACCAATTCCTCGCCGATGGCCGCCGCCTCCTCGGTTGAGGAAAACGTGGCGTACACGAGAACGAGCTTGTCGTTTTGCTCCATCTGAGCGAGCCTCCGCGAACTTTGCCTGGCCTGTCTGGGCGATACTAACTTTGCGAGGCGATCTCAGCATCAGCATGACCAGGAAGCCCGGCAAGTTCGAGAAGATCGCTTTCGTCGCCAGTGACGGCTCAGAAGCGCGCGAAGCGTTGATGCGGCTCTCCGAGCGCTATGGCAACGTCAAGCCCAAGGAGTCCGACGCGATCGTCGCGCTCGGCGGCGACGGCCTGATGCTGCAGACGCTGCACCGCCACCTCAACGATCACATCCCGATCTACGGCATGAACCGTGGATCGGTCGGCTTCCTCATGAACGAGTACCACGAGGACGACCTGATCGAGCGGCTGGAAAAGGCTGACGTCAGCACCGTGCATCCCTTGTCGCTCAAGGCCTTCGACCTGGCGGGACGACCGCACGCCGCGCTGGCAATCAACGAAGTGTCGCTGTTTCGCGAAACGTTCCAGGCGGCCAAGCTCAAGATATCCGTCGATGGCACGGTTCGGCTGGAGGAACTGGTCTGCGACGGCGTACTTGTGGCGACGCCCGCCGGTTCGACGGCCTACAACCTTTCGGCACATGGTCCGATCCTGCCGATCAACGCGCAACTCCTGGCGCTGACCCCGATCAGTCCATTCCGGCCGCGGCGCTGGCGCGGGGCGCTGCTGTCGCACAAGGCAAAGATCGTCGTCGACGTGCTGGAACACGACAAGCGGCCCGTGAGCGCAGTGGCCGACCACGTGGAAATGCGCAAGATCGTGCGCGTCGAGATCGAGCAGGCCTGGAGCGTCGACCTCTACATGATGTTCGACCCCGACCACAGCCTCGACGAGCGCGTCCTGGCCGAGCAGTTCCGGTACTGAAGGCGTTTGACGAGCACCACTTGGCCTGAACACGTATCAATCGCGACCGGTCCCACACCACAAACGGTCATCCTCGGAGTTGTTCCGAGGATGCGGCGGATTCAGGCCGGGCGCCAATGGCTGACGATGTCTGCCATCTTGGGCCGCTCGCGCTCTTCCGGTGTTTCCGAACTCGTGCCGATGTAGACGAAACCGGCGACGCGCTCGTTGTCGCCAAGGCCCAGCGCGGTGCGGATGGCCGGGCTGTAGGCGATCCACTCCGTCAGCCAATTGGTGCCGAAGCCCGACGCGTTGGCAGCCAGGCACAGGTTGTAGCAGGCAGCCCCCGCCGACAGGGTCTGCTCCCACTCAGGTGCCCCCGGCTTGGCGATGATGCGCGAGATGACGGCGACCACGACAGGCGCACGCGCCAGACGGCGGCGCTCGGTCTGAAGGCGAAAGTCAGACGGCGGCTCCTTCTCCTCGGCCTGGCAGGCGGCGGCAATTTTCTCGCCGAACGACGCCCGCGCATCGCCCGAAAAGACAACAAAGCGCCACGGAACCAGCTTCTTGTGATCCGGAACCCGTGCGGCGATCGTCAGGATACGCTCCAGCTGGCTGGCGTCTGGGCCGGGCTCGACAAGCTTGTCGGCCTTGACGGAACGGCGGCGGGCGAGCAAGTCCAGGGTCGCTTGATGCATCGACTGTGAATTCCAGGATGTTGGGGACAGGGTCTCGCTAGCGCAAATTGCTATCTGATACAATGCACGCAAGACCGGCTCGACCGGGCAAAAGACGAGTTGGGAAACGCCATATGCGCCGCAGTGCAATCTGGATCGTGATGGGCCTCGCCGCAAGCCTGCTGGCCACGGCGCACCCCGCGCTGGCGCAGCAGCCGGCGGCGACGATCGTGCTCGACGGCTCCGGGTCGATGGCGGGCTGGCTGGACGGAGCCAAGGCCAGCAAGATGGACATGGTCCGCGCTGCCCTGGGACCGGCACTTGCCACGGCACCGCCCAACAGCGCAGTCGGTCTCGTGGCCTTCGGGCACCGGCGCAAGGGCAACTGCGGCGACGTCGAAGCAGTCGTGGCACCTGAAGCTGGCGCGCTGGAAAAGACGATTGCCGCTCTGCCGGGCGTTGCCACCACGGGCAAGGGCCCGCTGGTGCAGGCACTGCGCCAGGCAGCCCTAGGCTTGGGCATCGGTCCCAACCGCTCGATCATCGTGCTGCATGACGATCCCGACAACTGCAACCAGGATGCCTGCGCGGCGGCAGCCGCCATTTCCAAGTCTAACCCGGGGCTTCCCATTCACGTCATTACGCTTGGCGCCAAGCCGCAAACACGCGCGGCGATGGCCTGCGTCGCGACGGCAACCGGCGGCCGGCAGTTCGAGGTCGTCGACGAAGCAGGCTTGACGACAGCGCTGGCCGAAGTGGTGAAGCTGGCCGGGCTGGATGCTGCCGTTCCAATGCCTAAACCAGCCGTTCGCCCCGATGCGCCCCCGGAAGCAAAGCTTTCCGAGTCCGGTCTCGTGCTATCGGCCAGCCTTACGCCGGGCGGAGACGCGCTCGCTGATCCGATCCGCTGGCATGTCACGAAGGACGGCGGTGGCACTGAAGGCGCGTTCGATGCTTCGGCGGCAGAACTAATCCAGGCGATGCCCGCCGGGCGCTATTCCGTCGAAGCGCAGCTGGGCCTTGCGACCGCGAAGCAAACCATCGACATCGCGGAGGGAAAGCCCTCGGTCGCACGCTTTGATCTCAATGCGGGCCGGCTTGTGCTGGCGCCGGGCAATGCCGGCTTGACCACCACGCTCGTGACGCTGGTTCGCGTCGAGCCCAAGCGTGAACCGGTATTCGTAGGCCGGCTGGCGGCGACGCCGCTTGTCGTGCCAGCTGGAAACTATGAGCTTCAGCTCGAAGACGGACCGGCACAGGAAACTGCCAAGGTGTCCGTCACCGCAGGCGCCGATGTAACGGCGGGACGGCCTGCAGCATCGGGACGGCTGGAGCTTGAGGCCGTCAGCGCCGAAAACGGACCCGCGATCGAAGCCGTGATATTCGCGGTCGAGAAGGATGATCCCGATGCGCCGCAGGGCCGCCGTGAGATTGCGCGGTCTGCAGCACCACGGCCTGATTTCACGCTGCCTGCCGGCACCTACTACGTCACTGCACGCGCCAAGCAGGTCGAAGCGCGGCAGCGCCTGGCGATCTCGGCGGGAACGACCGTCAAGCAGACGATGGTGCTGGCGCTGTCGCGGTTGACGCTGGCGGCACGATCCAACGCCGCACTGTCGCCGCAGGGACCGGTGCTCAACTTCCGGGTGGTGCGCTTGGACGATGGCGAACGCGAAGTGGCGCGGTCGGTAGCCGCCTCGCCCGTACTGACGTTGCCCGCCGGCCGGTACCGGGTGGAGGCCAAGCTCGGTTCTGAGAACGCGCGAGCCGTGATGGACACAGAACTGCAGGCCGGCAAGGACGGACAGGTCACGTTGGATATTCCGGCGGGCCAGGTGCGGCTGGATCGCGCCGGGGGTAGCGATGCGCCGATCGTGGAAGTCGAAGACGAGGCCGGTCAGGTCGTCTGGCATGCGGGCGCGGGAGAGACGGCCACGGCACTGCTGGCGCCCGGCCGCTATAAGTATCGCACCAAGGATGGCATCCAGAAGACGTTCGAGGTTCGCAACGGCGAACGCCAGACGCTTCGGCTCAGCGAGAACTGAGGCGCAGAATGCTGATGAAGATTGGAAGACAGGTTGGAACGTTGTGGGCGATGACGTTCGTCGCGCTGGCGGCATTGGCGCTGCCGGCTGCCGCACAGCAGGACATGATCGACGGCGCAGCGCCCGGCGGCGTAGACACGACATCGCCGCCCGTGCAGGAGCAGCCGCAGGCGCCGGACGCAGGCAGCGGCACCACGGTCATTCCACGTAGCGATAGCGCCCAACCGCCGGCCGGTTCGACGGCGATCGATCCCTCGGCCCCCGACCAGTTGCAGCTGGTGGCGCTGCTGACGGCCGACGGCCAGCGCATCGAGCAAGGCATGATCTGGCGTATCTACGCGCCGCTGTCCGAAAAGGGGAAGGTCAAGCTGCTCAGCACGCATGAAGAACCCAGCCCAAAACTGACCCTGAAGCCGGGCGAGTACGTCGTGAACGCCGCGTTCGGGCGGGCATACCTCACGCGCAAGATCTCGTTGAAGCCGGGCACTGCGGCCGTCGAACAGTTCGTGCTGAATGCGGGCGGCCTGCGCGTATCGGCCAAGGTCGGCGAGGCAGATGCACCGGGCAACACCGTTCGCTACAACATCTATTCCGATCGCGACCAGCAGGACAACAGGCGCACGATCATGATGGGCGCCAAGCCGGGCGTCGTGGTGCGCTTGAACGCCGGCATCTATCAGATCGAATCCACGTATGGCGACGCAAACGCCACGGTTCGAACCGACGTGACGGTTGAAGCCGGCAAGCTGACGGAGACCGCGTTGAAGCACGCGGCCGCCCGCGCCACGTTCAAGCTCGTGGCGCGCTCCGGCGGCGAAGCCACGGCCGACACGCAGTGGCGCGTTGAAACGTCGACGGGGCAGCTGGTGAAGGAGAACGCGGGCGCGTTTCCAACCCACATGCTGGCACCGGGCAAGTACATCGCCGTTGCAAAGCACGCGGGCAAGGTGTTCAAGCGCGAGTTTGCGGTTGAAGACGGCGCGCAGCAGGAAATTGAAGTGTTGATGGAATAGCCACTCGCCGCGATTCAGAAGTCGGTCAGCACCCAGTCGCTTGGACAGCCGTTGCCCAGCATGCGTTTGTCGACGTCATCGCGATCGGCAGGGCGCGACAGGTCGTGGAAGAGGTTGCGGGCGATCTGCCATTGTTCGCAGGCCGTCGTGGGATCGCCGTTGCTGAGATAGAGATCACCAAGTTCGAGGCGGGCCAAAGCATGCGGCTCGGCCAGGCGGTTGAGTGCGGCCACGCGGATCGCATCGCGAAGCCGGGACGCTGCTTCGTCTTTCTGGCCTGCCGCGACGTAAGCCGTCGCCTGTTTGATGTAGAGATGCGCCAGCTCGCTGTTGTTGGTGCCGGCTTCGCTGCGCGTGATGGCATCCGCGAAATCTGCAGCAGACGGCGCACCGGCGGAAACGGCCGGCGCAGGGTCCGCCTGCACGCGCGCAGCAACCGGCGCAGGTGCCGGAACCGGGATGGCCCCCACAGGTGATGCAGCCCGCGCAGGTGCCGCAACCGCTGAAGGCGCCTCGTCTGGCGCGCGTTGCATTGAAATTGTGCCCTCTGGCTTTACGGGCTGCGGCGCCGTTGCCGCGGCCGGTCGTGGTGTGCGCGATTGGCGAGACGCCCAAATTGCCGCAAGGGCCGCCAACGCGATGGGCACAACCAGCAGCAGCCAACCCAGCGTACCGTCGATCGCAAAGCTTTGCTGCATGCGCTGCCCTCCCCCTACCGTGCCGACATTAAGTGTCTCTGGAACCTAGCGAATTGACGCAGCCTCATCCGCGAGCCGGTGCTTATCCGGCCGTCCGCGTGCGTATTGTCCGCGGGCTATCTCTGATACGACGTTGCAGCCAGCCGATGCGAGGGGTCAAGTCTTGACCCGCAGCGCAACTTGGGTCACACGGCCCTGCACCACCATAAAGGACGTAACGATGAGCCGTTCCGACAAGACCGACAAGGGCAAGCGCCATCCGGCGACCGACGTCGTGCACGGTGGGCGCGATCCAAAGGCGCAACACGGCTTCGTCAATCCGCCGGTCTATCGCGGATCGACAGTGCTGTTTCCAACGGTGGAAGAGCTGTTCGCACGGCGCCAGCCCTACACGTACGGCCGGCGCAGCACGCCGACGGTGAAGGCGCTCGAGGATGCAATTGCAGCGATCGAGGGCGGCGCGGTGACGACCCTGACGGCCTCTGGCTACCAGGCGGTGACCACGGCCATCCTTGCGTTTGCCGAGAGCGGCGATCACATCCTGATGGTCGACAGCGTGTATCAGCCGACGCGGGCTTTCTGCGACGTGATGCTGAAGAAGCTGGGCGTCGAAACCGAGTATTACGATCCGCTGATCGGCGGCGGCATCGCCGCGCTCGTGCGGCCGAACACGCGGTTGATCTTCACCGAGAGCCCCGGCTCGCAGACGCTGGAAATGCAGGACATTCCGGCGATCGCCAAGGTGGCACGCGAAAAGAACCTCTGGCTGCTCATGGACAACACGTGGGCCAGTCCGCTGTACTTCAAGCCGTTCCTGCATGGCGTCGACGTGTCGATCCAGGCGGCGACGAAATACATCGTGGGCCATGCCGACGCGATGCTCGGCGCGATCACGGCCAACGAGCGCGCCGCAAAGTTTGTTGACCGGGCGAAGGAAACGCTCGGTACGTGCCCAGGATCCGAGGAGACGTATCTGGGGCTGCGCGGCCTGCGCACGCTCGACGTGCGGCTGGAGAGGCACCAGAAGTCGGCGCTCGATGTGGCGATGTGGCTGGCGGCGAGGCCCGAGGTGGCGCGCGTGCTGTACCCCGCCCTGCCCGACGATCCGGGCCATGCGCTGTGGCGGCGCGACTTTCTCGGCGCAACGGGATTGTTCTCCCTCGTGCTCAAGACGAAGGACGCCAAGGCTGTCGCGGCGATGCTCGATGGCCTGGAGCTGTTCGGCATGGGGTATTCGTGGGGCGGCTACGAAAGCCTCGTGATCCCGTTCAACCCGTCGTCCTATCGCACGGCAACGCGCTGGACCGACGAGGGACAGGCCCTGCGCTTCCATATCGGGCTCGATGACGTGCGCGATCTCAAGGCGGACCTCGAGGCAGGCTTCAAGCGCCTGAACGGCTGACTGCCGGATGCGACAGGCGACCGCTGATCGTGGCCCCTGTAGCTTTTGATGATATTTCACGGTGCAACCGCCGGTCGTTTGATCGGCGGGACATAGCCGCATACTTGTCATCAAAATTATAGATCATTGCCATGTCGCAGCTCTCATCCACATTGCGGGACGATACGGGCACCCTGGAAGCGGCGGCCGATGCCCGCTGGCTTGAAATCAGCGACGTGATCGAAAAGCTATCGACGGCTGAGGACTTCACTGAAGTCTCCGCATACTTGACGCAGGCCGTCCGCTCGCTCGTGGGTGCCGACGGCGTCACGTTGGTGCTGCGCGAAGGTGAGTTGTGCCACTACGTCGAGGAAGACGCCGTCGGGCCATTATGGAAAGGCCAGCGCTTTCCGATGACCGCATGCGTTTCCGGCTGGTCGATGATGAACGCGACGACCGCAGTCGTGCCGGACGTCTACTTCGATCCCCGCATTCCGGTCGAAGCATACGAGCCGACGTTCGTGCGCAGCCTGGTGATGGTGCCGATTGGCAGCGATCCAATGGGCGCAATTGGCGCCTACTGGTCGACGAAGCGCACCTTCGACAGTGACACGCTGGGCCTGCTGGAGTTGCTGGCGCGCGTGACGATCCCGGTAGTGGCCATGGTGCATATGCGGTCGATGCTGGTGAATGCCGAAGTTCGCGCATTGCGGGCGCACGAGGCCGGCAAGGTCGGTGCGTGGACGCTCGATACTGACAGCTGCACGCTTTCCACGTCGCTGATCTTCAAGCATCAGGTGGGGCGCACGGGCGACGGCGCGTTCACGTATGGCGATCTTGTCGCCCAAGTGCACCCCGAGGATCGCGAGGCGCTGCGCGCCAGCATCACGAATGCCGCAGACAAGGGCGAGGACTTCAGCATCGCGTGCCGCGTGATCTGGCCCAACGGCAGTGTCCACCGCCTGGATCTGCGAGCCGACGTCGTGCGCGACAGCCGTGGCGTCGTGACGAAGCTGTGCGGTGTCTCCACCTGCATCGATACGCTGGACCTCGGTTCGCTCTAGCTTGCCGCGCCGGAGAACCGTCTAACGCTTCAGCAAGCGATCCGGCGCGGCCGAGCGCGGCTGCCACCCATGACGCTCGAGCTCGGGGTCGAGGTGTTCTTCCTGTCGGCCAGCCGGCGCAAAGATAGGCCACCAGGTGCCAGGTCTCCGGAACAGCGAGCGCGGCATGTACCGTAGCTGGTTCCAGGATAGAGACCCAGCCGACGCCGAGCCCGCGCGCACGCGCCGCGAGCCAGAACGTGTGCACGGCGGTGACGGTGGAATAATCCAGCATCTCGGGCATCGTGCGGCGGCCGAGGCCGGCTCCTTGCTGAGTGCCCCGATCGCAAAACACGGCAAGCTGCACCGGCGCGGCATCGAGCCCTTCCAGCTTGAGATTGGCGTAAAGCTCCGCCTGCTCGCCTGAGTAGCCACGCAAGGCATCGGCGTTACAGGCCGCGAAACTGTCGCGCACCGCCTGCCGCGCAGGCACAGACTGCACATCCACCCAACGCCACGGCTGGCTGTTGCCGACCGACGGCGCCAACTCCGCGGCGGCGATACAGTCATCGAGCAGTTGGGGCGAGACTGCATCGGTACGGAAGCGGCGCACGTCTCGCCGCCACGCAAACAGGCGCGTCAGGTCGGCGGCGAAGGCGGCATCGAATGCGCCCGCTTGCCCGCTCATGACGCAGCTCGCGCGATGGCATGGAAGAAGCTGCCGCTGACGTTGCCACGCCGCCCGCCGACAGCACCGACGTCGTTGCCGTAGGCGTCGATGGCGGTCGCAAACGGTGGGTCGTCACCCGGCGCCGTGACGCTGGCGTAGTGGAACTCGTGCCCCCGCAGATGCGAACCGGCCGACCCGAGCGGACCGTCGGCTACCAAGGTGATGTCGCGATAGCCCAGGTGCAGCTTGCGCTTGGCGAAGCTGGTGGCATGGCCGAGCAAGCCCGCCATCTTGTGCGTTTCGCCGTCAGCGGTTTCGAGCGCCTCGCCCAGCACCATGTAGCCACCGCATTCGCCATGCACCGGCCGCGTCTGGGCGAACGCGCGCAGGCCGTCGAGAAAGCGCTGGCCGCGCCGCAAGTTCGGCGGCATAGAGCTCAGGATAGCCGCCGGGCAGCCAGCAGACGTCTGCAGCTTCGGGAGGCGCTTCGTCGTTGAGCGGCGAGAACGCGTGGATCTCGGCGCCGGCCGCGCGCCAACCATTCAGCACATGCGGATAGATGAAGGAGAAGGCTGCGTCGTCCGCAAGCGCGATGCGCTGGCCGGGCGGCGGCAACGCGGCATCGACGGGCTGCGCTGGCGCAAGACGCAGCGGCTTTGCCAGCGCGATCACGCGATCGATGTCGACGTGCCTGGCGATGATGCCCGCCAGGTGATCGAGCCGCGCATCGAGCGAGCCGACTTCGCGCGCCTGCACCAGCCCCAGATGGCGCTCCATCATGTTCAACCCTTCGGTGCGCGGAATGGCACCGACGACAGGCAGCCCAATCTGCTCGATCGCTTGTGTGGACAAGCGGATATGGCGATCACTGCCGCACTTGTTGATGATGACACCGGCCACCGTCAGCCGCTTGTCGAAGGTCGCGCATCCCAGCGCGACGGCACCAGCCGTCTGCGACTGGCCGCTCACGTCGAGTACCAGGAGCACCGGCAGGCCGAGCACGGCAGCGATGTCGGCGCTCGATCCGGTGGCGCCAGGAGCGCCTGGAACGCCGTCAAACAGGCCCATATGCGCCTCGGCCAGCACGTGGGAGGCGGATTGGGCGGTCGCGGCAGCAAGCGATTGCAGCAGAACGGGCGACATGGCCCAGCTGTCGAGATTGAGGCTTTGGCGGCCGGTCGCGGCCTCGTGGAACGCCGGATCGATGTAGTCGGGCCCGCACTTGGCGCCCGAAACGGCTAGGCCGCGCTGCGTCAGCGCGCGCATCAAGCCCAGCGTCACGACGGTCTTGCCGCTACCGGAACGAGGCGCGGCGATGAGCAAGCCATTGGCGCTCATGCATTGGTCTCCGTTGCCGGCCAGTTGGTCTGCAATTGCGGAGCCAGTTGCGCGCGCAGGCCGACGATGGAACCGATGGCGATGATGGCGGGTGTATCGATATCAGCGGCGGTCATGTCGCTGGCGGCTTCGGCAAGATGGGTTTCGATGATGCGGGCCCGAGGCGTCGTCGCCTCGACCATGACGGCAACCGGGGTATCGGCGGAGAGGCCGTTGGCCATCAGCGTGTTTGCGATCTGCGCGAGGTTGCGCCGCGCCATGTAGAGCACGAGCGGCTGGCCACTGCGGGCGAGCGCGGCCCAGTCGGCGGGATGATCCGCATCGGCCGGATGGCCGGTGGCAAGAATGACCGCGTGATTGGTCGTGCGCGTGGTGGCGGGAATGCCGGCCATCGTCAGCGCGGCAAGGCCGGACGTGATGCCTGGAATGACGCGGAACGGGATGCCGGCTTCCGTCAGCACCAGGGCTTCCTCACCGCCACGGCCGAAGACGAACGGGTCGCCACCCTTGAGACGCAGCACGCGCTTGCCCTCGCGGGCCAGCTCCACGAGACGCAACGAAATGTCGACTTGCTTGGCCGAAGGACGGCCGCCGCGCTTGCCGGCGTATTCCAGCGTCACGCCATCCCGCGCGAAGGCCAGCACGTCTTCGGAGACGAGCGCGTCGTAGACGATGATGTCGGCGTGCTGCAGGGCATGCAGCGCGTGCAGCGTCAGCAGACCGGGATCGCCAGGCCCGGCGCCGGTGAGCCACACGGTGCCCGGCTCGAACTCGGGATGGATCTTGCCTTTCTTCACTGTCATTGACCGCCTCCGCGGTAACGGCGGCGATAATCGACGTCGTAAAGAGCACTTTCGCGAAAGTCTTCCGCGGCGAGCACACGGCCCACCAGGATCAGCGCGGTACGTTCCATGGGGGCCGCGGCGATCGATTGGCCGATGGTGGCAAGCGTGCCGCGCACGATGCGCTCGTCGGGCCAACTGGCACGGAAGACGATGGCGCAGGCGCAGTCCTCGCCGTAGTGCGGCACGAGTTCGCTGACGACGCGATCGAGCGCGTGGATCGACAGGTGCACGGCCATGGTCGCGCCGGTGCGCGCGAAACGCTTCGAGCGTTTCGCCCGGCGGCATCGACGAGGCACGGCCGCCGGTGCGCGTCAGCACGAGGCTTTGCGAGACCTCCGGCAGCGTCAGCTCGCGGCCGAGCGCGGAAGCCGCGGCGGCAAAGGCGGGCACGCCGGGCGTCATCGTGTAGGCGATGTCCAGATCGCGCAGGCGGCGCATCTGTTCACCCGCCGCACTCCAGATGGAGATGTCGCCGGAATGGAGGCGCGCGATGTCCTGCCCGGCGGCGTGAGCGGCCTGGAACTCGGCGACGATTTCATCGAGCGACAGCGGGGCCGTATCGACGATGCGCGCACCGGGTGGGCAGTAGTCCAGCAGCGCCGCAGGCACGAGCGAGCCCGCGTAGAGGCACACGGGGCATCGCGCGATGAGATCGCGTCCGCGGACGGTGATGAGATCCGGCGCACCTGGTCCGGCGCCGATGAAGTGCACGGTCATGGTCTGTCTCTAGGCGTGAGAGCGTGGTGGACGGGGTCAGACCCATGGGTCTGACCCCGAAGCTCGGCGGCAGCGGCTTTGGCCAGCGCACACGTCGCGCTAGCGGATTTAATGCGCGGCAGGATGAGGCTGCTCCCCTGCCCGGCCGCCGCGAGCGCCGACGCCTCGGAAACGGAGGAGACGCCAAACAGGCGCGCCGAGCATGAGCTGTCCGTGATGCCGCCTTCCCCGGCCTGCATGGCCTCAGTAGACATTGGCAGAAGCTGAAGACCCAACTGCGTGGCAGCAGCGATGATGCCGGGTTCGTCTGCCTTGCCCGCAGCGGTCGCAATGGCGCTCAACGACGTGGCCTCGATGTGCGCCTCGGCCAGCGCGCGTTCGATCAAGGCGACCACCTCGGCGGCGTCCACACCTTTGCGGGTTCCGATGCCGGCAACGATCATGGCTTCACCCAAACCCATTGCGTGACGGGCAGCGCGGCCCGCCAGCCGGTGAAGCCGCCGACGGCCTCGGCGCGCGAGATCTCGATGCGTGTGAGTGAACCGCCCCGCGACATTTGCCGGGCAACAAGAAGAGCCTCCGTTTCCAGCGTGACGGCGTTGGCAACGAGACGGCCGTTGCTTGGCAGCGCGGCGATTGCAGCGTCCAGCACGGCGTCATCTCCACCGCCGCCGATGAAGATGGCATTGGGTTGCGGCAGGTCCAGCCAGCGCCTCGGGCGCGCGGCCGGCGACGATGCGCAGGTCCGGCACGCCCAGCGCCGCGGCGTTGCGGGTGCACAGCGCGATGCGGTCGGCGCGCGGTTCGATGGCGATAGCGCGGTTTTCAGGATGCGAGAGCATCCACTCGATGCCGATCGAGCCCGAGCCAGCGCCGATGTCCCACAGCAATTCGCCGCGCAGGGGGCTGAGCGAGGACAGCGTGACAGCGCGCACTTCACGCTTGGTGATCTGGCCGTTGTGTTCGAACAGGTCGTCGGCAAGGCCCTGGCTCAGCGGCACGATGCGCGCGCCGGGCTGGGCCGACACCTCGATGGCCAGCGTGTTGAGAGCGTCGACCTCGGCGAAGCTGGCTGACGCGGCGTCACTGGTGCGGATACGCTCGTGCGGACCGCCCATGCGTTCCAGCACCGTGATTTGCGAGGCGCCCATGCCGCGCGCGTTCAAAAGAGCAGCAACGTCGGCTGGCGTCCGCGCATCCCATGACAAGGCCAGCAGGCGCGAACCAGGTTGCAGATGCGGGATCAACAGTTCGAGCGGGCGCCCGTGCACGCTGAGGCAAGTCGTCGTCTGCAGTGGCCAGGCCAGCCGCGCTGCCGCCAGGCTGAAGGCTGATGGCGCGGGCAGGCAGATGATCTCGTCCGCCGCGACATGCGTGGAAAGCGTCGCGCCGATGCCGTAGCTGAACGGATCGCCCGTCGCCAGGATGCAGACGGCCCGCCCGCGTTGCGCCAGGATGTGCGGCACGGCGTTGAGCAGTGGGCTGGGCCACACCATGGCCGTCTTGATCAGATCACCGGCCATTGCCAGCTGGCGCTTGCCGCCAATGACGAGCTCCGCATCGGCAATCAGGCGGCGGCCAGCGGCACTGACGCCGTCCAGCCCATCCTCGCCGATGCCGACGATGGACAGCCAGCGGTGCGGGGCGGCATGATGCGTGGCGACACCCGCCCCACCTTGCAAAGAGAGACCGCTCATTGCCGCCCCCCTTCCCGGTCTTGATCCTTGGCGGCACGAGCGAGGCCATGCAGCTGGCTGCGCTGCTGGCGGACAATGGCGACTATGCACCGCTGATGTCGTTTGCCGGCCGGACGGAGGCCTTGCGGCTGCCACGCATTCCACATCGCGTCGGCGGGTTTGGAGGCGCGGAGGGGCTGGCTGTCTTCCTGCGTGAGAACCGGTTCGCCGCGGTGGTCGATGCGACGCATCCCTTCGCGGTTCGCATGTCGGCCAATGCCGCGACGGCCTGCGGGCAGGTCCACCTGCCGCTGATGATCCTGACGCGGCCGGGCTGGAAGCGGCAGCGCGGCGATGACTGGATTGAGGTCGACAGCTTCGAGGCTGCGGCAGCGGCACTCGGCGACACGCCGCGCACTGTGTTCCTGACTGTCGGCCGCCAGGAACTGGCGGCCTTCCGCGGCGGCATCCCACATCGTTATGTGGTGCGCACGGTCGATGCGCCCGACACCGCGGCGTTGCCGGATGGAGCAAAAGTGATCCTCGCCCGCGGTCCCTTTGATGCCGCAGACGAGCTGCAGCTGATGCGCGACACGGCGATCGAAGTGGTCGTCAGTAAGAATTCCGGTGGTACGGCGACGTACGGCAAGATCGCCGCGTCGCGCGACCTGGGATTGCCGGTCGTGATGGTAAAGCGCCCGCGCGCCGCCGCGGAAGGCGAGTTGCACGACGCGGCAGCGGTGCTGGCTTGGCTTGAGGCACTGCGGGCCACTCATGATGCGGCCTCATAGCTGCGCGGCGTCAGCACCCACGCGCCGCCGCCGGCTTTCGCGATCAGCCGCGTCTGCGATGAACCGATGATGACGACCGTCTGCATATCGGCCATGGCGGCCTCGGCCTCTGCCAGCGTGGTGATGCGAATGTTCTCGTCGGCGCGGCTGACGGCGCGGGCAAAGACGACTGGCGTGGTCGCAGCCCGAATGCCGCGAGCCAGATCCAGTGCCGCGCCAAGACCATCCGGCCGCGCTTTCGAGATGGGATTATAGAGCGCAATGACGAAGTCTGCTTGCAAAGCTGCGCTGAGGCGGAGGGCGATGACATCGCGCGGTTTTAAGTTGTCCGACAGCGAAATGGCGCAGAAATCATGCCCCAGGAGCGCGCCGACCTGGGCGGAGGCGGCCTGCATTGCGGAAATACCGGGGACGACGTCGATGGCGAGCGCACGCCAGGCAGGCTCACCGGCCTCGACGGCTTCGAGCACGGCTGCGGCCATGGCGAAAATACCAGGATCGCCGCCCGACACGACGGCAACGCGGTTGCCGGAGGCAGCCAGCGCCAGCGCTTCGCGTGCGCGCTGCAGCTCGACGCGATTATCCGAGGCGTGGCGGCGCTGCGCCGGCGCCGCCGGCACGCGATCGAGGTAGGGGCCGTAGCCGACGAGGTCCGTTGCGGCAGCAAGCGCTTGCGCTGCAGCCGGTGCCATCAGGGCAGCACTGCCGGGGCCGAGGCCGACGATCGTCAGGCTGCCGGTCATATCCGGCGTCCGTTGCCGGGCAGCAGCACGAGCGAGAAGTACGGTGCATCGTCGCCCGCCTTGTCGGCCAGCGGCATGATGTGCTCGCCACTCATGGTGCCGCGCTCGACATAGATGGCCTGATCGATGCGGCCGGCGGAGGTGAGCGCGGCGCGCACTTTGCCCAGGTGGCGGCCGATCTTCATGATGACGGCGGCATCGGTGTCGGCGAGGCGTTCGGCAAGCTTGTCCGGCGGCAACGTGGCGGGCAGCACGGTCATGATGTCGTCGCCGAATGTCATCGGTGCATTGGCGCGCGACCAGCAGCCTGCCATGCCGGTAATGCCGGGCACGATCTCGCAGGCGTGCGGCGGCACGAGACGCCGCCACAGATGCATGAACGAGCCGAAGAAGAACGGGTCGCCTTCGGCCAGCACGGCAACGCACATGCCGTTGCGCAAGTGCGTGTCGAGCGTGGCGCAGGAGGCCTCGTAGAAGTCGTACGTTTCCTTGACGTAGACCGGGTCGGTCACGTGGCGCTCGGTCGTGAAGGGATAATACATCGGCAGCTCGTTGCGGCCTTCGCCGATCAGGCTGTCGACGATGGTGCGCGAGGTGCCACGGCGGCCTTCCTTGGCGAAGTAGGCGATGATGTCGGCCTCGGCCAGCACCTTGTTGGCGCGCAGCGTCAACAGCTCGGGATCGCCGGGGCCGACGCCGACGCCGTACAATGTACCTTTGAGGACTGGGCGCGGCGTCATTCTTTGGCACTCGCCAGGGCGTTGACGGCGGCAACCGCCATGGCACTACCGCCCTTGCGTCCGCGCACGATGAGGTACGGCACACGCTTGTCGGCCGCGAGCGCGTCCTTCGATTCCGCGGCACCGACGAAACCGACCGGCAGGCCGATGATTGCGGCCGGCTGCGGCGCTCCGGCGTCGAGCATTTCCAGCAGATGAAACAGAGCCGTCGGCGCATTGCCGATGGCCACGATGCTGCCGGCAAGCTTGTCTGCCCACAGGTCCATGGCGGCCGCCGATCGCGTGTTGCCGATCTTGGCCGCCAGCTCCGGCACGCGCGGATCGTCGAGCGTGCAGATGATCTCGTTTGCGGTGGGCAGGCGTGCCTTCGTGATACCGTTGGCGACCATCTTGCTATCGCACAGGATTGGCGCGCCGTTGCGCAGCGCCTCGCGCGCGGCGTCGGCGAAGTCTGGCGACATCTCTACATCGTCGGCAAGCTCGACCAGCCCGCAGGCATGCACCATGCGCACGACGACGGGTTCCTCTGCCGCCGAGAAGCGGGCGAGGTTGGACTCCGCGCGGATGATCGCGAAAGAGCGGCGGTAGATTTCGGCACCTTCGCGCACGTAGTCGTAAGTCGCGGTCATGCCGCCAGGATCTCCTTGAGCGCCGCCTCGATGGCCGCGCCCTTGCTGGTGTGTGATGCGTCCCCGGCTTTTGTCACCGCGGAGGGCACGCGCGCAAGTATTTCGGCGATTTCAGGTGCCGTGAAGCATCCATAGGCCGCATTTGAGGCGCTGCCGTTAACCACCAGGCCGTAAACGCCGCCATCTGCCACCACGGTGAGCGTCGCGGCCCGGCGATGCGCGCACCCCTTGGCACAGCCGGAGACATGCAGGCTGGAGCCAGTCACCGAGGAGGCTTGCGGCGGCTTTGGCGAACAGGTCCGCGTCGGCACGAACCGGGGTCGTGCCACTGGCGCACGCGGGTGCTCCGGGGCACGCGGCAATGGCGCGGCGGGCGTCGGTCGGGTCGGTGATGAAGCCGAGGGCTGCGGCTTGTGTCAGGAGCGAGGTGGCGGAGTTTCCGCCAGCACTCGGAATAAGAATTGCCCGCCAGGGTGTAAGCCGCAGTTCGGCTCGCACCGGCATTGCGCGCAAGGGCCACGAGACTAAGCAAGGCGCACGAAGTGGTGCCGCCGTATGGCAGCCCAATGCCGGCAACGCAGATGCCGCCGTCAGAACGGTCCCCGCCACCGCCCACCATTCCAACGTCATCCCGGCGAAGGCCGGGATCTACGCCAGCATCAGTTTGCTCGACGTTGCTGGAACTCGCGTGACGCGCGAGATCCTGCAGCGTGCCACCCGCGGAAACTTGCGTGGATCCCGGCCTTCGCCGAGATGACGGCGTGCGGGGGAGAGACCGTCAAAAGTAGATTTGATCGCGGTGTTGGGGCCGTTTCTGACAGCAACGTTGCGTATGGGGTCAGACCCATGGGTCTGACCCCTATTCTCGACGCCAGCTGTCTTGCTGATTTGATCCCGCTCGCGCATCCGAAAGATGACGAACGCGCCGGGCGCTGCCTGCGTGGTTGAGGAAAGCGCGAGCCAAGGCGATTGCCACATCGGGCACGTCGCTCGGGCGAACATACGCCGATCCAGTCGCAACCGGACTCGCGGGCGAGACCGATAGCGAAATGGTCGCCGGTCCAAACGAAACGAATGTCGGCTTCGATGTCGTCCAACGGCAGCAAACCCCCGCCGTCGACCAGGAACCCGAACTTGTCGGACAACCCAGCGATCTCGCAATCTCCCGTCAATCCCTGCTCGAGCGCCTTGACGATCGGCCGCGTATCGAAGGCCGTCACGTCGATCCCAGCGAGCGGCGAAGAAATCACGTTGCGAACCGCTTCCGCCTCTGGCGTGGTATCGAGCAAGCCCAGCGCGTCAAGCGCCGACGTTAGCGCGTCCAGGGTCGCGCCGCGAACACCCCGCAGCTGCAGGTTTCCGCGCGACGTGAGTTCAATCAGCCCATTGCCGTGGTCGTCGGGCCAAGATCGCGATCGCCTCGGCCTGATCCAGCGTGACCATCCCGCACGATGGCTTGACGCGCACCAGCAGACCATCTCCGCTCTGCATCGGACGCAGCGCACCAGGACACCAGCCACGCCTGCGTTCTTCAGGGGCCGTCATGGCGTCACCCCGCGGGCTTCGGCGAGGACGGCAGCGACGGAGTTGCGGCGGGGCTGCCAGAAGCCGCGGCGAATGGCGTCGTCGAAGCGCTGCGCGAGAGCTACGGCCGCAGCGGGATTGTTCGCGCGCATGAAATCGAGCACGTCGGGCGGCCGAGCATGGCGTCAAAGGCGGCTTCAAACTGATCACCGCGCACGGCGTTGGTGGTGGCGGCAAAGGCGAACAGCGCATCGACGGCCTGCGCCAATTCGGCAGCACCGCGATAGCCATGGCGCATCTGCCCGGCTATCCAGCGCGGATTTGTCAAGCGGCCGCGCACGATACGGGCAACGGCCGCCTGCAGGGTTCGCACCTTGGGCGCGTTGGGATCGGACGTGTCGAGGTGGAACAGCTGCGCGTCACCACCAAGGCTTTCGGCGGCAGCCGCGAAGCCGCCCAGATAATCGGCGGCACCATCGCCTTCCAGCAGGTCGCGCTCATTGTCGTCTTGCGTGTGCAGCAGCGCATCGGCCGAACCGACCCGGGCACGGAAACCTTCCGGATTGGCGCGCGCTTCGAGATCCGCACCGATGCTCCACGCGCCGGTTTGCAGATAGGTGTCCGCCAGGTCCGTACGCGTATCCCAGCTGCCGTCGAGCGCGCGGCTCGCAACGCCCGTGCCATAGGTGCCGGGTGCCCCGCTGAAAATGCGATCGAGGTCTTCGCCCGCCCGGCGAACTGCGGCGAGCGGATTCTGCGCATCGCTCTCATCGCGTTCGGCGACGGCGTGGACGGCCTGCTGGAAAACGCGCATCTGCTCGGGAAAGACATCGCGGAACAGGCCGGAGACGCGCAACGTCACGTCGACGCGCGGGCCGTCGAGCATGGCAAGCGGCAGCACCTCGAAACCCGAGACGCGGGCGGAAGCGTGATCCCACGTCGGGCGCACGCCCATCAGCTGCATGGCATGGGCAAGGTCGTCTCCGCCTGTGCGCATGTTGGCGGAGGCCCAGACGTCCAGCACGACACGCTGCGGCCAGGCCCCGTGATCCTGCTGGTACTGGCGCAGGAACTCCTTGGCGGCGCGCGCGCCGATGGCGGCGGCCGTGCGCGTTGGGATTGAGCGCGGGTCGATCGTCGTGAGGTTGCGGCCCGTCGGCAGCACGTCGAGCCGCCCGCGCGAGAGCGCACCAGACGGGCCAGGTGCCACGCGATGCCCATCGAGCGCGGTAACGAGAGCGGCAAGCTCGGATGGCCCGCAGCTGGCAAGCAGGCCACCGGCGGCCGTTGCACCGGCGAGATCGGCCATGTGGCGCGCGCGGACATCCGCATTGGGGCTGCTGCCGAAGATGTGCAGGCCGTCGCGAATGGCGAGTTCCTTCAGATCGCAAAGCCAGGCGTCGAGCCGCACGAGGGCCTGGTCGGGATCGGTGACGTCGCTGATCCCGCATTCCTCAGCGAGCCCCGTGGCGCGGGCGCGCTCGAGGATCTCCTCGCGCAGCAGACGCGAGCGGCGGCGGTCGAGGCCGTCGGCCGTGCCGTATTCGTCGACGAGCGCGCCGATCTCGGCCGCCGCACCATGCATGCCGGCGGTGGCGAGCGGCGGGCTGAGATGACCGATCGTGACGGCGGCGATACGGCGCTTGGCTTGTGCGGCCTCGCCGGGGTCGTTGACGATGTAGGGATAGACGACCGGCATCGCGCCGAGCACGAGTTCGGGATAGCACGAGGCGGACAGCGCGACGGCCTTGCCCGGCAGCCATTCCAGCGTGCCGTGCGTGCCCAGATGCACCATGGCATCGGCACGGAAGCTGTGGCGCAGCCAATGATAGAACGCGATGTAGGCGGGCGCCGGCGGCAACGCCGTGTCGTGATAGGCAGCCTTGCGATCGCTGGCGTGGCCGCGATCGGGCTGCAGCGCGATGACGAGGTTGCCGAGTTGCAGGATGCGGAAGCCGAAACCGCTTTGGCAGTCGGTGTCGGCCGCCGGCGTGCTCGGCCGGTGGCCACGCGGCTTGAACTTGTTCGCGGGCAGCTGTCGGCCAGCCGGCCAGCGCTGCAACGTACTCCTCGCGGCTGACACGCACGGTCGATGGACCGGTGCTCAACGCTTGCATGAGCTCGACGTCGCTGTCGGGGAGATCGTCCGTCGAGTAACCGGCCATACTCAACGCCGTGACGATGCCGCGCAGGCTGGCTGGCGTGTCGAGGCCCAGCGCATAGCCGGCACGGCCGCCGCGTCCGGGATAGTCGGAGAGAACGATGGCAATGCGGCGATCGGAACGTGGCGTTGCGGAGAGATTGGCCCAGGCACGTGCGGCGTCGGCAACGTAAGCGATGCGGTCGTCCACCGCGCGGTGCACCAGCGGCGCAAATTCTAATTCCGGCGTGGCGGCAGCTTCAGCCTTGAACGAGACAGCGCGCGTGAAGATGCGGCCGTCAACCTCGGGCAGCACGACGTGCATGGCGAGATCGGCGGCACCAAGTCCGCGCTCGGATGCCGACCAGACTTCGTGCGGCAGGCCGGCGGTGGCCACCTGAAGCACCGGGCAATTTGCGGCGTCGAGGATAGTCGAGCCGTCCTCGCGCTGCGCGGAGAACGCCGTGGCATTGATGATGACGCGAGGCCTGTGCCGGGCGATGGCCTCGCCGACGATCGCGGCGGCGGTTGGATCCTTGAGGCTGGTAACGAACAGCGCACACGGCTGCAGGCCCCGTTCCCGCAATGCTCGCGCCAGCGCATCGACCGGCTGCGTATCCGCCGCCAGGTACGCCGAGCGATAGAAAATGATCAACGCACTGTGCATGGGGTCAGACCCATGGGTGGGGTTGACCCCATCGGCTGGACTGCTGGCGCTGAACATGGGGTCAGACCCATGGGTCTGACCCCCAAGCGCCGGCGCATCTTGCTTGCCTGTTGCTATTACGGTTGGCTCAGAAAAGTCGACGCAGTCAGCGTCTTCGCTAACGTCATCCCGGCGCAGGCCGGGATCTACGCCAGCATCTGCGCCCTCGACGTGGAAGGACGAGATTGCTTCGGCGCCACGAGATTCTGCCCTCGTAGCAGTCTCGGAGACTTGCGTGGATCCCGGCCTGCGCCGGGATGACGGTGTGGAGAGGAGAGGGCCTACCCCATCGGCTGAACTGCTGCCGCTGAACATGGGGTCAGACCCATGGGTCTGACCCCCAAGCGCCGACGCTCTGCCTTAATCTTACTCCGTGCCGCGGGCGGCGGATTGCCGGGAGGCGGTGCACCTGATGCGGCCGTAACATACTCACCCGCCGCAGGCACCGCTTGTGGTTCCTGCCAGGCGAGGCTGCGACCGAGGCGCGTGGCAACGAAGCCGAGCAGGCTCGACAGATTGGCGTTGCCGCCGTTGGCGAGCCAGGCGTCGATGCGGGCGAGGTCGGGGGCAGCGACCGTCGAAGCAGCCGCCAGGCGATCGTCGGCGCGGCCGTCGCCGGGCACCACCGCGAGCGCGATATCATTGCGGCGGCAAACGGCAGTGATCTGGTCGAGACCGTAACGCCAGTAGTCGGCGCCGCCGAGCAGGCGCACGATGACGAAGCGCGCGTGCGCCACGACGTCGTCGATGTACAGGTCGGCGGACATGGGATGGCGCAGACGCTGCAGGCTGGCCAGGCGCAGCGACGGCAGATCCTGCTTCAATGGCGTCCAGGCTGCCGCCAACGCCGACAGGTCGCTGTCGGTGAACGACAGCACGACGATCTCTCCCGGCGTCTGGCCGAGATCGATGGCCTGGTCGGCCTCGTCGATCGAAACTGTCTGCCGGACGAGGAGATGCATTGTTTAAGATTGCCCGGAACCGCCATCCGCCGAACGCGGACGAGGGCCCCAGCTCCCTGACTGTCGTGCTTCCGATCGCTGTGCGTCACGGCATCCGCGGGAGCACGCGCGGCGCCGTCAGCCCGTGATGGCGTCTCTGATGCGGGCCTGGTCGAGGCCCTTCTGGCCGATAACCACCAGGCGGCCGGTACGGGCTTCACCGTCGCGCCAGGGACGATCGTAGTGATGTTGGAAGCGCGCGCCAACGCCTTGTACGAGCAGCCTTAAGGGACGGCCTTCAACGGGAACGAAACCCTTGATGCGCAGCACGTCGTGGTCGCGGGTGGCCGTTTCCAGGCGCTGCAGCAGCGAAGCCGGGTCGGCGAGCTGCGGGAATCTCGACGACGAAGCTTTCGAAGTCGTCGTGATCGTGACCTTCCTCGGTATCGTGGTGCGAGGGGCGGGCATCGAGATCGGATTCAGCCGCTGCACCCAGGCCAAGCAGTACGGCCGTATCGACGTTGCCGGACGCGGCGCGGACGACCTTGACGGCGCGCGGCACGGTGGCCTTCACCTCGCTGGTGACGCGGTCGAGTTCGGCATCGGCCACAAGGTCGGTCTTGTTCAGAACGATGAGATCAGCGCACAGCAGCTGGTCCTCGTAGACCTCTTCGAGCGGATTGTCGTGATCCAGCGAGGGATCTTCGGCCCGCTGCCGGGCGATGGCTTCCGGGTCGTCGGCAAAGCGGCCGGCGGCAACGGCCGCCGCATCGACAACCGCGATCACGCCATCGACGGTGACGCGCGAGCGGATGGCCGGCCAGTTGAAAGCCTTCACCAGCGGCTTGGGCAATGCCAGGCCGGACGTCTCGATGATGATGTGGTCAGGCCGCTGGCCACGGTTCAGCAAACCCTCGAGCGCGGGCACGAAGTCGTCGGCGACGGTGCAGCAGATACAGCCGTTGGCCAGCTCGACGACGTTCTCCTCGGTGCAGGTTTCGATGCCGCAGCCCTTCAGGATCTCGCCGTCGATGCCGACGTCGCCGAACTCGTTGACGATGATCGCCAGGCGGCGGCCGTTGGCGTTGGCAAGAACGTGACGCAGCAGCGTCGTCTTGCCGGCGCCGAGGAAGCCGGTGAGGATGGTGCAGGGAACCTTGTCGAGGGCCGTCATTCTCGTCACTTTCTGCAGCGCCTACGGGCGCGCGACTTTTATCGAGTCTGCTTCACGATGTGGATGCGAGATGAGTGCTCGCATCTCAACCATCAGGCTCTAGGCGGTCTGTGCGCGCGCGGCGGGGTCGCCGAGGCGGGCGAAGGCCAGGCCGAGGCCCAAGCCCAGCACCGTCCACAGAATGAACGACAGCGTCATCGTGCTCGCAGCGAACTGGGCTGCGAGCCGGGCCGGCACGGCGGTCGCTGCGAGATCGGCTGGCGGCGCGCCCCAGATATGCGGGATCGCCAGCAGCGCGATGCCGCCGGCGATCGCCAGCACGTTGCGCGAATAGTGCGTCACCACATAGAGGCCGGCGCCCGTCGCCAACGCCGTGGCGATCCACCAGATCTGACGCGGAGCGAGTGCCGTTTCACCCATGCCAGGCAACACCGGCGCAAGACCGAAACCTGGAGCCAGCGTGGTCGCGATAAACGCGCCGAGCGCCCACTTGAAGAAGCTCTCGATCGTGAAGACCGCGCCCGTCAGCGTCATGAGCGCAACGAGTACGAGGCCGTAGCCGACGGCAGTGGCAACGGTTGCCAGCGCCGAATAGGCGAAGCGTTCGAAACCGTCGGCGGGTTGCCACTCGTTGGCATCGTGCGAGTGACCTCCGGCGGCAGGTGCCGCGTCGTGGCTGTGCTCGTGCGCGGCTTCACCCGGCGCGTGCGTGTGTCCGGCAGCCTCAGCCGCGGGAGCATGGACTTCGAAGGTCTCGGCCTTCAGGATCATGGGCGTTACGAAATAGTTCTGCAGGCCAGCGACGAGCAGCCCGGCAGCCAGCCCGGCGAACAGCGCCGCAGCAATGAGCCGCGTCAACATGTGCTTTAGCTCCGGTTGCCGTCAGTGGCAGGGGAAATTGTGGGCATGGCGCCAGTCGTGCGCGGCGTTGTGCAGCGTGCTCGCGTTGGCGAAACCGGCCGTATAGATCAGCGTCAGGCCGAGGGCGGCGGCGATCAGGGCAGCCGTGAGGCGCTCAGTTGCCGAGGCCTGCGTCGCAGTGGTGTTAAGTGCCGTCATTTTCTTTCTCCCGTACCGCCCACCCGGCGGCGCATTGAAGTTTCCCTTGGACGGCAGGTTTCCTGGCTCGCGGTTTCAGACGCTCGAACCGCCTTCCCAAGCAAATCAATACCTTGCTCAGTGGCTCTTGGCTCTCGCTCACCGCCGACAGTTGCGGGGGCAGCTCCGGATTTGACCGCCTGCCCTGCTCGGGCCTGCTGCCGTGACCGGATTCCCTTTTTACCGGGCCCGGCTTACGCCGAACCTGGACCATCCGGGGTCAGTCATGCGGTGGTGCGGGCCGTCTGTCAAGGCGAAGGGGCTGCAATTCGCGCTTCAGAAGACCGTGCCGAAGATCAGCTTGGCTTCGGTATCTGTGGCGGCATCGGTCAGGCCGAACTGAAGGCCCAGATCCATCGTGACGACCTGCTGGCTAATGTTGAATTCGGTGAACAGGACCGGCCCGATCCGGTGCACCTGCTCGTCGATGGACGGCAAGTGAAAGACCGCGTCCACGCCGCCGTCACCCTCGACGCCGATGCGCAGCTTGGGGCAGATTTCGTAGGCGGCGAGCCAGGCGTAGGAAAACTCGGTCCCAGGCGCACGATTGTCACCGAACGTGCGGACGGCATAGGTGTTGGTGACGAAGTCCCACTTGCCGGTATGAAATTTAAGGATCGGCCCGAACAGCACGTCGTGACTGGCCTCATCATCGATCGCCAGATCGACGATGGTGTACCAGGCGAGGCCGAAACCACCGCTCTTTTCGATGTCGATCAGCTCATACGTGCCTTCGACGGCACCGATGACGGCATGCATGTGTTCACCGTCAGCACCCTCGATGGCGAGGATACCCTTGAGCGCCAGCTCTTCCGTGACGCCATAACCGATGTGGAATTCGTGCAGGTGGCGCGGTGAGCCGCCGTCATCCTTGTCCCAGCCCGCGACGTTGACGTTGCGAAGCTCGGTGGCCCCCCTCGTTACCTCGGGCTGCCCGAGATCGATGGCGAGAGCCGGACCGGCCATCGCGACGGCGAAACCGCAAGCGGCGATCCGAAGCAGGCGGTTGTTGGTCAAGCCTTTGCGCATAGCGTAACCTCAATGCAATGATCGTTACGCGGGTTTGACAAAGGCGTCCGCACGAGAGAAGGACGCGGCAGAAATGCAGTGTAAAAAAAATACAACGTAAGCGTCTCTATTCGGATGTCATGACTTTGGTTAACGAATTCTTAATCGTGCTCGCGCTCGCCACCACGGAGGCCCTATGGCCGTGACTTTTGTGCTCGGCGGTGCCCGTTCTGGCAAGAGCCGGTACGCCGAGGGCCTGCTGTCGGCCCTGCCCGCGCCCTGGATCTACATCGCGACCGGGCAAGCCGGAGACGGCGAAATGCGCGAACGCATTGCCGAGCATCAACAGCGGCGCGGCCCCAACTGGATGACACGCGAGGCCCCGCTGCGGCTGGCAGAAGCGCTCACCGGGGCCGGGAGCCAGCCCGTGCTGGTCGATTGCCTAACGTTGTGGGTCAGTAATCTCATGCATGCCGAGAAAGATGTCGGCGCCGCCTGTGACGAGTTGAGCCGGGTTCTGAACCAGCGCCAAGCCGAGACGGTACTGGTCAGCAACGAGGTCGGCCTTGGCATCGTGCCGGATAATGCGCTGGCGCGGCGCTTCCGCGACGAAGCCGGCCGTGTCCACCAGAGCCTTGCCAACATTGCAGACCGCGTGGTCTTCATGGTGGCTGGGCTGCCAATGATCGTGAAGTGAGGCTGCCATGACGGACATAGATGGCGATATCGACGCTCAGCGCCACGCCGAGAAGATGAAGAAGCGCAAGGCGGTTCAGGATGCGGAGGTCGCGTCCAAGGACATCGCCGCGAAAGGCTTGCTGATCGTCAATACGGGCCCCGGCAAGGGCAAGTCGACGGCGGCGTTCGGCCTGGTGCTGCGCGCGCTCGGCCACGGCTGGAACGTCGGCATCGTGCAGTTCATCAAGGGCGCATGGGACACGGGCGAGCGGCGCGCGCTGGCGAAGTTCGGCGGCCAGGTGCAATTTCACGCGCTCGGCGAAGGCTTCACGTGGGAGACGCAGGACAAGGCGCGCGACATCGCAGCGGCCCAGGCGGCCTGGGCCAAGTCGCGCGAACTGATGGCGGATGCGTCGCTCAAGCTGATCGTGCTGGACGAGCTCAACATCGCGCTGCGCTACGACTACCTGTCGCTCGATGAGGTGGTGGCGGCCTTGAGCGCGCGCCGCGACGATCTCAACATCATCGTGACGGGTCGCAATGCCAAGCCGGAACTGATCGCGGCAGCAGACCTCGTCACCGAGATGACGCTGGTGAAGCATCACTTCAAAGCCGGGGTAAAGGCTCAGGCAGGCATTGAGTTCTGATGCCCGACGTTGCAAAGCCCGCCAGGACGCTAATGTTTCAAGGCACGGGATCGGACGTCGGCAAGTCACTGATCGTCGCCGGGCTGGCACGCGCCTTCACCAAACGCGGGCTGAGGGTGCTGCCGTTCAAGCCACAGAACATGTCGAACAACGCAGCCGTCACGGTGGACGGTGGCGAGATCGGCCGCGCACAGGCGCTGCAGGCGCGCGCGTGCGGCGTGAAGCCGGGCGTCGACATGAACCCGGTGCTCCTGAAGCCGCAGAGCGAGATCGGCGCCCAGGTGGTGGTGCACGGCCGCGTGATCGGCAGCGCGCGGGCGCAGGACTACCAGACATGGAAGCCGAAGCTCATGGCTGCCGTGCTCGAGAGCTTCGCGAGGCTGAGGGCGGATGCGGACCTCGTATTGGTGGAAGGCGCAGGCTCGGCTTCGGAAATCAATCTACGCCGCAACGATATTGCCAACATGGGCTTTGCGCGCGCAGCCAGACGTACCTGTCGTGCTGATCGGCGACATCGATCGCGGCGGCGTCATCGCGCAGATCGTGGGCACGACGGCGGTGATCGATCCGGATGACCGGGCGATGCTGCGCGGTTTCCTGGTCAACAAGTTTCGCGGCGATCCGGCGCTGTTCACCGAGGGCATGCACCAGATCGAACAGCTCAGCGGGCTGCCAGGGTTTGGACTGATCCCGTACTTCAAAGACGCGCGGCTCTTGCCCGCCGAGGACGCCATGGCGCTGGCGGAGCGTGATCCCGGACAGGGCGCCGAGCAGAACGGTGCCCTCACGATCGCGGTGCCGTTGCTGCCGCGCATCTCCAATTTCGACGATCTCGATCCGTTGAAGATGGAGCCCGGCGTGCGCCTGGTGATGGTGCGCGCGGGCGAACCAATACCCCGCGATGCCGATGTGGTGCTGCTGCCCGGCTCCAAGGCGACGCTGGCCGATTTGGCGGACTTGCGGCGCGAAGGCTGGGACGTCGACATCGCAGCCCACGTGCGCGCCGGCGGGCGCGTACTAGGCATTTGCGGTGGCTATCAGATGCTCGGCCGCACCATCGCCGATCCCGATGGGATCGAAGGCCCGCCCGGCGAGATGCCCGGTCTGGGCCTGCTCGACGTGGCGACAAGGATGACCGGCAGCAAGCAACTCGCCGAGGTCCACGGGGCAAGCGCGGGCGATAATGCTGCGGCGTTCACCGGGTACGAGATGCACATCGGGGAAACCGATGGCGCCGATTGCGCGCGCCCGTACCTGCGGTTTGCCGATGGCAGACTGGACGGCGCCACCTCTGCCGACGGTCGCGTAGCCGGCTGCTATGTGCATGGGCTGTTCGGTGCCGACAGCTTTCGCACCGCGTGGCTGCAGGCGATGGGCGCCTCAACCTCGACGCTTGAGTATGACGCGGCGGTCGAACGCACGCTCGATGCGCTGGCGGCGCATCTGGCAGACCACGTCGACCTAGACGGGCTGCTGGCGCTGGCACGCTAGGCGACGCTCGACATCACCCCAAGAAGCGCCGCAACTGCGAGCCACTGGATGATGCAGGCGCGCCGATAGAGCGCCAGGGCCGCGCGGATGTCGGCCGCGGTGGCGTCGACCCGGCCGTCCCCCATGTACGCGTCGTCGATGCGCGTCTCGCCATAGACGCGCGGCCCGTTCAGCTTCAGGCCCAGTGCGCCAGCCGTCGCGGCTTCGGGCCATCCGGCATTCGGCGAGCGGTGATTGCGCGCATCACGCCTGATGCAGCGGATTGCACCGCGCGCCGATGCGGACGGCGTGCTCGCCGCTGCCAGCACAAGCCAAAGCGCGGTGAGGCGCGACGCAGGCAGGTTGACGAGGTCGTCCAGCCGCGCCGCAGCCCAGCCGAAGTACAGATAGCGATCGTTCTTGTGGCCAATCATGCTGTCGGCTGTGTTGATCGCCTTGTAGAGCACGCCGCCGGGCAGGCCGCCCACACCCAGCCAGAACGCGGGGGCGACGACGCCGTCGGCAAAGTTTTCAGCCAGGCTCTCGATGGCGGCGCGGGCGACGCCGGCCTCATCGAGCCACGCGGGATTGCGGCCGACGATGTGCGACACGGCCTCGCGTCCAGCGGGCAACCCCTCGGCCAGTGCCGCAGCGACGCGGGCGACGTGATCGTGCAGGCTGCGTTGGGCGATGAGCGACGACGCCAGCAGCGCTAGCAGGATGATGCCGGCCCAATGGGGCCAAGGGGCCTGGAACAAGACAACCTGGATCAACCAGGCCATGCCGCCGCAGATGGCCAGAAGGATGAGAAGCGCCAGCACGCCGCTGCGGCGGCGCGTTGCATTAGACAGCGATGGGGCATTGCCGCGCGCCTCGAGCCAGCCGATCAGCACGCCGATCCACGTGACAGGATGGCCGAGGCGCTGATAGATCGCTTGCGGGTAGCCAACCGATGCCTCGATGGCGAGGGCCAGACAGAGCAGGATGAGGAAATTTTGCATGAGACCGCGCGTCCGCAGCGTAGAGTTGAGGCAACGTGCCCGGGTTTGACGGACGGCTCGCAACACCCCATTGCGGCACGTCGCTGCGGAGCGCCTACCGATGCTGCATTTGACGCTTCGTTTCAACCATCAACCGCAATTGGGCAATGCCGGATGATCGTCGCAGTTCGCCATCCCAAGCCCGCGATCGGCGCGAGCATCTGCTATGGGCAGCTCGACGTAGCCTTGGCCGAACCGCCGTCAGCCGTGGCGAAAGCGCTGATCGAGCGGCTTGCAGCGTTCCGCCTTGATCGGATTGTCACCAGCCCGCTGCAGCGCGCGCGCCATCTGGCGCACGCAGTGGCCGAAGGCCTCGGGCTGTCGCTGGACGTCGAGCCGCGGCTGCAAGAACTGAACTTTGGAGCCTGGGAAGGCCTGGCCTGGGACGCGATCGCGCGCGAGGAGATCGATGCGTGGGCCGCAGATCCGCTCGGCTATCGCCCGCGCGGCGGGGAGACGGTGGGCGAGTTGTCGTCTCGGGTAGAGCAGCTTTGGCGCGAAGCGGCAGCGAGCGGACGGCACGAACTCTGGATCACGCACGCAGGCCCCATGCGCTGCCTCTACGCGCTGGCGAAAAAGCAACCGCTGGCGCAGTGCCTCGACCAGCGGTTCGCCTACGGAGAGGTGCTGGAACTGGGCCCGCCGGCCTAGCGCCCTGTCAGTGCGCGTTGCGGTAGGCGCGCGGCGACAACACCGTCAACAGGATGATGTAGAAGTCCAGGCCGATCGACCAGTTGTCGATGTAGTGCAGATCGTATTCAAGGCGCTTTGCCATGGCGCGCTCCGTCTCCGTCTGCCCGCGCAGGCCGTTCACTTGCGCCCAGCCGGTGATGCCCGGACGCATGTTGAGGCGTCGCGGGTACTGCATGATGCTAGTTTCGTACATGCGATCATGCGCGACGGCGTGCGGGCGCGGCCCGACAAGAGACATCTCGCCGCGCAGCACGTTCACCAGCTGCGGCAGCTCATCGATGTTGTAGCGGCGCAGAATGCGGCCGACGCGCGTGACGCGAGCGTCGTTGCGTTGCGCCTGAACGATGTTGTCGCCGTCGTCCATGACGGTCATCGTCCGGAATTTCCAGATTTGGAATACGCGCTGATTGTACCCGCGGCGGCGCTGCAGGAAGAGCGACGGACCGTTGCTGTCCAGGCGAATGGCAATCATGACTGCAGCGAACACCGGCGCGAGAAGGACGAGCGCCAATCCCGCCGCAACGACATCGAAGGCACGCTTGACGATGGCCTGGCCCGGTTCGAGCGGCCGGCCTTTCAGCGACAATACGCACGTCTGGCCCACGCGGCTGATCTGCGGGCGTGAGAACTTGCCGACGACGCTGGCAGCCCCGATGTGGATGCCGGCGGGCAGCACGGTGAATGCGCTGACGATCTGGTCGATATTGCTGGAGCGAGACCAATCCGCCAGCACGACGACGTCGTCGATATTGAGGGAACGGGCCCATGAGACGGCGTTGTCGAGGTCGGCGGGCTTGAACTCGGTGATGCCGTCGCGGCCAGCCCTGACGTCGAGCTTCACGACGGCGGTGACCTCGGCACAGGAATTCTTGCCCATCAGTTCACGCGCCGTCATGCGCACGTCCTGGTCGACGCTGACGACCATAAGCTTGCGCCGCGCGATCAGGCCCGTCTCGATCGCCACGATCAGGGCGTGACGGACGAGTACGTTGACGACGACGACCACGGCAAAACCGGAGACGAAGAACGACGCCAGCCAACCGCGAGAAAGCTGGCCCGAAGTTTTCGTCAGAAATTCGATGAGCGCGAGCGCGAGAAAGGCGCATATCCACGTATACAGAAGGCGTTTGAAATCGCGGCGGCCTTCAAGGATGGCTTCAGTGCGATAATCCTCGCGAAGCACCGAGGGCAGCGAGAAAATCCAGGCGGTGAGACAGCCGACCATGAGGAAGTGTTCGAGTTCGCCACCCGCCCCATGATTGAGCGATGAATAAACCGCGCCCGTCAACACCGCCACCGCGACGACGCTCATCGCCTCGGTCAGCACGGCAAAAATGGAGAAAGCCATGCGGCTGACGGTCAATCGTGACCTTGGGTATGTTTCGGCTGCACTCATCACAAACCTGTCTTCGCGTAAAAAGAGTACTGCAGCGCGTTAAGGCGTTGGGACGTCTGGTTAACCCCAATCACACACATGCCGCATCCGTCTGTGTTCAGACAGGGGGCGCTGTGCATAAGTCTTGCCAGTTTTCAGGTGTTGCATTTTGGGTCAGTTTCAGTCCGCTAGGGAAGAAACTTTACCAGCTATTTACCCAGCGCCTAGACGCGACAGCTCATGGGGCGCGGATGCCGCAGTTCCGTCGGGTGTCTCATAATGGGTTGGTCAGACCGAGGTGTAGGCACCGCGCAGATAGAGCAGCGGGTCGGCATCATGGAGTGCCGCCCCCGCCACGACCTCGCCGAAGAATATCGTATGCGTCGCGGCCGGCCGGTAATCGGACATGCGGCATTCCAGGGTGCACAGGGCCCCGGCTAGCACCGGAGCGCCCGAACTGCCCGCGGTCCAGTCGCCCGATTTGAAACGGCTTTCCCCCTTCACGCCCGGCCGACCGGAGAACATAACGGCAATATCGTCCTGGCCAGCAGCCAGGGCGTTGATGCTGAACATCCCGTTTTCGATGATGGTGTCGTGGGCACCCACGAGGCGATTGACGCAGACCAGCACCGTGGGCGGACTGTCGCTCAGCGCACAAACGGCAGTAGCCGTCAGACCCTTGCGATGGCCACGCGCGCCGGTCGCGATGATCGTGACCTGGCCCGGCACATTGCGCATGAGCGCACGGAACGCGGCGGAACTGATGATGGGACTGTCGGACATTCGCCTAGCTAGCAATGCCTGTGCGGCGGCGCAACTGCGCGTAATTCCTAGGCTAGACGGCGTGACGCCGGAGCCGGAGCAACGTTCAGCGGTTCGAGCCGGTCGAAATTTGATTGACCCGCGGCGTGACTTTCACGATATCGCCGGGTTCGATCGTCGACTGCTCCTCGGCTGCAACGGTTTCGATCGCGCCGTCAGGACCTTTGCGCATGATTTGGTAGGCCAGGATCGGTTCGCTGCCGGTGGGCGTCTGCATGCTGGCCGGCAGGCCGGTGATTTGCTGGATGATCTTTCGCGAGGCCCGGATGGCCACCCTGGCCTTGTCGATCTGCTCATCGAGGCGGACGATCTCCTGCTCAATCTTCCACTTGCGGTCGAGCGACAGCATGTCGAGGTCGCGCATGGCCTTCTGCCGCGTCTGCTTGGCGCGCGCAATATTGGCGTTGGCCTCCAGGTTGTCACGCTCCAGCAGTGAGATGGCGAGCTGGGATTCGACAACGCGTTGCTGCGTCGTGAGGCCTTTGGCAATCAACGACTGAAAATCTTCGAGCTGCTTGTCGCGCAATTTGCGCTGCACTTTGATCTGCCCCAGTTGCAGTTCGAGTGCGGCGATCTCTTTGTCGCTGAGTTCGATAGAGGCAGAAAACGCCTGCCTGTCGCGATCGGTCGCCTGCAAGTTGCTCTTCAATATTTCGTTCTCGGCCACCAGCAGGCGCTTGGCTTCCGTCTCGCCGGTGAGCTCGGTCAACTCAGGCGATGTTCCGACAACCGTTTGCCCCTTACGCTCCGCTGCCAGGCGCGCACGTGACGACAGCAGGCGCTTAAGTTCTTCCGCTGCCGTTTGCAACTTTGCCGTCTCGCGCGAGGCGTCGGCGGCAAGGAAGCTTCCCGTTTCGGAGCGCACCACGCCACCGGCAATGGCGACGGCGTGCAACACCATCATGCCGGGCTGGAATTGATACGAGCCAGGCTTGCTGACGACACCGACGACGAAAAACGGGCGCCGCTCGATCACATCGACGGCAATTGACGTCTCGCGATTGAGACGAGTGCGCAGAGCGTCGGAAATCTGCGATTCGAACTCACCGGTGGTGCGGCCCGTGACGTCAAACTTTCCGAGGTAAGGGATCTGCACGTTGCCGTCCTCGCGGACCATGACGTCCCAGCTCAGATCCTCGCGGTCGTAGACGCGCACGCGAAGTTTGTCGCCGCGCCCGAGCTTATAGACACCGGCACCGAGCGCCGGCGGCGCGGTTTGCAGCTCGACGGCGTGTGTTGGCAGATGAGCCAGACCTGAGATCCGAACTGGATCTCGCCTCGCCATTCAGCAGCGCAGCCTGATTGGCATCTTGCGCGCGCGCCAGGCCGGGCTGGAAGAGCAAACCGAGCGCGGTGAGCAGGCACGCACGAGCATATGCGGTGCGGGCCTTCTTAGCGAAGCCTTTGATGCCGTCACCCAGCTCGTAAGACATGTCGATGTCCTGAGTAGAGAATGCTGGATGCATTTTAACACGTGTGCGCAACCGCCACGTTTTCGATCAAGACAGCCTTAACCCGCCTTTGGTGATAAGCGCCCGGTTTTTGGTGGCCGGTCCAATTAAGGCTGTATTCGTCTTTGGAATAGAACGTTAGGGAGCGGCATGTAGGTTGTCCCGGCCATTTCATTCAATCGATCGGGCCTTCTCAAATGAAGCGCGTGCTGGCACTGGTTCTCGGCCTGTTGGCGGTCTCTTGGTCTCCGGCTGGCGCCGCGCCGGCAACCGCCCCCGACTGCCCCGCACAGCCGGTCAACGGAACGCCGGCAGCCGTAATATCCAGCCTGCAGAAGGGCTTCAATCTCCCGGGCTGGCTCGATCAATCGCGGCCGCGGCGGCCTGACCGGGCCCTGCTGGAAGCGCTGGCCAAAGCCGGTTTCACGCATGTCAGGTTGCCGTTCGAACCTCAATTGGTACTGACGAATTTCGAAAAAGGTTTTCTTAACGAATTGGATCTGGCCCTGGATCAGTTGATCGAATTGGGCTTCACGATTTCCTTGGACAATCACCCCGGCGCTCGTTTTACCGAAGGTTACGAAGAAAAGCCCGACGAGGGATATGGCCGGCTGCTGCGAGCCTGGATGGCCGTTGCCGATCACGTAAAATCGCGAAGCCGGGAAAAGGTGTTTTTCGAGCTTTGGAATGAGCCGCAAATTAGCCCCGGCCTATGGCGTGCACACGCAACGAAGTTGATTTCAGCACTTCGCACCTCAGACCCGGAGCGCACGATCATTTTCGGCGACGCACCCTTCCAGAGATACGACGCGCTGATCGCCGAGCGCCCCCTGCCGTTCACGAATGTTGTCTATGCCGTTCACTTCTACGACCCCATGACCTTCACGCATCAGGGAGCCGTCTGGATGAAGGGCTCGCCGGTTTCGTATCTGCGCGGCGTTCCGTTCCCGTCGCAGGCGAACGATCCCCGGGTCGCGAAACTCAAGGCCGGGCTTGCGTCCGCGGGTCACGCCGAGGCGCTCGACGTACTCGCCGACCAGTACGGCACGCCCTGGACCAAGGAACGCATCGCGGCCGAGTTCGCCCGAACCGGAGATTGGGCAAAGTCCCATGGCGTCCACATCATCGTTAACGAATTCGGTGTCCTCAGGGGCGCCGCCCCGGCCGAAGACCGGCTGGCCTGGCTGAAAGCCGTGCGGCAGGCGGCCGAGAGTAACTGCATGGGGTGGACCCACTGGGAGCTGCTGGACGGTTTCGGCTTCGTTGGAGCAGATGGCCGCACCCTGGACGAGGGCGTCGCTGAGGCCCTGTTAACGCCCTGAGGTTAATGTGCAGCTGCGGCAATTGGGAGAAACGCCAGTTCCGGAGCTGGCACGAAGATTGATACTCAGGCCGCAGAGTTCATGAAGGTCTGACCCGTTGTCCCTGGCACAAAAACTACTTCAATCGCGCTTCATCGGTGGCGAGCATGCCCGTTCGGGACTGCTGTCGTTCGCCATCATCATGGTGGGCTCGGTTCTCCAATTCATCATGTTCTCGCTGTCCGCGCGCGTCCTGGGCCCGCACGACTTCGGCTTCTTCGCCTTCGTATTCAACATCACATCCTTCCTGTCCGTGGCCGGCGTGCTGGGTCAGGAGAAGCTGATCACCCGCCTCTGGCACGAATATTCCGGCAGCGGCCACGTCGATCGTGCCGTCGGTGCTCTGGTCTTCACGACGCTCAATACTGTGGGCGGCGCCATCGTCATGGCGGGTGGCGTTGTCGTCACGGGCTGGCTGCTGGGCTATCCGCTGCCCGTGCTGGCTGGCGCGGCCGTGTTGACGGCGATCCAGGTCATCCTGAGCTTCACCTCGAACGCCGCCCGGCCGATCGCAGGCCTTGCCGCAGGGGCCGGCCTTTTCGAGATCACCTGGCGCCTGCTCACGATCATCGTGCTGCTCGTCATCTATTTCGCCCACATCGATATCGACACGGCAGCACTCACGATGCTGCTCGCGGTCTCGATGCTGGTTTCGATCGTTCTACAGCTGGTGTTGATGCGGCGCGCCGTGCCGTTCAAAGGTTTTCAGCGGGCCGCGGCCGAAGACCGGGCGCAATGGTGGCAGCGCTCGGCCAAGATGTGGGGCTCGGCCGTCGTCGAAGCCGCAACGCAATTCGCCGACGTCATCATCATCGGCCTCGTGTTCGACTTCGTCAGCGCGGGCGCCTACTTCGCTGCAACGCGCATTGCCAGCGCCCTGCATCGCGTTTCGCTCGGCGCGACCAATCTTGCCGGCACCAAGGTCTCGCTGCTCTACTATCACCGCCCGCGCGAAGAACTGCGTGCCTTCATCCACAGCCTGTCGTCGCAGACGACCGCGCTGGCTCTCTGCGGGTTCATCGGCCTCGTCATTCTAGGCAAGCCGCTGCTGGCCTTGTTCGGCCCCGGCTACGTCTCGGAATACTGGACATTGCTGATCGTCGCGAGCGGCGCTCTCGTAACGGCAGTCTTCTGCATCGCCCCGCAACTGCTGCTGCAAACGGGCCACGAAGGCTTCTATTTGCGCATCATCTCGATCGGCCTCGCCGTGCGCTTGGCGCTGCTCGCGATTCTGATCCAGCAGTTCGGCACCATCGGCGCCGCCATCGCGGTCGTCATCGTCAACGTCGCCACGTCCGTCGCTCTCAACCTGTACTGCCGCCAGCGCGTGGGGGTCGACGCGTCGATCTTCGCCTCGATCTGGCCTGTCAAACCAACAGCGGAACCCCAAATGGCTTTGCATGCAAGCGCCGACGCGCAAGTCCACGATGCAGCGAAAACAACAGACCGCAAAAACGTGGCGGCGCGCCACCGTATCCAGGAACTGGTCGAGACGCCGAAGGCGATCGTGGGCGGTGTCGAAATGCTGGCGCTCGATCGCGCGGAAACGGCAGACCTGGTCGTTCGCCTGGCCAAAGCCCGGCGCGGCGGAGACGAACCGGTCACCATCAGCTCGGCAAACGGCGAAGTGATCTCAAGATGCGCCACGGATGCGCGCATCGCCGATCTGCATCGCGAGATGGACATCATCAACGCGGACGGGCAGTCGCTGGTGTTTGCGTCACGCCTGTTCTGCGGCAAGCCCTTGCCGGAACGTGTCGCCACGACCGACTTTTTCCATGACGTCGTCCGCCGCGGCCTCGACGAAGGCGTGACGCACTACATGCTCGGCGCCTCGCCAGAAGAGAACATCAAGGCGCAGGACCGCGTCCGCGCGCTCTACCCCAACATTCGCCTGCTTGGCGGAATTCACGGCTACCTTTCTGCAGCCGAGATGGAAGCGAAGGTGGCCGAGATCAACGCACTGAAGCCGGACGTGCTGTGGGTCGCCCTGGGCGTGCCCGGCCAGCAGGAGTTCTGCCTGAAATTCGGTAAGGCGCTTGCCAACGTCGGCGTCATTCAAACCTGCGGCGGTCTGTTCAACTTCCTGTCGGGCACCCGCATGCGCGCGCCAGACTGGATGCAGCGCTTCGGACTGGAATGGTTGTATCGCATCAAGGAAGAACCGCGCCGGCTGTTCTGGCGCTACGCCGTTACCAATCCGCATGCGATGTATCTGCTGGCGCGCTACTCGGCATGATCATTGCTTATTAACGGTCGAGCCTAAAGAACGTTGCAAAGACTTAGGGTTACATTAGTGCTCTTAAACTAGAGTCTGGCGCGTCCAACCAGTTGAGTATCGCCGTGAAAAACCTGTCACCGTACATGACGTTCCGCAACGTGGTGGGTTACTCCGCGTTCGTCTGCCTGCTTCTGGCGCTGACGATCGCGTACGTGATGCGCGCTGACAAAGTCTATTCTTCCAATGCCTTGGTGCTGGTCCGCGCCGACCTTTACAACAGCGATCCGGCGAAAAATACCGAAGCGAAGGGCAACCTGACGGCCCGGGCACAGATCCCGCTGTTCAGCAGCGAAGACGTCATTCGCAGCGCCATCGCCGAGATCGGCATGGCCAAACTCTTTACTGAAGATGCTCTGCGCAGCTCGCTCAAGGCGGAAGACCAAGCGTACGTTTTGGCACGCCGCGCTCTCGAAGTGGAACTGGAACCCCAGACCGACCTGATCCGTGTCTCATTCCGGCACAACGATCCGGCCATCGCGGCCGAATTCGTCCGCGTGCTCGTCAACAAGTTCTCGGATCGCTACTACGAGATCTACCAGAATGCCGGCACGGTGACGTTCTTCCAGGAACAGAAAGACCAGGCGGCCAGCGAGTTCGCCCAGGCGTCCAGCAAACTGGCGAAGTATGCCGCCGACAATCAGGTGTACCGCATCGAAGAACAGCAGCGCCTGCTGCTCGCCCAGCGCAGCAAGGTGGCTTCGGCGCTAAGCGCGACGCAGGGTGCGATCGATCAGAAGCGCGCCGAAAAGACCTCCATCCCCAAGCAGCTTTCGCAGATGCGGGTTGTCGGCCGCCTGCCGCAGGTCACCGGCCTGACCCAGCAGATTCCGCCGGCTGCCCAGGCTCAGAGCGCAGCAGCCGCGCCGCAGTCTGGCACAGCGGCACAGGCACTGGCCAACAAGGCCGACGGTGACCGCATCGACCGCCTGGCAACCGACCCGCCCGTGCTGCTGGTCAAAGTCTATCAGGATACGATCGCCAGCCTCGTCAAGCTGCACACCGACCTCGACGGCCTTGTCGCGCTGGAACAGAACCAGGCAAGCCAGATCAAGGCGCTCGACACCAGCCTCAACGGCCTCGCCGACCAGGCTGCAGAATTCGAGAAACTGAAACTCGCCAGCGATGCCGCCAGCCAGCGCGTGAAGGCCTACACGAAGCGCTCGCTCGACGAGCAGCTGTCGCACGCCATGAACACCAACAAGC
Source organism: uncultured Pseudomonadota bacterium (assembly GCA_963846845.1). Taxonomy (GTDB): domain Bacteria; phylum Pseudomonadota; class Alphaproteobacteria; order Rhizobiales; family Hyphomicrobiaceae; genus JAKAXS01. The sequence continues at coordinate 152,144 of CAWJXQ010000001.1, read as the reverse complement.
TGTCCAGCATCCAGATCGTGCAGTCGCCCACCATTCCGTTCAAGCCGATCTGGCCGGTGCCGGTGCTGCTGTTTGCAGCTGCCTTCGCGCTCTGCCTGCTGCCGGTCTCGGGTGTGGTTGCCTACGAGGTTGTGAAGGCCGCAGCCCCCAAGCCACAGGTGACGCGAACGTTCGCTGCTTTCGCCGGCGCCACAACGAAGCCTATCGCTGTGACCACCGATAAGGATGCCGCGCTGCGCGCTGCCCGGAAAGCAAATGGCTGAACACTGCCATGAGCGGTACTCAAGACATTGGCGCGTTTGAGAGCGGCGACCCTGACTTCTTAACCAAGAAGGCGATCCAGGAACGCATTATCGTCCCTTTGGTTTGCGTGTTCGGCGTCCTGCTGTCGATCTGCGCGAACTGGGTCTTCCCCGGGCTTGGTCTTGCCGTCTGCATCCTGACGTCGGCCACCGTCATCCTGCTTTCTGTCTCGCGCTCTATAGAGCTCGTCATCTTCGCATTCCTGTTCCAGAACGTGATGGTCGCCATCATCGGCGGCTCGATCGACGACTTCGACGGCGCGCCGGTCGCCAAGGCGACCAACTTCCTTCTTTGCATGACGATCTGGGCGATGTGCCTGGCGCTCTACGTGCGCTATCCCGCCGACGAAGACGACGAAACCGCGCCGATCATGAAGGCCACGATTATCGTGCTCGGCGTTATCGGCGTGTATTTCGTCTACGGCTTTGCACGCAATGGCGCCGGAGCCATCGTCTACCTGCGCAACCTCATCATCCCCCTCGTCTGCCTGCAGATTGCGCTGACGGCATCGCGCTACAGCCGTGGCGAGGCGCACTACCCCAGCTGGATCGCCTACGCCTTTCTTGCGTATTGCTACGTCGAGATCACTTTCGGCGTCGACTTCCTGCAGCTCATCAACGCGCACAGCTACCTGCAGAGTGGAGACGCGGTACTCTTGGATCCCACCGCGGGCCCGGAAGACCAGTTCTCCGTCAAGCTGTTCAATACGGGCCTGTTTGGCGACCTGGGCAGCATCATTCGTCTAAGAGGGCCCAACCTGCACCCCATCAGCGTGGCGTACGCGATCACCACGTTCGCCCTGCTGTGCTTCGTGCAGAAGCGCTATCTGCAAATGTTGCTGTTCGTGCCGCTGATGGTCTTTGCCGGCTCCAAAGGCGCGATGGTCTACTTCCTGTTCGGCCTGGCAGCGGTGTGGGCGGCGCAGCGGTTCAGTCCGAAGCCGGTTCTGTGGATCATGCTCGCGGCGGCGGTCACCTATGCCGTAGTGCTCTTCCACGTCGGCCGCAATGCAGACGACTTCCACGTCATCGGCCTGATCGGAAGCCTCAAGGGCTTCATGAGCAATCCACTCGGTTACGGCATCGGCGCGGGCGGCAATCTCAACAACAACTTCGGCGCTGAAGAGTGGCAGACATTCCAGCACCAGGGCTTCACCGACACGGCCGTCGAAAGCGGCGTGGGCGTGATCCTCTATCAGATGGGACTGGCAGGCGCTGGCGTGCTGGCTTTTTATCTCTGGGTCGCCAGCCGGTTCTGGAAGCGGTTCCTGCAGACGATGGACCCCACGCTGTCCTTCGCAACGTTCGCGATCGTGTTCATCATCACGAACTCGATCTTCCAGGAAGAAGCGTTGTTCGCGCCGCTGAGCCTGGGTCTGGTGCTGCTCCTTGCAGGGGCCGGAACGTATGCCCCAAGAGGCAGCGAGTCCCGGGCGTCGGCACGGTAGGGCGGCAGCGCCCGTTCGTTTTCACAAGCCTGAGACGCAGTGCCTGCTGCCCGTCCGCGGGGGCCGAACGCGAAGGAGGGACGATTGGACAAGACTGATGATGAACTGCCGAGCGCCGCACCGCCGAGCGGCCGCTGGCTGACACCTCGGCGTCTGGGCTTCGCCGCGCTACTTCTGGTGCTGTATCTGGTCTCGACCATACCTGTTGGCCTTGCCCTCTACAGCCTGAAGTCGGCTGAAGGCATCGACCTTTTCAAGCAGGGCGGATTTCACACGTACATGCAGTGTCTGCGGACATCAGTACGGCGGACCTAGACCTTCCGGGCAAACGTGAAATAGCGTCGAGAAATCCCGCCAGGAACTGGCGGCTTTCGGCGGTTCAGGGCCAGGCATAACGCTTTAGGTGAGCCACGCCACCCAACGCCGCCCACTCTCACCTTACTCCTAAGCTCGCTCAGGGCGGCCAGATGAGAAGGTGGACGGCCGCCATACCTCAACGATCAGGATAAGCGCCATCGCGACTACGAACGGCAGGTAGTTGCGGTCCACCGGAAGCGGGAAGGTGATGAACTTTCCGATGAACGTCAGCCCTAGTGCGGCCAGCAGCATCTTCGCCCGTGTGGGGAAAGGCTTCCCCGCCGAGGCCAGCATGAACCCGGCCGCGATCATCAGCGCCACCATGGGCATCCAGCGATAGTCGCGGATGCCGATCACGAGGCCGCGGAACAAGCCATCCAAGTACGTGGCGATGCTGAATTCCGGATGAAACCCGATCAGCGTGTTCTGTATCTCGACCGTGGCGAACACGTAGTGACCCCACCAGCCGATGTGGCCGGTGCCCGAGACGATGACGAAGTACGCAACCAGCGCCGAGGCGAAGGCAATCAAAGTGACGCGCACCGCTGTCTGGAAGGCCAAAGCGGCCAGCAGCAGGGCAAAGAGGAAGATGATCGCGTCGATCCGCATCAGGAACGCGCCGAACAGAAGCGGCAGCGCCCACCAATCGCGGCCACGCATCAGGCAATAGATGCCGCCAAGACTGAGAGCCGTACTCGACAAGTCGGGAGTGGCAAAGAGCGCGGCCTCCAAATACTGGGCCAACAGCATGATCGGCGCGACCAGAGCGGCCATGTGGATCATGTCACGCTGATTTAGCCAAAGAAAGACGACAAACCCGGATGCAAGCACAGACAGCACGGCAATGATCTTGGTTGCCGTGAACGGATCTGCGACATTGGAAAATGCGCGGATCATCCAGACGTAGGCCGGTTTCACACGATACATCGGCAGCTGCGACACGAAGTCGTCAGCGTTCTGGTACATGTGCTGCTTGTAGGAATTGCCGGCCGTGAACTCGTACCACTTCCCCGCCGGCACCGCGTGCTTTTCCACCTCTGCGAACGCAGCGCGATGCAGCTCTTCGTTGGTTTGGTAGCCCGGCTCAATCGCCACGGCGATATAGGCCACGGTATCCCAATCGAACAGCGGCTTCGTCCACGCCGCGGCGGCCACCGCCAGGATGAACAGCGCAAAAGCCAGCTGCCAGAGGCGCCTTACGAACCGTTCAGAAAGATAGGCCGACGCGAAGCGTTGGACGGGCTGGGCAAATCCGGAAACGATCTGGACAACTGTCTGCATGGCACCGCGCCGGAGCTTATTTTCTATTGCGTTTTGGAAACGATGAAATCCTTCACGATCCCCGTGATGCCGCGCGACAGCACTTCGTCGAGCGCGGCAATGAACTCGTCGACGTGCTCTGCCTTGCAGATCAGCGGCGGCTCGAGGCGGATGACGTTGCGGTTGTATTCGGTGAAGGCGACAAGCACGCCGTGATCCTTCAGCAGCAAGCTGCCGACGAAACCGGAGATCGAGCCCTTCAGCTTATCGTCGATCGCAGCGACCAGCGGCTTCAGCACAAGCGGAAGCGTCTGCGACAGGTCCTGGAATTCCAGACCGATGTAAAGACCGCGGCCGCGCACGTCCTTGATGAACTTCGGATACTTCTGCTGCAGGTCCTTGAGCCGCTTCAGCAGGTACGCGCCCTGCTCGGCAGAATTGTCGATCAGGCCTTCCTCATAGAGCACGTTCAAGGTTTCGATGGCGGTGACGCAGGCTTCGCCGATACCGCCGAACGTGGCCTGCGCGTGGATCATGGCAGTCTGCCGGTGAGCCGTAGGCCTTCATGTAAACGTCGCGGCGCGCGATCATGGCGGCCATTGCGCTCTTGCCGCCGCCCAGCGATTTTGCCAGCGCGGTGATGTCGGGAACGACGTCCTCATGCTCGAAAGCGTAGAATTTGCCGGAGCGGCCGACGCCGCATTGCACTTCGTCGGCAACCCAGATGACGTCGTGCTTGTCGCACAGCCGGCGCAGCGCCTTCCAGAAGCCTTGCGGGGCTTCGACGATGCCGGCGCCGCCCTGGATAGTTTCAAGGACGATGACGCCGATCTCGCGATCTTCTTCGAAAGCACGGCGGATGGCTTCAATATCGCCGAAAGGAATGCAGCGCGTGTGATCGTTGAGACGGAAACCGGCGCGGTACAGCGGCGAGTCCGTCAGCGCCAGCGCGCCGCGCGTCTTGCCGTGGAAGGAATTTTGCGCATAGGCGATCTTGTTGCGTTTCGGGCCTGCGGCGCGTTCGGCCAGCTTGATCGCGGCTTCCATCGCCTCGGAGCCCGAAGAGCCGAAGAACACCATGTCGAGATCGCCTGGCGAGATTTGGGCCAGGTTGTAAGCCAGCGCCGAAGCGTATTGCGACAGGAAGGCGATGGCGATTTCGTGCCGCTTCTCTTCTGCGAACTTGCGGCGCACTTCCAGAATGCGCGGGTGGTTGTGGCCCAGCGCCAGCGAGCCGAAGCCGCCGAAGAAGTCGAGAATTTTGCGGCCGTTCTGGTCGTAGTAGTACATGCCCTCGGCACGCTCGACCTTGACCTTGTTGAAGCCCAGCAGCCGCATGAAATGCAGCTGGCCCGGGTTGATGTGATCCCGGAAGAGATCGGACATCTGCGTCAGTCCCATCGATTTGGCGTCATCGACGCTCAAAAGTTTCGGGTCATTCGCAACCGACACGTGCTTCTGGTCAACGATATCCAACATCCCGTGCTCCTGCACTTACCCTGCACGGCCCGCGATCCGGGCCAAATTTCAATCCGTCGTCGTGGAGGCTGTCCTGCCTCTACATTCAATTCCGTGAATGGCTTATCGCTTCAAGGTATCTAGTTTCGATGAAGATCCTTGCCCTCGATCGTTCATACGTCTCAAAACCGGTGCGCCGTTTCACCACGGCGTTCGGATCTGCGACTTCCAGGCCAAATGCAGGCATAAAAAATGCCGGCATTTTGTGCCAATGCGGCACACTTTTCTGAAAAGTGATTCCGAGCCTTCATAGCCGCATCGCCGTACGAAGCCAGAAATCTGACATGAAGCGCGGGTCGCGCAGGCGTTCGAGCTCAGCCCAATTGGGAAAGGACGCCGCAAAAGTTTCCGGAGACATGCGCGCGTCCTTGTAAGGATTGACCGCGCCGCCGGCATCGATTGCGATGCGATCGAGATCTTCCAGCAGCCGCAGCGTGCGATTGCCCAAAAACGGGAAATCCAGTGTCAGGGTGTAACCCGCGCGCGGAAACGAAAGAAGCGCGGGCGATTTAACATCACCGAATTTCTTCAGCACCGTGAGGAACGAGCCCTGCTTGTGGCGCGCGGCACACTCAAGCAACGCAACGATCTTCTCTTCGCCGCCGCTCACTGGAACGACGGATTGATGCTGCATGAGCCCCTTGGGACCGTAGAGACGGTTCCACCCGCCGATGCGGTCCAGCGGATAAAAGAAGCTATCCCAAGGCACGCTGACGTTTTCGCGCGGGCGCACCGGCACGTGAGTAATAAAGTGCGTTGAACGCCGTCAACGACACGCGGTTCAGCAGGCTGATTGGCGGCGTTAGAGGCACGCGCAACAGTGGCTTGGCCGGCGTCGCGTCGTAGCCGCCTGCAGCGCTGAAGTTGCCGAGCATGAGTACGCCGCGGCCGAAGCTCTTGCCTTTTGCCAGCTGATCGAGCCAGGCAACGGAGAATTCGTAGTTGTCGTCGTGCTGTGCCGACAGCGTGAAGAACTCAGATAGATGCCGGAACGGACGGCGCGTCTCGCTGATGCACAGCGACGGCACACGGCACAGAACGAGATCGACGTACGTGATGAGGCCCGTAAGGCCCATGCCGCCGATGGTCGCCGAGAATATCTCAGGGTGACTTTCGGGCGAGCAGTGCATCTCCCCGGCATCGGAGCGCTCCAGGCCGAGCGCGCTGACGTGGCAGCCGATGGTGCCGCGAACATGGTGATTTTTGCCGTGGACGTCGTTGGCGACGGCACCTGCGATCGTGACGAACTGGGTCCCCGGCGTGACCGGAATGAAGAACCCGTGCGGCGCGGCAGCGGCCACGATCTGCGTCAGCATGACGCTCGGCTCGCAGCGCATGACGCCGGACTGAGGATCGAACGACAGGATGCGATCGCGCTTGCGCGTTTCGATCAGCGTGCCGCCGGACAGGTGGCAGCTGTCGCCGTAGCTGCGGCCGTTACCGAACGGCAGCACGCGGCCAGCGGTCTGGCGCCAGCCTTCGGAGGATACGACGCGCTGCGGCGGGGCAGCGAGCCGCCCCCAGCTTTGGGTTTCGACCGTCATACGATCGTCGCCAGCATCACGAGTGCAGCACCTGCGGCAATGACAAGCTGGCTGCGCCAATCCATCATCAGGAACTGGACGGGGTCTTCCTTCATCTCGCCGCGGTAGGCCAGCACCCAGATGCGAATGGTGAGATACAGCGTCATCGGGCAAAGCGGCCACAGCAGCCACGGCTGATGGTAATGCATCCGCACCTCGGGGCTGTCGATGTACAGCGCAAGCACGAGGACGGCAGCGAAGGCAGCGCACAGGCCGCTCATCGAGATGACTTCCAGGTCGGATGCGCGATAGCCGCGCCCGCTCAGCGCACCGTGTGATGGCAAGCTGACGGCGGCGGCAAGTTCGACTTGGCGTTTCACGAGTGCCAGCCCAAGGAAGAAGAACAATGAGAAGGCCAGCAGCCAGAACGAATTGTCGGTGCCGATCGCGGCCGCGCCGGCAATGACGCGCAGGCTGTAAAGCCCGGCGAGTGTGAAGACGTCGACGAGCAGCTTCTTCTTCAACCAGAAAGAATAAGCAGTCGTGATGGCGGCATAGACGAGCAAGCACACGCCGAAGGCCAGCGGCAGCAGCGTGGCCAGCAGGCCCGACGCGATGGTGAGTCCGACGGCCATCTGGGCGCCGGTAAAGATTGAAAGCTTTCCGGCCGCGAACGGGCGGTTGCGCTTCGTCGCGTGCTGCCGGTCCGATTGCAGATCGATCAGATCATTCAGGATGTAGACGGCCGATGCAGCAAAACTGAATGCGAAAAACGCGATGACGACCTGAACGACCGCGGCGACCTGATACTCCATGTGCGAAAGAAACAGCGGCGCAAACACCAGCGAATTCTTCAGCCATTGGTGAATACGAATGGCCTTCAGATAGGTTTTCCACGAAACCATCTCGCCCTCGATCACGCCGGTTGCATTTCCTTGTGCCCACTTCTTTGCAGCCGCATCCGGCGCGACAACCGTCACGTCGCCCGCGTGCTCGAAGATTTCGATATCGTCACGGCTGTTGCCGAAATAATCGAAACCTTTCTCGCCGAATTTCGCAACGAGCAGCTCCCGCTTGGCATGCGAAGTGAGATTTACGTCTCCTTCGGTAAAGAAGACGCCATCGAATATTCCCAAGTGCCGGGCCACGGCTTCGGCAACCGTGCGATGCGCACCGGTTGTCAAAAACAGCTGAGATCCCTCGGCCTTCCGCAGTTCCAAGGCATCCAGCACCGTACGCCGGTAAGGCAGCGAACCGACGTCGAGATTTGTTCGCGTGGCAACCTCAGCCTTCAGCCGTGCCTTGCCCAGCAGCCACCAATAGGGCAGCAGAAATACCATCAAGGGATTCCCCTTGAGTAGCCGCATCACGCCTTCGGCAAGCGTATCCGTGGCCAACAGCGTGCCATCCAGGTCTACGCAAACGCTGCGGGGAAATGGTTTAATGGCTGCTGCCAGGGCGTTCATAACAATAATTTCCGTATTACATCTGCAGCTGCTGAACAATGGGTAGCAGAAGGTCTTCAGGTTTCCGTTAATCGGCAAAATGCAAAATACGCGGCACCTCGGTGCCAGCAATGAAATCGCGGCATAGGAGTTGTTATGAGGGTAAATTTTAAATTAAACGTGGAATAGCCGCTAATCCTGCAAATGACGTCTGCGTCGTTATGCAATTCGACGCAATGTTATGGACTTTTCCTATGCTTCAGATGATGTTCGCGAGTTAGCGCCCTGCCCGGCGGCGGGCCATTAAAACTCATGGAGAGATCGCTATTTTCGGCACCACCCGTCAGAAGGTCGTGGGCCTGCTTGCGGCGGGTTTCGCTGTGCTCATTGCGAACGCGATGTTTTCGCTGTGGGTCGGCTCGCGCACCTCGAGTTTTATAAACCACACCGTCACCGACCAAGCCCTAAAGACCAGTCTGGCCGGGCTATTAAGCGCCGCCCAGGACGCAGAAACCGGGCCAGCGCGGCTTCCTGCTGACGGGCGACGAGCAGTACCTGGAGCCCTATCAAGCCGCAGTGACTGACATGCCCAGGCATCTCCGTGACCTGGAAAGCATGGCTGTCGAGAACCCGCATTTGCGCGCCAGGCTGCCGACACCTTCGCAATATCGCCGACCGCAGGATGAGCACTGGTGAAGAATTCCATCGCCTTCGTCCGCGCCGGCGAGCGAGACAAGGCGATGACCCAGCTCAACAGCGGCTTGGGCAAGACGACGATGGATGAACTGCGCGCCATCACCGCAGAATTGACAGGGCTGCAGGACGCAATGATCAGCCAGGGCCTGGCCAACCTGAACCGGTCGGAGGCTTGGGCACGCTTCATCAACCTGGCGGCGCTCGCTTTGATCGTGGCCCTAGCCGCGACGACTGGCGGGATCGTGTCACGGTTCGTCCGCGAACTGGAGGACACGCAGGGTGAGCTGAGGACCGTCAACGCCGGCTTGGAGCGGATCGTCGACGAGCGGACGTCGGACATCGTGCGCGCCAACGAAGAAATTCAGCGTTTCGCCTATATCGTCAGCCATGATCTGCGGGCGCCGCTGGTCAATATCATGGGCTTTACCAGCGAACTGGAAGCGATCGGCAAGATGGTCGGCCGCCAGTACGAGACGCTGGCCCAGCGTGCGCCAGACCTCGTGCTGCCCGAGACGCCCGAGGCCGTGCGCGACGACTTGCCTGAAGCCATCGGCTTCATCCGCACGTCGACCGCCAAGATGGACCGGCTGATCAACGCCATCCTCGGCCTTTCGCGCGAGGGGCGCCGCGTGCTGACCCCGGCAAACGTCGACATGACGGCGCTGGTCACCGGCATCGCCGATAGCATGAAGCATCAGATCGATGCCGCGGGCGGCACGATCACCGTCGGCAAGCTGCCGGCCGTCATCACCGACAAGCTGGCGATCGAGCAGGTCTTCAGCAATCTGATCGAGAACGCCTCGAAGTATACCGATCCGGGACGCGCGCCACAGATCAATGTCGAAGGGCGCAGCGAGGGCGCTCAAGTGATCTACACCGTCGCCGACAATGGCCGGGGGATCGACGAGAAAGACATGGAACGCGTATTCGAGCTGTTCCGGCGCGCAGGCAAGCAGGATCAGCCGGGAGAAGGTCTAGGTCTGGCGTTCGTTCGCGCGGCCGTGCGCCGTCTTGGCGGCACCATCTCTGTTCAATCCGAACTCGGCAAAGGTACGACCTTCAAGCTGAGATTTCCCAGCAAGCTGCAGCTAAGCCGGAGCAAGAACAATGGCTGAACCCGTTACCATCATCATGATCGAGGATGACACCGGCCATGCCCGGCTCATCGAAAAGAATATTCGCCGCGCCGGCGTCACAAACGAAATCAAGCATTTCGACTATGGCGGCGCCGCCATGGAGTTCCTGCTCGGCAACAAGGCGCACGCGACGCCGCTGCTGATCCTCCTCGATCTCAACCTCCCGGACATGAGCGGCACGGACATCCTGGAGAAGATCAAGGCCGACGATAAGCTGCACCGCTCGCCCGTCATCGTTCTGACGACGACCGACGACAAGGTCGAGATCCAACGTTGCTACGACCTGGGCTGTAACGTGTACATCACCAAGCCGGTCGAATACGAAACGTTCGCAGCCGCGATCCGCCAGCTCGGCTTGTTCCTATCCGTTATGCAGGTCCCTGATCCCGAATGACCGAAGCCACCGCAAATCCGCCGCGACGCGTGCTCTACGTCGATGACGACGAGGCATTGGCAATGCTTGTGGCCAAGCATCTGCGGCGCGAGGGCTTCACTGTCGAGGTCGCCACGCAGGCGCAGCAGGCGCTCGACATCCTGCGCGCGTCGACGTTCGACGCCGTCGCGCTCGATCATTTCATGCCCGAGCGGCTGGGCTTGGAAGTGCTGCCTGACATTCGCGCCATGCCGAATGCGCCTCCGGTCATCTACGTCACGGGCAGCGAAGACAGCCGCATCGCAGTGGCCGCGTTGAAGGCCGGCGCGGCCGACTACGTCGTCAAGGACGTGGCGGGAGAGTTCCTGTCGCTCCTGAGCTCCATCATCGAGCAGGCCGTCGTGCACGAAGAGATGCGCCGCGCCAAAGCAAAGGCCGAGCACGAGATGCGCATTGCGCGCGAGAAGGCTGAGCTGCTGCTGCGCGAAGTCAACCACCGCGTCGCCAACAGCCTCGCGATGGTTGCCAGCCTGGTGCACCTGCAGGAAGCTTCGGTGCGAGATCCGGCCGCGCGGTTTGCGCTGGCCGAAACACAGAACCGCATCAGCGCCATCGCGCAGGTTCACCGCAGCCTTTACACGTCGGACAACGTCAGCTCGGTTTCCATGACAGAGTATCTGTCGCGCATCGTGCATGACCTGGAGCAGTCGCTGACGCGCGACGACTCCACGACACACCTGCGGCTCGAAGCCGATCCGGTGAGCCTGCCGCCGGACAAGGCCGTCGCCATCGGCGTGATCATCACTGAGCTCGTCACGAACGCCTTCAAATATGCCTACTCGCTTGAGGAGCCTGGACCTGTCCTGGTGCGGCTGGCGCGCGTCGGAGCGGCGGGCCTCAACCTCGAAGTCAGCGACAACGGCCGCGGCATCAAGATGGCGAACGGCGAGGTGCGCGCCGCGGGCACCGGCCTTGGCATGAAGATCGTGCGCACAATGGCAATGTCGCTGGAATCCGAGGTCGCCATTCACGACAACGAACCAGGTACGCGCGTTCAGCTGGCGTTCGCCGCCGCTTGATGCCGATGACGGATGCTATTTCGCGTCAATGCGCGTGAAGCCGTCACGATTGGGCATGCGAACCTTCGCGAGTGTCGCAGCATTCATTTCGTCGGCTTCGGCTATCACGCCATTGATCTGCAGCAGGTAGGCGGAGACGGCATAGACCTCGTCGGACGTCAGCGATCCGGGCGCGTCCATTGGCATGGCGCGCCGCGTGTAGTCGAACAGCGTCGTGGCGTAGGGCCAGTACGAGCCGATCGTCTGCGACGTATCAGGGTCGCTCAGCGGCACCTCGTTGCCGGACAGCTCCTCTGCGGTTTCGCCACGCCCTTCGGGCCCATGGCAGTTGGAGCATTTCTTGTCGTAGATCGCCCTACCCTCTTTTGCCGTGCCTTTTCCCTCCGGCAAACCGCGTCCGTCGGGGAAAATCGTCGTGTTCCACTTCGCCACGACGTCGGGCGGGGCCGGCACGCCGAGCTTTGGTACGTCGGCCGCGCTCGCGACACGAGCCGTAAGGGCAAGCAGCACAGCGGCGCAGAGCAACGGTTGAGCACTACGCATAGACATGGCTCACGTTGCCGTCTTCGTCGACAGCCCAGGACACGATCGCATTGTAGTGGAAGTAGCCACGGCGGCCGCGCTCGGCCACCAGCACGTCGCGCTCGGGCTGAACGTAGCCGGTCTCGTCCGTCGCACGGCTCTTGAGCACGGCCGGCTTGCCGCTCCAGTTCCAGGCGGCACGAAAACGGGTCAGGCAGCGCGGCAGCACCGGCTCTTGCAGCGCGGCCTCCGCCCACGTTTTGCCGCCGTCGGCGGAAATGTCCACGCGCGCAATGCGGCCACGCCCGCTCCAGGCAAGGCCCTTGATCTCGTAGACGCCGGGATCTTTCAGGCGCTGCATGGCGGACGGCGAGGTGATGACCGACTTGGCTTCCATCACGTAGGTGAACTGGCGCGCCTTGCCGTCCGGCTGCAGCTCGGTGTACTTCGCGGTCTCATCACGCGTCATCGCCGGTTCGGCCGTCAGCTCCAGGCGCCGCAGCCACTTGACGTTGACGATGCCTTCCCAGCCCGGAACGATGAGGCGCAACGGATAGCCTTGCTCCGGCCGGATGCGCTCCCCGTTCTGGTAGATCGCGACGATGCAATCCTCGCGCAGCTTGTCGAGCGGCAAGCTGACATTCAACGCACCCGCATCGGCACCCTCAAGCACGGCCCACGCGGCGGACGCGTCGACACCCGCTTCATCGAGCAGCACGGAAACCGGCACGCCCGTCCACTCGCTGCACGAGACCATGCCGTGGAAGGAGCCGACCGGGCGCTGGATGGGTTCGCTGTGCCAGCCCGCGTTGCTGTTGCCGCCGCACTCCAGGAAGATCAAATGCGAGCGCATGGGATAGCGCAGCAGGCTGTCGACGGAGAACGTCAGCGGCTGCTTCACCAGCCCATGGATCATCAAGCGATGTTGCTTGGGATCGATGGCAGGCACGCCGTTGTGGTGACGCTCGAAATGCAACCCGCTGGGCGTGATGATGCCTTCCAGCGATTCCAACGGCGTCCACGAAACACCGTTGCCGGGCACGTCCGCATTGGCACCAACGGCGCGCATGACGCGGCGTTCAAAGCCGGAAGGACTGCCGTAAGCGCTGAAGGGGGCGCCAGGCGTGGTGAGGGAAGGCGGCTTGGGATCGAGTGGCGCCACCGCGTCCCCGGCAGGCGATGCGGCCGGTGCGGTCTGGGCAATAGCGGCAGGAACCGCAGCCGTCGCCGTTGCCAGCACCAGGCCCTGCCGCAACAAAGCGCGGCGGTGGAGAAGACCTCCGGCCGCCGCGTGTTCGAGATCGTCAATGCTGTCGTTAGACCCTGCCATGGCCGTATCCCGCCGGCAGGCTCAAAATCACGAACCGTCGGTGTTGGACTTGCCGCTGAACTCGGAGCCGGCCGTATCCTTGCCGGACACTTCGATCAGCCCATTGCTGCCCGGCGTGTACGTGAAGCGGAAGTTCGGATCCTCAGAGATCGTGATGCCGCCTTCCATGCGAAACACCGTCTGACCGCCTGCCTTGACCTCAAGGTCTTCGACGAAGCGGGCCGGAGGCGTAACGCGTGTCATCGGATCGATCTGCATGCCCGTAAAGCTGGGATGGCGGATCATGACCTGCGCTTCGTGCGTGCCCGCGATGCTGGCGGGTACGCTTTTGACCTTGGTGGTACCCAGGCCGTCGAGCGCCGTCTCGTAGTCCTTGCCAAAGGGCGCCGAGCAACCGCCCGCTGCCTTCACGAACTTCACGGCCATGTGCAGCTTGCCGTCGTCCGTTTCAGCAACGGCGCGCACGAACGTGTAGCGGTTGATGCGAATGCGCGTCGACAGCATGCGATCACCATTGCCGGCAGCAGCGCCGAACGAGAACGCGGCAGCCACCGGTGCCGGGTTCTTATCGACCACCAGCGTCACCTTCTTCACCTTTGCTGCCGTGGCAGCAGGCATGCGAATTGTGATCGGCACCAGGGCCGCGTCTTCCGCGCGCACCGGTGCTTCCAGCGTGATGACGCCATCAGCGTCGACGATATCCGTCGCGCCGAAGACGGACGACTTCAGGTCAGGCCAGATGTCTTCATATTCGGCCTGGGCGGGAAGCGAGAATGCGGCGGCTCCGGCAAGTGCCACGAGCGCGGCAATCGATTTGTACAGCGAAGACCTAGTCATGGAACCGGTTCCTCCTCGTTGCCGAGATTGTTGGACGGCTGAACGCCATCAAGCTTGCTAGACTAGTTCTAGTATAACCCGCGTCGGTGACTTTGGTCACTCTAATCGGCGCTAATCCCTTAAAAGACGGGCAAATCAACGAACGCGGGCCAGGGCTTCCCGGTCGGCAACGATAATTTCGCCACGCCCCGTCTTGATCCAACCTGCCTGCTCCCATTCCGACAGTGTACGGCTGACGACTTCACGGACCGAGCCGACGTCTCCCGCAAGCTGCTGATGGGTTTTAAGTATTTGGCCCTGGTCACCTGCATCCGCAAGAAGGCGCCGGGCCAGGCGGCGGCTGGTCGTCGAAAAGGCCACCTCGTCGACCAGAGATACGAGCTGCGACAGCAGCTTGGCGTAATCGGTCAGTACCAGGTCGCGGAACTGCGCTGACTGCTCCATCAGCGAATGGAAGCTCGCTTTGGGGATTGCCGCCAGCATCGTGCGCGTCTCGGCCACGCTCTCGGCCGGGAAGTTCCCGCCGCTGAGCAGGCACTGCGTGGTCAGCACACAGGTTCCCCCGGACTGGACCTGATAGATCAACAGCTCGCGGGCCGTGTCCGACAGTTTGAAAACGCGGGTACGGCCATCGACGCACATGACATAGTTGGGACAAGGCCATTCTTCGCGATAGGCCACATCGCCCGGCTCAAGCACCGGAAACTGCACCACGTTCTTGGCCAGCGTCAGATGATGGGCATCCAGCGACTGCAGTTTCGGAAACCGCTCAAGCCAAAGATCGAAGGTCTGCGCGTCGGTCACGGAACACCTGTAGGTCAGCAGCAAGCTCTTAAATAAGCGGTACCTGCGCTGACAGCCAAGTGCCTATGCGTATTCCTCGCGAGCCGGCTGTCCGGCTCCCAGGCTGGCGCGGCCCGCTAGCAGGTAGTCAAGCGAAATGGGCCCCGGGCCATTGACGGCAAGCCAGCCGAACAGGGCCATGTAGGCCACTTCTTCGAAGCCGAGCAGTGTTTCGAGGCTGTCGATCTGCGCGGCCTTCGCACTGATGATCGCGACGATCATGACGATAACGAGCGGCGTCGCGGCAATGCGGGTAAACAGGCCGAGCAAAAGAAGTATGCCACCGAAGAACTCTACGCCTGACACGAACGGCGCCATGATGTGCGGCGCCGGGATGCCCCAGGACTCGAAGTTGGCAATCATGCCGGGAAAGTCGCCGCTGGGATAAAGGTTGTTCAGCTTGGTCCAGCCGCTCCACATGAACACCCAGCCGACAATGACGCGCGCAACCAACGGCGGCAGCCAGTAAAAGACGGCGCTGAGCCGTGCTGGTCCCGTGATGAGCAGGCTCTTGATGGCGTCCATGGCGTATCGTCCCTCCGAGGTTTCTACAGACGGTACGCAGCCCAGAGCCGGAAGTTACAGCCAAGAGCCGGCTGGCCGCTCATTTGGGATCAGATTGAGGTCTGACCCCTTCTCGACGCGCGTTCACCAGCGCACGACGCGCGGCGCGACGAGCTGGCTGACGAGCACCACGATGCCGGTCGCGATCGTGTACCAGGTCGCCACGAACAGCGGGCTGTCGTCAGGGCAATGCGAAGCATAGAGCGTGGCGCCAATTCCCGCAGCCGCGAGGCCAGCCACCAGCGCGGCAAGCCGGGGCTGCGTCACGGCACCGTAGCGCAGCACCGCAATCATCGCCGCCAACGGACCCAGGGCCATGAGGGGAATAAGATACATGCACGGAGAAGAGTTATGGCCGATCAGCCGTGTCTTCCAGAGTTCGGCGGGCACGTTGATCAGTTCCAGGGCCACGCCGGCTGCCAGCAAGACGGGAGCGACCAGCAAAGCCACCCAAATCTTGCCGAGTTCGCCATTGGGCCTGGACAGGCGATACGTCGCGTAGATCGCCGGCAGGGCCAGCGAGAGCGTCACGACGAACTTGAATGGGAAACGCACGGTGCCAAGTGAATCGAGCGCATTGCCGCGCACGCCGAGACGATACTGGAAAAAGGCAATCGCAACGCCCAACCCAGCCAGCAGAGCCACGGCAAACACCGGCGCGAGCGGCCATTGCCGCATCGGCGCATCGGCAGCAAGTGCCTTGATGAGATCGTCCGTCTTCACTGCAGCCTGCTCCGGTAAACCTGCGCCATAGCCTTCAGGCTGCGATGCAGGGCGACGCGCACCGCGCCTTCCTTCATGTCCATGCGGCCGGCGACATCCTTGATCGCCTGACCTTCGAGCGTGATCGCGCGCACGATCGACCGCTGGCGTTCCGGCAAGGCTTCGAGCATCACCGCAACCTCCTGGTCGTCGAGCTGCTGATCCGGCACCTCGGCCTCCAGCGTATCGATAACGTCGTCGATCGGCACCTTGATCGCCTTGCCGCCGCGGCGCAGGTGATCAATCAGTTTGTTGCGGGCGATTGCCAGCACCCACGGTGTCAGCGGCTCGCTCGGTTGCCAGGTGTGGCGCTTCAAGTGGATCGCCAGCAATGTCTCCTGCACCACGTCCTCCACGTCGTTGCCTTGCGCGCCGTACCGGGCAAAACCGCCCCGGCACGCCGCGCGGATCACCGGCGCGAGCGCCGCCAGCAGCTTGTGATACGCAAGCTCGTCACCAGCGATGGCGGCGCGCATCTGGTCACTCCAGACTTTGTCACGAACTGCGTTGGACAACCGAGGCGCTCCAGTCACAAATACGTCGGAGGGTGCCGCATTGTTACAACGCCGGCCCGACAACCCGCAAACTGCCATTTGGGGCGGTAGATATCGGATCCGCAGGGGAGTTAGATTTTTCTCGCCCTGAGCATGTCGATCCCCGGCAGAACCGCTCGTCGTGTAGACAGAGCGCAGCTAAAACCGGCTCGCCGCAGATGATACAGGGGAGATTACCTATGAAATTCATGATCTTGCTCAAGGCCGACAAAAATACTGAAGCCGGCGAGCTGCCCGACGAAGCCATGATCAGCTCCATGATGAAATACAACGAAGAGCTGGTGAACGCAGGCGTGATGGTGACTGGAGAAGGCTTGCAGCCCAGCTCAAAGGGCGCGCGCGTCGCCTTCAAGGGCGCGACGCGGACCGTCACCGACGGGCCTTTCGCGGAGACCAAGGAGCTGATCGCGGGTTTCTGGATTTTCGAGACCAAGTCGCTGCAGGAAGCCATCGACTGGGTGAAGAAGTGCCCCAGCCCGTTGAAGGGCGATGCCGAGATCGAGATCAGGCAGATCTTTGACGCGGCCGACTTTGGCGAAAGCTTCACGCCGGAGCTGCAGGCAAAGGAAGCCGAACTGCGGGCGAAGTCTGCCAAGCGCTAGCCGCTGATCCACCCCTGTCGAACGGGCACATCACCAAAAGGAGGCGATCATGCGCTTCATGATCATCGTCAAAGCCAACACGGATACTGAAGCCGGTGTCATGCCGGAAGAATCCATGCTGCAGGTCATGGGTGAGTTCCATGAAGAGCTTGTGGCATCCGGCGTGCTGCTGGACGCCAGCGGGCTGCGTCCGAGCTCCCATGGCTTCCGCGTTCAATACTCCGGCGGCAAGTCGGCAATCATCGACGGGCCGTTTGCGGAAACCAAGGAGTTGATTGCCGGCTACACGCTGATCCAGGTGAAGTCAAAAGACGAGGCGATCGAGTGGGCGAAGCGGTTCCCGAACCCCCACGGCACAGCGGATTGCCACATCGAAGTTCGCCAGCTGTATGAGCTTGAGGATTTCGGGCCGAGTGCAGCGGTCGAGCAGATGCGCGAGCAAGTGTTCGCCAAAATCAAATAGGCACCGCGGCGATCCAACTCAGATTTTGGGAGAGATACAATGTTGAGAACACTTCTTATCGTCATCGGCGTGCTGGCAGCAGCTGCAGCCGTCGTGGTGGCCTACGCGGCAGCGACACAGCCAGACGATTTCCGGGTTGCGCGATCGCTGGTGATCAAGGCACCTGCCGCCAGGATCTATCCGCTGATCGCTGACTTCAAGGCATGGGACGCCTGGTCGCCATGGGAGCACAAGGATCCCAACATGAAGCGCTCCTACAGCGAGCCCTCCGGCGGTCAAGGCGCGAAGTACGCCTGGGAAGGCAACTCCGAAGTCGGCTCCGGCGAAATGACGATGGCAGAGGCGACGTCGCCGTCGAAGGTCAAACTCGACATGCATTTCAAGGCACCGTTCGAGGCAAACCACGTTGGCGAGTTCACGCTCGTACCGGAAGGCGACGGCACCAACGTCACATGGTCGATGTCCGGCCGATCACCCCTGATGTCGAAGGTCATCTGCATGTTCATGAACATGGACAAGATGGTCGGCGGCGAATTCGAAAAGGGCCTGGCTGCCATGAAAAAGAAAGCCGAAGGCTAGCTATTGCAACTGACGATTTGGAAATCTGGTGGCCGGCCCAAAGGGGTCGGCCTTTTTACTCACCATGTCGTGTAGGGACGTTCGCTCAGCGCCGCGTTGTAGTATCTACCGTCATCAGACACTTCGCGGCCCAGCCAGGCCGGCAACTGAAACTCCTGCGAGGCGGAATGCAATTCGACCTCGGCGATGACTAGGCCGGCGTTCTGACCGGAAAACTCGTCGATTTCCCAGGTCAATGACCCATCTGTCACGAGGTGGCGCGTCTTTTCCACAAGTGGCCCCGTCGCCAGGGCAATCATCTCCCCCGCGTCGCCAAGCGGCACATCATACTCAAATTCCTTTCGCGAGATGCCATCGGCGCCCGCTTTCAAGGTGAGGACGGCGCTTGCGCCGTTGATAATTCTCACGCGAATGCTCACGTCGCCGTGCGCAAGGTATCCCTGGCGGATGCTGTGGCTGCCATGCGCCAATGCACGCCAATCGTCGCCCAAGACCAAGAATTTTCGCTCGATTTCGAGAGGCATCGTTCAACCCCGCGCGGGCAACTGATGCGAGCTGAAGAGCGCCCGGGGGGACACTCCTCAGACCTACGCATACAATCCAAGTTCGTCGTCCAGATTGGGAAGACGATCAAGTCTAGCCGGACCACATGACACTTTGGCGACGTGCCCGCAGCCGCCCCTTCCAGGCTCAAGCACTTGCATCCGGCGGCTGACATAGACTAAGCGGTAACCTGCAATGGCTACCGATATACATCGCACTATCGATACGGTCTGGCGCATGGAGCAGCCCAAGCTCATCGCCAGCGTGACGCGCATTGTGCGCGATGTGGGACTGGCCGAGGAATTGGCGCAAGACGCTCTGGTCACGGCCCTGCAGCAGTGGCCGAAATCAGGCGTACCCGACAAGCCGGCAGCTTGG
Organism: uncultured Pseudomonadota bacterium; assembly: GCA_963846845.1. Lineage (GTDB taxonomy): Bacteria > Pseudomonadota > Alphaproteobacteria > Rhizobiales > Hyphomicrobiaceae > JAKAXS01. The sequence goes on along the minus strand of CAWJXQ010000001.1, from coordinate 133,030 downwards.
CTGATGACGACGGCCAAAAACCGCGCCATCGATCACATCCGCCGCAACAAGCTGCTTCAGCGCAAGCACGAGGAGATCGGCCGCGATCTCGAGATCGACCAGCAGCTGAACGTGCCGGATCTTGATGAGGCGCTTGACGACGACGTCGGCGATGACCTGCTGCGGCTGGTGTTCACGTCGTGCCATCCCGTGCTGTCGATGGAAGCTCGCGTGGCGATGACGCTGCGCATGCTGGGCGGCCTGACGACGGAAGAAATCGCACGCGCGTTCCTCGTGCCCGAACCGACCGTGGCACAGCGCATCGTGCGCGCCAAGCGCACGCTGGCAGACGCAAACGTGCCATTTGAGGTGCCGCGCGGCGCCGAGCGCGAGGCGCGCGTTATGTCTGTTCTGCAAGTGGTCTACCTTATTTTCAACGAGGGCTACTCGGCGACGGCGGGCGAGGATTGGATCCGGCCGCAGCTGTGCCAGGACGCGATACGGCTGGGCCGTGTGCTGGCGGGCCTCGCGCCGGACGAGGCGGAAGTGCACGGCCTTGTGGCGCTGATGGAGATCCAGGCATCTCGCTTCGGCGCGCGCACGGACGCCAAGGGCGAGCCGGTGCTGCTGATGGATCAGAACCGCGCGCGGTGGGATCAGCTGTTGATCCGGCGCGGACTGGCGGCGCTTCAGAAGGCCGAAAGCCTGGCGACGCCGCGCGGCAGCTATACGATGCAGGCGGCAATCGCGGCGTGCCACGCGCGGGCGCGAACAGCGGCACAGACCGACTGGATGGCGATCGCGACGCTGTATCACGAGCTGGCTGAGCGCACGCCGTCGCCGATCGTGGAACTGAACCGGGCGGTCGCACTGTCAATGGCGTACGGCCCCGCCGAAGGCCTAGCGTTGGCAAATACACTCGTCGCCGAACCATCGATGAAGTCCTACCATCTGCTGCCGAGCGTGCGCGCCGACCTCCTGCAGAAGCTTGGCCGTCTCGACGAAGCTCGCACCGAATACGAGCGTGCCGCCTCGCTGACAAAGAACACCCGCGAGCGCGAGCTCCTTCTCGGCCGCGCGGCCGCCTGCAAGGGCTAGCGGCGGGGTCAGACTCGGTCTGACCCCATGAAAACATTGGGCGTGGAGCAATGGGGTCTGACCGAGGTCAGACCCAACAGGCTATTTCATCTGCGGGAAGGCGAACTCGGCGCCTTTGGCGATGCTGTCGGGCCAGCGCTGCATGACGGCTTTGTGGCGCGTATAGAAGCGCACGCCTTCCGGGCCGTAGACGTGCTGGTCGCCGAACAGACTGCGCTTCCAGCCGCCGAACGAGTTGAACGCCATCGGCACCGGCAGCGGCACGTTGATGCCAACCATCCCGACATTGATGTTGCGCGTGAACTCGCGCGCCACGCCGCCGTCGCGCGTGTAGATGGCGACCCCGTTGCCGTACTCGTTGCCCTCGATGATCTCGACGGCGGTCTTCAAGTCCGGCGCGCGAACGACGCAGAGCACCGGGCCGAAGATCTCCTCCTTGTAGATCGTCATCTCGGGCGTGACGTTGTCGAACAGCGAGCCGCCGCAGAAGAAGCCGTCTTCGAAGCCCTTGACCTTGTGGTTGCGGCCGTCGACGACGAGCGTCGCCTTTTCCTTCACACCGGCAGCGATGAGGCTCTCGATGCGCTGCTTGGCGGCGGCCGTGACCACGGGGCCCATCTCGGCGTCGGCGGCGTTGCCTTCGGCCACCTTGATTGTCTTCACGCGATCCTTCAGCTTTTGCACCAGTTCGTCACCGATGTTGCCCACGGCGACGGCGACCGAGATCGCCATGCAGCGTTCGCCGGCCGAGCCATAGGCTGCACCCATCAGCGCATCGCAGCACTGGTCGATGTCGGCGTCGGGCATGATGACCATGTGGTTCTTGGCACCGCCCAGCGCCTGCACGCGCTTCCCGTGCGCGGTACCGGTGGCGTAGATGTATTCCGCGATCGGCGTGGAGCCGACGAAGCTGATCGCCTCGACATCCGGATGCTTGAGGAAAGCATCGACGGCGAACTTGTCGCCCTGGATGACATTGAAGACGCCATCAGGCAGGCCCGCTTCCTTCAGCAGATCGGCGATCAGCAGGCTGGGCGAGGGATCGCGCTCGGACGGCTTCAGGATAAATGTGTTGCCGGTAGCGATGGCGATCGGCGCCATCCACATCGGCACCATGGCGGGGAAGTTGAACGGCGTGATGCCGACGCAGACGCCGAGCGGCTGGCGGATGGACCAGGCATCCATGCCACGTGAGATCTGCTCGGTGTACTCGCCCTTCAGCAGCTGCGGAATGCCGGTGGCGAATTCCACGACATCGATGGCGCGGGCAACTTCGCCCAACGCATCCGACAGGACCTTGCCATGCTCGCGCACGATATGGCGGGCGAGCTCAGTGCGACGCGACTGCAGCAGCTCCAGGAAGCGGAACATCACGCGGGCACGCGCCAGCGGCGGCTCCTGCGACCAGGCCGGGAAAGCAGCTTTCGCGGCAGCAACGGCGAGTTCGATCTCTTCCGCACCGGCCATGTGGACGCGGCCGGCGGCAGAACCTAGAGCCGGGTTGAACACGTCCACCGTGCGGCCGGAGCGCGAGGCGACGCGGTCGCCGTTGATGTAATGCTGCACGTCGTAACCGGCGTTGCTGTCGCGAACGTCGTCGGCGTTGTCATTAGACGCGGGGGCGTTTTCCAGCTCTGTCATTGTCGTATCCTTTCGATCTCGTTCCGGCGCCGCCGTTGCTCAGCAGTCGGGGCTGGTCACAGCCGCGATGACGTCGCCCAGCGTGGCGCACATGTTCTTGATTTCGTCTTCGGTAGAGATGAAGGGCGGCCCCATGGCGATGGTGTCGCCGGAGAAGCGCAGCAGCAGCCCCTTGTCGAGCGCACGTTCGAACACGCGCAGGCCGCGCAGGCCCGGACGGCCATCGAACGGTTCGAGTTCGACAGCGGCGGCGAGACCGAAGTTGCGGATGTCGCGGATGCCCGGGCGTGCCCTTCAGTTCGTGAATTCCGCTTTCAAGCACAGGTTCGAGCGCGCGGGCGCGGGCGATGAGGCCGTCCTTCTCCATGATGTCGAGCGTGGCGTGGCCGGCGGCGCACGCCATCGGATGACCGGAGTAGGTGTAACCGTGGAAGAACTCCACCGCCTCTTCCTGGCCGCTCATGAAGGCTTCGTAGATCTCGTTCGTCGCCAGCACGCCGCCCATCGGGATGGTGCCGTTGGTGACGCCCTTGGCGAAGGTGAGAAGGTCCGGGCGTGACGCCCAGGCGCTGTGCACCGAAGTTCTCGCCGAGACGGCCGAAGCCGCAGATGACCTCGTCGAAGATCAGCAGGATGCCGTGCTTCGTGCAGATCTGGCGCAGCTTTTCCAGGTAGCCGACGGGCGGAACGACAACGCCGGTAGAGCCGGCCATCGGCTCGACGATGACGGCAGCGATGGTGGCGGCGTCGTGCAGCGCGACCAGGCGTTCCAGGTCGTCAGCGAGGTGCGCGCCCCATGTCGGCTGGCCGCGCGAGAACGCCATGTCGGCGTGGCTGTAGGTATGCGGCAGGTGATCGACGCCCGGCATCATGAGCGGTGCGAACATCTTGCGGTTGGCGACCATGCCGCCGACGGAGATGCCGCCGATACCGACACCATGATAGCCACGCTCGCGGCCGATGATGCGGAAGCGCTGGCCTTCGCCGCGGACGCGGTGATAGCCGACGGCGATCTTGATGGCGGTGTCGACCGATTCAGAGCCCGAGTTGGTGAAAAACACCTGGCCGAGACCGGCAGGCGCCATCGCCGAAACGCGGGCGGCAAAGCTCAGCGTGACAGGATTGCTGATCTGGAACGCCGTCGAATAGTCGAGGCTCTCGGCTTGCCGCTTCAGCGCTTCGGCAATGTGGGGATGGCCATGCCCGAGTGGGCAGCACCACAGGCCCGACAGGCAGTCGAACAACCGGCGGCCGTCGGTCATGGTGAAGTAGGCGCCCTTGGCCGACGCCAGGAGCTTGGGATTCTGCTTGAAGTAGCGGTTCGCCGTAAAGGGCAGCCAGTAGCGCTGCAGGCCTTCGGTGACGCCGGAATTGTGGAGCTGCATGTTCACAAGACTGATCCGTTCGTTGTCAGGCGGCAAGCGCGGTCAAGGGATCGACGTAGGCATGATTGAGCGCGAGCGCCACCGGCTCGTTCGTCACCATGCCCTTGTGCACGTTGAGGCCGTTGAGCAAATGCGCGTCGCGCTTCAAAGCGTCCACGCCGTTCTTGGCGAGAGCCAGCACGAACGGCAGCGTGGCATTGTTCAGCGCATAGGCTGACGTGCGCGGCACGGCACCCGGCATATTGGCGACGCAGTAGTGAATGACATCGTCGACGATGTAGGTGGGGTTGTCGTGCGTCGTGGCCCGCGAGGTCTCGCAGCAGCCGCCCTGGTCGATCGCGACATCGACGATGACCGAGCCGGGCTTCATGCGGCGCACGATCTCGCGCGTGATCAGTTTCGGCGCGGCCGCGCCCGGCAGCAGCACGCCGCCGATGACGAGATCGGCGCTGGTGCAATGCTGCTCGATGGCGTCGCGCGTGGAAAAGACGGTGTTGAGCGGGCGCCCGAACTGCTTCCACAGATTGCGCAGCACGTCGACGTTGCGGTCGATGACCCAGACTTCGGCTGCCATGCCCAGCGCGATGTGCGCCGCATGCGTGCCGACGACACCGCCGCCGATGATGACCACCTTGGCCGGATCGACACCGGGAACGCCGCCGAGCAGCGTGCCAAGACCGCCGTGGGCCTTTTCGAGGAAGTAGGCGCCGGCCTGGATCGACAGGCGGCCGGCCACTTCCGACATCGGCGCGAGCAACGGCAGCGTGCCCTGCGCGGACGTGACGGTCTCATACGCGATGCAGGTGGCGCCGCTGGCGATGAGGTCGTTGGTTTGCTCCGGATCGGGCGCAAGATGCAGGTACGTGAAGAGGATCTGGCCGGGGCGCAGCTGCTTGCGCTCGGCCGCCTGGGGCTCCTTCACCTTCACGACCATCTCGGCCTTGGCGAAGATCTCAGCCGCCGTCTGCACGATGGTGGCGCCGGCTGCTTCGTAAAGGTCGTCTGTCGCACCGATGCCGGCGCCAGCCTGGGTTTCGACGATGACGCTATGGCCGCGCTCTGTCAGCTCGCGCACGTTCGCGGGCACAAGGCCGACGCGGTACTCACGGACTTTGATTTCTTTGGGAACACCGATCAGCATCGCGACGCCCTCGTTCGTGGGTGACTTTGCAAAGGAAGTTGGGCGCACGGCGCGCGAGCCAAATCCCAGCCGCAGAGATACCGGCTCAGACGGGACATCGCCAATACAGTTGACCAGCACACAAACCATAATTGCGGCAAACTGTACTGCTGGCAGCGATTGGGTGTATAGGTGCATTCACCAGCACGGAACGCTCGGAAAACAGAGACCTATGAGACGATGGACCAGCTCAAGGACCGGCCGCGACCCGCCGCACGCGCCACGGCGCTCGCAGATATCGCCATCGACCGCGACAGCGGTATCGGATTGGTGGAGCAGATTGCGCGGAAGATCGCGGAAGCTGTGGCGGCCGGGCAGCTGGCGGCTGGTGCCAAGCTACCGTCGGTGCGCGACATGGCGCGGCAGCTCGGAGTCAGTACATTCACCGTCGCAGGCGCTTATGATCTGCTGACAGCCCGTTACGTCGTTGCTGCGCGCAGAGGCGCGGGCTATTTCGTGCTCAATCGCGGGACCGCCACCGTTGCCATGGCTGAGCCGGCGCAGGCCGAGGCGAGCAGCATCAGCGATTTCTGGCTGTCGTCCGACGTGTTTACTCATGGGCGCATGCTCGCTTCGCCGGGCTGCGGGTGGCTGCCGTCGGACTGGTACTCGGAACGGACGGTCATCAGCGACGCCATCCGCCGCGTGGCACGCTCGAAGCCTGAACATCTGGTCAACTACGGGCATCCTGCAGGTTACGGCCGGCTGCGCCAGCACATCGCACGCGATCTCAGCGAGCGGCTGTTTGCAATTTCACCAGACCAGATCGTGCTGACCCACGGCGTGACGCATGCGCTCGACCTGGTGGTGCGCACCTGCCTGCAGCCGGGCGATGCGGTGCTGGTGGAAAGCCCCGGCTATTCCAATCTCAACGGGCTGATCGCAAGGCACGGCTGCAAGCTGCTGCCGGTGACGCGCGGCCCCAACGGGCTCGACCTGGAAGCCGCAGCGCAGCTCGCACAGACGCACCGGCCCAAGGCGATGTTCGTCACGACGGTTCTGCACAATCCGCTCGGCACGACGTTGCGCCCGACGGACGCCTACCGCCTGCTGGCTTTGGCGGAGAAGTTCGACTTCCTGATCGTGGAGGACGACATCTGCCGCAGCTTCGGCAGCGACTTCGATCCATGCCTGGCCGCAATGGACGGCGTGCAGCGCGTAATCTCCGTCAACGGCTACTCCAAGACGATCGCGCCATCGCTGCGCGCGGGCTACGTCGCCTGCAATGCAAAGCTCGTACAGGACATCCTGCGGACGAAAATGGTGACGGGGCTGACGACGTCGGAAGTCAGCGAGCGCATCGTGCTGGAGGTATTGGCCGACCCGAACCACCGCCGGTCTGTCGAGCGCATCCGCACGCGCATGACGGCAGCGCGAGAGGCCTATCGAGTTGTATTGGAGGCAGCCGGGCTGTCGCTGCTGGCCGTGCCGGACGGAGGCATGTTTCTCAGCGCAGGCTGGCCCGTGGCCCCGACTGAGACTTGCAATGCGCGCGTAATCGCCGAGGACGCGTTGAAAGATGGCTTGGCGCTGGCACCCGGCGACTTCTTCCATGTTTCGCCGCCTGAGAGCATCTGGTTCCGTTTCAATGTGGCGCACGAGGATTCAGATCGGCTGCGGGCATTTCTCAGCGCAGTGCCTGCTCGCTACGCCTGGAGCCATTAGCATTCCGGTAGAGCAGCCGTGCGCCGATTGTTCCGCAAACCAACAAGGTGTAAGAGGCGCGCTTTGACAGGGCCAGACTTGCAATCATGACCAGCGATACCGACGCCCCCGAAATCGCCCACGGCGTGCATGGGACTGACGACGGCATCATCGACGGCATGCACAGCCGCGAGACGCTGCAGGAACGCGCCGAAGGCCTGCTAGGCCGCAGCGGCTGGACGATTCTGAAATCGCTGCTGGCACTGGCTCTGTTCGCGGCCGTGACCGTGTTTCTCTATCATCAGATCCAGACGGTGACGTGGGTCGACATCCGCTCGGCCACCGCGCGCATCAGTTGGGCGCAGATCGCCCTGGCCGTTGCCGCCACCGCAGCTTCATATGCCGCGCTTGCGGGCTACGACTTCCTGGCGCTGCGCCACCTGGGCATCCGCACAGTGCCGGCATGGCTGGTTGCGCTGACGTCGTTCATCAGCCAGTCCTTCACGTTCAACCTCGGCTTCGGCGTACTGACCGGCGGCGCGGTGCGCATGCGGCTCTACGGGTCAGCCGGATTGTCCGGCGAGCAGATCGTCGCGACAAGCCTGCTGGCGAGCGCCGGTTTCTGGCTGGGGCTCATCGTCATGACCGCGCTGGCGTTGATCGCCGCGCCCGACGTGGCGACGCGCGTAGCCGGATTACAGCCGGGCTTGGCCACGGCATCGGGCGCAGCGATCCTCGCAGCTGTCGGTGCGTGGCTTGTCTATTCCTGGCGCAACGAACCGGCCGGTGACGGGAGCGCCGCGGCGGCTCCGGCGACATCGACGTCTGCGGCGGCCGTTCTGATCGGCGCCGGTGATCTGGTTGCCTCGGCCGCAGCGTTGTACGTGTTGCTGCCGCCGGAGACGCCACTCGGCTTCCTGCCGTTTCTCGTCGTCTTTGCGGCCGCCGCCACGTTCGGCGTGATCAGCAGCATCCCGGGTGGCCTAGGTGTCTTTGAAGGCACGCTGTTTCTCGGTCTCGCCGGCGTCGAGCACGGCGCGCTGCTGGCCTCGCTGCTGGCCTTCCGCGTCATCTACTACCTGGTCCCCATGGCGGTCGCCGCCGGCCTGTTCGCGCTATTCGAATTGCGCGCCAAGGCCGCGCCCGTAACGAAAGGAGCGGTCGCCTTCGGCTCGATCGTGGCGCCCCTCATTCCCACCGTTGCCGCCATCATGGTGTTCCTCGGCGGCTTCGTTCTGCTCGTCTCCGGCGCGCTGCCGGCCGAACACGATCGCATGGCGCTGCTGCGCCACAGCGTACCGCTGCCGTTCGTGGAGGCGTCTCACTTCATCGCCAGCGTGGCAGGCGCGCTGCTGTTGATCATCGCCCACGGTTTGGCACGGCGGCTGGAATCTGCGTGGCGGGCGGCGATCGCACTGCTGGGCCTCGGCGCGTTGTTCTCGCTGGCCAAGGGCTTTGACTACGAAGAAGCGCTGGTGTGCCTGTTCGTCATCGCGCTGCTGGTGGCGAGCCGGCATCGCTTCTACCGCCAGGGTGGCCTGTTCTCGCGCGCGCCGAGCGCCGCCGAGCTTCTGGCGATTGCCATCGCGCTCGGCATCTCGATCTGGATCGGCATGCTGACGTACCGTGGCGTCTCCTATACCGACACGATGTGGTGGGACTTCTCCTATCGCGACGACGCACCACGCTTCCTGCGCGCCTCGCTTGGCGTTGCAGTCACGGCCCTGCTGGTACTCGCCTACGAGATCCTGCACCGGCCATCGCAGCTGGTTGACGCGGTCGATCCGCAAGACATGACACGAGCGCGCGGCCTCCTCGACAAGTCGCCCAATACCGAAGACAGGCTGGCGCTGCTTGGCGACAAGCGTTTCCTGTTCGACGGGCAGGAGCGTGGCTTTGTCATGTACGGTGTCCAGGGCTCAAGCTGGATCGCGATGGGCGATCCCGTCGTCACCGGCGATGATGCACGCGTCGACCTCGTCTGGCAGTTCAAGGAACTGGTAGACCTGCACGCCGGCATTCCCGTCTTCTACCAGGTGACGCGCAACTTCCTTCCCGCCTACCTCGATGCGGGCTTTTCGCTCGTGAAGCTGGGCGAGGAAGCGTGGGTCGACCTGAAAAAATTCACGCTGGAAGGCGGCGAGGGGCGCAAGTTGCGTCAGGCGAAGGCCAAGGCCGAGAAGTCCGGCATGGTTTTGCAGATCGTTCCGGCAAGCGACGTCACAGCCTTGCTGCCGGAACTCAAAGCCGTATCCGATGCGTGGCTCGCCGAGCGTGGCCAGCGCGAGAAGGGTTTCTCGCTCGGCTTCTGGTCTGAGACGTATCTCGCGCAATTCGACATGGCGGTGATCCGCCTTGACGGCCAGGCCGTGGCATTCGCCAACATCTGGCGCGGAGCCGGCGCAGAACAATACTCCGTCGACTTGATGCGCTCGCACCCGGACGCGCCTCAGGGCGTGATGGATCTTCTGTTCATCTCGCTGATGGAGATCGCCAAGAAGGACGGCTACCAGTGGTTCAATCTGGGCATGTCGCCGCTGTCGGGGCTGCCGCAACACCGGCTGGCGCCGCTGTGGACGCGGCTCGCACGGTTCGTTTCGCGCACCGGCGACCGCTTCTATAACTTCGAAGGCCTGCGCGCCTACAAGAACAAGTTTCATCCCGAGTGGCGGCCCAAGTATCTCGCCTATCCAGGCGGCCTGCGGCTGCCGCAGGTGCTGGTCGACATCACGTCATTGATTGCGGCCTCGCCGCAGCGGGCCGAAGGTGCCGGAGAAACATGATGCGAGCGCACCTGACGGTGACGATACTGTGCGGTGCCGGTTTGCTCGCAGTAGCAGCACCGGCGACAGCCGCACCGCGATCGATCACGGTCGAGCAGGAAGACCTTGGACCGATCACCGTCCTGGCACCGGACACGCAACCGGACCGGTTCGTCGTCTACATTTCCGATCACGATGGCCTGACGCCGTCACGCCTGGCGGAGGTGGAGACGATCGTGGCACGTGGTGCGGCCGTCGCCCTGCTCGACCTGCCGAAGCTGCAGACGACGCTGGCGAACCTGAAGGACGAGGAGTGCTACTACGTCTTCGGCGACATCGAGGATGTGGCGCGCTCCGCGCAGCGTCAGCTTGGCATGACGGAGTGGCGCTGGCCGATGATGTTCGGTGTCGGCGACGGCGGTGGCACGCTGTCGTACCTCATGCTGGCGCAGGCACCCGACAATACCGCGGGCGGCGCGGTCAGCATCGGTTTTGTGCCGCAGCTCAAGGGCAACGTGCCGCTTTGTCCCGGCGCCCCGATGGAGAGCCATGCCAACGGCATCGTCGGCTACAAGCCGTTCGACGACGTGCCGGGCCCGTGGGTGCTGATCGCGCCCGCAGCCGTAACGGCAGAGGTCCAGGCGTTCGAGGATGCAACCGACGGCGCGCGCATCGACATCGTCGAGGGCGATGACGCCAAGCGGTTCGCCGCCGCGGTCGACGCGCTGTTTGCCATGGCGCCGAAGAGCACAGAGGGCTTGGCCGATTTGCCGCTGACCGAGCTGCCGGCGGACGGATCGCCAAAGTCGCTATTCATCCTCATCTCCGGTGACGGCGGCTGGCGCGACATCGACAAGCAGATCGGCGAGTACCTTTCCAAGAACGGCGTTTCGGTCATCGGCGTCGATTCCCTGCGCTACTTCTGGAGCCGGCGCGAGCCCAAGCAGATTGCCAGCGACCTCAACCGCATTGCCGAGCACTACCGCGAGAAGTGGAAGCTGGAGACCGTCGGCATCGGCGGCTACTCGTTCGGCGCCGACGTGATCCCCTTGGCGTGGCCGTATTTGCCCAAGGAAACGCAGGCGCGCACCAAACTCGTCGCATTGATGGGGCTGGAGACGACGGCCGACCTGCAGGTGTCGGTGACGGGCTTCCTCGGCATCAAGGATTCCAACGACATCGCAATTGATCAGCACCTGGCGGCGCTGCCCAAGGAAAAGACTGTTTGCTTCTACGGATCCGCAGAAGCTAAAGCCGGCGAAACGGCATGCGTGGCGCCACAGCTGAACGGCGCAACGGTCGTGGAGCGTCCGGGCGGCCACCATTTCGACGGCAAGTACGAGCCCGTGGCCGATATGATTCTGGAGCGCTTGAAGTAGCTCAGCTCTTCAGCAGCGTGGCTGCGGCATCGCTCGGCGCCAGATCGCCGGCGAGCACGGCGTCGGCGAGCTTGTCCAGTTGGCCACCCTGCCCCGCCTTGATGCGGTCGGCCACGAGGTCGGCCGCCGCGCGCGCAATGAGATAACGGGCGCGCCGCCGGCGCCGCGCATCCGTGCCCTGAGCGGTAACGCGCTGCCCGATGCTGGCCACCGCCTGCATCAAAGCGTCCACGCCCTCGCCGGTGGTCGCCGTCGTCTTGAGAACTGGCGGCTTCACGCCGATCCCAGCGCGGATGGAAAGCGCTCCCGCCAGCTGCTGCAGCGTCTGCTCGGCGCCGGGCCGGTCACCCTTATTGACGACGAGGATATCGGCGATCTCCAGCAACCCCGATTTCATGGCCTGGATATCGTCGCCGAGGCCGGGCGCTGAAATCACGACGCGAACGTCGGCCACCTCGGCCACGTCGATCTCGTTCTGGCCCGTGCCGACCGTCTCCAGCAAAATCAGGTCGAAGCCGGCAGCATCGAACGCGTCGACGATGCGCACGGCGGCAGGCGACAGGCCACCCAGGTAGCCACGCGAGGCCAGCGAGCGCACGAAGACGCTATCGTCGTCGAGCGCCGCCGTCATGCGAATGCGGTCGCCGAGAATGGCACCACCGGAGATCGGGCTCGATGGGTCGACGGCAATGACGCCGATGCGCTGGCCGGCCGCACGAGCGTGCGCGATCACCGCATTGACCAGCGTCGACTTGCCCGCACCCGGCGGCCCCGTGAAGCCGACGACAAGGCCATTTCCGAGGTGCGGCTGCAGCGCTTTCAGCAGGTCCGGCGCGAAGAGCGACATACGTTCCAGCTCGGTGATGGCGGACGCAATCGCGCGGCGCTCGCCCGCGCGCACGCGCTCCACGAGACCGGGGATCTCGCCCCGTTCGATGCTGCCCCGCGGGGCCTTGGCTGGTTGCATTGCGCCGTCCATCTCGCGCTGATAACCGCAAAGCCCGCCTTTGCGCAACACGCCCATTGATTCATCGGGAATTTTTGCGTGTACGGACCGCGGGCTGGGCGCCAGCCGGGCACCGGCGCCGGGAAAGTTGCCTCGCGGCTGAGGCCTTCCGGTGACTGCGGCCTCCGTTATATCGGCGCATACTGAGGCGGTTGGCTCAAACGTCATTTGGGAGAGTTCGCGATGTTGAAAGTAATCAGTTCCCTCGCCGTAGCCGCAGCCCTCACCTTCGCCGCTCCGGCGCTCATGCCCGATGGCTCCGCGCACGCCAAAAGCGCTCTGAAGGTGTGCAAATCCAAGGTGCCGTCGACCGGCAAATTGAAGACATGGAAGTGCAAGTCCGATGTGCCGTGCTGCGTCAGCCATGAACTCGGCATGTACGTCTGTGGTCAGCCCATGATCGGCTGCCTCTAAAGTCCGCAAACCATAGTAATGACGGGCCCGCCGTCACCACCGGCGGCGGGCCGTTCTTCGCGCGATGTCAGGATTTTTCGTTGGCGCTGGACAGGGCCGTCCGAGGGTGTTAGACGCTCCCTTCTCAGGGCCCGGTGGGGCCCTTTTGCTGTCCTTGAAACACAGGACTGCGGGCGCATAGCTCAGTTGGTAGAGCAGCTGACTCTTAATCAGCGGGTCGTAGGTTCGAATCCTACTGCGCCCACCATTGTTTGCAGTACCTCAGTCGCAAACCGGCCCAATCAGCGAGATGGGCTTCCCGGTTGGCTGCCAGTCGATGCAGAGATTGCCCTTGATAGTCATCTTCACGCGGAGATCGATCCGGGGCTTCCGCGTCTCGCGAAAGGTGAACGGCCCGGCGCCGGGTTCTATCCAATCGCGGTTCCGGCCTATGCAGCGCTCATCGCGGAACGCTCGCGCGCTTGAAATCGATGCCGGACAGGTCAAGCCCAATCATATTCCCAGACGCCTTTTGCAACGTTGCCATCAGGAACGGCTTTAATCTCTGGCCGTTTCATGCACGCAACATTCGGAGGCTGCACCATGGCTGCTCGCGCCTACTGGAAAGGCTACCTAAAACTTTCGCTAGTAACCTGCCCGGTGTCGCTGTTCCCCGCCACCAGCCAGTCGGACAAGACCCACTTTCATCAGATCAATCGCAAAACTGGCAATCGCTTGCGGCAGCAGATGGTCGATGAGAGCACCGGCAAAGTCGTAGAGAGCGACGACAAGGGCCGAGGCTATGAACTGAGCAAAGGCAAGTACGTCGAGATCGAACCGGAGGAACTCGAAGCTGTCGAAGTCGAGAGCACCCACACAATCGACATCGAAAAGTTCGTGCCTGGGGAAGAGATCGATAAACGCTACTACGAACGGCCCTACTATGTGGTCCCGGACAAGGACGGCGCCGAGGCGTTCGCTGTGATCCGCGACGCCATGAAGGACAAGGGCCGCGTGGCTCTTGCTCGCATCGTCTTCGCAAATCGCGAGCACATCCTAGCCGTGGAGCCTTGGGGCAAAGGAATGCTCGGCACCACGCTGCGCTACGATTACGAAGTGCGAGAGGATAAGGCGTTCTTTGCGCACGTTCCAGCCTCGCGCCCGACCAAGGACATGGTGGACCTTGCATCGCATATTCTCGACAGCAAATCCGGAAAGTTCGACCCATCCACGTTTAAGGACGAGTATGAACTGGCCCTGCGCAAGCTAGTGAAGCGCAAAGCCGGTGGCAAAACGATCGCGCGGTCCGAAACTTCAGAACGGCCCTCAAATGTCATCGATCTGATGGACGCATTGAAGCGAAGTGTCGGTGGAGGCAAGTCGCCCAGCAAGCCTGCACGAAAGAGCCAAAAACGGCGCAAGCGGGCCTGATTGTTCAATCGCACCGTCGCGCGATGTTTGCTTAACGGGCAAGAAGCAGCTCCCCATGGTCTGCTGCCGCCAAGAATTAATGTCCCCGATTAGGAACGTCTTACCTGATCGCGAGTTGCCCGCCTGGTGAAGTTACATGGAGGCTGTCATGAGCAGCACTGGCGACAAGATTAGCGGTCACGCAAACAAGGTGGCGGGCAAGGCGAAGGAGATGGCCGGCAAGGTAACCGGCAACGAGGAACTGGAAGCCAAGGGCGACGCCCAACAGGTCAAAGGCTCGGCTCAAGTCGGGCTAGGCAAGGTCAAGGACGCAGCCAAGGACGGTGCGGACGCTGCGAAGAAAGCACTCGACTGATTTCAACCAGGGGTCGCTTCGAGAGAGGCGGCCCCTATCGCTATGGGAGGTAACAATGCGAGGCCATTGCCACTTCTGAAATTGCATGCTGAATAAATCATCTTTGCGGCGGAACACAATGCGCGGCTGGCGCTTTATGATGCACCCAATCACAACTCAGGACGGCGCACGTGTCGAACAAGTCATCTTCGCGAAGAGCTGAAGACCGCCTGAAGGATTTGCGCGAACGCATCCGTAGCCGTATCGGCAAAACAGCGGCGCCCGCAACGAATTGACCTAACCGCGCAAGCGGCGGTCATGTTTGATAAAAGGCACGGGCCTTTGCCCGTGCCTTTTCCGTGGCAGGTCATTCCACGGCACGAGGCTGGACATCTTATCAACCGAATCGTTGGTGACACAGCTTGAGGCGTCAGCTGGGCGCGGATTCAACATTAGAAAGATGCCCATGAAATTGATAGGCGCCGTCCGATCTGCTCTCGCAGGGCTCGTCCTGTTCGCGAGTGCGTCTATTGCTTCTGCAGACAGCGGCCAAATTCGGCTTACAATTTATAAAGCTGGCTGGATCATCGGCGGATCCGGTGGCAAAGGCACTCTAAGCTTCCGCGGGCAACGATATGCGCTTTCGTCCGGGGGCTTAGACTACGGTCTTGTATTCGGCGGCTCCAAAACCGAGTTACGTGGCAGTGTCCGGAACATCAATCGGCCGTCGGATGTCGCTGGAGTATACGGCGCAGCCGGCGCGGGTCTTGCTGTTGGCGCAGGGGCACGCGCGATCGTGCTGACCAATCAAAAAGGAGCGGTGCTCGAGCTTTCCGGCGAACAAGTTGGCCTATTGGCGAATGTGGACCTAAGCGGGTTGGCGATCACGCTCGATTGAGACGACCTTCGCGATCGCCCTCCGGCGGGTACTCTGTTAGGTGCCGTTAGGATTCGTGATTAGCGCACTGTTCTGATTCGGCGCATCTTGGCTGCCGAACGATCTCCCGATCTTCGCTTGCAAATGAACGCTCGTGACCTCCCAGGTCGCGGGCTTTCGTTTTTGGAACGCATGGGGGTCAGCGCAGTTCTTCTGGCAGCAGCCGTCTATTCCGCGCGGCGCGAAGGAAACAGGAACATGCAATCGAATGACAATCGTCCGCAGCGAACCGAGCCCGGCAACAGCTTCGTCGTACCACTCATCGCTGCCGTAGCCGTAGCTATCGCCCTGGTGTTCGGCTGGGGCATGATGAACAGCAAGAACGACTACCAGGCCGCAAATCCAGCAAACCAATCGTCTTCGACTGGCACTAGCTCTGGCGAATCCGGCAAGAGCACCGTTCAAAACGATCCGGACATGAAGGCAAACCCCGGCGCAGGTGCCGCTCCGACGAAGGCACCCGGGAGCAACCCAGATGCTGCTGACACGCAGCCGCAGCCCAAGCCTTAACCGAGTTCTCATAAACTGTGGCCCGCCGGTATCTCCGGCGGGCCTCTGTATTTTATTCGGTGAGCAACGACAGCTTTCGTAAGGTCGAACGTTTAAAGCTAGCGCACCTGGTATGGGGTGGGCGGGGTGACTGGTGTGTGTGGGCAGTGGCGCGCCTGGATGGCTCAGTCAAAAGCGCGGAGCCTCGCTCACCTATCAGCCCTCGGGTACTGAAGCACTGTGCGCGCTTCTCGCCACCCAGCCTGTTGTGCCGAAACTCGGCTTCTTCAATGCGCAGTTCCGCGCCCATCCCGGTCTTCGGCGGGTAACGGCGGGATCTAGCCCGCGTCTCCTCCACCACCGCCTGTACCGATCAGAGCCGCAGCGATCTGCCTTGCTCGTTCTGCGGTCAACTCGACAGATGCATACCGTTCACCATTCCAAATGCCTACGGTTACGAGGCTCGTTGGCGTTCGGCTTTCCTTGGCGTCAATCTCTATAGCCGTATCGGCCGCAAGGCCTTCCTTCTCATCCAGCCGGATTTTCATAGCAACTCCTGCGAGGTCCAGTGCGAGCGCCGTGGGCGGATGCTTAGGCGCCTCGCCTGTCGTAACGCCCGAGAGCCGAATTCGATCTCTCAATCTCGCTCACCGCCTGGCTTCATACCCAAGATGCCAAGCCTGGCAGGTGCCTAACGGCACGCCATGAGCGCTCTCGCGCCATAGGTGGTTACCCAAGGCCGTAAAGGCTGAAGAGGACAGCCGTCCCGATAGCGGACCGCATCAAACGGGAGAATGCTTTTGGCAAGGAGCATTTTGTTTTGTTTCTTTGTTTTCGCTCCGTGTCAGTCTGATTATAATAATCTGTTGTCTGAAATTAAAAACATTCGTCAATGGATTAAATCGAAGATTTATACTCACGTAAAATATGTAATTAGCGAAAACTTCAGCATGATTTGAGACCTTGCAATTCGCAACATGCGCGAGGCAAAGCCTGCGCTTTCAACTTGGCGGGGGCCAGTCATGCTCGGCAATATCAAGATCGTTTATAAAATAATCGCGCTCTTAGTGGCGCTAGGAAGCGTCTCTGTGTTTGCGGCCATCTTCTCATCCTCGAAGATGTCTTCCATCGATCAAACGTACACGCGCATTTCTGACAATGACTACCCAGCCCTCGTGGAGATGGCTCGTGGAAGCCAGAATCTCGCGACGATGGTAGCTGCAGCTTATCGCGCCGTCGCACATACGGACCAGGCAACGATTTTGGATTCGCTAAAGTTGTTTGACGAGCAATTGTCGCGATTCAAGTATCGCTTGGATAAGGCAAAGGAACTCGATCCTGGGATCTCTAACGTTGTCGCCGAACTGTCGGAGGCATTCGTTCCCGTCGAGCGCGATCTCGGCAAGGTCGTTCTTCTGGCGCGCAATAACTCCAACGCCGAAGCACTCGAAGTCGCCAAGCACGTGTTCGAAGACGTGCGCAAGTTGCAAGACATCGCCACCGCCCGTATCGACGCGGCTGTCCTTGAGAACAAGAACGATGGGGATCAGGCCAGTGCCGAAGCTCAAAGCGCGATTACCATCACATTGACGGCGGTGCTCGCCGGTCTGTTGATCATCCTAGCCGGCGCTGTGGTGATGACGATCACAGCAATCTCGCGACCCTTGCAAAATTTGGCCACCATAATGGATCGCCTCGCGAAAAATGATCTCACGGTTGCAATCGACGGTGAGAAACGCGGCGACGAAGTCGGCGTCATGGCGCGCGCAGTGAGCGTGTTCAAGGACAATGCCTTGGCTGTCAAACGCATGGAAGCTGAGAAGATCGTGTCCGAGAAGCGCGCCGCTGCTGACCGCAAGACCGCGCTGAACGAACTCGCCGACAACTTTGAGCAGTCTGTCGGTGGCATCGTGTCCATCGTCACGACTACTGCGACTGAACTACAGGCCGCAGCGCAGACGCTAACTGCGTCTTCAACTCAGACGACGGCTCAATCCACGACGGTTGCTGCGGCGGCTGAAGAGGCATCGGCCAACGTCGCGACGGTCGCGTCCGCCACGCATGAGTTGTCGGCATCTGTTCACGAGATTTCGCGTCAGGTGCAACAGTCCGCGACTATCGCAGGAAAAGCAGTCAGCGAAGCCAACGAGACGACTGTACAGGTGCAAGCGCTTGCACACGCTGCCGATCGAATCGGCGGCATTGTGAACCTGATTAACGAGATCGCAGGAAAAACGAACCTGCTAGCTTTGAATGCCACCATTGAAGCCGCCCGGGCCGGCGAGGCAGGTAAAGGCTTCGCTGTGGTTGCCCAGGAAGTCAAAGCGCTTGCCGAACAGACGGGTAAAGCAACGGCTGAGATCGAAGCGCAGATAGGTGCCATCCAGAACTCCACGCAGCAGGCTGCGGGCGCCATCGACACGATTGGCTCAACCATCAAAGAGATCGATCAGATTACCTCAACAATTGCTGCCGCGGTTGAAGAGCAGGGTGCCGCAACGCAGGAGATTGCCCGAAACGTCCAGCAGGCTTCGATCGGGACGAACGAAGTTTCCAGCAACATTACCGGTGTCAATCAGGCGGCGGCGGAATCGAATGTGGCAGCTTCGAATGTGCTGTCTTCCGCGACCGAGCTGTCGATGCAGGCCGAAAAACTACGAGCTGAAATGAGCCGCTTCGTCCTCACCGTTCGTGCGGCATAGTCAGGTTTCGAAGGCAAGGAGCACTCGCTCCTTGCCTATTCTTCCCATACGTGCCGCACGCCTATTGCCGCCCAACGCAGCCGCAGCCGTCGCAAGGCCAGGCGCTGTCACCCGCCCAGGATGCGGCGTTGACGCTTCCGCTGTTCTTGAGCACCAGCCTCTACCCGCCGCCCCCGCGCCAGCGGGGACGTCGCCGCCCCCCGCGCCAGGGGACATCTGGCGCCAAGGTAGAGCGCTGTCCAGTTTTCGACGCGCTTGATGCCATCTCACGCCGAAAAGCTCGGTCAATTGCCCCGCACGCCGATTCTGGAACAGCGTTCCTGACCACAATGCCTTGATCAGTCCGGCGCTTGGCAATGGCGGAGGGGGTGGGATTCTCGCCCTCTTTACAGCTATTTAATGCAATTAGTTCAATTTTCGCTTTAGCTTCAGTCGCCACGCGGTACAAAAGCAGCGCGACTTGGGTACAAAAGCCGGATTGGACGACATGCGATATTTGAAACGTGGTGAGGGTGATCGATTCCACTATCGGCGTGGAGTTCCAGCCTATCTCCGTGATCAAGTTGGCCAACGGGAATGGAAGGCGACGATCCACGCGTCGTCGTTACGAGACGCCGAAGCGCTAGCTCGCACGGTCGCCGCCGAGCACGATGCCCTGATTTTTGAGCACCGATCCAAAACCGTCGTTGGACGCGCGAACGATGCGGTCTCAGCTACTCGCGCGCGCCTGTCCGACGCCTACCGACTTAATCAGCCTTCAAACAAGGCAGAACGCGCGTATGAGGAGGCGTTCAGCAAGAAGCTGGCCGCAATCGATGATACAATTCCTAATGGGAAATCGATCTGGGCGGGGTCAAAGTCCGCCGGCTTGCGCCTAAACTACCTTCGGGGTGAGTTACGGCTCCTTGAGCTGGCTCGTGACGGGCAGACCTCGGATGCGTTCTCTTCATGTGAGTTGGTGGCCTATGATCTCATCGTCAAACCCACGTTCTACGAGCAGCTTTCGCTGACCCATGATCTCAGTCCGATCTTGGATAAATTCTCGGCCCGAGAGCTGATTCAGCGGATCGCCAGCCTCAAGGCGGAAATCGCGGAGGCGACCGCACTTCTCCAAGACCACGACGACGTACTTCCCTTGCTCGGGCTTCAACCCCATCATGAGGCAGTGGCCGTTGCCGCAGAGGACCCAATCAATCCTCGCCTACTGTCTGCTCTCGACGCATGGCTATCGTCGGAAAAGCAGTCCGATGAGACCGCCAAAAAGTACCGGGTCTATATCCGTCGTTTTGCAGAGTTCGTCGGCAACGTTCCTGTGCGTGATATCCGCAAGAAGCAGATCAACGATTTTCTGAAGTACCTCGAGCAGCTGCCCGACAGCAATCGACTATCGCCAAGGTTGCGAGGCAGTTCGACTATGGCTGATCTTATAGTGAGGCGGCACGCTTGGTTCGAGGAAAACCCCGACGCCGAGCCGGAGGATTGGCCGCTGATCACCATCGCAACAGTGAACAAGCATCTGGAAGGCATCAAGGCCCTCCTTGGCTGGGTAGTTTCAGACCAAGATGACTTCACGAATATCGCGCGCGATGTGCGGCGCCGCAAAGAGACCCGCGCATTAGATGAATATGACATCCGCTGCTTCAAACCGGACGAACTGTCTCGCGTGCTGGAAGGCGCAGATACTCAGTGGTCCAAGGGCACTGACATGTGGTGGCTGATCCGACTTGCAATACTGACCGGAGCAAGGATGGAAGAGATCTGCCAGCTTGCGCGCGACAATGTCCGCCAAGTTTCTGGTGTATGGGTGATCGAGATAAACGCCGGCAGCTATTCGGAAAGAGGCAAAAAGCTGCGACGGAAGATCAAGAACGCAATGTCTGAGAGGTTGATCCCCCTGCACCCGTGGCTTATCAAGAACGGCTTCTTGGACTTCGCACAGAAGGGTACGAGCGTTCGGCTCTTCGCGACCTTCAGCCTCAGTGGTGGCCGCTATGGGCACAATCCCACGAAAGCTTTCCATCGCCTGCTGCGGGAGAAGCTGGAGATTACTGATCGTTGCGTCCGCTTTCATTCGCTCCGCCACGGCTTCATCACGGCGCTACACAACGCGTCCGTAATGCAAGCCCAGGTCAACTCACTGGCAGGGCACAGCCGCGCGAAGGGCGCTGCGGGGCGCTACATCGATGAGTTAGAGGTCCCGGTATTGAATGAGGCCGTGGCGCGCGTCCGACTACTGTGATGTGACGCGCTGAGCGCGCCGCTACCTATTAGCTGCACAAAGCATCTAGAACCGGCGACTCTTGGCAATTGAGCTCACGCTGTTGCCGTAAAGGACTAGAATGTTCTTGTTTCGTTCTATATCTCCGTTTCGACGGAGGTGCACATGGTTTACCGCAAAGGCGAATTGTCGAAGCACCGCATTGATCGAGACTGGCCGCACCAAATCGCGTTGCCGAGCAGGCTCTGCATCGGCGACAACTATCTCACGCACCGGTTCTTCTGCCGCGACCTGAGCCTCTGCGATCGTGGCCACGCATTCGTGCGCAACGGCGAGTACTGGAACGTGTTCTGCTTCGCTGAGCGCGAACACGCGGAGAAGTTTCAGCAGCGGTTCGGTGGCGAGATCATGCACCCGAAAGACCGGCCGCGATGGGGTGGCGCAAGGTCATGATCTAACCACCTCTCCTGATCTAACCACAATCTTCACTAGTGTATCGGCTTTTGGAGGTTCCCATGAGCGAACTCTCATTTGACAGCATCGCCCTTTTGACTAGCCACCCGAACGTGGCGTCGTTCGATCTGCGGAGGTCCGATTTGGGCGTCAAACTTCTGGTCACGACAAAAGACTGGGACGTCAAAAATGATCCGGATCAGTTGAGCATGGCTGTCGCCTACGTGTGCAGTAAGGACCGGATCCGCAATTCAGAGATATTGATTTAGGCAGTTCTTGTAATATCGGATGTTAAGCGCGACTTCACACCAGTCTGAGGGTGGCGACGTCAGGTTGGTCCCAAACCCTTGGCGTGCTCCGAAAGCTGCCGCCCTCAGTCATCAGGCCGTTGGCCGAACCTCTGTCCCGACTTTGCCGTGCTCAGAATGATATCTCCGGTGGAGGCGAGATCGGGACGGAAGTAAACTATCGCTTCCAATCCCACTGAGCTGGCGGCCTGAGCAGCCTGGCAATGACATCCCGCGGTGCGTCGCGGCATTCGAAATTGTATCGACTTTCAGCCGCGACGTAGTTGAACGCCGCTAAGTCTATCTTCACTACAAGAGAGGGACGACCTTCGATCGAACTACAGTCATAGAGTGCGCACAACCCGCGATAGTGGGAGCGAGCTGCAAGGTATTCTAACCGGAGCTGCCACAGATCCTGGCTCATCCGCTACTATGACGGATTGTTCAAAATCGTACAATAGCTGAGAGACTTGCTGATGGTTGCCCGCCTGAATACATTTCAACTCCCATCCAAGACATGGCAGACGCACGTCGATGAAACGCAATACTGACGACCTCGCTGGTGCCGCCCTTGTCGTCGCAATCGAGCTGCTCGCGCGAAATGCCCCAGGTCTTAAACTCACCAAGCATGCCGTCGATGGGGTGGCCCGAGAAATCAACCGCCTGATATCGGGTGGCTTGATGGACAAGGACCTGCTTGCCAGCTTCGCAATCAATAGAGCGGGTCTACGAAGAGACGATCGACGGTCCTCGCTTTCCCCAACTCGGTAACCAAAGGAAAGAGAACACTCGCTTCAACCACTCGGGCGAGTGTACGGTGTCGCGATGTTCGATGCCAAATTTTCAAAACCGTGGATCGTCAAACCTGTATGGGCCGGGTTCAAAGTCACGTCTGCCGACGGTGTGTGCTTGGCGATATTTCATACCACTGAACAGGTCACACCGGCTGACGCTGAACAGTTTTGCAAAATCGTTTGCCACATTTGGTAATGTTGTCAAACCGTCGAAGGCGAAAAGGTTGCGCCACGCGAGCGGCTCTATCGCTGACGGTCAACTGTAACAGTCGATCGCCATGGCGCTGAACGCCGGCCTCGAAGTGTTCGATGCCTATCACTACGCGATGTCGTTCGTCTTCGTTCTCGCACCTAAGCAATGCATTGCTATGATTTGCGACGCAACGCGCCCGCATTCTCCAGCTCCACGATCGTCTTCAGCTTTTCGGCAAGAAAGGTGCGCGTCGAGATGCCCACAGCGGCAAGGCAACCAATACTTAGCGACGCTTGCGCTTAGCGAAGCCGTTGCGAGCGTGGATCGCTTGGTTGTAAATCTCCAAACGTAGCTCCGGACGAAGCGCATTGAACGCAGCCTCCGACATTCCGCGTCGCTCGGCATCCGTCAATGGAGCTTCCTTCGCAGGCTCGAACGAGAGCGCCGTTCTGCCGGCCTGATACAGACGCTGTTCCGCCGTCTTGCCCCCCGACATGTCATAGACGCGGTTGGCGTCCTCTTCGGCAGCTCTAGCGTCTGCCTCCGCCTTCTCACGGTCCAGCTTCGCTTGGCCGGCGATGAAAGATTGAAGCATCGGGTCGTTCAAATAATTGCTCATGCTGAAGCTCCCGTCCCCTGAATTGAAGCAACCGTTCGCGTTGATGCCGTCCAGATGCGCGTACCAAGCTTCGCGTTCGTCCAGCAAGCTCGTGCCAAGCGCTTCATCGACATCGCCAAGCGTTGGTACATCGACATTGAAGAACAGCGACAAGTCTTCAACCGCTCTGAACGTACCGTCATGATCGAGCACGTAAAGCGATGGTGTCTTCTTCGCCGCGATCTCGAACACGACGTACGCACGACTGTACTGGCGCCAGACGCTCACGATGTCGTCGATCAACCCGCATGATGCTTCAGCGGCAAAGCGATCCAGCTTCCCGTTGGACATCTTCGCGCCGTAGAGCGCCAAGACCAGTACGCGATCCTCTTCGATCACTGGTGTGACGACGATCCCGCGACGCGTCGGCAGGAAGTCGGTGAAGAATGGCGCGTGGCTGCGTGAGCGCACGAGCGCGTTTGCTGCGTGACTTGCCAACGCTACAGCCCAAGGCGACGCTGAGCCTTGGAACGTTGCTGGATTTCGGACGGATAGATAAGGCATTTGCCCCCCAAATGTTGAACTAACCGCGCTTCGGAAGGACAACGTGAGAGGTTTTGGAGTTTACCTTCTCTCAGCGGTCATGTTCTTCCGAAGCGCTGAATGTCAGATAAGAAAGAAAAGCTATTTGTCAAGGGGTAAGGCTGGTTTTGTCTGGATTTTTATTTGTGGTCTGGAAGGCTTTTGAGAGGCGCCACCGGGATGCCGTCAGCGGGGTCCACCGGACCACCTTAATAACGCCATTTCCAAATCTTTTAAGGCGCAATATCGCGACCAGACGAGAAAGCTTTTGCAGAGCTTTTGATTCGCGCTTCGCCAATGACAGAGTTTCCGGCAATTTAGCCATTGGACGCTCTAGCGCGGCCGCTGGGCGACGTGTGCCTTGCCGCTGTGCGGCTAGATAGTCGAACGTCTCAGGTATCGTGCGACCGCGTGGTGGCTCACCTTGACGCCCTGCTGGGCGAAGTGACCAGCGATCAGTCGGTGCTGTAGCCTTTGGCCTTCAGGTCGCGCACCTGGGCGAGCACAGCGGCGTCAGGGGCGATGTATGTCTTGCCTGCCGTCCTCAACGAGCTGATAGCCAAAAGGCGTGTCTCCGCCCATATAACGGGCCTGATTGCGCATCGAGTGACGGACTTCGAGGATGCGTTCGCGGGTTCTAGATCGTTCGAAGGAGGCAACGGATGACATCAGGGAGAAGACCAGCTCACCTACGCTATCGCCCGATACGAAGCCGCCGACGTCCTTCAAATACAGCAGCACGCCTTTCCGCTTGAAGTCTGCCAAGGTCGCCAGCGCGTCGCTGGTGTTGCGAAAGACGCGATCTAAGCGCAGAGCGACGATGACATCCCCTGCCTGTGCTGCGGCCAGCAATTTGCGTCCTGCTGGACGCGACGAAAGTGGTTTTGAACCGGAAACGCCTTCTTCAATGAAGACGGTTTCTAGCGTAAGCCCTTCAAGCTTGCAGATGGTTTCGATCAGTTCCTGCTGAACCGCGATGGACTCGCCTTCGCGAACCTGTGTTGCAGTGCTAACTCGGATATATCCGAAGGCTTTTCTGGCGGTATTCGATTTTTGCATAGCCGCAGACATAGCAAAAGTCGTCGCGCTGCTATAGCGGCCCACACAATCGGGGTAAATAAGTCGCTTGCTAGCAGCTTTCGCGAAGTTGCATTTGCCCTGCTCAATTCCCATATTCAACGTAGGGAATTTAGGGGGACTTAATGGACCACAAAATCGACTACGACCTGGTCGCTGCGGCGCTTCAGGTAGACCGTTCAACGCTTCCGGCGACCAGTGACGAGCCAGAACTTGCACAGCCGCAGGAGCCGCCGCTGGTGATCGACCTGACGGACGAAGAGTGGGCGGAAATCAAGCCCGTGCTGCCTGCTCTGCCGGTGCCGAAGCCCGGCGTCGCATATGAAGACCGCAAGCTTCTAGACGCTGCTAGGTGGCTCCTGGCGGCCCGTCAGAAGGGGATGGGCTGGGGGCGTCTCCCTGAGAAGTACGGCCCAGAAAGCTCTCGTAGGCACCGCTGGGCGCGTTGGGCGATGCTGGGGTACTGGCGCCTAGTCGCCGACGCGTGTGCGCGATAACGACCGCCTTAGCGTGGCGCTGCGCGATACGCTGGATCGCCTTGCCGACGACGCAGATCGCTACCGTGATCGCGTGCTGGAAGGGCGTGCCCGACTGGCCAGCGGGCTGTAAGATTTGCCGCTCGTTGGATTTGGGCCACAGTTTGCAGAACTGGCCCCGCCGCCCCCAGGCCGCCCCCAGTGCCCCGGGGACGCTAAAGGCCAGAGAACACGGGCGTTGTAGAGCACTGACCCCACTACCCCATATTATTTTATATATAGATAGATAGAGAGATACCTTCTTTTTTCTCCTCCGTCAGACCCTCGCAAATCTGCGGGGTAGTGGGGATCGACGCGATAACGCCAGCAACTACGGGCGTATTCCGTCCCCAGTGAAGTGGGGACGGATTTGGGGATCACGTTTGCGTACGCACGGGGTCCTTGGCGGCCTCTTCGGGTTCTGAATACTTCTTGCGGAAGCAGTAGCTGCGCTTCGGCAGACCGTAGCCGCGCGGGGCGTCACGACGGTTACGCGTAAGCTCGCCCTTCTCATCCTTGCCTTTCACGTGTTCCCAGTCATCCGACTGTCCGTCTGCTAGGCGCTTCAGGAACGGCCCCACACGTTCAGGCTGGCCCAGCACCTCGGTCAACGCCTTCTCGTCGGATATCCAGATTTCCTGATGCAGCTCATCAGTCCATCGCCTAACGCCTACACGGTTGCGTTCAATTTCAGACAGTCGATGTGCTTGGGTGAAAACGAAAGAGTTGAAAGCGGCCTCAGCGGCAAGGCCCTCCTGCGAACCCTGCCCACCGCGCCCAGCAAGCCAAACGTCGAACACTGAGGTCACTGCCTGCCTGCACGCTGTCCTGCGTCCAGGGCAGCAGCCCTCTGTCGCAGCCAACGATCCCCACTGCCCCGACCAGGGCGAAGCGACCGATGACGCGGTTGATCTGCGGATCGGCGTGAACGTTCTTCGCAGCAAGAGCTACGCGCAGGTCCGTCCAAGCGTGCCGAATGTCGGCCAACATAGCGTCGCGGTCGTCCAAGTACGCCTGAACGAACAGCCGTCCGAGATGGCCATAGTGCTCAGCGGCCGATTTCTTGATCAGCCGCGCAAAGGCGCCCGCGTCATCAACACCTTCAGGAACAGCGTCGAAGATGCCATGGCCTCCCGTGCTGTCTGCGGCGATGTCCAGGAACCTGACTGCCATGCCGGCGTGATAGTGCAGCCTGTTCGACGTGATGTACTGCTTCGCACTGACTTCGCCCGTGCTGAGCACCAGAGGCCGGAATACGACCTCATCCCGCAGTGCTCCAGTCTGGGTGCCAGCCATCTTTCCGGCGCCGTTGGTGATCTGGAGCGCAAGGTGCGCGAACTGATCCGGATCAGCCGACTTCAGTTCGTCCATGAACATCGCGCAGTCGGAATGACGTTCAGCCATACGTTCAGCGGCAAAGCGGGTGATGGCCCAGCTCATGACGATGCCGCCATCCTTCTTCTCAGCCCCACGACCCCAGACGCTGCTGGCCAGCACGAGCATCGTGGTCTTGCCGTGACTGCTGGTGCCGTGGAAATGGAAGGCACCCGGCTCGGCATCTGGACCGAAGTCTTTCAAGAACGGCGCAGACAGCGCCGCACAGATCGCGAATACGAGCTTCGACTGGCCACCTACCAGCGCCAGCAGCGCCGTGGCGCCCTCCACGGTGCCGCCGACGTCGAAATCGGGGACCGGGGTGAAGGTTGCCCTTGCCTTGCCGTCGTCGGGCAGCACGTCGCCACCCGGCGTCGCGTAGTAATCGTCGGTCCAGCCCGCCCGTTCGAGGGCGTAGAACTTGTCAGGCGGATCGATGTTCTGAAGCAGATGAAGAATGGATTTCCAATCACCCGGCAGGAGGCCAGCCGAGACCAGGCGACCTTGCGCATCAGGCTTCGTCAAATCCTTACGCGCAATGAAGACCTCGTTCCACTTGCCATTCGTGGCTTTGACGTAAAGCTGAAGCGAGGCCCCTTCATTCTCGCGGTTGTGGCCCTCCGAGACGACGATGAAGGCCGAAGAGACGCGAAGATCGTACTCGTTATCTTTGCCGCGTATTGATCGTCTTCCAAAGTTCGCAGTTGTCATCGGCGCGGACCTTCTGGCCCCCCTCATCGAGTACGCTTTGACGCTGCCCGCGAGAGCGCAGCGCAAGAGGCGCCAGCGCCAAGTCGCGATTCAAGAGCGTCGAGACATCCCGCCTCATTGGCGGCTCGACGAAGCTGATCCTACGTGTAGCGAGGCTTCGCCTCGTTCGGGAACAGGCCAGCGTACTCAGGACACAGCGGCTGCGTCAGATTCAGGAAGTATGCGCGCTTCGCCGCGCGCTGAATCTCATCATCACTCATCACAACACCATTTCACTTTTTGATCAGGTTCCGCGTGGTCGAGGTCAAAGGCACGGGCGCCACAGCGGGGCGCTCCTCCTCGTAGGCGTCGCGGTAGTCTGCGTTGCTGAACACGTCGTCGCGATCCAGCTCGCCCTGTTCGATCATCGCGGCGACGAAGTCTTCGGTCCGGCGATCTGCGCAAGTTGTGTGCCGGCAGCGCATCACCGGATAAGGGGACCGATCAGGGTCGAAACAGAAGAGCGTGTTGTCCGCCTCGCCCCCGCTTGGACCCGTGCTCGTCGCAGAACGGACAGCAGCGCAGCACGAGTGGGGACAAGATTGTTCTCGCTGTGAACCAGTTCTGGATAGAAATCTGCGAGAAGGCTCGCCAACCGTACGCCGCGCAGCGACCCGCGAAGGCGCTCTGGCACTGCCGACATCGACGACACAGTGAAGTCGCGCTGGCGAGGCGGCGGCGCCTCAGCGATAATCTGTTCTGCGATGGCGATAGCATCCACCAGCTCCGGTGGTCCGATCACTTCACAGAAGGACGGAGCCTCGCCACTAGGTAGATATCCAAGCCGTAGCGGGTCAAAACACGACTCATCCGTCCCGCGACGTCCCAGGACTGCCATCTCAACTCGTTCGCAGAACAGCTTCCAGCCGCCTGGTATCGCCCGCAAACGATACACCGTGGCTCCCGGCAGCGCCTTCCGGAACACAATAAGGATACGCGACCGTTCCTGCGGTTCGAACTCTACCGCGTAGTAGAGATTTCCTCCTCGATCGACGACGGTAGGGCCGTCGGGGAACCTGGGATCTGGAGGTAAGCGTACTTGACGGTAGGCATCGCCGTGGCGGCAATTCTGATTCAGGAACTGGGCCATGGATGCGGCTGTCGGGACGGGCGACAGGCCGCGCTTCTTGGCGAAGTTTTGGAAGGCCTCTACCGCGACCTCAGTCCTGCACTTGCCGTCGTTAGCCGTGCCGAACACGATCAGAAGAAACAGCGCGACGAACTTTGATCGACCAATGACGGCGTCGTCATCAAGGCTCAAACCGGCGACGTCTTCGATACCGCCGCCGTTGGCGACTTCGATCCTGCGAAGAGCCGTGCTCAGCCGGGCCAGGACGATACTACGGGCCTTCTTAGACCCATGCGGCCAACGGTGCTTAACCAGCTCAACGAGCGCGCCAAAGGTTAGGTCAACAGGATAGTGGCCTGCGGCTGCCCCCAGCGACAGCAGCGGTATAGCTGGCGGCGATGACGTGAGACCAGATCTCGACCGGGACGTCTCGCCGCCCGTGGTGCTTACCCCAAGTCGATACCAGTGTCGTGAAGACGCTGAGGTCCTCCACGTGCAGCGCCAAACCGATAAGCGACCCATTGGACAGCATCGACCAGTCGTCGGTTGGCAGGCCAAGGCTCTCCGCCTTCGCGACCGCTTCAGCATAGGGGCGACCGAAATCGGCGCGGAAGAGGCTACTCATCGCTGACCTCGGTGCCGACCCGCGCCACAGCAGCCTCGATGTCATCCCGAACGTCCTGCTCGTCGAAGCCAAGGGCTACGAACGCCCGGATGACAGGATGGTTCGAGCTGACCGGTACGGATAGGGCGAAAGATCCCGCGAGGGCAAAGCAGCGTTCGGCCTCGTCTCCCTCCCGGCTCGAGCTTGGGTACAGCTCCTTGTTGACAAAGGCGTCGGTGATGTCTTCGACGCTCAAACCGTAGCGGCCTGCGCTAAGTTCGGCGTTGAGATCGCAGAACTGCAGCTTGCTGGCGTTCCGGTGAGCTTCAAACCTGAAGAAATACGTCCGCGGATTTCGAACCTTTTCCATCTTTACCCTTTGATGCTGAAAGCAAACTGGGCTCCTAAAGGGGAACCCAGGAAGGAAAGTCGTTTAAGCGGCAAACTCAACTCCGATTGTGTCCTGCAGGGCTCTGAGGACATCGCGCCCAAATGCAGCCTGCGAGGGAAATACTGACTTCCAGCCATTGTCTGAGATCTCGTCCGTCAAACGTTCAAATATATGTTCCGCGAAACGGGAAACCGTCGCATCTGCCAGAACTTTCGATAAATCAAAGTTTCTAGCACTGAACGCCATGACGCCGCGCGTAGGGGACGAGCTTTTCTCGACCAAGAACTCGGTTTGCGCGATTTCGAAATTTGCAACTGGTCCAGTTGAGGAAAGCTTGAAATCCGCCCATTGAGCCGACAGCTACCTGATATTTAAGGGGCCGCCGATCCCGATGCTCCACCGAGATCGCGACGATCAATCCATCCTCATCACTTTGCGTTTCCTTGACGCATTCAAGCCATTCATCTATGTCAATCTCATCCACCGCACCGTTCTCCATTTCTCGGTTTCCGTAAAACGAAACTAACAAAAAATGGCGCAAACCTTCTCCCAATGGTCTGGGGCGCAGTGGGCACAGGTGATTGAGAGTTAATCGTTTTCCAACAACTTCCGCAGATACTGTGTTCGTGAGGATTGAAGGACGATGTCCATGCTTTACTGGGGAATGCCGCTATATCAGCGTTCGCAGCATCCATTGTTGCACAAGGCGAACGTGACCTTCGACAGTGCACGAGAGTATGCTCTGGCACCACATGGGCAGGATCTGGACCTAACCGCCTTCGATGATAAAGACCGGGTAACAGTCACAGCTGATCCACAAGGGTTCGCCTTAGCGCTGTTTTATGCCGCGGCGGGATATCTGGTCACTTCGACAAACCATGCAGAATTTACAGAAGGTTTTGCTGTTAAAAAACAGCTGGATCCGCTTTCTGGACACCTGTCTGCCATACTAAAAATTCTCGAAGATCGAAAAATTGGGAATAGGTTAGCTATTGGATATTCTGCTCTATCCAAGTCACAGACCCTGCTTTCTCCGACGATAATCCGTTCAAGGTACCCTGAACAAGTTCACGCGCTTCGCGCGGCACAATTCGACGAGCAGGTGGCAACTGGGCTTCAGGACCTCAACAGAAGTCCTCTTGGATTTATTCGCGCTTTGATGGCATTCGAAGAGACCGTCGCAGCATCGAACCGCAGCGCTTCAGCACTTAAGTCAGACGTAACTTACTTCAAAGAGGCTGTCTCAATTCCATTCATTGCCTATCATAATATGATAAACAAACGCCCGATGGCTATTTCGACTTGGGGTGGCAGCAGCGCGCACAGCCGTGGTGTGAACTATCTTCGAAATTGCTTTGATCTGCTAAGAATAAATATCGGGAAAAATGCGATCGCGAAGATAGATAAGAACTTGCTTAAAGAATGCGTTCCCATATGCGAACGGATAATAACCGAAAAAAAGTCGGCCATTGCCATCAAACGCTCGGACCTAACTGCAAGCGAGGCCTTGGATGATCTAGATCAAATGCCAATGCGCTATACATTGATGGGTTGAGACTACTTTACGGTGTCGCAGTCTGCGCATCTGCCAACGAGTGACCAACTTCTGATTCTAAAGGGACTAGTTGATCGACCATCTCGAGCTCTCGTTTTATCCGCACCGCTGAAGCTTGACGTCACCCTCGCAGGCTCGCGCCTACCGCGCGCAGGATTGCCAACCACTGTGCTCCCCGAAGGCACATCGCGCGTCACGACTGTTCCCGCACCTATGATGGCGTCATCACCAATCACGACGCCGGGGAGAATAATCGCGCCACCGCCGATCCAAACATTCTCGCCGATAAGGACAGGCTTGCCCAACTCAAGACCGGATCGACGCTCTGCGGCGTCTCTGGGATGGTCAGCCGCAAAGATCTGCACGGCCGGGCCGATCTGCGTCCCTCTGCCTATCGTCACCGGCATCACGTCCAAGATCACGCAGTTGAAGTTTAGGAACACGTCTTCGCCGAGATGGATGTTGTAGCCATAGTCGCAGTGGAACGGCGGGCGGATGAATGCGCCGGTTCCTACTGAGCCGAGCCGGTCCCTGAGCAGACCTGCGATCTCCAGCGTGGAAGGCCGAGCGACGCGTTGAACCGGCTGAGCCATCGTCTGTTGGCTTCGAGATCAGATTGCAGCTCGGGATCGTTGGGCCGATACAGCTCACCGGCCAGCATCTTCTCTTTTTCAGTCATCTTGCTTTCGCAGAGTTAGGCGTCGCGACCGATGACGACGGTGACGGTAAGCGGCCAGGGGCGGCTGACCGGCCTGCGACCACTACTGCGCACGCGCCCCGCCGCACCAGCTATCAGGGTTTCGGGCTATCAGCGGGTTGGTTCTTGCTGCTGCCGGCCGGCGTTTGAACTTCCGACTCCGGCGCGGCGGTTCCTTGCTTCGGGGCCGCTGTCGAGGATGCGGGGGCGTCTGCTGGATTTGTCCCCATTTTAGAAACAAACGAACCAACGATGGCTACTGCCACCAACAGCGACAAAACGATGATGAACTTGCTGCTGCCCCATCTGCCAGGCTGCTGTTGATCACTATCTCGACCGGTCATCATGCTTGCTCCGTGATTGGCATCTGAGGTGTCGCTGAGGACCCGCTGCCCCACGATTGAGGATCCATCTGTGTTGGCTCACCCCCAGGGGAGTAAAATACCTTGTCCGTGATCATCAAAAGATCCAGCGCAAGCGTCAGCGGAGGCGCGACAATCAAATAAAAGGCTTTTGTGTCGAAGGAGTACTGGCTCCAGTCGCGTCTAGCCACCCACCATGCCTTTGTCGTGTAGGCGATCCAGACCGCGGGCATGAGCCAAGTCAGGTGCAGCATTGTTGTCATCTCGAACTTGGCCAAGTCACCAGTCAGCAGTCCCTATCTGCTGGAACTTCGTCGCGACAGCTTAGTTGCATGATCAGCAGCGCCGCATTGCTCAAGTCCGACAAATTCCCAGAACGCGACTGTGCCGGCGATAATTCAGGTGACAGTCCCATGGCCGAAGTCGATCCACTGAAACCTGGCAAGATAGCAGGTCAAAATCCGAATACGCCGGAGCGGCTGCAGGGCGAGATGAATGTCGACGCCGACCGCGTGCCGAACAGCACGGCACGCTTGTATCCGTTGGTCGTGATTCCGCAGCGATCATCGTAGCGGTCATAGTTGTCTACTTCACCATGCTTGCCGATCCCGGCGCCCGGCCAGAAGGCGATCCGCAACAGAAAACGCAAGGTCAGCCTTAAAATGACGGATGACGATGGGGCTCAACAAGCTCTCCTTTTTCAAGAACGAGGCAGCGGCCGTAAAGCGATCACTCGCGAGCCACTGCAACTTCCGCCATCGGATTTAGGATGGGAGCTTGTCCAGACCTTCTCGCTCGGCGTTCAGCACGTGATGCCGATTGATATGGATCCCGAGCCGGTGCTGCGCGGGATCTCAGCCGACGGGTACTACGTGTGGGATACTGACGCGCTGCCTCAGCCGAGCAGCACGGGCCAGTGAAATGAAATGAGGCCGTCATGACTAATCGCCGGATGTGGACATTGGTCATCGTCGGACTCATCCTTGTCGGTGGGCTGTTGTCGATCAGCCGCATGACGGACAACCCGGCCAGCATTCCTCACTCAGCGACCGAGAGCCCAGTCACCGACGGTCGGTAAGCGACCCAGCAAAAGGTTTTCAGATGAGCACCGACAAGCCGAAGCCGGATGTAGACAAGAAGACCGCGAAGGGCGCGGGCGAAGGTGGCTTTGGGCCTCATCCGGAAACTCCTGGTCCACCCGAACTGGTCGACCCTCATAGCTACGGCACCCCGGCTAAGGGCGATGATGCCCAAGAGCCTGAAGACAACAGCAAGCCTGTGTCACCGCAGCCGTCATCTGATCCAAAAGGATCGGGGCACGAGAGCGCCAAGGGCGGCTTGCCTGAAAAGCAGCCGACGACGAAAGAACAATAGTCCTTGGGGACGTAAAGTGAACTGCTAAACTTCTGATGTGCTCTGTCGCACTGATGGACTTGGAAGGCAGCCTCAATGAGCAATTCCCAGGAGAAGCGTATTGCTCGGATCGCCGAACTAAAGGGATACCGCCTGGAGAAGGTTGGCAAAGGCCTTCATCACGGGCGGTTTTCCATTATGAACATCGCAGAAGGCGCGCGCGTGCGCTCAGATGTCCCCGGTGACGAGTACACCTTCTCGCTCGATGAAGCCGAAGCTTGGCTGAATGCGAAGTGAGCTATGGCACGATTTTGTAAGCTTCCCGCAAACATGTGCCATCCGTTGGCCTCGCGGCCACATCACAGCTCTGGGAAACAGAATGGCGAGTTCCGTTTTAGAACTCGCCAGTCGCAGGGCATCCCTACGAGCAGCGGATGAGATCCGGTTGTCATATTCAGAACGCCCGCAAGCTCTGCACCTCAAACTGCGAAGCTCTCGAGTTTAGCGCCCTTTTTGACGGCCTCGTTCAGCCAGCCCGGCTTCCGACCGCGCCCCGTCCATGTCAGGCTAGCGTCCTTCGGATGCCGGAACTTCACTTCAACCGATTTCTTGTTGCGGGCCTTGCCATAAAGTTCTTCGACAGAGAATCCATTTTTGGCCGCCAATTCGGAGAGCTTCTTTTTTAGCTCAGCTTTATCTTCCGATTTCCGTACTGCTATGGCGTCTTCGATCTGTGTCTGCAGCGCCAGGAGGTCGGCATACTTTAGTCCATCGATATTCGCGCGGTTCATAACGATCCTTTGTTGATTGGTTACGGCAAACGTTTATCGAATGTGAAGCTGTCAGCCAAGGTAATTTCCCAAATAGAACTGGCTGACGATTTATGATTCCGCATAACTCTTTTCGCCGCTGATCGCCTTGGCCGTGAAGGGGACGTGCGGATAGCCATGAACGTGTTGGGTTGTGACGCATTTCACGATCGGATTGTTCAACTTGGAAACGCTTTCACAGAGGGATGCGATGCAGATCGATAACGACAGGCACTTTCCTTTAGCGGCGGGACTACTCTTCGGCCTGGGCTTGGGAGGGTTCTTCGACGGCATTGTGCTTCATCAGCTTCTGCAGTGGCACCACATGCTGAGCGGCTGGTATCCGGTCAACACGCTCGAGAACCTTGAACTGAACACCACGTGGGACGGCATCTTCCATACCTCGACATACCTATTCGTGCTGGCTGGGCTGTTCGTACTCTGGCGTACGGCAAAGCGCCGGCACCTCTACTGGTCGACGAAGCTGCTGACGGGTTCGATGCTGCTTGGGCACGGCGCTTTCAACGTCGTAGAAGGAATTGTCGACCACCACATCCTCGGCATCCACCATGTGAACGAATTGGTGGACCGGTCACACTGGATCTACTGGGATCTCGGTTTCATCTTATGGGGCGTGATTATGCTTGTCGCCGGCTGGTACATTCTGGCTCGCGGTCGAGAGGAGACGGTGGCCGCGTGAAGTCCAAGGCCGTCAACGCAGGCATCTGGATGCTGTTCGTAGCAGGAGCTGTTATCGCAACGGCGCCGGTCTGGCGCATCTATGCGTTCGGCTTCAATCCCACCCTCGATGAAGCGCTCCAGCTCAGCATCTGCGGTGGGCGGGTCGACGGCGCATCACAATAGGTGTCGTGGAGACCGAGATTGCGCAGGGGCGTGCAAACAGCGGTGTGGCCAAAAAGATCTTAACACAAATTAATTTCGAGACGGCTGGAACAGGGACATCCGGGGCGACTTCTTCATCGAGTTCTCGCGTTCGCAATCGCATAGGGCGTCACCTGTCTCGCGTCGGTGGCGCCCTTATGATTCAGGATCAGCATCATGGAGAAGATCGACCTCGAAGAGATTGGGGACCGCCTCAAGCGGGACCTTCTTGTCGAACTCCTGCCAGAACACTTTACGATTTTGTTGCGGCAGTTAGAGCAAGCTGAGATGTGGAAGCCGGTACCGGAGTAACTAAGGGCAAGCGTAGCAAGTGGAGCGTCGACGATTGTCCGTTGGGTGCCTTGAGCTTGTCCAGCCCGCGATAATCATGGCGTCTGGTGGTGGCCTTCCGTTCTGTCAGGACGGTAATCTCCGCCGATCGGCCGCCCGGCCCAGCCTTCTCTTTAGCTTCGCATATGAGCCAAGCTTACCACGCACACTGAACAGTACGAAGAGCGAGTCTTCGCGCACGTATGTTGCTATTTGCGGAGCGAGTGAACTTCGAGAGCATATCGTCGTTGGTGTGCAGGACAGAAGAGGGGACGGCTGCGCACCGTGTGGCGCTCGAGATTGAAGCCATGAGAACTGACCTCAGCGGATTGAAATTCATCATCGTGGCAGGCGCACAGCTTGCTGTCGACGATTTGTCCGAGAGCCTTGAGCGCCGCGGGGCCAACGTCATCATCGCGCCGGATTGCGCCGCAGCATTCGAAGCGATTGAGCAGCAACGGCCCGACTTTGCTGTGTTAGATTGGGGAATGAGCGATTGCGATGCTGTCGCCGGTGAGCTTAACGGCTTGGACATCCCACATATCTATCTCGGCACTCCCATTAAACGCGAACGCGACACCGTCAGGCATCATTTCAGCGCGGCCTTCGCGGACACGATGCTCAGGCTGGTCAATGACGATGAGTTATCGGTTCTGCCGACCTCAGACGAGCATCAGTTCGACATCCGATAAATAAAAGCCCCAAAGGGGCTCGGGGTGAGCAGGTGCTTTACCTGCGTTACTTAGTGTGCGGCTTTCCTATTCTGCGACCCTGAAGCAAAGGATGATCGTCTGCGGCCGAAGTTGAGGACAACCTCAGTGGTCCCGAGCCGCCTAGCTGTCGAACTGCAAATCAAGACCGGCCTGAGCTTTCTCAGCGCCAAGGGTGAGCGCCTTGAGCCTCGCTGAAATCCCGTTCACCGCTAAGGGCGGCTACGGCGAAGCGCTCTGCGATTTCCTCAGGCGTAACTTGAAGCCGATTAGCCAAGACGTCCTTTATCACCGCGTCCATCACCGAATTTAGAAAATTGCTGTCCTTCTCCGAAAACCCTGGAAACTTCATCATCGAGTCCATCCAGCACATGTCGTCTAAGCGTCTCAACATCTTTCTCGCCGGTCGCCAGCTGGTCCAAAAGACGTCGTTGGATGACCTTCATGTCCACCTGCTTCTTGTGCCGGTGAGCCGCGACCAACATCGACGCCAACAGGCGGCGAACGAGAATGTCGTTGCTTGGCGTTCGAGCTTTTTTAGACATGCCTGTGGCCGGTAGCTGCGAGGCGCAAGGCGGAACACCGGACAGCACCCAAACTGCTAAACCGATGCCCCGCCCCTGCGCCGTTTGCGAGGAGACGCAGTACACAATCAGCTGGGCGCAGAAGCGTTGCGGGAAAACTTCGTGTTATTTCATACGGGTTCACGAAAAGAAAAGACCACCGAGGGCGGCTCGATGGTCTTACGATCCCGTCGGGGGGACCTGAGAGACGGGGTGGTAGCCCTCAGGGCCATTCAATCACTGCCAGCCGAGTAAGTTCCACGTCCCGAAAAGTTCAGACCCGATGCACCACGCACCGGGCGCCTCATTCCGCCGATCTTTCCGAGCAAGGAGAAAGCAGATGAACAATTCAAACTTCAACAAGCACCGCGACGCGGACGCGATACCGGCGGCAGAACGTCCCCAAATGCTTAAAGCCACTGACTGAGATGCAAGCGAAGTTCGTCGCCGCTGGATCTCAGCGACACAGCGTAACCGTCTTCCGGGCTCTCGGGCCCTATCGTTGTCTGAAGCTGGCCCAGCACCATGGCAGACCGTTCCAGCCATTCCATATAGGCTGACGACCCAACAAACATGTCGTTGGGTTCGACCAAGCTTGGGAGCATCGAATAGTCCTGCTCCACCACGCGGCACAGACTTATCAAGTGCAGCAATAGAACTGCCGCCTTCTGGCCGAATATCTTTCGAACCTCGGCCATGTAGGTATTGGCGTCGTTTATTTGGTGACGCAGATGCGCTAGGTCGTCCGGCGTAACACGACCCTGCAGCCGCACGAACGCGCTGACAAGCATCTCCTTCTTGTCTTCTTCGTGCAGCGACGGAAAAAGGTAGCTCACATGGCGGGCATCGAGGGCGGCGGATTCCAACCGAGACGCTGTTCGCATCACAAGCTGTGCCGTCTCGCTATCTCGGCGAGCGATGTCAGGACGGCGCCAGGTGACGTAGGCCATGATAGCGAAGGTCGCCGCCACAATCGTGCCGCCACCCTGCATGTAGCCAGCAAGGCCTCCGGCTGTGAGGAACGCCACAACATCTTGCGATGGCGTCCAGCCCACGACGATAGCTAGCACGACCATGACGAACCAAACGGCGAAGACGGCTGAATAGAAAGCAATATTCATGCGCGCCAACTTAGGGACTGCCGCGCCGACGTCAACTTTCAGCTTTCCGAATCGCCTAGACACGGCCCCTCTGTTGGAGGTCTGCATGCAAAATCACGATTGCGCTGAATGTAATGGCTCTGGCAACCTATGCAGCGAGTGCTGCGCCCCGCATCACTGGTGCGAATGCGAGCAAGGCGACGTCGCGCCGTTGGCTGTTGGCTGCAAGACCTGCGCTGAGAAGACCGGCTACTAATTCTGCGCAGGGTCGTCGTATTGCCGCTCGATGGCTTCAAGCGCTTTAATGAGCCGTTCCAGTTCGTCTTCCATCGTGTCCTCCGTTGCCGCTGCGAGCGGTTGAGGTGGTGTAGCCGTTGATGGGAAGCCTCACTGTTACGCGCGGAATACGGTCATCGTTTGTCAATAATTGTTAGCGTCCACCCTCTGGCGGAATGAACCGGAGTTCTGCTTCGGAGAAGGTTCCAGCATTTGGTTGATGCGCCCGTGAGTGAACTCGTTGGCCAGGTACGGACTTGTTGGCGCGTGGTTAGCTCCATCATTCGCTACAGGCATGGTGATCAGCTTCGAGACGGTGCACTTTGGACAAAACGGAAAGGCACGAGCCGAAGCCCGTGCCTTATCAAACATGACCGCCTCTGACGAGGTTGGGTCAATTCGATGCGAGTACCGTTGTCCTGCTGATGCGCGCGCGAATGCGGTCTCTGAGTTCCTGCAGGCGGTCTTTGCTTTTACGCGACGACGTCTTCTTCGACACGCGAGCCTCCTGAGTTGTGTTGGGTGCAGCATAAAGCACTGAGACCCCTTCGCGTTCCCAGCCAGTGCCAATATTTTATGCATTGCTAAGAAGCCGCTCAGATAAGCGTGGACCTACCCTATGGGTCGCGCGTTCGAAAGCCGCTGAAGATGACCACTTGCTGGAGGCACTAGCGGCAGTGCGATTCCCGGCGGCACAGCGCTGAGACCGGCAGCGTTGCAAGCACCAATACGCTGAGAAAATTATCATCACCGGCGGCAGTTCAAGGGATGATGAGTTGCAAAGAGGAAAGCCCGCAGCACCCCTCCCAGGGTTGCGGGCTTCCAACTTGTCGAACAGACCGGGAGGTTCGTTCGCAGACAACACTGCGCCCAATCGAGTGCTACGGCCAATCACGAATTCTAGACGGACCTAACGTCCCGATCATTGCAGCTTGCTTTAGGGTTTCGGCTGCGGCTGCATATCAGCGGCGTCGGGATTGCTGCCCGGTGCCTTAGCTGGCGCTGCACCCGCGCCGGGGTTGGCCTTGGCGTCGGGATTGTTTTGGATGGTGTTCTGGCCGGTCTCACCCGCGCTGCCACCGGTTGCCGAGGTCTGGTCAGCCGGGTTGGCCGCAAGATGCGGGTCGCGATTGTTCACCACGAATGTGCCAATCAAATACGCGAGCAGCAGCGCGCCTATAGCGGCTACCGGAATGTACCAGCGACCTGAGCGCTCTTTTTCGCCTGCGGGTTTCTCATATCGTGCCATGGGGTCCTCCTGTTTATAGGGGAAGCCCTGCCACGTACTCTGAGTTCCAAAGAGAAGGCCGCGACCAGGGAAGAGACACGAGCTTCAACCGGACCAGCCAGAGGTTCGGCGCGCGCCCTGTAGAGGCCCTATTGCGCCCCTTTGAACACCAGGCTTGAGAAGTGGCCGGTCAATCCCCTGTACGTTAGGGCAAATAAATGCCCGAGCGTTACGTAAAGCGCAGCACGACAAATGTTGTGCTGCGCCTTCGCTTAGATCACTCCTATTACTTTCAGCAGGATGATCCCGACGATAGGGACGCCTGCAAGCCACAGAATGACGTAACGCATGATGCCTCCTTAAATCTGGCCAGATGGGCGAGTGTACGTGAAGCGTGCCGGCCTGTTTTCGTCGCGATGATTTCCGCCGCGTTGCGCCGCGTACCAGGCCGCAGCCAATCCAATCAGTAATGCAGTTGCAGTGATCAGCCCGCCCGCAGAGGTCGCGCGTCTCGTATCCTCGACGGCTTTGACCGTTGCATTGTAGGCATCATTCACACGCTTCTGCGCTTCCTCCGGTGGCACGCCGGTTACCTGCGCGACCTGTTGGTTCAGGTAATTTTTGTCACCTTCGCTGAGAGTGCCGTTCTTGACCGAAGTCAGCAGAATGCGACCGACCTCGCTCTTTTGCTGATCAGTAAGGGCTGGCCGCTTGGGATCGACCGACTGCGACCTGATCATGCTGTCGATGGCCGGCGCCGCGACCTCTGCGGCGCCTCCGGCAGCGGATGCTGC
Organism: uncultured Pseudomonadota bacterium; assembly: GCA_963846845.1. Taxonomy (GTDB): domain Bacteria; phylum Pseudomonadota; class Alphaproteobacteria; order Rhizobiales; family Hyphomicrobiaceae; genus JAKAXS01. The sequence goes on along the minus strand of CAWJXQ010000001.1, from coordinate 93,106 downwards.
GGCTCCTGCCACTCGGCCTGCTGTTCCCGCAGCACTTGCTGCAAGCATAGCGCCCACGATGATGCTGAGTGACCAGACTAGCGCACCATGGATGCCGTCGCGGAACTGAACCTCATCGCTGCCGGGGCTACCCCATGCCGTACGCATTCTGCCGGCTACGTAACCACCCGCGAGCAGCGAGCCAATCGGAACAGCGATTGCCCAGAATGCTCCAAGATAGGCCGCGGAGCTGCCATATGATTTTTCCGCATGCACAGAGACCATCGAAAGGCCGATCGCGGCACCGGCGGTCAACAGAACAAATGAGATTGCGGAAGCAAGAACGGCTCCTGCGATAATTGGAGCCCATTCTACGTAAGACGACGGCTTTGCCGGCGTGTCGACAGTTACAACTTCGGCCATGATATTTCTCCTTAGCGAAGTCCGAGCATGCTCAGTATGAAAAGAACGACCACCACAAGGCCGACCAGATAGATGATGCTGTCCATGGTCTTCTCCCTAGACACAGTGACTCTCCCGCCTGATCCGCAGGCGGACGGACAACCGCGCACGAGCACAGATGTTCCGTGGGTCGCGTAATTTTTAGTCTATTACTTTTACCTGGGTGCGTCGGATAGAAACCGGCAGCTTTGCGGTCCTGACTGGCAGATGACCCAGTTCGGCGACTGCAACAAAGCCGTCTACAAATGGCTACGTCTCAGTGAAATCGACACCGTTTGGCACCGCACTGCCTCAATGCGCCGAGCGCGTGTGTCGGGCGTCGAAGCCTTGAGCTCGCTGAAAGGCTTTTTCGAGGAAGGACGGGTTTTGTCGGCAAATTCGGACGCTTCAATTTGGCTTCCTGTCTGAGGGTACCGAACTCACGCAGTTTGGCAACGTCCGGGCGTCAGGCCGTGTCGTGCTTCAAGACGCTGAGCCTGCCATCGCCTTCAAGAGTCGCAACCTTCACCACGGCGATATTGTCGACTTCGCGCTCGCGTAGCTGCGCGTGCAATTCTTCATCGCTGATCATTTCTTTCCGGAGATGCGCGTCGATCGGCTTGCCGTTTCGGACGAGCTCAAGCCCCGGCGCCTGAAGCCAAGGCCGCGTGGCCGGATAATGGTAGCCGACCCAGTCGATCGCCCATTCCCAAGCGACGATTGTCATGACAAGAACCAGTCCTTCCGTCACCGATCCGTATTCTTTGCCAAGGCCGTTCTGAGCGGCATCAGCGATCAGCACGATCACTAATAGATCGGCCGGTCCGAAGTTGCCGGCCTGCCTGCGTCCCATGAAGCGCAGGATAACGAAGAGCCCGAGATACATGATCGAGCCACGCAGCATGATCTCGCCCAAGCTGATGGCCGGGACGAAGACGCTGTTCCAGTCGATGTTCATTGTCCGCTCCTGCTCTCAAAATTGAGTGACCGGAAGCGCCCGGATCATGATTTGATCCTGCGATAATTCCTTCTCAAGGCGCGTCTTGAGCTTCCGAAAATAATCTTCGTCAAGTCCGTTGGTCACGACCTCGATCAAGGCGACGCTATCTTTTTCAATCTGCTTGCCGCTATCCCAGTGACCTTGGCCGGGCGACTGCTTGAAGCTGGTCGCGCCGCCGAACCGATCGGTGAGCTCCTGCAGCAGGTCCTCGAACAAATCCTTCTGAAGGCCTGTACCGTTTCCAGTCACCAACGGCAGAAGTATCTGCACAAGGTGTTTCGATTGCTTTGACATGGTCACGCCATTACGCTCCTGCCACCTGTCCAGCTATCGAGGAGAAGTTCAGTCGGTACAGTCTCAATCTGCTCCGAGAACCGCGAGCGGTAGATATTCATCATCGCGTCGTGAGTTTCATCGGCCGAGCTGCATAATGCGTCCGTGACGAGGATGACGCGAAAGCCCCAGTCGATTGCTCCGAGCATGGTCGCGAGTACGCACACGTCGGTCTCTCCACCTGTTAGGATGACGGTGTCAACGCCGCTACCGCGCAACTGCTCGTGCAGTTTCGTGCCGGTCCACGGTGAGTACACGTTCTTGTCGAAGGTCTTCGCGGGCGGGATAAAGCGGGCAAGGCTCGGCACGATCTCGACCAACTCGGGCCCGAGCTCACCGATCGTCATGCAGGCCCACCGTTTATAGTAGTGCTTCCACATCCCGACGCCATGCCCGGGCTCTTTTGCCGGGATAAAGCGCGTGAAGATTGTGCGCTCCGGGCAGGCTTCGACGATGGCCGTGACTTGGGGAAGAACCTTCTCTAGCCAGGGCATTTTCCACGCCGTGCTCTCCGTGAACATGCGCTGCATGTCGACACACATATGGACCGCGTTTTCGCCGACAGGTCCGCGCTTGAGCTGTTCCTTGGTCATTGTGCCCTCGGGCGAATTTAACATCCCGACCTTCTGCAGGTTCCGCAAACCCTCTTCCTATGGAGCTGAGTCCGCCCTCCCCCAGATGCGGCGGCGCGCGAAGAAGGGTCTGCTTTTGTGGAGGCGGAAGACGACACTGTCCGCGACGCCGGGATGCTAGCCGCTGCCCAAGCAGTCGAACATTACGAGATTACCCGTTATGGTACCCTCAAGTCTTGGGCGAACAAACTGGGCATGACGGAAGCCGCCGATCTGCTCGACGCGACGCTGCAGGAAGAAAAGTCTACCGATGTGAAGCTGAGTGAGCTTGCCGAGAGCGAGATTAACGTCGAAGCGGAGCAGGACGATGACGAACAGGCGAAGAAGCCAATCCGTAAAGCTGGAGGGCGGCGCTAATTCATAACGTGTGCGCCTCGAGGCACGCTGCTTCTTGAAAAAGGGAAGAGGCTAACCGCCTCTTCCCTTCTGCTTTAGAGCGTGTAACGCTTGCGCTCAGCTTCAAGCTCTTCACGCGACAGCGGCGCTCCGGCTTCGTCGAAGCGAGACCATCCACCTTCGCGATAGGCGTCCCGTCTAGCGGACGCAGCGACGCCAGAACGATCCAAGATCGTATCGGCACGAGCAGCAGCATCTTCGTCAGCTCGAACCGTCACGAGTGTACCGCCTCGGCGAACGCCTTCAGCATAAACATGCGCATCTTCTTCATCGACGCCTGCCTGGGTCAGGGCGCCGATCACACCGCCAGCAGCACCGCCAGCAAGTGCGCCGAGAGCCGTGGAAGCCAACCAGCCCGCAGCAACGACGGGTCCAACTCCAGGGATTGCTAGAATGCCAAGCCCGGTAAGAAGTCCAGCCGCACCGCCTACAGTTGCTCCTACGCCAGCGCCGGTTCCGGCACCTTCTGCACGATCATCGACGCCGTCACCATCGCGGTCGTGGCTCTTGTCCACGTTATTCGCGACAATGCTGATGTCGCTCTCAGGTATGCCGGCGCCTTTGAGATCGGTCACCGCTTGGCGAGCCTGCTCGTAGCTGTCGAATAGTCGAGATACTGTTCTCATTTAACTCTCCTTGTTCTTGTTATTTTTGCGGGAAGACGTTGCCTTGGAAGTCGAGGCTGACATCGACAGCCTTGCCGTCTTTAGTAGCCTTGCCTCGCCAGATGCCATCGTTGTCCTTGGCAAGACCCTTCACATCAGCGAATCCCTTTTCCTGGATGCGTTCGGCGGCCTGACCTTCAGTAAAGCTGTTGGCTCCCTTCACTGGCGATTTGGGTTGTGCGCTGTCGGGCGTGTTGACGGCAGCGTTTCCGGGCTCGTCCTTTGGAGCCTGCTCCGCCAGCACCGGCGTCGCGATCAGGCATGCCGCGACGAAGATGGGAAATCTCATAACGTTTCTCCTTATTATTGCAGTACGGAGCAATGCCGAAGAGAGCGCAGAGTTCCGCCTGGCGAGTACGTTGGGCCTAATCGGTGGCTAGTACAGGCGATGAAAGCCAACAGCCGCTGCGAGTCGAAGGAACGCCGGAGGCAAAAAACGGCTGGACACGTTTGTTCGCGACTATCGGCGAAGAGGTCGCAATACCCCGCATTGGCCGGTCGGCATAACCTGCAGGCTGAAACTTAATAGGCGCAGATATCAATTTTGCTTTAATACTAAACGGTTCCGGTTCGCTAGGACGGTCGCCGTTGCGCGCCGCTGTCCGGCTCAATCTCGTTGCTCCCAGGATCCGTCTGGTCAGCGGACTCGTTGGCATCACCCTCCTCGTGGATCTTTTTCTGCTTCTCCAGCTCCGCCTCGATCTCAGGTGTGATCGGTGTAATGGGTGCCTTTGGCATCGTAGCCCTTCAAAGGTTTGGCTTTTCTTTCGGATCATCGTCCAGGTCGACGCCTGGCGATGGCGAGACTTCCGTAACGTAGACCGCTGACGATGCTGCATCCGTCAAGTTCCGCGAGGGACATCAGTACTGCAGCCGCTCCCTTCCAGCGAAAGATGCAAGTTGGCAACCGGTGAACGTGATGCCTAGCCGTTACACACGTCGCGTAGGTGCCGGAAGATTTCTGGCTCTGTTATCGCGAACTGTACGCTCGCCTGCGCGCGGCGTGGCGATATCGCCGAGCGTGTGCTTGTCCAACTCACGAAGAAACGATTTAAACGAAAGTTCCAGCAACTGATTAATCGATCTGGCTGCAGTCCCACCCGATTGACGGGCTTGGCGCCATCGATTGCAAGACGCGGCCGTTCAACGGCTCGGAGAACATTCCCAATTATGAGCGTGTAAGTTGAATTCGCGAGACGAACGCCTCCGCGCTGCCGCCGCTCGGTTTCGACCAGGTCGAGCTGCGATAAGGCGCAAACGATCTTTCGAATCGTATCGTTGGTTAGACTGAGACTGCGGCCAAGTTCCCTTGCCTTCAGCAGCCGACCGTTTGCCCTCGCGCACTCTATCAAAACCTGTATCGAGTACTGGGTCGCCTTCGGGAGCCGCATTCATCAACTTCCTTACAAGCTTCCGCACGGTGACCACGCAACTAATCGACCTCAAGCAAGTTCCGGGAAGTCGCTCCATCAGGTACGCGCGCATTAGCAAAACCTAAAAAAAAAAGACCCGCTCCTTGCGGGGCGGGTCAGAAGATTGTGCTGCTGGTCAGTTCACTCGCGCAGACCGTGGTGGCAAAACCGGGCCTTGAGAATGGATGCCGTCAACTCATGCCCGGACCTACGAGAATAAGTCACTGAAGTCACCAGCTCATGCGCAAAGAATGACCGTTCCTGGCGACACGAACGGTCGGCGATTTGCAACACCTATCCACTACTGCTTAGATCCCGTCAGCGAAACTCCCTCGCCAGCTTTCCGTATATCCCAAGAAGGGGCAGCTTCCGTCTGAGCGGCGCCGCTTGAACTTCCGGCGGCTCCCTTCTCGCCTTTTTTCTCAACCGGCGTTGCTTCATCCATTGCCTTCTGCGGCGGATGCAGCTTCTCCGTGCCTCCGGGGTTTTTCATTTCTGGGGTAGCCTCATCCGTCGCCTTCTGGGGCGGGTGGTCCTTATCAGGAGCGCCCGCCAGGGCAAAACTTAACGGGGCAAGAGCCAGAATAGTTATGCCAATAAGCTTTTTCATTGGTGTTCCTCCACGCCGGCGCCAGAACAGCGCCGATCTCGGTGAACGGCACCACTGTCGAAAAGATCCGGCTAAGCGTGCAGGAAAGCCCCGCCATTCACGGGCATTGGTGCGCAGCCCGGTTCGAACCAGCACACGGATCGGTGTGCTCCAGCAGCTTGCCCGCTCAGCTCTCCAGAACCTCGCGCACTTTGGCCGCCAATTGGTCAAGGGTGAAGGGCTTGCCGATAAGTGCAACGCCGGGATCGACTACACCATTGTGCACAACGGCATTGCGGGTGTAGCCGGTCGTATAAAGCACTTTGAGGTCCGGGCGGCGCCTACGTGCCTCATCTGCCAGCTTGCGGCCATTCATATCTGGCATGACAATGTCGGTGAACAGCATCGTGATCTCCGTATGCGCGTCCAGGATACGCAGTGCCGCGACAGCCCCATCGGCCTCGAATACGCGGTAACCGAGCTCCCCCAAGGCATCGACGCTCAGCTGGCGCACGGCTGCCTCATCCTCCACAACTAAAATGATCTCCTGAAACTCGCCTAAGGGTAGAGCTACACCCGGTGCATTATCTTCCGCATCTTCCACGCCAATAAAGCGCGGCAGGTATATTTTGACAGTCGTGCCTTCGCCAGCCTCGGAATAGATCTTCACATGTCCGCCAGATTGCTTCACGAACCCGTACACCTGACTCAAGCCCAGCCCAGTTCCCTTGCCAACGGCCTTGGTCGTAAAGAAGGGATCAAATGCCTTGGCTACGACCTCGGGTGGCATGCCCCCACCGGTATCTGAAACCGCGATCATCACATATTGTCCCACCGGAACTCCGAAGTTTGCGGCGGCGTAGCGCTCGTCAATATGCATGTTCTGGGTTTCGATAGTGAGCCTTCCCTCTTCGCCCATCGCATCGCGCGCGTTGACCGCAAGGTTCAGGATGGCGCTCTCGAGCTGATTGCGATCCGCATGCGTCCGCCATAGCCCGGCTGAAAGGACCGTCTCGAGGCGAATGCCAGCTCCCAGGGAATGACCTAATAGGTCTGACATTCCGGGCACCAACTTGTTGGCATCCAGCACTTCGGGATTTAGGGGCTGCTGGCGTGAAAATGCTAACAGACGCTGGGTGAGCGTTGCGGCGCGCTGAGCCCCGTCCTTTGCTGAAGCGATGTACCGAGCAGCACGTGCATCGGACTACTCCCACCCGCCGGCCCAGCAAATCTAACGAGCCCACGACCACCGCGAGCATGTTGTTAAAATCGTGAGCAATGCCGCCTGTCAGCTGCCCCACGGCTTCCATCTTCTGCGCCTGCCGCAGGGCCTCCTCCGTCTGCTCCCGCTCGGCGACGACTTCCGCCACGCGCCGCTCCAGATTTTCATTCAGCGTACGCAGCTCGGCTTCTGTCCGCTTTCGCCCAGTGACATCAATCGCGGTTCCTACCACGCGCAGGCAGTGCCCGCTGGGATCGAAAATGCCTCGGCCCTTAGCCGCTACCCACCGGATCAGGCCATCTTCTTTGCCAATGGTGCGGTATTCGACATCATAAAGCGCGCGCTTAACGGGATCGCACGCTTCCGCAAACGCGTCTGCCGTCGCAGCGCGGTCGTCGGGATGCAACCCATTGTAAAAATCGGTCATTGAAGCCGGCGCCTCCGGCGAGATGCCGAACATCCGTTTAACGATGGGAGGCCAGATCAAAATGTCGTTGATGACATCGACATCCCAAAAGCCTACTTCGGCTGCTTGGGTCGCCAGCCGGAGCCGTTCCTCGTTAATGGCAAGCTCTGCCCGGGTACGCACACGTTCGCTTATATCGAGCATCGCTCCTATCATACGAATGGCGGCGCCATCCTCGTTGCGAATTATATGCCCACGATCGAGAACGCCGGCATAAGTGCCATCTGCGCGGAGAAAGCGATATTCGTCGGTCCAGCTCTTCGCCAACCCGTCTATCGCGGCGTGAATACTTGCGTCGATGCGGTCGCGGTCATCAGGGTGGATGTGGGAGATCCACCACTCTCCTGTGGGTTCCACCTCGTCAGCAGAATGCCCGTAGGCAGCGCCAAGTGCCTCGTTCCAGATGACGTGGTTTGTGGAAAAGTTCCAGTCCCAGATCGCATCGTTAGTCGCGAGGTTGGCGAGCCGCAGGCGTTCCTCAACAAGTCGCAGCGCACTCTCAGCTTCGAGGCGCTGCCGGGCTTCTATAGCGAACTCTTGGGCGCGCGCGCGTTGCGTAGCTAGAGCCTTGCGTAGCTCAAGCTAAGTCATGACCTGCCGGGCGAGCACTTCGAGACCGAGTCGTTGATGCGAAGTTATCCCTGCGGGACGCGGGTTACGGTCAAGAACGCAGACCGTGCCTATCGGAAGTCCTTCACTGCTTCGCAAAAGTGCGCCCGCGTAGAACCGCAGCCCTTCGTGGGCCGTGACAAGCGGATTGCGGGCAAACCGGGCATCTGCGCGGGTGTCGGGGACCACAAGAAAATCATTCTGCAGGATCGCGTGGGCGCAAATAGAAACATCGAGCGGCAACTCGCGGACGCCTATTCCCGTCTCTGCCATGAACCATTGGCGGTCGCGGGCCACCAGATTTATGACGGCTATTGGGGCGCCGAACGTGTCTGCTGCGAGACGGACGATATCGTCGAACTCGGCTTCCGGTGACGTGTCGACAATCGCATAGGCCTCCAACGCTGCCACGCGGTCAGCTTCCGACGAGGGAGATACCCCGTCAGCAATCGTTGTATCATTTTTCATTGAGCTAGATTGTAAGCCTTTCACTTACGCGCGGAACGACCACGCGGTATTGTCCCTGTTCTCGCAACAACTCCGCGAGCGCTTTTACTTTTCCCCCCGCGCTCTTTTATCATCAAATGCAACGAGGCGTCGCCCCGTTCCTGAGGCGGCATTAGCTTAAGCCAAACTCGCTTTTAGCCCCTTTATTGCGCGCGAGTTATGAGCATACTTGTGTGCGTTCGTTGCCGGCGAGCCGTCTGGAGACCATGCGCGGACCGATACCCGCGTCGATGAGCAAGACGCCGGATGGCGAGCGAAGGATCGCCGAGTTGTCTGGTGAGCCGAGAAAGCGGAAATTGATCGCTATTAGCCGTGATTGCGTCGCATCTCAGAAGTCATGTCGGCTTAAGTTACGTAACCGGACACTGCAATCACACCGCAAAGGTCATCGGTTCGATTCCCCTCGGCTCCGCCATGTTCTCCGGGCATTCTGCTGCTTGAGCGGCGTGCAAGCCGTTACCTGAGCGCTTTCGCTGCCTTCACAGCACTCTGTCGTTTTCGCATCTCCGCATGCCAGGCGCGAACCTTGGCTATCTCTTTTAGGATAAACTCGGGCGTTGGGAGAGCAGGGTTCATACTTTCGCCGACTGTATGTAGGAGGGCCGAGCAGGTGCCGTAACCCGCGCGCATCTCATCGCAGGCGGGGATGTCAAGCACCGTCAGCTTCGCGAGGTTCCTTGACTCAACCTTGTCTGATAGCCGTTTTAGAACGGGTCCGATGAATTCCTCGACCGAGCGTTCCCACGAGTCGCGCACCTGAACAAGCGCACCCTGAACCGTGTTGCGCCACTCCGCCTGTTGACCCTTTTCGAACAAGATGGACCTGTTTTTGACATTGGCCTCAATGGCATCAAGAACACTGTCAACCGGGCGCGCATTGAACGGGATCTCATTTGTGCAGTAGCCGGCATGGTCCGAACCACGGGCGACGCAACGGAATCCAACGTCGGACAATTGTTGCTCTCGAGCTGCCTTCTCCAAAAGCATCAGAAAGGCCACGTCGTGGGTCAGCACAATCACCTGCCGCTGCTTCGCCTCCGCCGAAAGGCGTACCGCTACGTGTTGGCGATTACGGTGATCAAGAGATGAAACTGGGTCATCGAAGATAATGGTAGACTTGCTGCCAGACGTCGCCAGCTCTGCCAAAAATGCCGCAAGCGCGACACAGCGGTGCTCGCCTTCGCTCAGCACTGCGCCAACCGCTGCATTAGGTTTTCTCACAAGCCGAACCCGGAAACGTGCGGCGCCGAGCTGAGCCGTTTCCTTTTTCAGTTCGACAGCAAGATCTCCGACGCCGAGGGCTGCGATCTCTAGTGCGAATTGTGCCCGCAAAGCGTCGGTGACCAACGCTCCTGCCAACTCATTGGCTTTCTGCGTAATCGCCCGCGTATCCGTCTCTACGCTCACGCGATCCAGAACCTTTGACATTTTCTTACGCTCAATCTGGAGTTCGACGTCAGGCAGTATCGTCTTCAGCCAGCGGCGGGCCTCTAGATCTTTCAATTGAGCCACGAGGGCCTTGCGTTCGGGGGAGTTTGCATCGGCCTTAATCGCGGCCGCACGGTTGGCCAGATGCTCTGCCAGGCGCTGCACCTCGAGGACGGCTTGTGTGGGGTCGATCCTTGCAACGACCAATTCCGGATCCGCGTGCGCGCGCAGGATTTGGCGAAGTTGTCGAGTCGCCATAACCGCAACCTTTTGCACGGCACGTGCTCCCGCATCGTCGCCAAGCTTTGCCTCAATGAGCTGAAGATGGCTGCGCAGCAGTCTCGCCCCAGTGATCGGCGATTGAAGGGTCGCGATACGGTCGAGGTACGCCTTATCTGCCGCGTCCGCTCGGGTTTTGGTGTCGTTCTTGACGAAGGCGTCGAACCGCTGAAAGCGGTCCAAAGCCTCATCAGTCAGAGCCTGCTGGCACAGCGGGCAATGGTCGGTCGAAGATTGAGGGGGAAACGGCGTTCCCGGGACGGCAGTCGTTGCGAAGCCTCGTGCTGCCTCCCACAGAACCCGCCAGGTCCGTGATCCGACGTCTGGGACGGGTTCGCCTGCAAAGCTTATGCGCGCGGCAACGTCAGCAGCTTCACGCGCGGCGGTCTTTTGCGCGAGGAGCATTCGGAGTGCTGCCAGTGAAGTATCGCTGCTATTTTCCGCCAGCTCCGCAATGATGCCGGCGAAGCGTAGGAGCCCCGCGCTTTGCTCCACCAACAGTTTCGCGGTATGCGCGGGATCTCCGGCCAAATCCTGGCTTAAACTCGTTAGCTGTGCGGTCTGATCCTGTGTCAGTTCAACTAGAGCTATAAAGTCTTCAATCTCACTCTCTGCGCCTAACCCACTCAGCGCCTGTGCCACCAAGGTTTGCGCATCGATCGGCGGCGCCCGCAATGCTTCAGGGACTTGTGCTAGCAGCGACCTCTGTTCCTGATCGCATCGCCCACGAAGCGTCCCCGCCGTCTGTGCGAGACGCTGCATGAGTTCGAGCGGATAAGGCGTGTAGGCCACGGTGTTTGCGCCATCGACATGGACGCTCGCTGTCCTTGAATCAAACACGCTTACTGCAGAAAGCTCTGGAGGCGAGGTCCTGTCGGCCCGCCATTCAGTCTGCTTGTGGTTTCCATTCACCGTATAGCTAATCTGAGCTCTCGGAGTGCCTGGTGATTGGTCGTAAATGTTAGCCAAAACCGCGCTTTTCGCTTCCAACCGTGCCCGGCAGGCCTGCTTGAGGATACGCCCGTATCCCGATTTTCCAGCACCGTTGTCGCCGTATACAATTGTTAGACCGGCCTTCTCGAAGCTCAGGCTTTGGTCTGAGGCGAGTGCATTCACATCCTGCGGTTTCATCACGGCCTTCAACGTGACAACCGACGACGTCGACTTCTCGGACCTCACATCCGCTTTTGTAATCGGCTTAGGTGCCGTCGTGCCATCAATGGCCAACGTGTAGAGTTCATCGACGTCGTCCGGAGCGAGCTCGACATTGTCGATCAATTTGCGCAGCGCCTCGCGCTGCCATTGCGGACGATCCTTTTCCTCGCTCCACGAGACGATGGTGTTCAACGCTTCGGCGTCGTTCTGAGGGGTTTTCGCAGCAGACGTTATCAATTTTCTTGGCTTGTTCATGCACACTCATCAAATGTTATGTTCAAAATTTGCGAGAGCAACGCTCTCGACCCAGAAGATAATTAGAGTGATCATAGCTTCGTCCTGGCCGGCTTTGACAGCCTCCCCTGCCCCCTCAGTGCCCGACATCTCATCAGACCAAGCGAAGATCCCCGCATTCACCGCGCTCGACGGTGAAGATTCTTGTCGCGGGATTCAAACGCGTCGCGATCGTGCGGATGACGGTTCGATCAATGTCGCTGAGCCCCAGGCCCAAGTGAACTTCCGCAATCTCATCTGCGTGAAACCTTAACGTGTTCCACGGCCTCTCCCCTTCCCCAATCGGAACCGCAACCCGGTACTCGCCTTCGTGATGCCAGCGGAGCGTCTTGGTGTAAATGACCCTCTGGAGCATCTTCATTCGGTCGGCCTGTTGGTCGCCGAAGAGACTGTTGGAAATGAAATCCAGCGTGTTCTCGTAAAGAGATGGGCGAAGCTCTTGATACGTGACCGACGACATCAGCCTCAGGACCGAGTCTCTTTCGACATTCGGGACCAGACGCAAGACGACCCCCTGTGCTGATCCGCATAATCGGTCCACATCCGCTCGGAGGTGGCGTGGGTTGTCACGCAGAGCACACGATAGTCCTGCAGGGACGCGTTCACTTCATCCACGAACCGTTCCGATCGTGCCCGCGCGTCGTTTCGGCCAAAGAAAGCGGCCTCCCCCTGCGCGGCAATTTCTGCTTTCACGACTTCAGCCGCTTGGGGATTGCGCCGATAGATCCCCTGGAGCTCGGCCACCTTCGACCGCAATGGCTCGTCACACGTCGGCTGGCGATCGATATTTTGCAGCAGCACGTCAGTAAAGCTCCGATCAATACGCCGTAGTGCGTCTTGAAGCGGCTCGGGATACAGACTGCCGACCGTCAGATCCTCAACATCATTGAAATCCGACGGCTTGGCGTACTTGAAGCACCGGCCCGCTAGTGTTTTGACGGCGCCGACAAAATCCAAATACTTGTAGAGATTGGGAAGCACGGCGGTGTCCTGTCTCGACAATGGGTTGGATCGTGCGGCACGCGTCGTCCACGCTTCAGTCCTTTTTTAGTGGGCCATTCCACACGCCCGCGAAGGCGTGCGCCTGCGCCGCCTGCTCGCTGATGCGCTTGCTCAGCGCAAGAAGACCGGAGTTCTCCGGCGGGCGGTTAAGCATCCTGAACATCTGCACGAAAGCATTCGCCGGCCGATTCGCGTCCGCGATCAGCTTGGCCATCGACAGCTGCCACGGGCTAGGCTTGTAGAACTCTGCGATGCGACGATTGAACCCCAAGATGTCTTGCAGATGCGCGAAATGGGTATCAGAAACCTCAGGCATCACTGATCGGCAGGGCCGTAACCGGCGTTCGGCCTCGCCCATCAGGCGAACCTTGTCCTGGCTGAAGTGTCTTTCAATTCGACGGATATCGTTCGGCTCGTCATACCCGCACGACCGGATAGCGGCCTTGATCGATAAACCCGGATCCCTTGTCAGAGCTTCGGCCACACCCTCCAGGACTCGCAGGTCCTTCTTGTAGCCACTGCCCTTGGGTCGACCTGGTCCGCGTCTTTTCTTGCTCATGACTGCCTCCGTGGATGATGTCTGCAGTATCATCGCGATTCGAAGGACACACTTCCACGACAAGAACTAACCGTGGCCTCTGCTTCCAGAGAGCACGAATGAAAACGCCGGCCATGACCGTCACGGTCACGGCAGCCCATGGACCGCTTCTCACCCCACGTTTACTAGCGGTCCCTTCGGCTTGTCGATCAAAGCAGATCTGCGCAGTGCTTGTGATTTCTTCGCTAACATCTTCGGAGCAGCTGAACTGACTGCTGCATTCGTACGATTGTGGGCGTCCAGCGGACTGCCCGCGCCTTCGCGCATTGGCCGCAAAATCAACCTTTAAAATTCTGGCGGTGAAGCAGGCCGGCGAATTGCTCATTCTGGTTTCACGCCGCAGCGACGAGCGTTAACTCGACCGGCTCATCGCAACACGTGTTGCACGCCATGACCCGGGGGGCAGTGTCACCTTGTTCGCAGTCGCACCAGTCCGACGGCGCCCAACATCCTGTGCAAATTTCGCCGCTACCAGCGCAGTCGGAGCACTCAGATTGACGATGCATGCCGCCCTCCATTTGCCAGGAAAAGGTAGGCGATTCGTCGAGACGCTAAATTTCATCTTGAACGCTGCTGGTGTAGTTTTATAGCGATCTCAGCTGTTGGGGGGCGCGTTGATCGCCAATTGCGCGGCGAAAGCTCGCTCATAGGCTGGCCGCGCTTCTCCCCGAGCGACGTAAGCAGCCAAGTTGGCGTATTCGTCCAGTATCCCAGATGATCTCAGCCGGAGCAGTACTGAGACCATCAAAAGAACACCCGCACTGAACGCTCGATCGAGCCAGTCCCCGTTTCCCAGGCGAGCAGAGAGCCGGTTTAGCGTGGCGCGAACACGTTCCGTTACCAACGGCAGGCGTGCTGTACACCAGGGTTTGTCCGCCTCGAAGATCTTAGCTGTGGTGAGCTCGATGATTGGCGGCTCCACCGTGTTTAGCGCGGCGAACATCCAAGTGATTGCTTGGGCGCGGGCGTCGCGATCTTTCGGCAATAGGCCAACATGCTGTTCGGCGATGTGGAATACGATTGCACCGGTCTCGAACAAGACGAGACCGCCTTCCTCATATGTGGGGATCTGACCGAAGGGGTGGAGCGCCAGATAGGCGGGTTGCTTCATCTCGGCGAAGGAGACGAGCCGAACGTCGTAAAGCTGCCCCGCTTCTTCGAGGGCCCAGCGAACGCGTGTATCTCGCGCTAGCCCTTTACCGCCGTCGGGCGATCGTTCAAAGGCGGTGATAGTGATGGCCATCTTTAGGCTCCGATTGGTTGCTCGACTAAGCGACGAACGGGCGGGCGCGAAATCGACCTAGCCGAACGTTCTGCAGCTCTCACCTCAGGAGTAGAGTCAGTTGGCACAACCAAGGGATCCACGAGTAGCGCGATGACACCAGATCTGATGGCAGCTCGACTAGCGCAGATCGAGACTGAGCTAAAAGGCCTGACTGCCGAGCTAAGTGTTGGCGAAGGGGGCCTCAGCGAAATCGCAGATCCGATCGACCGTCTGGCGATCGCGAATAAGATTGAGGAACTTGAGAAGGAGCGCGAAGCGCTTACTCAGCTGATCACCGACACGCTAGGTTCGACGCTCGGCTAAAGAATTCCAGTACAAAACTCTACGGCTCCTCGGTACAAAACCGTCTCGGCACACGTAGTCTAACCTATTGAATTTACTAGCACTCGTCGTGGCGGAGGGAGTGGGATTCGAACCCACGAGACGGTTACCCGCCCACACGCGTTCCAGGCGTGCGCCTTCAACCACTCGGCCATCCCTCCAAAGGCTCGCTTAGCGAGCGCGGCGCACTATACCCAGATGCGCCTTTAGCGCAATATGATCCGAGATTTCCTTTCAGCCGCCGTTCCGGAGCTTCAGCCTTGGCCGTCTTCCGCTTTCTTGCCGCTGTGTTTCTACTGGTGGCCGTTATCGCGCTCGTTACCGACCTCAGCGGGCCATTGTCGGCGGGCCAGCCGTTCTCGGCGACGACACTTGAGACGCAGTGGAGGGAAATGGCGCCTGCAACCTTGCAGTCGACAAAAGCTGCCGTTGTGCACGCCACTGCGCCGTGGGTGTGGGACGGCGTCATCTGGCCGGTGCTGAGCGTGCCGACGTTCCTGCTGTTCGGCTTGCTGGCGATGTGGTGCGGCTATGCCGGCAGGCGGCGGCACAAGGTCAACATCTTCGTCAATTGACGCAGCCCGGGGTTAGCGCGGCACCTTGCCGCCCGAGCCGGTGGTGACAAGCGAGGCCGTCGCGCCCACCGGTGTGCCGCTCGACAGGTCGTCGACGATGCCGATGGCCATCAGCACGAGTACGACGCTGACGAGGGCCAGCACCATGTTGGCGTGGCTGCGGTTCAGTGCGGCAATCTGCGGCTCGTCAACGACCAAGTCCGCGTTCGGGGATTTCAGACCCAGCATCTTGTGGCGCAGCGAGCGGCGAACGTGACCGCGATCGATCATCGGCAGGCGTGCACGTTCCGCGATTTTGCGGGCGATCTCAGGATACGGGAAGCAGGGGTCGATACACTTCTCGCTGACATAGCCCAGGGGGATCGCCTTGCCGTCCTTGGTGTGGACGCGCGCACCTTGCAGCAGCATCGGCACAAACGCGCCGCCGTAGATTTCGCGGCGCGTCTCGACCGAGTGGATGTCGTCGTAGGGAATGTCATAGCTGCGATAGCGCAGCATGGGCGTGGGGCCGCGCCCGGACGGCAAGGTCATCGTCACGCTGTCTTCGCCCAGGTGAACCTTGGCCCGCAGGGAGAACATCAGCTCGATCACGATCAGGAACATGATGATGGTGAAGCCGGTGGCGATGATGGCGAGGCCGATCGTGTCCTGCCAAAGGCCGTTCTTCAGGCGCATGAACAGCATGGCCGGGAGGCTGACAAAGAATGGCAGAAGAATAAGAAAGAGAAAGCAGAACAGCGTCTTGCGACCGCCGCTGGCGCCGTAATCGATCCGCTCGTGATTAGGTCCGGTTGCTGCGTCGCTCACGGTTGTCACTCCCACCTGTAACTCCGCCGCCCTGTACTGAAACCGCCCGAAACCCTTGGCGCCTGAACGTGCTGGCGCCTGTAACGTTGAGGCCCTGGCTACGTACTATACTGGCCAACGATATCCCCGTCCCGATTGACCTCGCCGCGGCTGATGCCAAGCCGCGCAGCGAGCACTATATCAAAGGCAGGGACGGCGAAAACAGGAGTTCGATCATGCTTTTTGCCCGCAAGAGCGCTGAACTGCCCACGACTGCCACGGCCCTGAAGGGCCGAAGCGAGCCCCTGCCCACCGCCGAGGAGCACTTCGTCTTCGGCAGGCCGCTGAAGGGGCCGTACCCGGAAGGTACGGAGCTGGCCATGTTCGGCATGGGCTGCTTCTGGGGCGTGGAGCGCAAGTTCTGGCAGCTCTCCGACGGCATCTGGATTACGGCCGTGGGCTATGCCGGCGGATTGACGCCGAATGCGACGTACGATGAGGTGTGCACCGGCCGTACCGGTCACAACGAAGTGGTGCTGGTGGCATTCGATCCGAAGACGATCAGCTACGCCCAGTTGCTGAAGACGTTCTGGGAGGGACACAACCCCACCCAGGGGATGCGTCAGGGCAACGATGCCGGCACGCAGTATCGCTCAGGCATCTACACCTTTTCCGATGCGCAACGAGCCGCAGCCGCGGCAAGCAAGGCGGATTACCAGAAGCGGCTGTCGGAAGCGGGGCTTGGGACCATCACGACGGAGATCCTGCCGGCGCCGGAGTTCTATTTCGCCGA
The DNA here is from genome assembly GCA_963846845.1 of uncultured Pseudomonadota bacterium. GTDB lineage: Bacteria > Pseudomonadota > Alphaproteobacteria > Rhizobiales > Hyphomicrobiaceae > JAKAXS01. The sequence continues at coordinate 76,339 of CAWJXQ010000001.1, read as the reverse complement.
GGATTACCACCAGCAGTATTTGGCGAAGGTGCCGCACGGCTATTGCGGTGTCGGCGGCACGGGCGTCACGTGCCCCTTGCCGACGGGCGTGGCTGCGGAGTGAATGCTGAACGGAGGCGCGCGTGGTGCCCGATGCATCGCGCGCGCCGTCTTGCGTGGTTAGCGCTTCCTGAAGATGACGCTGTAGGCGAAAGGTGCCGTCGAGACGCCCATGTGCACCACGACGTTCCAGTCACCGGCCGTTGGCGCTGGGATTTGAGCGGGGAGCTTTTTGTAGAAGCCGCCGTAGTAGTGGAATTTGTGGCCGTCGATGAAATGAGCAAGGTTCTCATCATCCATCAACATGATGGTGCACTGGTGGGAGCAGGTCACCTCGGCCGTGTCGCCGGCCTTGAGTTTGTCACGGGCGTGCATGAACGGGAAACGCCCATCGCTCGTGGGCAAGCGCGCCGTCATCTGTTTAGGCGGCATCGTTTCTGTTTCAGTCGTCATTCCCAGTGCTTTCCAAGTGCATGAGCTGCGATTTACGCCGCCCTCAATAATAAATGATTCTCCTTACGCGTCGGTGAACGGCCGGTTTTACTGGCGGAGACCAACGATCTGCCCACGGCCAATCGTCTGATTTTTATGGTTTTATCGCAACGCAACATTAACGCGATTTCGCTAGCCTTCTGGCGTGAGTTTGAAGAGAAGGCGCGATCCAGCGATGTTGGAACGGAATTATCTCGGCCGGCTGCGCGACGGCCTGCGCCGAGCGTTGGGCACAGCCGAACTTTTTCCCAGCCGGCGAATTGCGCGGGCCCAGGCCGATCTCGAAACCGCGCGTGCCACGCAGATGCGGCTGCTCGATGCGCTCGACACCCTGCCGGAAGGCATCGTCATTCTGGATTCCGATGGCCGCTACGTGGCCTGGAACAAACAGTACCTAGCCATGTATCCGAACACGGCCGACCTGATCCAGGTCGGGGCGACGTTGGAAGACGCCGTCCGTGCAGGTATCGCGCGGGGGGAATATCCGGAGGCTGCCGGGCGCGAAGAAGAGTGGCTGACGGAACGCCTCGTCCGGCTGCGCAATCCTGGACCACGCTATGAGCAGTTTCTCTCAGATGGCCGCTGCATCCTGATGGAGGACCGGCCGATGACCGATGGCGGGCTGGTGAGCCTGCGCGTCGACATCACGGAGATGAAGCAGCGCGAGGCCACATTCCGGCTGCTGTTTGAGAGCAATCCGCTGCCGATGCTGGTTTGCCGGCTGGGCAGCTGGGAAATCACGGCGGCCAACGATGCCGCGCTGGCGCACTATGGCTACTCCCGCCACGAAATGACGAAGCGTCCGCTGGCCACGATTCATTGTGCCGTCGAAGCCGGCATTCTACCCGATGAGACAACGCCGGATATTGCGCGGGCTTTCGCCGGGCGTTCGTTCAAGCACGTGCGGCGGAACGGCGAGATCATCGAAGTCGAGGTTCGGGCTTCCGCGCTCAACTATGAAAACCAGCCGTCTGTCCTGCTTGCGGTGATCGACATAACGGATCGCCGGCGGAGCGAGTTCCGCGTCGTCCACCTTGCGCGCCACGACTCGTTGACCGGTTTGCCGAACCGTTTCTCACTGACCGAAGAGATGCAGCACGCGGTCAAAGCTTCTGCGGATGGTGAGGCGGCCGCGCTGCTGTTTCTAGATCTCGACAAGTTCAAGGCCGTGAACGATACGCTGGGCCACGCGGCAGGCGACGACCTGCTTCGGGAAGTGGCACGCCGGTTGCGCCGTTGTGTTCGCGACCAGGATATGGTTGCGCGTCTGGGCGGCGACGAATACGGCATTCTGCTGAAAGGCGACTGCACCCGGCTGGAAGCGGCCATGGTGGCACGCCGCATCCTGGCGGATATGCGAACGCCCGTCATGGTGCAAGGACGCCAGCTGCACATCGGCGTCAGCATCGGCATTGCGATGCTGCCGGATGACAGCGCGTTGCCTGACGAACTTTTCCGCTGCTCGGACGTGGCGATGTATGCCGCCAAGCAGGATGGCCGTGGCGCCTTCCGCTTCTTCGAGCCGGAGATGGACGAGAAGATCCGCGCCCGCAGTTCGCTGGAGACGGATTTGAAGCGTGCGATCGCGAACGGCGAACTCGACATCTATTACCAGCCGCTGGTCGCGCTCGAAACCGGTGACGTCACCTGCATGGAAGCGCTGGTGCGCTGGCATCATCCGCAGCACGGTCTCGTCTCGCCGGTCGAGTTCATCCCGATTGCGGAAGAGACGGGCATGATCATCGACCTTGGTCAATTCGTGCTGAAACGGGCCTGCCGCGATGCCGCGGCGTGGCCCAACGGGATCAAGGTTGCGGTCAACGTATCGGCGCTCGAACTCGATCGCGCGGGGTTCGTCGACCGGCTGAAGGAGACGCTGGCGGCGAGTGGTTTGGCGCCGCGGCAGCTGCAGATCGAGGTGACCGAGTCTGCGGTGATGAGCAATATCGACAGCGCCATCGCGATGCTGACGGAAATCCGTTCGCTGGGCGTCGAGGTCGCCATGGACGACTTCGGCACGGGCTATTCATCGCTGTGTTCGTTGCGGACGTTCCCGTTCGACAAGATCAAGATCGATCGCGCGTTCATTCGCGATGCATCGATCTCGTCGGATGGCCACGACGTTTTGTCGGCGATCGTGGGGCTGGTTCAGGCTCTCGGAATGACGACGACTGCCGAAGGCGTCGAGAGCATCGAGCAGAGGCGGATCGTGGAAGCGCTGAAGTGCAACGAAATGCAGGGGTACCTGTTCAGCGCGGCAAAGCCGCTGCACGAACTGCGCGACATTCTCGAGCCGTGGGCGGAGGTGGCCTAGAGCCTTGGCCCCGCCACGCGAAGGTCGCGTAGCTATTCCTTCTTGGTCTTCTCGACGGTTTTTGCCGCAGCTGCTTTGGTGGGCGCGGCTTTCTTTTCGGCTGGCTTCGGCGCGGCCTTGGCGGCGGCCGGTTTGGCTGGAGCGGGCTTAGGTGCTGCGACGGGTCCGTTCGCGGCCCCTGCTTTGGCGTGCGTCTTTGCCTTGACTGGCGTGGCGGCGACCGAGGCCGGAGGCGGCAGCTTGATGTCGCTGCCGGTTGCCAAAACCGTGCGGCATTCGGCAGGCAGATCGTCGAGCGTGACCGGCGGCTTTGGCTTCGACGGCTTGACGACGATCCTGGGCTCGGTGGGTAGCCGCGGCTTCGGCTTGCGCGTCAGCAGCTTGAACCAGTCATCCAGTTCCTTGCCGCAGCCGTCGTCTCCTGGAACCGGAGCTTGCGCCTTGCAGCCGGCTGAGCCTGCGGGACAGCCGATGCGGACGTGGAAATGGTAGAAGTGCCCCCAGTAAGGCCGCACCTTGTTCAGCCAGGCGCGATCTGTTCCACCTGCCTCGCACAGCGCTTTCTTGATGGCCGGGTGCACCAGCACGCGCTCGACGTTCGGATAGGAGGCGACGCGCTTGATGATCTTCACGCGTGAGTTGGTCCAGACCTTGGGATCGACCGATAGGCTGTCGCTCGCCAGCATCGAGGTGGCGGCCAGGGTCTCGCGTTCCTTCTTGGTCATCCTGTGGTCCGGCATCGGCGTGAACCAGATGTCGGCGTCGAGACCTAACTGGTGGCTGGCGTGGCCGGTCAGCATCGGGCCGCCGCGTGGCTGAGAGATGTCGCCGACCAGCAGCCCCGGCCAGCCATCCTGCTTCACTTCACCGGCGAAGCGTTCGAGCATGGCGATGAGATCCGGGTGGCCCCAGGTGCGATTGCGGGACAAACGCATCGCCTGCCAGGTGGGGCCGTCAACCGCGAGCGGCTTGGCGCCGGCAAGGCAGCCGCGCGCGTAGGTGCCGATGGAACGGGCGGCGAGGGGAGCTGCGTTTTTCGCCGCGCCAAAGAGGGTTTTCGCCGCAATGAGTTTTGGTTTCGCAGCATCCGGGACGTGTGTGGTTGCAGCCGTTTCCGCAGCGGGCTCGGCATTGGCAGCCGGGGGCGCTGGCGCGGCCTTTGGTGCTGGATCGTCCAAGGCGGCCGACGCGGGTTTGTCTGCTACTGGCGGTGCTGCCGCGGCTTGCTGTGGCGGTGCGTCTGCCGTGGTGCCGGGGTCGGCCGGCGTTTCATCGACTGAGCTTGCGGGAGGTGCCGGGGTCACAGGCGGTTGAGCCGGCTCAATTGCAGGAGCCGCGGCCTGCTGCTCCGGACCGGCAGCTGGGGGCGCTGACTTGGTTGCTGCAGACTTGCTTGCCGCCGATCGGGCCTGGGTGGCCGCTGCTGCGGCAGCTGCCGCAGCGGCATTCGTCGGGGCAGACGCGGCTGCGACCGGCTCGGCGTTCGCCGGGCAGGCAAGCAGTGTCGACAGAACCAGTGCGGCGGCCAGTCCGCTGCGCATTCCGAATCTCTCCCGCTTTGCGATGCATCCTACCTCGTCCGAAGGCCAAAATGCGACAGGCAACCGTGGCAAAACTGGTCTTCCCAAAGCCCGTATACGTTGCGTCGGAGGTGAACTGCGGCGTGCTATAGAGCCAGGACTGTTGAAGAAATACCGGAGGGTCCGGGCCCATGACGGAAATCGTGACCGATGGCCGGCGAGACGCTGCGTCACATCTTTTGTTCGCTCATGGCGCCGGTGCGGGTATGGACAGCGCGTTTCTCGTGCGCATTGCCAAGCTGCTGGCGGACGCGGGCCTGTGCGTGCACCGCTTCGAATTCGCCTACATGGCCGCGCGCCGTGACGGTGGATCACGGCGGCCTCCACCGCGGGCGGAAAAGCTCAGCGGAGAGTATGAAGCGGCGGTGGCGCAGGTGACCAAGTCGCTTGACAAAGGGCAGCGGCTCTTCATCGGCGGCAAGTCGATGGGCGGGCGCGTGGCCAGTCTCGTTGCGGACGCCTTGTGGACCAATCGCACAATCGCGGGACTGGTGTGCGTGGGCTATCCGTTTCACCCGGTCGGTCAGCCGGCCAAGCTGCGGACGGCACATCTACAACCACTGAAATGTCCCGCGCTGATCGTGCAGGGCACGCGCGACCCTTTCGGCACACGCGACGAGGTCGCCGGGTACGGCCTTGCCCCGGCGATCACATTGCACTGGATCGAGAACGGCGACCATGACCTGAAGGGTGCCGGCCGCGGTGTGATGGAAAGCGTGGCTGAGACGATCGCAGCGTTCGCGGCCTCACCCGTGTGAGACGTTGCGGTGGCGGGCTTTTACGGCGCGCTCGAGGGCGGCGACGATGAGGCGATCGAGATTGAACTTCGAGGCCAGCATTTCCAGGAAGCGGCGCTCCTCGGAGCGGAACTTCAGATCGGTTTCGACGACTTCGCACGCGAGAACATAGGCCGTCTCGCGCAGTTCGGCTGGCAGCGCCTCCGAGACGAGGTCGAGCACGGCTTCGACGCCGCCGGGCTTGCCCAGCACCTGGCCACACCCCTGCGCCTCGTCACTGAACCAATCACGCTCGTAGCCCTTGAACGCGGGAAGCTCGCGCACGATGGAGCCGATGCGCTCCAATTCATCCGTCGAAACGGTGCGGTCGACCGTGGACGCCGTGAACATGCAGTAGATGAGCGCCTCCGGCGGAGAGAGCCGCTTGGTCATGGGAACCTCGTTGTTGGTGTTGGCTGCCGCTCGTTGCCCGGGCGTATGGCGCCCGGATGTGGTGAGATAACGGCAAGCGTGACGGCCCCTAAATGATAGCAAATTTCGTCTGCAAGATTCCATTGACCAATTGATAGGCAATCAAAAGATTTCTCGCGGAATACTCACGCAACGGGTTGATCTGTAGGCCCTCACATGTTTCCATAGATTATGGATCGTGTTTCGGCAGAGCAGCTCAGTTCAGCATCCCACAATATCCGCAGCGCGGTTATCGCGGCGGCGCAAGGGTTGACGCCGATCGATCTGTTCGAGTTGGTGACGGGTGCGCGGTACGGCATCGAAGAGCAGGCCGGCAAGGCGCCGCCACCAGATGACGACGATCGCAGGACGCTTGGGCCATTATTTTTTCGCGGGCGCGAGTTGGTTCTTCAGCGCACGGCATCCTAGAGATCCTCAAGCTATCCTATTCAGCAGCAGCGGCTGATCTTGCCGCCTTTGGCACCGTAGCGGCTATCCTGCCGCTCGCGGAAGAACTCCGCGTAGGTCATCACCGGTTCTCCCGGGTGGGCCGCGTTTCGATGCGCGACATAGGTCTCATAGTCGGGCACGCCGATCATCAGGCGGGCTGTCCTGCGGAACTGACGATAAAGTTGTCCGAGCTGCTGCTGCATCGCCGTCACTCCGCCGGTTGCGCGAATTCGGCTTCGCTGGCCGTGACGCGGGGATTGCCAAGTGCGTTCCACGCCGCGCGGATGCCGAAAGCCAGCATCGACAACACCAGCGCGACGAAGATGCCGGCCATCGTGGCGTTCAAGTAGTCGTTGAAGACGATGCGGTGCATGTCCGCGAGCGACTTGGCCGGCGCCAGGATCTGGCCAGCCGCGAGCGCATCGCCGAACTTGGCCGCATGCGACAGGAAGCCGATGGCCGGATTCTCGTGAAACACTTTTTGCCAGCCGGCCGTGAGGGTGCAGATCAGGATCCAGGTGGCCGGCAGGATGGTGATCCAGGCATAGCGCTCGCGCTTCATGCGGAAGAGCACAACGGTGCACAGGATCAGAGCGATGGCGGCCAGCATCTGGTTGGCGATGCCGAACAGCGGCCACAGCGTGTTGATGCCGCCCAGCGGGTCGACGACGCCCTGGTACAGGAAGTAGCCCCAGGCGCTGACGGCCAGCAGCGTGGCGATGATGTTCGGCGTCCACGCCTGCGTATCGCGGAACGAGGGGATCATCTGGCCGAGGAAGTCCTGGAACATGAAGCGGCAGACGCGCGTGCCGGCGTCGATCGTGGTCAGGATGAACAGGGCCTCGAACAGGATGGCGAAGTGATACCAGAACGCCTTGAAGGCATCGCCGCCGATGACGCGCGACAGGATTTCGGCCATGCCGACAGCCAGCGTGGGTGCGCCGCCGGTGCGCGACAGGATGGTGCTCTCGCCCATCTGCTGGGCCGTGGTGGTGAGCATTTCGGGCGTGACGACGAAGCCCCAGCTGGAGATGGTGGCGGCTGCCTGTTCGGCCGTGGTGCCGATGACGGCGGGCGGGCTGTTCATGGCGAAGTAGACGCCCGGTTCCAGTGCTGTGGCGGCAACGAGCGCCATCACGGCGACGAAGCTTTCCATCAGCATGGCGCCGTAGCCGATGACGCGGGCGTGCGTTTCGTTCTCCAGCATCTTCGGCGTGGTGCCGGACGAGATCAGTGCGTGGAAGCCGGAGACGGCGCCGCAGGCTATGGTGATGAAGAGGAACGGGAACAGCGTGCCTTTGAATACGGGGCCCGAGCCGTCGACGAACTGCGTCACGGCGGGCATCTTCAGCTCTGGCATGACGATGAAGATGCCGATGGCGAGACCGAGGATGGTGCCGATCTTGAGGAACGTCGAGAGATAGTCGCGCGGCGCCAGCAGCAGCCACACGGGCAGCACGGAAGCGATGAAGCCGTAGGCGATGAGCATGAGGGCGAGTGCCTCGCCGGAGAAGGTGAACATCGCCGCGGTATCGGGATTTTCAGCGACGAGCTGGCCGGCCCAGATCGAGCCCATCAGCAGCACGAAACCGATAATCGACATCTCGCCGATCTGGCCGGGGCGCAGGTAGCGGCCGTAGATGCCCATGAAGATGGCGATCGGCATCGTGGCGAAGACGGTGAAGGTGCCCCACGGGCTGTGTGCCAGCGCCTTGACGACGACGAGTGCCAGCACAGCGAGCAGGATCACCATGATCATGAGTACGCCGACGAGGGCGATGGTGCCGGCAGCGGGGCCCATTTCGGCGCGGATCATGTCGCCGAGGGAGCGGCCGTCGCGGCGGGTCGAGGCCCACAGCACGATGAAGTCCTGCACGGCGCCGGCAAAGACGACGCCGGCCAGCAGCCACAGCGTGCCCGGCAGATAGCCCATCTGCGCGGCCAACACGGGGCCGACGAGCGGGCCGGCACCGGCGATGGCGGCGAAGTGGTGACCGAACAGGACCGAGCGGTCGGTTGGCACGTAGTCGAGCCCGTCGTTGTGGCGAACGGCTGGCGTGGGACGGTTGGCGTCGAGCTTCAGGGCGCGGTCGGCGATGAAGGAGGAGTAGAAGCGGAAGGCGATGAGATACGTGCACACCGCAGCGGCAACGAGCCAGACGGCGTTGATGGGTTCGCCTCGCGACAGGGCCACGATGCCGAGCGCGACGGCGCCCACGACGGCGATCAAGGCCCAGGCGAGATTGGGTAGCTGGCGCGGCATACGTCATCCTCCCGCGGCTTTCCGATGGTGCCTCTGAGGGCGTGCCGCTGCGAGGATATGAATGCCGGATCAGGAAGATTTTGGGAAGGGTTGGAAGCGGATGCAGGACCGCGGGGCCGGAATGGGGCCAGACCCGTAGGCCTGACCCCGAACGAATGCGTGTGTTACCTCTCAAACAGCATGTCGAAGCCGCCGAAAATCAAGCGCTTGCCGTCGAAGGGCATGGGGTTGGTGCCGGCTTGCATTCTGGAATCTTCCATCACCTTCTTCATGCCGGCGTTGCGGGCGTCGCGGGAGGGCCAGATGACCCAGCCGATGACCACGGTCTCATCGTCCTTGCGCTTTACCGCCATGGGGAACGAGGTCAACTGCCCGTCGGGCACGTCGTCGCCCCAGCACTCGATGACCTTGAGGGCGCCATGCTCCTTGAAGAGGTGCGAGGCTTCCTCGGCGTGCCTGATGTACTTCGCCTTGTTGGCGGTTGGGACTGCTGCAACAAATCCGTCGACGTAGCTCATAGTCGTCCTCCTATCGGTTTGTGTTTCCTTATTGGACGAACGGCGGACCGCGAGATCGACACGGGTGCGAGACTATTTTAGGCCGGCTGAGCTTTGGGTGCGATCTCAGCGTGATAGCCCCTGAGGCGGGCGACCGGCGCCAGCAGCGCGAAGAGCAACTTCTGCAGAAAGACCGGCGGCCAGGCGAGATACATGTGATCCGGGTAGAGGTGGAATTTGAGTGCCATCGCCAGCAGCGGCGGATCGCCGGCTGATGAAAACCATTGCGGATGCCGCTCGCAGATCAATCCAAAATTGGCAAAGAAGCGGATGTGCTGCTGGGCGGGTGCGAAGGTGACCGTGAAGCGCGTCTCGCCGTCGATGGCGTTGCGGAAGAAGTGCGGTTCGCCACGTGGAACAGTTGCGGAATAGCCGGGGCCGACGATCGTGGACTCCCCGTCGATCACGACTTCCAGCGCGCCGCTCGTCACCGCGAACGTTTCGTTCGCGAGCGGATGAATGTGGAGCAGCGCATTGCCGCCGCCAGATCCGCCGTGCTCGAGGATCACGTCGATCGACGCTGAATCCGGGTCATCGAGCGGGTGCGAGAAGGTGAAGGTCTCGCCGTTAAATGCGTTCCGCAGAACGGCGCCCTGTTCGATCATTTCGCTCATCGTTGCCTCACTCGAATTGAATGTGGCCGACGTTTATCGAGATCCGCAGTGACACGACAGTGCCGGAGGAAACAGCTTGCGCGGGTGCGCAGCGTTTCGTCTGGCTTTCCCGGGAACTCCGTGGCGACCGTTTCGTTCAATGCAAGTCACTCCAACACACTAATATTACCAAGAAAATCAACAAATGACGGAGCGCGGCGGCGTTCTCAAGTCGGGAGGCAGGAAAATGTGCAAGCAATTCATGGGTTTTGTCGCGGTGGCCGGTTTGACGGGTTTTCTTCCTGAAGGCGTTCGCGCCGAAGGTTCCGAGGCGGGCGACAGGCTGATACGTTTGGCTCAGGCCGCAGCGCCGGAAGGTGGTGGGGCGGACCGCAGGTTCGAACAAGCCGCCCGAGGGCAAGGACGACAACAAAGGTGGCGATCCCGCGCAACAGGCCGGCAAGAGTGCCGGCGAGGCCAAGTGGCAGGAGACGCGCTGGATGCTCGACAGCGGCGAGCCGACGTATCGCATCTCGGAAGACGGCACGGTCGACTGGGGTACGTACGAGGGCTTCAAGCGCTATCACGCCGAATGCCACACCTGTCACGGGCCGAACGGCCTGGGCTCCACGTTTGCACCGGCGCTGGCGGATACGATGAAGACGACGAACTACGAGCAGTTCAAGGAAATCGTGTCGAGCGGCAAGACCGCGGCCGACAAGGTGATGCCGGCGTTCGCCTCGAACCCGAACGTGATGTGCTACATCGACGACCTGTACACCTACCTCAAGGCACGCGCCGACGGCGCGCTGAAATCCGGCGCCGAAGCGGTGAAGGAAAAGGTCGCGAAATCGCCCGCGACGCAGGAGGCCGAGAAGACCTGCATGGAGTGATGGCCAACTCATTTCCTTACGGCCGGGCCGCGCCACGCAGCGCGGCCCTTTTGCGTTCGCGGCCGTCGATGGCGCTTGTTTTGTGGGCAAGTCCGGTGCAATTACGCCGCCGAGCATCTGATTTGTGTGCTTTTGCTGCACTTCCACATCCACGAGCACCTAAATCATGTGCCCAGTCGCATATCCGGACCCCTCATGACCACGTCGATCGATCCTGCTTTTTTTGCCTTGTCCAAGGATGCCAGGTCCTGGCCGTTCGAGGAGGCGCGCAAGCTGATCAAACGGCTGGAGAACGTGAAGGGCGGTGCCGACAAGGTCGTGCTGTTCGAGACGGGATACGGGCCGTCCGGGTTGCCGCATATCGGCACGTTCGGCGAAGTGGCGCGCACGACGATGGTGCGGCACGCCTACGAGGTGCTGACCGAGGGTAAGCGCAAGACGCGGCTGCTGTGCTTCTCCGACGACATGGACGGGATGCGCAAGATCCCGGAGAACGTGCCGGATCGCGCGGCGCTGGAGCCGTTCCTGCACAAGCCGCTGACGGCGGTGCCCAATCCGTTCGGCGGCGACTATCCCAGCTTCGGCGATCACAACAACGCGATGCTGCGGCGGTTCCTGGATACCTTCGGGTTCGATTACGAATTTGCCAGCGCGACCGAGTACTACAAGGCCGGGAAGTTCGACGACGTGCTGCTGCGCGCGGCCGAGCGCTATCAGGACATCATGGACGTGATGCTGCCGACGCTGGGGGCAGAGCGGCAGGCGACTTACAGCCCGTTCCTGCCGATATCGCCGGCGAGCGGGCGCGTGCTCTATGTGCCGATGAAGCAGGTGGATGCCAAGGCGGGCACGATCACGTTTGCCGACGAGGATGGCCGGGACGTGACGCTGCCGGTAACCGGCGGGCATGTGAAGCTGCAGTGGAAGCCCGATTTCGGCATGCGCTGGGCGGCACTGGGCGTCGATTTCGAGATGTTCGGCAAGGATCACCAGACCAACGCGCCGATCTACGATCGCATCTGCGAGATCCTCGGGGGCGTGGCGCCGCAGCACTACGTTTACGAGCTGTTCCTCGATGACAAGGGCGAGAAGATCTCCAAGTCGCGCGGCAACGGCCTGACGATCGACGAGTGGCTGACGTATGCCTCGCCGGAAAGCCTGTCGCTGTTCATGTTTCAAAAGCCGCGCAGCGCCAAGAGGATGTATTTCGACGTCATCCCGCGGGCGGTGGACGAATACCTGCAGTTCATCGCGGCCTATCCGGGCCAGGAGGGCAAGGCGCAGATCGAGAATCCGGCCTGGCACATCCATGCCGGGCATCCGCCGCAGGCGGAACTGCCGATCACGTTCGCGCTGCTGCTGAACCTGGTGTCGGTATCGAACGCGGAAGACAAGACGCACCTGTGGGGGTTCATCCGCAAGTATCAGCCGGACGCGACGCCGGAGAAGTTTCCCTTGCTGGATCAGTTAGCGGGCTATGCGGTGGCCTACTTCCACGCGTTCGAAAAGCCGAAGAAGACGTATCGTGCAGCGACCCAGCAGGAACGCGTGGCGCTGGAGGCGTTGTCTGCCGCCCTGGCGGACGTGGCCGACGGGGCCAAGAGTGACGATCTGCAAAACCTGGTCTACGAGGCCGGCAAGTCCAACGGGTTTGCGGAAAACCTGCGCGACTGGTTCAAGGGGATCTACGAGGTGTTGCTGGGCTCCAGCCAGGGGCCGCGCTTCGGCGGTTTCATTGAACTCTACGGCGTCAAGGAAACGCGCGACCTGATCGCCAAGGCGCTGGCGGGCGCGTTCGTGAAGGGCGCATGAGCGCCGACGTCCGGCCGGAAGTGGCCGCTGACGATCGGGCGATACGGCACTTGCACGTGGCTGCGTTCCCATCGCCCGCGGAGGCGGATCTCGTCGAACGCCTGCGCGCGGATGACGATCTGGTGCTGTCGCTCGTGGCTGCGGTGGACGGCCGGGTGATTGGCCATGTCGCCCTGTCGCGAATGTCGGCGCCCTTCAGGGCGCTCGGACTCGGGCCGATCGCGGTTGATGGGGGAGAGCGACGCAGAGGGATCGGCGCGCTGCTGATCCGCGACGCGTTGAACCGCGCCAAGCAAGCAGGATGGGACGCGATTTTTGTCCTGGGCGATCCTGCCTATTACCAGCGCTTCGGCTTTAGCGTGCGCGCCGCAGAGGGCTTCGCCTCGCCTTATGCCGGGCCGCACTTGATGGTGTTGCCGCTCGCCGCCGGTGGATTGCCGGCCGCAGGCGGAGCCATCAGTTACGCGCCAGCATTTGCGGCGCTGGGATAGCGGCTGGCGCTGCCTTAGCTGACCTGCCAGTCCCGCATCAGGATGGAGATCAGTTCTTCCGTCCGGTCGGAGATGTTTTCCGGCGTCCATGCGCGTGCCGAACCGGCACGTTTCGACAGGACGAATTCGGATGCGGCAAGGATGCGGCGCTTGGCCGTCCAGTCCAGCGTATCGGCGGCCTGGTTGTCTGTTGCGGTCAAGAACGTCAGATTTCCCAGGCGATGGGCGTTGCCCTGCACGGCCTTGCGTGTCGGGAAGGTCGATCGCCAGGGAGAGCCCGGAAGAAAGCTGCGCGGCAGAATATGTTCGAGCGTCAGGCGGCTGGCATGCGTGGGGCCGGGGTCTTGGCCCAGTGCGGCAGAAACGCGGCGCAAGAGGCGGGTGGCGTAGTGCTTGGAGTCGAAGGTGGGGGATCGCAAGTTCTCAAGTGCGGCGTCCCGCATGGACTTCGAGATATCGAGTTCGCGCAAGCTGGCTGCCGGACTACCTTTGTCCATTTCTCCCAGCAGCCGCAGGATATGCCGTTGGCGCTTCACCGGGTCGGCGCCAGACAGCCGCATAAACCAAACGAGCCGTTCGAGCAGCCGGAAAAACACGAGCGTATCGGCATCTTTCTCATTGCGCCGCAGGAGCCAGTTGAGAGCGGCGGGCATCCAATAATTGGCGTCGATCCACGACATCTGGCGAACGTGCGCTGCAATGGCTGATTGGGTGGCGGGTGCGCCGACGGTGCCGGCGCGTATGCGCGCGACAAGCATGGCGGCCGGGGTAAGGTCCTGCTCGATGAAGGCGAGACCTTGGGTGTCCATGGCGTGGGCGCGGGCCAGATCGGCTTCGACGGGCTTGTCCGAGAGGGTGCGCAATCGCAGCACGCGCAAATGCTGAAGCAAGGCATGCAGGTCTGAGGCTCCCAGCAGGCCTTCGCTTTGCTCCCACAGCTGCTGGCAGCGGGCGCGCTGGCTGTCGGGCACGATAGAGAGCAGGCTGGCCTTGGCGCGGTCGGTCGGCGTGAACTCGACGCGTGTATCCTCTTCGATCTGCAGGATGCGCCAGGCCTCGTCCTCATCTTCCACCGCACATTTGAGAATGTTGCAGCTGTCTGCGAGGAAGGCTGCCAGGTTGCGGCGCGCGGCGCCATCGATGCTGGCAGCCAGCTGGCTGCGCAGGTAATCGCGGTTCTCGATGATGTTGCGCTGGGTTTCCGACAGTTCCGACGGTGCCGCGTCCGGTTGGCGCAACGTTGCGCCGGGCTCCTGGACATAGGCCCGCACAAATTCGGCCAGCGCCCGCTGGGGCTGAAGGTGTAAATGCGAATGGGCGATGAAGCGATGCAATGTGGCGCTTTGATCGTCGTCTGTTTCAAGGTCGCGGAGTACGGCGTAGAGCAGCGTCAGCGTCATGACGCGCTGATGCCCGTCGACCAAGGCGGTGTCGGCGTTGCCGTTGCGCTTGGCCAGCATGATCTTGCCGAGAAAGTAGCGGGAGGGCTCGGCATTCATCGCCTCGATCACATTTGTGAGTAGGCGGCCGACCTCAGACGTATGCCAGGCATACGCGCGTTGGAACCACGGTAGATGAAACGTATAGGTGCCTGAGAACAGCTCTCGCACCGTCAACACTTTTACAGAAATGTAGTTCGTCACGCCGTCCCCCGGCTGGCGTCCCCACGCCAGCGCTTACTTCGACATCCACGCTGAGGAGCTGGGCCGGGTAGCATCAAAAAGGTGCTGGTCGGAGCGCTCGACATCAACCGCAGCAGTAAGTGAATGTCTGTCTAAACAAGAGATGAAAAATCAGAAACAAACGTGCATCCGCGATCAACGTTGCTATATCATCACAGCGTCTTGCCTGTGGCCAATGGAAAGAGTTTGGATGCTGTCGGCACTGTATGATTTCGCACGACCTGCACTGTTCGCCTTCAATCCTGAAGACGCACACGAGCTCGTGCTGAAATCGCTGGAACTTGGGTTTTATCCGCGTGATGCCGGCCCCGATCCGGACTGCCTCAAGACCGAGGTGTGGGGGCTATCGCTGCGCAAATCCGCTCGGCATCGCGGCGGGTTTCGACAAAGATGCGCGCGTGCCCGATGCCGTGCTCGGATTGGGCTGCGGGTTTGCCGAAGTCGGCACCACCACGCCGCTGGCACAGAGCGGCAATCCCAAGCCGCGCTTGTTCCGGCTGCCCGCCGATCGCGCGATCATCAACCGGCTGGGTTTCAATAACGCCGGACATGCTGCGATGCTGCAGCGGTTGGGGTCGCGGACATCCGGCGGAGTTCTTGCTGTCAATATTGGCGCCAATAAAGAGAGCGCGGACCGGGCAGGAGACTACGTCGCAGGGTTGAAGACATTCTACGATGTCGCGACGTGCTTCACCGTGAACATCTCGTCTCCCAACACGCCGGGGTTGCGCGACCTGCAGGCGCCGGAGCAGCTCAATGAGTTGCTCGGCCGCGTGATGGCTGCGCGTGACGACCTTGTTGCCGCCGGAAAGCCGAAGCGGCCGATTACCGTCAAGATCGCTCCGGACATCGCCGCGGACGATATCGCCGCCATCTGCCAGCAGCTCACGGCCCACAACGTCGACGCGATCGCCGTTTCGAACACGACTCTGGCGCGGCCCCACTTGATCGAACGCGAGGGCAAGCAAGGGGGCGGGCTATCCGGCCGGCCGCTGTTCGAACGGTCAACGATCATGCTGGCGCGGGTCTATCAGGCGACGGGCGGAAAGGTGCCGTTGATCGGCATCGGCGGGATCGATAGCGGCGAGACTGCACTGGCCAAGATTGAGGCCGGGGCGACGCTGATCCAACTGTATTCGGGGCTCGTTTACGAGGGGCCGGGGCTTATCGGACGCATCAAATCCGAGCTGACGGATACGTGCCGGAGACGGGGCATTGGGCGGCTCGAGTAGCCTTGTCGGATCGCAGGTTTCGCGATGGGCCGGGCGCTCGCTGACTGCATGAGAGGCAATTCAGCGGAGCCGTTATTTCTTTGACGCTCAGTCCACGGTGAGTATTCGTTTCCGCCGTGGTAGCGTTGGAGCGCCTCGCTTACTTTGCTCCCCGTGCGGTTCATTTGAATCCGGCGTGGCTAGGCGCGGCCGTTGCTGCCGGTGACTGCAGCGAGCAAGTGCACGCAAGCTTTTCGACGTGCCGGCGGACGATCCTATACGCAATATTAACCATACTATAAAAAACACCCTGGCACCCTTGACATAGCTGTGCAGGTCTGTGGGCGCGTTACATTTAGTTAACGCCACGTCAACGTCGCTGGATGACAGCCGCATAATGGCGCTCTCGCGGGGTAGTTTTGGGAGTTGAGTAAAAATGATCATGAGCAATTTCGGCGGTGCGCTGTTGCGCCGTCCGGTGTCTATTGGCGCGCGTGCGCTAGCCGGTTGCGCTGCTTGCCTGATGGCGGCCGCAGCCTTTTTCGTAACCTCCGCTTCGACGGCCAGCGCTGCCTATGATGCCAACACGTGGAGCGGCTACGGCGACCACGGCTATGTCGGCAAGCCCAAGCGCCAGAAGTCGAGCCTTTCGCGGGGCATCCGCAAGCAAGTCGTGCGCAGTGAGCGCCGCTCGCGCCGGGTCGCACGGTCCGGCAACAAGAGCAAGCGCCAGCGCTATGCAGCGCTCGGCTCCAGCGCAACGGACGCCGTCGCCGCGAAGCCCACGCTGGGTGGTGGCGGTGGCATCCGCTGGGCGGCCTCGTCGGGCTGCCTCAACAGCACGCTACGTTCGGTCGTCGCGCAGGTTGCGGCGAACTATGGCTCGGTCACGGTCAATTCGACGTGCCGTAGCCGCCGTCACAACGCTCGCGTTGGTGGCGCCCACCGGTCGCACCATCTGACCGGCAATGCCGTCGATTTCCGGGTGCGTGGCAATGCCCGCGGCCTTTATGCCTTCCTGCGCAGCCAGGGCGGCGTCGGTGGCGTGAAGCACTACGGTGGCGGCCTCTACCACATCGATACGGGTCCGCGTCGCAGCTGGTAACAGCCCGGCGGAAATCGGAAATGATAGTCCGGGCAGTTTCTGCTGCCCGGATTTCCTTGCCGATTATCGGGGTAAAGCTAGTGCGGGACGTTCAGCGCAGCTTTGCTGGGCGGATCCGCGCGGATGGCTGGTGCAAGCAGCGGTCCGCGAATGCGGACGCGTTCTCTGGCTGCCGTCACTCCGTCCTTTGGCGACGACGCAATCGACAGGTCAACGACCTGCCTGGACAAGTCGACCGTTCCGTCGATCTGCACCTTGCGTGTTTCGGTTTCGGCTTCGACCGAGGTCGCGGTGAGCACGCCGTTGGCGGCCTGCAACTTTGCGTCAAGCTTGTTGACCGAGGTCGACCCGCCGTCGACTTTGTCCCAACCCAGCCCACCGGCTTGTGCCGCAGCGAGCAGTGAGCCGAGGTTGAATTCAACCTGCCCGCCGTCCGGCATCGCCAGCCACGCGGTGCCTGAGAGCGACTGGCTAAGTTCCTCGTCGGTATTGCCTGAAGTCGACAGGTCTACGTCCATGCGGCCGGCGCCGGAGACTATCTTGCGGTCGGTGAACACTTGCGTGACGCTGGCCAGTTCAGGGCTTTCGAGCGTGCCGCGCAAGGCGTACTGGGCCGTGGGTGACGACAGGTCCACGGTGATGCGCGCGTTGCCTTGCGTTTCCGGGTTGATCTCGATCTCGGCCAGGTCTGCGAGCAGCTTGGCGTCCTTGACCGTGAGGCTTGCCGCGCCGCGTCCCAGCGTAGCGCCGCCAGACGTTACGCTGGTGGCGGAGACGCGAAGGTCGGCGTCGAGGTCACGAATGAGCGAGCCGGACGAGGGTTCGCCAATCAGCCAGCGAGACCAATCCAAAGCATTCTGCGTCAGAACGGCGAGAGGTCCCGGCCGGGCGCGGATGTAAGGCGCAAGCTCAAGGTTCTCGAACGCCAGCGTGCCATCGAGCATCGGTTTTTCGCCGGCAAGGCTGATGGACAGACCGCCGGAGGCTTCGTTGCCGTCGATCGTGAACTTTGCGCCCTCGAAGTTCAATGATCGGCCAGACCAATCCAGCGGGCCGGTGGCATGAAACTCTTCCAGGCCGCTGCCATTGACCGGTGTGCCAAAGAGCCAGCCGATCAATTGCTTGGCATGAGGTGTCGTGATCGACGAGCTGGTAGCGGAAATCTTGAAGGTATCTTCGCGCAGATAGTCGCCAGCCAGGCTCGCCGTCAGGAGATCGCTGGTGATCTTGGCGCTGAACGGCAGTCGCGCCGCTGCCGTGTTCGATGCTTTGGTGTTAAGCGTGAGATCGAACGGCAGATCGATGCCGTTGCGCTTGAAGCTGCCTTTGGCCTGCACATGGCTGGCCGACGTTTTCGTTATCTCGCACGTGACGTGGCCGAGCAGTTCACCGTCACCATTAGCCGTCGCCCGATGCATCAGCTTGGCATCTCGCACGCTGAGGGTGGCAAAGCTCAGGTCCGTAATCGAGCGCAGGATAGAGCCGACGGCATCCGGTACGCTGGCGACGCGGGCCGGGTGCAGGCCAGATGCATCAAGCAACAGCTTTGCGTCGTCGATGACGAGGCCGGCGGTTCCGTCTTTCAGCTTTGCCGCGATTTCGGCGTCGCTCAAGGCGCGACCGTTGCCGGGAGGGGCCATGGAGATAGCAGCGCGCTCAATCACCAGCAGGGGCCGGTCGAAAAGCATGGTGTCGGCATCGACGTGGACGATGTGGCGGTTGCCGGCTTCGGCATAGCCTGCGGGCTGCGTGCCGCCGTGCTGGCTGATCAGCATGGGGCCGAGCCAGCCCGTGATGAGAAATGCCGCCACCGCGAGGGCGAAAAGTCTCCGGATCAATCTATGTTTGGAGGGCTTCATCGGCGCGGTTATTTACCACTCAGCTGTGACTGACCGAAGCGCACCGCGAGCCTTGCGCCCGATGACGGCGGGTGAGCAACGCATGCAAATGTGCTTCGAGAGAGAGATATGTTCTTTCATAGACAAGGCGTGCGGGCGGCGCAACGTGGTATTGCAGCTGAAAGCGTAGCCTGAATGACAGTTTTTTCAGCAATTTCAGGGTGCTGATGGCTTGTCTACAATGACGTGCTGGAGCTGGCGACGGGGATCGCTTTACCTGATCGTCCGGCTCGCCCGGTGGCGACGGCGTTGTGAAGCACAAGCAGTGGCACCAGGCCTGCGAGAACGATGAGCAAAGCTCCCGGGCTTGCACGCTCGAATTGTTCGATGCCCGACAGGCTGTAGACGTGTGTCGCCAGCGTCTCGACGTTGAATGGGCGCAGCAGCAGCGTGGCTGGCAGCTCTTTCATCGCATCGACGAAAACGAGCAGCGCGGCGGCGCCAAGTGCGGGGCCAAGCAACGGCAGGTGTATGCGGCACAGGGTGGAGAATGCAGTTTCGCCAAGCGTGCGCGCGGCGGCGTCCAAATTCGGTGAGATGCGTTCCAGTCCCGCCTCGACGCCGCCGAGGGCCACTGTGAGAAAGCGGATGGTGTAGGCGAGCGTGATGGCGAACAGGGAGCCGGAAAACAGCAACCCGGTCGATATGCCGAACGCCGATTGCATGCCGGCATCGATGATGTTGTCGGCCGCAGCCAGCGGAATGAGCAATCCGATCGCGAGGACCGTACCGGGAACGGCGTAGCCCAGGCCAGAGAGGCGAACCGCTGAGTGGACGAGTGGGGCGCCGGCGATGCGCCGGGCGTAGGCCAGCACAATCGCCAGTGTGACGGTGATGGCTGCCGCAAGGCTGGCGAGCATCAACGTGTTGAACGCAGCCGCCAGGAATGCTGCGTCGGCAAGCTCGCCGAAATGCGCCAGCGTATGACCAACCAGGACAATGGCGGGCAGCACGAAGCCCAAAACAAATGGGATGAGCGCGAGCAGCGGGGCGGCCGCCGCCTTCCAGCCAGACAACTCTTCAAATGGGATGGCACGATAGCGCCCGGTGGTGTGATGGCTTCTCGTGCTGCCGCGCTGCCAGCGCTCCAATAGCAAAAGGACGAAAACGAACGCCAGCATCACGGTCGCGATCTGTGCGGCGCCGCTGAGATTTGAGCGCTGCACCCAGGTTGCGTAGATGCTGGCTGTCAGCGTTTCGATGCCCAGGTACTGCACGGCGCCGAGATCGTTGAACGTCTCCATGACGACGAGCGCGACGCCGGCCGCGAGCGCCGGGCGTGCCAAGGGCAATGCGACGGACCAGAACGTGCCCAGCGGCGTGCGGCCGAGCGTGCGGGCGACTTCGAGCGCGCAGACGGATTGTTGGACGAAGCTGGCGCGTGCCGACAGGTAAACGTAGGGGTAAAGCACCGAGGCGAAGATGACCGTAGCGCCGGGCAGGGAGCGGATGTCGGGGAACCAGTAGTCGCCGACCGTCTTCCACCCGAAGGCTGAGCGCAGGGTGCTTTGCACGGGGCCTGCGTAGTCCATGAGTTCGACGTAGCAGTAGGCGACGATGTACGTCGGCATCGCGAGCGGCAAGATGAGCAGCCGGTCGATCGTGGACCGCAACGGGAAGCGGTACATCGTGACAAGCCACGCCGTTGCCGTGCCGGCCAGGAGCGACAGGAAGCCGGTGCCTGCAGCGAGCAGCAGCGTGTTGGCGGTGGCGCCGGGCAACACGGTGGCGGCCAGGTGCGGCCAGGCGTTCGACGATGGGTTGGCTGCCAGGACAAGGATCGCCGCCACAGGCAGCAACATGACGGCGAGGATCAGCGCGATCGCGATGAGCCAGCCGGAGAGGTGCTGTGTTCGGGTCCAGGCCGCGAAGCGGCCACGACTTTCGCCCGGCAGCTTGGCAAGAGTGTCGGTCGTGGCCATTGCGAAACAATCGTTGCTAGAGCGCTTCCGGACAAGTGTGCAGCGGTTTTCCGAATAGAAGCACGGCAAGACAAGCAGCTAGAGACTTGCCGCGACGCAACCAGATGCGGAATGCCTCTAGGCGAGCCGCCAAGGGCTCGCCAGGCATCAGCTGAGCAGGCCGCGGCCTTGCGGCATCATTGCCGCCGCATTGCAAATAGAGCCCGGAGACAGGATCTGATCGGCGCGGCGCAGGCTGTGGGCGAATTCTTCTGCGGCGTCGAGTGCGCGATTGACCTCGCTGGAGCCGATCAGCGCGAAAGCGCATGCCTTCAGGGCAGGACAGGCGCTGTGCTGGCAGGCGGCCACCATGGCGATCGCCAGGCATTCGTCGCGACAGAACTGGTTGCAACCGCGCGGTGCAATCTCGATCGGCCGTTGTGCCGAGCCGCGCACTGCGCGAACCCAGTTCGACAGGCTAGGCACCAGCGCCTTGGCGTTGTCGACGCCGACGCAGCCGGCATATTCGCTGAATGCCGATTGCCAGCAGTCGATGTCGCCGGTGTCGAGGCCGTTCATCCAGCAGCGGAAGCCGACGCCGACCAGACGTTCGGCTTGCAGCGGCGGACGCGCTGTGGCCACAACGGCGCGATGGGTGGCGGGGGCAGGCGCGTTGGACTTAGCTGAGCGCATCATGAGCTTGGCCCCTGGTCGAAGCGGACCTTATCGACGAGTTCGGAGGCCTTCTTGCGCAATTCGGCGAGCTTTTCGAGCGGGATGGGATCAGGATTCAGTGGTCCCCAGCTCTTGATCAGGTCCGTCGGCTCGACGCCTGACACGACCGGATATTCGCTGTTGGCGGCAGCGTAGATCTGCTGGGCCTCGGGCTCTGCCAGCCATTCCATGAACTTGACTGCCGTCTCCCGATGCGGGGCGTTGGCAGCGAGCGCCATGCCCGACGCGTTGACGTGCGCGCCGCGATCCGCATTGTTGGGGAAGATGATGTGAACGGCTTCGGCCCAAGCCTTTTGCTCGGGGTTTTTGAGCATGGCGCCCATGTAGTAGGTGTTGCCGATGGCGATGTCGCAAAGTCCGGCCTGAACGTCGCGGACGCCTTCACGGTCGCCGCCTGCGGGTTTGCGCGCAAGATTGTCGCGAACGCCCGTCAGCCAGGCCTCCGCTTTTTCTTCGCCGTGGTGGGCAATCATCGAGGCAATCAGGGCGATGTTGTAGGTGTGCTGGCCGGAACGGGTGCAGATCTTGCCCTTCCATTTCGGCTCGGCCAATTCCTCGTACGTGATCGCCGTCTGCTTCACGCGCTCGTTCGAGGCGTAGACAACGCGTGCGCGGCGGGTGAGCGCAAACCAGTGGCCGGCGCTATCGCGCAGAGCGGCGGGGATCGACTTCTCGAGGATTTCAGATTTCAGAGGCTGCGTGACGCCATCCGCCTCGGCCTTGAACAGGAGGCCGGACTCGTTGGTCAGCAGCACGTCGGCGGGGCTGATCTTGCCCTCCGCCTGCATGCGCTCGATGAGGCCGTCTTTCGCGAAAACCGTGTTGATCTTGATGCCCGTCTCTTTCGTGAATTGCTCGATCAATGGGTTGATCAAGCCGGGCTCGCGATAAGAGTAGATGTTGAGTTCATCTGCTGCTTGGGCGGCCGTGCCGAAAACCGAGATGGCAGAAAGCGTTGCAGCAAAAGCCAAGGTGCGTACGCACGTCGCGTTATAGACGAAGGTCATCAGAACAAGTCTCCAACCGTGAGGTTCAAGGCCCCACATCGGGTGATCGGGATAAGTGAAAACTTGCGCCGGACAGCGTCGCAAGCGCGCGCACTAGAGCAGCCGTGCGGCGCTTCGTCAATGAACTCAGGTAGTTAGAATCAATCTAAAGCGCGGGCATCAGGCTTTGCCGAGAGGTGTCTGCGGCAGCTGATGTGGGGCGCTTATACCGGAACTACCTTGTCTTTTGCGAACTTCAGTTTGATGCGCGTTGCCGATCCCTTGCGGCTGTCGATGGAGACGGCCGCGCCATTTGCCGCAGCGAGCTGCCTGACGAGCGGCAGGCCGAGGCCGGTGCCACGCGCGGTTCCCGGCGCGGTTGCTTCGCCGAGCGCGTAAGCAATTTCGTCAGGCGTCATTCCGGGACCGGCATCGGCGATTTCCAGCACGACGGGGCCGTCCAGCAAATAGGACGTCGTGATGACGATCTCGCTGTCGAGGTCGGCGTACTTCGCGGCATTGTTCAGCAGGTTCAGCAGGATTTGCCGGATGCTCGTGGCATCGACAATGAGGTGGGGCAGTCCTGGCGCGAGGTCCGTCCGGATCGATTGATTGCGTTCGCGCACGAGCGGGCGAAGCACCGATGCCGTTCGTTCGATCAGCCTGTTCAGATCAAGCTGCACGAACTCGAGCGGCGAGGGATTGCCGGGCTGCCGCCAATCCTGAAGCACGCGATCGACCACGGTCAAAGCGTGGCGTCCGCTGGTCGCGATATCGGTGGCGTAACCCAGGTATTGAGCGTTTGCGATCGGACCGAGCCGTTCCTCGGCCATGACTTCGGCCGCGGCGACCATGGCGCTGAGTGGCGACTTCAGCTCGTGGGCGAGACGCGCGATCAGGTCGTGCTCGTGTGCCTCGCCAGCGCTATCGGGGGCATCAGCCGGCGTGGCCGCGGCGGCTGCCGACGGCGAGCGATCCATGCCGTCGCGGATGCGGCGGGCGATTTCGCGCAGGATTGCGGCGTCGTCCACGCGGCCTCACTGGTTGCAATGTGGCTGGGCGCGCAGGGCGCTACCGGCCATTCTCGTTCATTGATAACGTGATAGCTGCCGTTCTTGTACAATTTTGTAAGCTCGACGAATGCAACCCGCGCGCGATTGCAATTGCAGGGTCAATCGGAAAAGGGCCTAATAAGGTGAAATAGAAAAAGACCACGAGGAGAACGCCGATGTACGAAGCACCGCAGTTCGAGATCCCCGAGGCCGTGCGGGAAATCGCCGAGCGTAACGTCGAACAGGCACGCAGCGCCTACACCCAGTTCATGGACATGACGCGTCAGGCTCAGGATCTCGTCGTCAAATCGCAGGGCGTGATGGCCGCCAGCGCGATGGACATCCAGGCGCGTGCCATGCGCTACGCTGAGCAGAATATCGACCAATCGTTCCGCTTTGCGACCGATCTGGCGAAAGCGCGCGACATCAAGGAATACGTGGAAATACAGACGAAGTACGCTCAGACGCAGATGCAAGCTTACGCTTCGCAGGCGCAGGACCTGGGGCGGATGCTCGCAGACGCGGCGGCTAAGGCCAAGCCAAACGGTTGATAAAGCTTGGAGCTTATTGAATTAGCGGCGGCTCGGCCGGGCCGCTGCGGCGGCTTATTTCCCCTTGACTACAGAGGGCAATTGCGTGTTTTTGCGCAGTTCGCGGGCCGCACCCATTGATGTTGCGCCGCTTGCGCTGTGCCGCCTTAGCTCAGTTGGTTAGAGCGCTAGATTGTGGATCTAGAGGTCCCCTGTTCAAGCCAGGGAGGCGGTACCACAAATCCCAATGAATACGGTCGATGCAGCATGCTGAGCTTACGGCACAACTTTGCCGATTGCGTCGCAGCGCTCGTTTCAGGACCGGGGCGATGGGCTCATTGCTGTTCATCTCCTCAGCCGCCGTAACGTTTCCAGAGGAAGCAGCGGCCAACAACTACGGAACCTGACGGGCGAATTGCAGTTGCCAGTTTGTGTGAATTTACAACTGGAGGAAACAATGAAGCTCAAGATGATTTTGACGGCCGTACTACTCACTGCAGGCTCCGCTGTCGCGATGGCTCAGACGACAAAGGACGGAGCCACTGCTGGGGAGAAACCAGGCCAAGGTACAAACACCGGCACTATGAAGGATGGAAAGATGATGGGCCCGCCGCCTGCAACAGATAGCGGCACGTCTGGCACGTCCTCGGGAAGCGCTGGTACCGACATGCCGGCCAACAAGCAACCCGCCGCTAATGGCAAGGGTGTCACGCCGAATTCAAACAGCGGCCCGACCCCGAAGTAACTAGGGAGAGGCGCGGAACCGCAAACACGTGAAGCGATTTCCGGTTTCGAGAGCTTTGTCCCTCGCTCTCACGCCTACGCCTCTGTAGGCAGGGCCACCGAGACCACTCCCGGTTTCGGTGGCCGCTTTTTATCGATACCCTTCGCAATGTGCGTAAGGCGGTGCAAAGCCCGCCGATCCCGACGCGCGAACCGATCGCCGATGGAATTCCAAACGAGGGAATTCCAAATATGCCGGCGACAAGGCCGACGTCCGCAACTGCGATCAGACCCCAATGCAATCCTCTCGGTCTACCGGGCCTGCGAAAGATCAGATTTCTCGCGCTGGCCTTCTTGAGTGGCTGCCGATCCGAACATAAGGAATGCGCCGATCGAAAGTGCGAACAAGATGGCGGCCACGATCGCATAAAAGCTTCCAGACGGACGCGACCCAATCTTCATCTCGCCCTGCAACCGTTCGGGCGTATCCGGATTTTGCCCGGTCATGTGGCCTGGCTCTAGCGGATCAGGCATTGTCTATAGCCTCCAGATTGCACCAAGCACGAAGCCCATCGCGACGGCTATTCCAAGTGTCGTCAGCGGCTGATCAGACATTGATCTTTGGGCGGCATCGCGAAGCCCGACAACTGATTTGGAATGCTGGTTTTGCAGTTCGCCGCCGAGTCCGTCGCCACGGCCATGCGTTGCGATAGCCTCGTCCATCGACACTTCTGTTCCGGGCATGTCAGAAATTGGCACTGCATCCTCCGTTAAGTTTTTCAGTCATCGCCCAGCTTCGTTCACCGTGCGGTTGTGGCTGGCGATTGCTGTCGGATCAACCAATGGCTGCGAAGGTAAGCGAGACAGCAATGCCACTAGGGCTACGGATGCCAGCGCGAATATCACGATGATGATGATGTTTGGTTGCATGCTCGCCTCCGCGATAACGTTGCGTGTGGCGCTGCACCTTCCCACAGTGAACTACCGCAAACGTCCCCAGCAAGTCGGCGCAGCTATTGAAAATGCGTTTGGATGACTTGAAGTTCCTATGTCCGATTTCATGCCGAGTTTGCGATTGCGACGATGCCTTTGGAGAAGTTTAATCACACGGTTGGTCACCGTTGATCATCAGGACTGCGGAAGAAATTTCGCTCCTTAAGCGCTCTGGCGTTGAAAGGTACCTGACATGGAAAGTTATGAATTAGCCGGCTTCAATGTTTTGATAGTCGATGGCCCGGGATTGAACGCAACTCTTCTGCGGCAACATTTTATCGAGCATGGCGCGAAGGTGTACGTGGCGATGAGTGAAGCGACAGCTTTGCGCTCCGTCGAGTCAAACAATGTCGATATTGCAATGGTGGGCTTCAACTCTTCGAGCAATCTCAAGACTGTTTTGCAACGGCGCGGCATCCCGCACATCGCGTGCGCTACTCCCAGCGACGCTCCAACGCTGCGTCGCTTCTTCGGGCGGACGGAGGATGCCTTTGAGTTGAGTGGGCGTTGAGGTGGCTGCCAGGATTGAAAACAGCGGGCTCAAGCCGACGATAAAAGCATTGCTGCATCTCGTGTACGAAGAGGCTCTCGGCGATTTGCGGCAGGGCTACAATATCAGCACCGACTTTAGAGTCAGAGACGGGGTGGCCGAGGCACTCGTCGCGCTCGCTTCAAGCGGAGAGACGAACTCCTATCTGCTTCGCGAGCACGCAGTTGATCGGGGTCTTGCTGTGGTCTCGCGTACGGATCAAGAGTTCGAAAAGCGGCCCATCCAAGCCTGGCCAATCTTGCACTGGTGAGGCGGGACGGGCCTTTCAGCCAGCATCTGTTCAGCCAGGTTCTCTATCTGAACCCGCATCATACGGCTTCGGACAAATGCGGCGAAGTCTGTATTACAACGCGGAAGCATCGTTGAAATGCCGCATCGCTCATTCATGAAACTTTCTGTCGATCTGCTGCATTAGCAATTCATAAGAACAGTCGAGATCATGAGGTTCGGCAATGATCGAGCTATTGGTAACTGTTTGCCTAATCAATACTCCAGGCGAATGCAAAGACGTTCATCTCAGCTACACCGCTGACAGTGTCACCCCGCATCAGTGCATGATGTTCGGTCAGGCCGAGTTGGCGAAGTGGTCGGAAGGCCATCCGAAATGGCGTATCGAGAAGTGGAAATGTCAGAAGCCCGGCGAAGTGGCCAAGATTTGATCGCGCGGCCATCCCTAGATGCGGAGGTTCAAATGCGACCCGACATCAAGGTTCTAATCGTTGAGGACGAAGCGCTCCTTCGCCTGGTATTAGCGGACCAACTTCACGAGCGCGGTTACAAGACCGTTGAGGCCAGCAACGCTACGGAAGCGATCAGCGTTCTTGAGCGGGCCGAGGATATCGAAGCGGTGTTCGTCGATGTCGAGATGCCCGGCTCAATGAACGGTTTGCTTTTGGCTCGCTTCATCAGCAAGGAATGGCCGGATATCAAGATTGTGGTTACGTCTGGTCGCGCCGAGCCTGTTTCAGATCAAATGCCGGTGGGTACAATATTCCTACCGAAGCCGCGTCGGATCATGGACATGCAGAGAGCGTTCACCGCTATTGAGCGTGCTTCTGTTCACTAGTGCCGCATCTCCGCGAAATCGCGATCCCCGCGCTGCCAGTAACCAACAGTGGCGCGTGACATCCAGAGGCGTGTGGTGGCTTCGGCGATGTAGAGGGAGTGCCCGCGAGAGTGCGGATGAGCCCGCCGAAACTCACCAATTCGTTAAAAACACGACCGTGTGGCAGAAGCGGTACGAACGAAGGCGCGCAAATCACATAGCGTTTCCGCAATTTTATAAGCGGAGATCGCGATGCGCATACAGATTGTTGCTGGGCTGGTCTTAGCCATTTTCTCTGCAACTCCCAGCTTCGCTGACCCGATGACCGAGGTCGTTGCACGATTGAACGCGTTGGAGAAACGCAACGATCAACTCGCGCAAGAAAATGCGGCGTTGAAGCAGCGCGTCAGCCGGCTAGAGGGTTCGGTGTCTCCTGCCGTGGCTCAAGCTGGACCAGAGGCGAAGGATGCGAGTTCGGCCCCGACCACGATGACGACTGCCGCAGTGATTCCAACGAGCGCGCGATATGAAACGGGATCGATCGAACCAGCTCCGCGGCCAGAGCCAAGGTTTACTTGGTCGGGCGCCTACGTCGGTGTTCACGGCGGCGGTGGATCTGGCGATCTAGCATTCAGCGATACCTTCCCGGTGTTTCCCGTCGAGACATTCCGCGACAGCTTGGAGGCAGCAGGTGGCATTGGCGGCGTTCAGCTTGGGGCCAACAAACAGTTTGGAAACTTGGTGG
The DNA here is from genome assembly GCA_963846845.1 of uncultured Pseudomonadota bacterium. Classification (GTDB taxonomy): domain Bacteria; phylum Pseudomonadota; class Alphaproteobacteria; order Rhizobiales; family Hyphomicrobiaceae; genus JAKAXS01. The sequence continues at coordinate 48,512 of CAWJXQ010000001.1, read as the reverse complement.
TGGGTGGTGAACTGAGCGTGTCAGGCGCAAGGATCTCCGGCTCAGGCCCCGCCTGCTTCGATGATGTGACGCTCGGGCTGGACGCTGAATGCAAGGCGCGGGTGAATTGGCTTGTGACCGGGCTGGCACGACTGGGCTATGCGCACGATCGCTGGCTCTTCAGCGGTGCTGCCGGTTGGTCTGTCGCTGGCGCTGACTACGACATCATTCTCGATGCCGGCGCGCCTATTCCATTTGGTTCCAGCGAAACGCTGAGTGGTTTTACGTATGGCGCTGGCGTCAATTACGCGCTCACGCAATCGGTGTCGTTGGGTGTCGAGTATCTTCGTGCTGACCTCGATGCGGAGGGGCTCGGAATTATAGGCAGCAAAGGGGAGCGCGACCTGGATTTGAACATCGGGCGTGCGCAGTTGAATGTGAAGTTGGGTGAGTGACGTTTGCCGCGGATTGTCAGGGCTTCTTTTTGCCGACCGGTTTAACGGGAGGCGGCTCGACGTTCGCCCGGTAATCCGGATCGAACGGCGCGGGCTTATCAGATTTGTCGGGTTCGGGATGGGGCGCAAAGCCACCTTCGCCTTTGCCCTTCGCCGTCTTCTTGTCGACGTCAGGCTTGGGTTTGCCGTCGCGGCCTAGAACTGTCATGTGCTTCCTCCCTCGATCAGATACACAGCGAGCGCAACCGCCAAAAGGCTCGCGATTGCGATCGCTGCATACAGCGCATAGCGGCTGCCCTTCCGGCGAACGCGGCTGTCAAGCGCGCGGTCGTTGGGGCCCTGCTCCGTCATCATGCTTTCCAAATGGCGCCCAGAACGAAGCCGGCGACAATCGCGAGTGCCAGGGTGGTGAGAGGTTGTTCAGCCACCGAGCGATCCACCGCGGTCTGGAAATTGTCGGCAACGTTGGATGCATCGTCCTTCATGTTGCGCGCTGTTGCTACGGCGTCGTCGACCGCATCGCTGCGGCCCATTGGATCATTTCGCATTGGTCATCGCTCCGAAACTTCTGTTAGAGCGAACGAGTTGTGGGCTGCAGATGTTCCGCGTTCTGCCTGCCATATTCGCAAACCGCCGCCCCTCCAATGAGGGACGGCGGTTTGCGTGACACGCCTGGTTCCATGAACGTCAGAAGCTCAGCTGTTATGGCTGAGGTTGAGCTGGAGGCGCTTCCGAGGCCGGTTGAGCTGCGGGGGCGGGATCTTGCGGGGCTGCTGCGGCAGGAGCTTCCTTGCCTGCTTCGCCAGTGCTTGCCCCAGTATTGGCCGCGGGTGCAGGCGTCGCTTCGACGGCCTCAGCTGACTTTGCGGGCGCCTCGCCTGCTGGCGGGGCAGCATCCGCCGCGGCAGGAGGCGCTGCTTCCGGCGCAGGTTCTGCGGTCTTGGCGGTTGCGTTGTCTGCAGCCGCCGTTGCGCCGTCCGCTTGCGGAGCCGCGGCTTGATCTGGAGCAGCAGCGTTTTGGGTGTTGAACAAGCCACTGGCGGCAGTGGCTACGAGAATTACTGCGACCGACACAATGGCAACCGCATACTTCGTCGAGGCATAGTCGGATGGTGGATCGCGAAGAATAACGCGACCGTCGCTTTCGGGGCTTATCATTGGATACTCCTTCAACATACACCGACCAACAAACAATCGGGGGTCGAAGGAGTTCCCGGAACGGAACGGTGTCCCGCAATGCCGGGCAGGACGCGCAAAGCCCGTCTCGGCCTTTAATATGACGTCTGATTGTCTTTTGGCATTAACGACATTCAGCTTACGGAATGTCCGAGAGATAATTTGTCCGATTAATTAATTAAACAACGTACAAATAAAACAAACTATAGCTTTTCAGATCTGGCGACGTATTAGTTTGCGACTTGAACAGTCTTTCTGCCGAGCGTAAGGGTCGCATGAGACGTCGAGGGCCAGATTATCGTTGTACGGTGGTTATACCGCTAAATAAGCGCAGTATACTGGAAATAAGTACTTCGGCAGCGCATGCGCTGGAGATATTGTCTGGCGACACCATCCTGCCTGCCAAGCAGGCAAAAGTAATAGGCCTTGACGGACAACCGATGACCAAGCGTGATCTGTTGCTAATTCGCGACAGCGAGATTTAGGAATTGGCGGTATCCGCAGCGATTTTGTCACGCGCTCACTTTCTGAACGTGATGCACTGACATAGTCGACGACCTCATTGGGGTCGCGGAATCGACAATGGCTCTCTTGAACGAAGATACAGCGCGCGTAATTTTGGAAGCGTTTCACGCGGCGTGGAGCAAGGGCAACGTCGAGGGCATGCTGTCCTGGTGCCATGACGACGTCACCAATTTTCTCAACATGGGCGCGCCGGATGGCGGGCCATTGAGGTTGTTCGGCAAGGCCGAAATGCGCGCTTTCCTGTTGCCGGTCGTTGATGTCGCCGAGAGCGTAACGGTGCCTGCCAGCTTCACATTTCGCGACAACGTCGGGCGGGCGCAAATCGCGGCTTACGTTCAGCATCGCAAGACCCGCAACGTGCTGTCGGGCACTTTCCGGCAGGTCATTATCTTCGAAAGCTTCAAGATCGCTGCGATCGAAGAATTTCATGACAGCGCGAAGATGAAAGCATTCTGGGAGATGGTCGCTCGCGAAGAGCATCAGGCCGACCGGGCGCGCGAGCCCGACTGATCGCGACAGATCGTTTCAACCGGGCCCAGGATGGCGTTCCGTTCAAACTGGCCCGTATCTAAGCTGGGGAGAAATCTGCGCAATCTTCTGCGTTGCGGCCGGTGATGCAGGCCAGCGCTTGACATCACATTTGCGTCTAACAACACTAACGGTGCCTACGGAGTAAAAGTCGCCGGTTGTCGCGAGGGTCGCGCAATGGACCAAGTTCTTACGCGCGTGAAAAGCGTAGATGTCGATCGTCCGCGGTGGGTTTCTCTCATCGGCGCCGTAGAACAACTTGGCACCGCGGATAGCGTAGCCGCGATCATCGAAATCGTGCGCAGCACGGCACGGCAGATCGCTGGAGCCGACGGCATCACGTTCGTCCTGAGAGACGGAGATCTTTGCCACTATGTGGCGGAGGACGCGATAGCGCCGCTGTGGAAGGGCTTGAAGTTTCCGATGTCGGCCTGCGTCTCCGGCTGGTGCATGCTCACGGGCGAAACCGCCGTCATTGCCGATATCTATGCCGATGAACGCGTGCCGCGGGACGCGTACCTGCCGACCTTCGTTTCGAGCATGGTGATGACGCCTGTGGTCGTCGGCGCGCCTGTTGCCGCCATCGGCGCGTATTGGTCGATCGGCATCACGCCGGATGCGGAAGTGGTCGAGCTCCTGGCGGCGCTCGCGCGCTCTACCGGGATCGCCATTCACAACGTGCAACTGCGGCAATCGCTGCGGGAGAGCGAAGCCAGGTGCGTGCAATTCATCGAGGCGCTTCCGGCCGCGATCTACGCGACGGACGCTGAGGGGAAGGTGACGTACTTCAACCAAGGCGCGGCGGATCTGGCGGGCTTCCAACTCGATATCGCGAGCAACGACTGGCACTGCGGCTGGTCGCTGTTCAAGCCGGACGGAACGCCGATCCCAACCGAGGCGACGCCGATGGCGCGGACCTTGGGGGAAGGGCAAGCCGTGCGCGGCATGGAAGCGATCGTCGAGCGGCGCGACGGCGTGCGCGTGCCCGTGCTGCCGTATCCCACGCCGCTCTACAACGATGCGGGGCAGCTGACCGGTGCGATCAATATGTTCGTCGATATCAGCGAGCGAAAATCCGCCGAGACGGCGATGCGCATTCTCATGGACGAACTCAACCATCGCGTGAAGAATAACCTGCAGATGTTGTCGGCGATGTTGAGCTTTACGCAGCGTGAGTGCGCGAGCGAGGAGGCGCGCCGCGTATTGGGTGTTGCGAGTTCGCGCGTTGCGGTAATGGCTGCAGCGCAACGCACGCTGTACCTCACGCAGTCATCGAGCCGCTTCGAGGGCCGGCAACTGCTGGATGCCGTCTGTCAGAGCGCGGGGGCCCAAGGCGCTGCCAACATCCAGATCCAGGCTCACGACGGCGTAATTGCAAACGACGTCGCCATGCCCCTTGCCCTTGCGCTCAATGAGCTTGTAACCAACGCGATGAAACATGCCTCGCGGAACGGTGGTGTGAACATCAAGGTGACGCTGGGCCGCGAAGACGACTTAGACGTTTTGTCGGTAGAGGATGATGGGCCTGGATTTAGTTTGACGAATAAGCAAGGCCGTTCATCGGGGCTAGGCCTGGTCGCGGCGCTGGCCCGTCAGGTTCGCGGCTCGTTTTCCGTCGAGCCCGGGCCGGGAGCGCGATGCGTCATGCGTTTCCCAGTGAGAACCGCAAGTTAATGCAAACGGGGGGAAGTCCGTGCCCAAGCGCATCATGATCGTCGAGGACGATTTCTTCATCGCCACCAGCGCGGAGGACGGGCTGATCGATCACGGCTTCTCTGTCGTCGGCATTGCCACCACGGCCGAAGAAGCTGTGGCGCTTGCCAAGGCCCAGAAGCCGGACCTGGCGCTCATGGACATCCGCCTGGGTCCCGGCCGGGACGGTGTGGACGCTGCGATCGAGATTTATGCCGCGACGGGCATTCGATCTATTTTCGTTACGGCACATACGGATAGCGCCACCGTTGCGCGGGCGGCACCGGCTGAGCCCATCGGCTGGGTCGACAAGCCCTACCAGATGAGCCACCTCGTTTCGACGATCCAATCGTATTCCATGAATGGCGACCATCCGGTCGGGCGGGCCTAGTACGGGAGCGGGGGCGGCACATGTCCCCCGTCGGCCACGCTCGGGCAAATTTTGGAAGCCGCGGATTTTCGCGTGCGGATTTGCTGCTAGGGTCGCGCCGCAATGCCCCGCTGCTGAACAAAATTTTGATCGGAGAGACGCCATGTTTACACCGCGTACGAGACATTTTCCTCGCGCCATTGCCATGCTCGCCACGGGCGTACTGCTGCCTGCCGCGACCATGTCCAGCGTTGCGCTGGCGGACGAGATCATCGTTTCGGTGACGAGCGTCAAAGGCATCGACAAGGTGGATGAGCTGTCCGGCGGCGATTATTTCGCCCGGGTGACGATCGACGGCGAAGCTCAGTCTACGCCGGTTGTGAAGGACAAGTCGTTTAAGCCGGACTGGAAGATCAAGAAGTCTGTCTCGGGCGGTGAGCACAAAGTGAAGCTGGAGCTGATCGACAAAGATCTTTCCGAAGATGATCCAGTCGACATCAACCGCCTCGCCAATAAGCGCGACCTGGAATTCACGGTCGACACCAAGTCCTGCAAAATCGAGGGGTTTTCTTCTACGCAGCGCTGCGGCAGCACGATTACGCGCGCGGGCACCGAGAACAAAAGAGCTGAGATCGCCTTCAAGATTACTGTGAAGAAGAAATAACTACTTTCCAGTTATGGTTACCATCGAAACAGCGCCGCAGGGCGCTGTTTCCTTTTGTGCGAAACCGGACTGAACAATGTGATAAAAAGCATTGACCAAAGGTCCAACTCGTTGCCAAGTTTCGGCATAGAAGAAACTTGCTGCGGGAGGTGGCCATGACGGCTGCGATTGAAGCTTTGTTCGTTGTAGCGCTTGGATTTTTGGGCGTTGCCTACTTCATCCATTCGCTGATGGTCGGCGCGCCTTCGTTGCTGACGGTTGCAGGCGGTCTCGGCGCCTTGGCCGTGGCCTGGGCCTACGGGATGATGCGCACCTACTGATGCGGGTCCTGCCGCGCCGTCAGGCGCCGGCCTTGAGCACGCGCGATAAATCTTCCTGGGTATCGATGTCGTCAAACGGCTGATCGTTTTCGGCCGTGATCGTCACAACGCAATCGCGGTGTGCGGCCAATAGCGGCTTGCCGCCGGCTGCTCCGTCCAGCGCCATCAGATCCCGGCGCAGATGCGCGGGCCAGATGACGGGGTTGCGCTGGTCTCCTGCAGACGTGACCGGGTAGGCGATTTTTTCACCGCCAGCGTCGCGGAATGCGGCAATCAACTGCGACAGCAGCCGCGGATCCAGCGAGGGCATATCCGCTGGCACCATCATGATGCCGGCGGTTGGGTTGCGAACCGCTGCGGCACCGCAGGCGATCGATGTGCCCATGCCGCGTCCGGTATCGCTGTTGATGACGGTCGACAGCGGCAGGTGGCGGATTGCGGCCGCCACGGATTCGCCTTCGGGGCCCGGGGCGATGACCGCGATGACTTGCGCAATCTCCCGCGTTACGAGCCGCGAGGCTGCGCGCGCGATCAGCGGGGTGCCGCCGACGTTGGCGAGCAATTTGTTTTCAGCGCCAAATCGCGTCGACGCGCCCGCCGCCAGCAAGATGGCGCAGATTGGGATAGCGTGATCCATGAGAGCGCAACCTAGAGCACGTTTGCCGCTGATTGAATCAGATCTTCAGGTAAGAGCGTGCTGCATGTGTTTGGCCTGAGCGCATTATTCAGTTCTTCGACGCGAGCTCACGGCTCGCATCGAAGAACGTTCAGGCCCTGATGCGCTCAACTCTTTGTCATGACGCGGGGCACACGGCGCCCGTCTCGGCCCACGCCTTGATCAGTGCGCCGAACTCTTTTTGCGTGCCGGGTGCCGGGCTGCGGCCCGCGTCGGGCTGCCAGCCCCAGCCGACAAGGCTGTCCTCGGCCATGTGCTCGACGATCTGATCCAAAGATTTTCCGCCGTTGCGCTTGCCGTCCTTTATCTGCTCGCAGATCTCGCCGAGCTTCTTGCCCTCCCACGCCATCTCGATGGGTGCCAGATGCCAGAGGGGATGACCCGGCAGTCTGTGCGTGATCGACGTTGGTGGGGCCGTGACAGGTGGTGCAGCGCATTCCGGTGGCGCCGAATCCATCGGTGCCGCGAACCACGAGGGGTTGGTGGGGATGCTTGTCCTCACCCTGCAGAGGGCGGTCGGATGCCGGATGGCAGTTCACGCACCGCGCATGCGTGATCACCTTGCCGGCTTCCTGGAACAGGGCGACGGAACGGTCCTTGTCGCTCTTGATCTCGGCGAAATCGCTCAGTGGCCGCAAGGTTTCGGTTGCCGCCGGCTTGGTGCCGGATTGGGCGTAGACGCTGCCGGCGATCAATGCCGGCAGTGCCGCGAGGATGGCGATGGACTTGAGGTTCATCTGTTGTTTCCTCACGCGTTCGGGACAAAGCGTGAGAAGGGAAGGTCGCGAATGCGCTGGCCCGTCAGCTTGGCCCAGGCATTGCCGACCGCGGGTGCGATCGGCGGGACGCCGGGTTCGCCGACGCCAGTCGGCTTTTCCTCCGACGGCACGATGTACACCTCGACCTTCGGCATCTCGTTGATGCGCAAGACGCGATAGTCGTGGAAGTTCGACTGGCGCACGACGCCGTTGTCGAGATCGACCGCACCGTACAGCGAGCCGGAAAGGCCGTAGCCGATACCGCCTTCCATTTGCGCCTTGATGATCTCGGGGTTGATGGCGATGCCGCAGTCGACGGCGCAAACGACGCGCTCCACTTTCGGCAATCCATCCTCGCCAAGGGAGACTTCCACCACCTGGGCGACGAAGCTCTTGAAGCTTTCGTGCACGGCCAGGCCGCGCGCCTTGCCCTCCGGCAGGGGCGAACCCCAGCCGGCTTTCTCGGCGGCAAGGTTGAGAACGGCGAGGTGACGGGGGTGCTTTGCCAGCAACTGGCGGCGGATCTCGAGCGGATCGGTTCCGCTGAGCGCGGCCAGCTCGTCGAGGAACGTTTCGGTGGAATACGCCGTGTGGGTTGAGCCAACGGAGCGCCACCACAGTGTCGGCACGCCGACTTCGGCGATATGGGCGGAGACCTGCAGATTGGGGATCTGATAGGGTAGTGTCGCTGCACCCTCGACCATGGTGACGTCGACACCGTCCTTCAGCATTGCGGATTCGAAAGGCGAGCCTTTCATGAACGACTGGCCGACGATCACCTGCTCCCAAGCGACGATCTTGCCATCCTTGTCGACGCCGCCTTTGAGCTTGTGGACGAAGACGGGCCGGTAGCGGCCACCCTTGATGTCATCCTCGCGGGTCCAGATCACCTTGATCGGCCCCTGGTGCTTGGCGGCCTTCAAGACGTCGGCGGCCTCCACGGCCATGTCGCCTGCGGGCGTGGCGCGGCGGCCGAAGCTGCCCCCCGCCAGCAGTGTCGTGATCGAGACCTTCTTTGGATCGAGGCCCAGCACCTTGGCTGCCGATGCCTGATCGACGGTCGGCATCTGGCAGCCGAACAGCAACTCGACGCCACCGTCATCCGTGCGGCGGATGACGCAATCGTTCGGCTCCATCGGTGCGTGCGCGAGATAGGGGAACGTGTAGGTCGCCTCGATGATCGTTGTGGCGCCACTGAGGGCACCGGCGATATCGCCATCGTTGCGGGCCACGACGCCCTTCTCCTCGGCGAGCTTCCTGAACTCGTCCATCAGGCCTTCGGTGCCGCGCGCTTCCGTATCGGTGTCGTCCCACTCGACCTTCAGGGCATCCATGCCCTTGCGCGCCGGCCAGTAACCGGTCGCGAGCACGGCCACGCCTTGCGGGACCGCGAACACTTCCTTGACGCCCTTGATGGCCAGGGCATTGGTCGCGTCAAACGATTTGGCCTTGCCGGCAAAGCGCGGCGGGCGCGCGATCACGCACGTGAGCATGCCGGGCAGCTTGACGTCGATCGTGTATTGGGCCGTGCCGTTCACTTTGGCAGCCGTGTCGACCTTCGGCACGTGCTTGCCGATGTAGCGGTAGGCTTCCTTGGTTTTCGGTACGGCCGCAGCCGTCAAAGTTACGCGCGTTGCGCCGTCGACGAATTCGCCAAAGGTCCCGGACTTGCCGTCTGCATGCTTCAGGACGCCGTTGTCGATCGTGATCTCGCCGGCGCCGACATTCCATGCAGCGGCCGCGGCTGCAATCAGGCGTGCGCGGGCTTCGGCGCCTGCCGCACGCAGCTGATCCCAGGAGCTTGCCATCGCTGTGGAGCCGCCGGTGCCTTGGACGCCGAAGGCGCTGTTGGCGTATTTTTCCACGTCCGCGGGAGCGGACACAACGCGGATCTGGTTCCAGTCTGCATCAAGCTCGTCGGCAAGGATCGTCGCCACGCCGGTGTAGGGCCCCTGGCCGAACTCGATGTGCTTGCAGACTACCGTGATCGTGTTGTCCGCCCCGATCTGCACAAAGGCATTCGGCGTGAACGCGGTTTCAGCGGCGACAGCCCTGCTGCCGCGCCCGAGAGGAATGTGCACGCCTAAAACCAGGGCGGTTGCGCCCGTGGCCTGGACGAATGCGCGGCGGGAGGGTGCGAATGCGATTGTCATGGCTCAGCCCTCCATCCGCTTCGATGCATCGTGGATGGCTGCCCGGATGCGATGATAGGTGCAACAGCGGCAGACATTGCCGTTCATGGCGAGGTCGATGTCCTTGTCGGACGGCTTGTCGATTTCGGACAGAAGCGCGATGGCCGACATGATCTGGCCGGACTGGCAGTAGCCGCACTGCGGGACGTCGATCTCGGTCCACGCTGCCTGGACCGCCTTGGCAACCTTGTCGGAAACGCCTTCGATGGTGGTGATGTCGGCGTCGGGGATGGTGCCTATCGGCGTCACGCACGACCGGCGGGGCTGCCCGTTGACGAAAACCGTGCAGGCGCCGCACTGCGCCACGCCGCAGCCGAATTTCGTCCCGGTCAGACCGAGTTCGTCGCGAATGACCCACAGCAGAGGCGTATCCGGCTCCGCTTCCACGGCTTCTGCACGGCCGTTGACCGTAATCTTGACTGTCATGATGGACCCTTCCCGACAGGGCAGACCTGCGGGTCCCGACGAACCGCAGGTGAACGCGTAACGCGCCTTTTTGCAATTGGTTCGCGGCTTGGAACAATTCAAGGGCCAGCGCCGCCGCGCGAGCTGTGCGAATCAGGTATGGTGGGGATACGCCAATAGAATGAGGTTCGTGATGGTCGATAAGACAATACTGGTCGTGCCCGGTAAGAAGCTTTCGGTGCCCCGCCCATTCAAACGCACGCTGCAGGTGCTGTCTGCGGTCGTGCTGACGGCCGCCGTGGCTCTTGCGATCGTCGTCGGCAATGCCTTCCTCGTCGCCAAGGGCGGGTCACTGTCGGGGCTCGACATCTGGCTGGCTTTCATCAAGCGGTCGGACATTCTCGCGACGATGGCGCTGACAGCCTTCGTGACGACGATGTTCCTCTACTGGCAGCGCGAGCAGGAACGGAAGTAGCCGGCGCGCTGCAATCCGTGTCCAATCTGCTGAAAATTTAGGCTTTCGGCCTTCGCATCTGGCACAGCGTGGTGTTGCAATTGGCAATGCGCGCGCGGCAGTATGTCGCCCGTTAGAAGCTCGGCCGGCAGCGGGGTAAACGCTGTGCCGGCCGCAAAGCTATGCGGGCACCAGTGTGGAAGAATCCGAGATCAGCGGCTACCGGGTCGCTTACGGCCGCGATGAAACACAGTTTCCAGTTTATGTGATGGCTGTAGCGGCCGTCGGGCTGCTCATTGCGTTCGTCTACTACGGCGGTTTTCTGCTGTTGCTAGGCTTCGCTGCAACGGCGGCTGTCGCCTATTACAACTATCCCTTGATCGAGACAGGCCGTCCGCGTATCGGCGCCAACCAGTACGGCGTCTTCATCGACGGCTTTGGCGTCATCCAATGGCGCGCCATCGACAAGGTTGATCTGGTGCCGATCGCCGTGCGTGTCATGACGTTTCATGAACTTCAGATCGGGCTGAAGCAGCCGCTGCAGCGGGCGCTGGTTGCCGACTGGCGCAAGATGCCGTGGCCGCGCCTGCTGATGCGCGTTCCGTGGAAGATGACGCATGAGAACGTGATCCGCGTGAACCTGGAAGTGTTCGACCAGGAACCGGATGAAATCCACCGCACCATCCAGCGCATGTGGCGGCACTACCGCTCGTGAGGCGCAGGCCACGGTGAAGGCGCGAGCTACCGGGCTTCGCAGTTCGTGCAGCGCGGCCCCGTATCGGCGGTCGAGATCGGGAAGCCGCAATTGGCGCACAGCGTATGCGTGCCGGGTTCGTTGCCGTGCATGACGGAGACGCGCTCGTCGAACACGAAGCACTCGCCGTGCCAAAGGCTTTGTTCAGGCGGGATCGCTTCCAGATAATTCAGGATGCCGCCGTCGAGGTGGTAGACCTCGCCGAAGCCCATCTGGATCAGATGCGCGGATGCTTTCTCGCAGCGAATGCCGCCGGTGCAGAACATGGCGATCTTCTTGTGGCGCTGCGGGTCTAGGTTGGCTTTGGCATATGCGGGAAAATCGCTGAAGGCGGCCGTCTTGGGATCCAGCGCGCGTTCGAACGTGCCTATGGCGACTTCGTAGGCGTTGCGCGTATCGATGACGACGACGTCCGGATCCGCGATCAGCGCATTCCAGTCCTGCGGTTTCACGTAGGTGCCGACATCGCGCAGCGGGCCGTCCGCGAGTGGATCGAAGGCGATGATTTCGCGCTTCACCTTGACCTTCAGGCGTTGAAAGGGATGATCGGGTGCGCTGGCTTGCTTGACGGTGAGACCGGCAAAGCGGTCATCGGAGCGTAGGTCCGACAGGAAAGCCTTCATGGCCTCGCCGGGCGCGGAGATCGTTGCGTTGATGCCTTCGCGCGCGAGCAGGATCGTGCCCTTGATGCCGCCTTGCTCGCAGCGTGCCAGCAGGCTGGCCTGCAAGCTGGCGCAGTCGGCAATCTCGACGAATTTGTAGAAGGCGCAGACGGTGACGGTCATAACGCCTCCCCTCGCGCATCGCGGCGCAGAATGCAAGAGGTCGCAGGGACAGCCGACGGGTCGCCAGCAATCCGCGGGTGTGCTAAGCGGTCGGCAGTGAAATCGCATGGAATTGCTATGGTTGACGTCACCGTAATCGCGCTGCGCACCCGGCATTCGCCGTGCGTTGGAATCTGCAAGCTGGACGATGTCAGCGGGTACTGCATCGGCTGCGCGCGGACGGGCGACGAAATCGGCCGCTGGTCCGGCATGACCGAGCCGCAGCGCGACGCGGTCTGGGATCTGCTGCCGCGGCGGCACGAGGCGCTGGCCATCCGTATGCGCCTGCTGCCATGGATGTCGGCCGAGCTGGCGGACTGGGCGGCCGAGACGATAGCGCTGCGCCGCGGAACATGGGTAACCGGCGCGCCGGGTGCCGTCGCCGAGTTCCCGTGCACGCAGGCGCGGCAGATCGCTGTCGAGCGCGACGGCTTGAGCATCGTGGGACGGGCTTCGGACGCATGTTTTCGCTTAGAGGTTCAGGACAAACTGCGGGCGTTCGAGTTTGGACCGGGCGGACCTATCGTGCTCGGGCTGCCGAAGGCTCGCGGCAACGTGCAGACTGAGGCATCGTTCACGCCGCTTGGAGCCGACACGGCTGCCGTCGATGCCGGGCATCGCGGCCATCAGCTGTTCGACATGGGCATAGGCCGCAAGGCAAGCCGGTTCTGCATCCGCACCGGTGACGGGGCTCTCATCGAAACGCTGACGGCACTTGCGGGCCGGCCTTGGGCCGACGTGATGTACGAGGCCGGCATGGCGATTTTTGCCGCCAATCCGCATCGCGTCGTGGACTCCAAGCTGGCCCGCGTGGAAGTCTATTCGCCGATCCCGCTGCCAGGCAGCACGTCGCCTGCAGGCGCGCACACGCACTTCCTGCCGGAATTCCTCAAGTCGGGCGAAGAAGGGCCGGCCAGCGTGGCGCTGCCGGATTATGCGCTACCCATCGCGACGTTTTATCCTGGCGGCGGCCTGGCGTCAGCCCATCGCGCTCCGCGTTCGCCGGGGATAGCGGAACCGATTGCCTTCGCGCGCAATTGATTCCGCCCCGGTCCCTGCGTTTGCGAGGTCGACATGAGCGAACCTTCCAGCTTCGACGAATTCTGGCCCATCTACCTCAAAGCCCACAGTTCGCCTGAAACCCGGCTTCTGCATTTCGTCGGAACCGCCGCTGCGGCCGGTTGTGTCTTGGCGTTCGCAAAGACGCGCAAGCCCGGATGGCTACTGGCAGCGCTGGCGGCAGGCTATGGTCCATCCTGGGCGGGGCACGCGCTCGTCGAGCACAACCGGCCAGCGACGCTTACCCATCCGATCTGGTCGCTCAAGGCCGACGTCAAAATGCTTGAGATGGCCGTATCAGGCACGCTTGATGCCGAAATCGCGCGGCTGGGCATCGGCGAGCCGGTACCCGCGCCGTTGGCGGCGGAGTGAGCGTGGCGGAACGTTCCGATCAGGGAGATGGTGGAGCTGAGGTATCATTCAGTGACACCCTGTAGCTCGTGTTCACGCCCCTTTGTTTGTCGTTGCGGTTCTAAACCGGGTTCGTGGTGTGCTGGTCGCCATCTGCTACTGATGAAACGAAAGCCAAGAGATCTTAAAATTCGGCCGACGCTGGCTTCGTTGTATTGAACGTCGAAGCGCTCATTGATCTTGCTGACGATCTCCCGGAGCCGGAGGCCATAAAATTCGGCGTCTGCCATTGCGCGAACGAGGTCGCGCTTTTGCTCGGCGGATAGTTTCGGGGGGCGGCCGGAGGATGTCGAGGGTTTTAGGGCTTCCAGGCCCCCCGCGTTATAGCGGTGAATCCACTCGCGGACTGTCGCGGAGCCCACTCCGATGCGTTCGGCAACGGCGCGACGGCTATAGCCTTCCGCCGTAAGCGCAAGCGACTGAAGACGACGTGCGTAGCTCCTGTCCGTTTCGCGTGCCTCCATCTCTCTCAATTCTTCGGCGCTGTAGGTTGGGCTTATCGCAGTCGGCGAAGGCATTAGTAACTCTCCGTGTCGGGCTTGTTAGGGAGTGGTGGTTTGTACTTCGGAGCCGGCGAGACGCGTGAGGCGTTGCCTGGAGTGGTGCCGGAGTGGTGCCTGGAGTGGTGGTTGGGCGCGGGGCGGTGCCACCGGGTTGGGGCGTGGCGATCAGGTCCTTCAGGTTGACTTCGAAAACCAGGTCGGATGCAGTCTTGAGACCGAGGGTCGGCCCCGCATTGGTCTTGAAGCCGGCGCGGCGGAGGAGCGGAATCCTCGACGTGCTCGCGACTCCGATGATGCCCTGTGGGAGCCCAGGGCCGGGACTGCCCGTCACTGTGCGCAACGGCGTTCCCGGTTTGCTGGCTAGGGGATCGTCGTATAGGCGACGGATGTGCCGCTTCTGGGGGAAACGCGGGTCGCGTTCCAACTCCTCGAGGCTGGTGGGCAAGCGGCGGCGTTGCGGCGTAGGTTCGGCCATGTAGAAGGAGCGGATCGCTGCCACGTAGGCGCGGGCGCGGAAATGGAGGTCTTCCTCGCGTTCGCGCGCCAGCCTGTAACTAAGCGGCACTTCGATGGTGGTTGCGACAATCGATGCAACGGCGAGGCCAAGCAACAAAACGGGCAATGCGAATCCTGCATCGCCGCTTTGATGCGGCTGGCGTTTCAGTCCCTCACCACTCGGCATACGGCACCCCATTCAAACCTTTTTCGATAGAACGCGAGTGGATCGTCGCAATGCCGGAGCCGTCCTTGGCCGGAACTTCGGTCCATTCAGTTGCCCCGTTCGCCAACGGATCAGGGGGAATGGCACGTAGGTAGCCCTCGTCAACGAGGGTTTGCAGGGTCTCGGGTTGCTCGGCGCGGTCGGCAGCGTAATCGTCGATGAGCTTGCGCATGACCGACAAATTCTCCCGCAATGCGGCCTCCTTGGCGCGGACAAGGGCGCCTTGCACAACAGGCGTGGCTACAGCGGCAAGTGCGCCGATGATGGCCAACACGAGCAGCATTTCCATCAGGGAGAAGCCTGACGTGCGCTCACCACTCTTCGATGCGCGTACCATCCAGGGCTATTCCTTCGTGAGCCGAGCGCAGGTCGTAAATGTCCTTGCCGCCGCCGGTGCGGCCCTTGGCGCGGGGATCGTCCTGATAGGAGACGAGGGTCCAGTGTTTCTCAGCCGGTACTTTTGCCGGCATAAAGGGGTTGCGAGGAAAGGCGCGCAGGTAGCGCCGCTTCTTGCCTGTGGCATCTCCTGAATCCACGCCGTCAATCATGACGTCGAATGAGATGGGATAGCCGTCGGGGCTTGCGGCCTTGGCGAAGCCGGCTGCGGCCTTGGTCTCCTCCCAGTCGAGATGAAACCGGTCGATGGCGGTGCGGGTCTCGCGTAACGTGGCGCGCAGTGCGAACTCCTTCTCTCGTGCGATGCGCTTGGCCGCGACTGGTGCCGCCATGCCGGCCAGCACCGAGACGATGAGCAAGACGACGATCATCTCGATGAGCGAATATCCAGCGACCGCGTCCCGTGGTGGCGGATGCGCCGCCATCATCGGATCTCTACCTTGGACGTCCCGAGGTCGAGAGGCAGTTCGTTGCCATCCTGGCCCTTTGGCGCGTTGGTCGTGTTGATGAGCAGATAGGACAGGCCCTTCTCTGTGCCGCGCAACGTCAGCTTGGCTAGAACCATCTGTCCGCCGGAGGACGGCGGTATCTTTCTGATCGAGAGATCGATGGCGCCGGATTTGCCGGTCGCCGCTGCGGCCTGGACGTCGCCGCCGGCACCCTGAGCCTCGGCACCAGCCAGTGCCAACTTCTCCGGGTTGAAGAGAACGCGGGCGTTGACCTCGGATGCCTGGCCGAGGTTGGAACCCAGCACTTCCACGGTGACGGTCTGGCCGCTATCGACGCTGTAGTGCTCGTTCGAGAACGCCAAGCGGAGGTTTGGCCCGTTTCCTGTTTCGCCATCGGTTGCGCCGGCTGCCGCGCTTGTCTCTGCCGTGGCGCTCCAGTCGCCGGCGTTTGCTGCCTTTTGGAGGCGCGCATCGCCGGTGTTCTTTTCCGGAGCACGGGCGTCCTCACGGCGGGCGCCGCCACCGTCGGGTTTCAGATTGTATTTGGGCGGCTTGCCGGTTTCGCTCTCGCGCTTCCAGGCCTCGTTGGGATCTTCCGTCGAGAAGCTCGATTTGCGGCCGCTATAGAAGTCAGTGTCGCCGTGATTGGGCAGTGAGCGCTCGCGGATGATGTGCGGCGTGATGGTGAGCAGAAGGTCGGTGCGATTGTCGGCATCGTCGTTGACTGAGAACAGGGTGTCGACGATGGAATCCGTCTGGCCGAGGCCCGGAACACGCTTTGTGTTACGGCGTTCCTCGTCGCGAATGAGGCCGCCGAGGACGGCGGTCTCGCCTTCGCGCAGCAGCATCACCGTGTCGACATTGCGCGTGCCGATGGAATAGGCGGGCTCGTCCGCGGTGCCGAGGTTCTGGCCGAGCGAACTTACCTCGAGCTTCATGGCGACGTTGATCGTGTCGTCGAGATGGTATTCCGGCAGCACCTCAAGCCGGATGCCGACGTCGCGATACTCGAACTGCGTGCGCGTCTGGCCGGTGGCGTCCTGCACGGTGGAGGAACGCAGCGGCACGCGGTCGCCGATGTGGATTTTGGCGGGGCTGCCATCGGTGGTGCGCACGCGCGGCTTAGCGAGGATGCGGGCGTCGACGTCGTTCATGAAATACTTCAACGTCATCGTCGGAACGGTGATGAGGCCGTCCGCCAGAACCTTTCCGGCGGCAAGCTTTTCCGTCAGGGCGTGAAGTGTGAATTGCGGTATCGACGTCGTGATCTGCGATCCGTAGTCGATGCCGAGCTGCTCGCTCTTGGCGCGGTTGACCTCGAGGATCTCGACGTCGAGCATGATCTCTGCAGGCCGCCGGTCGTTGGCGGAGATCAGGCGTTCAACGATCTTCAGGGTTTCGCGGGTGTCACGCACCTGGATGGTGTTGAGGTGCTTGTTGGGGATTAGCGTCTTCAAGGACATAGAAGCCTTGATGAGTTCCGCCATCTGCTCGGCCTTCGCCGTCTGCAGGTGGAAGGTCTTCATGTATTGCTCGGCGTACTTGTCCTGCTTGTCGGCGGTGTTCTCGGCGACGACGACGGAGTTGGGACCGATGACCTTGTAAAACCCGTCTGAGGCCTGCATCAGCATGTTAAAGGCTTGAGCATAGGTGACGCCGGTCGCCGAGACGTTCACCTCCTTGTCCTGGATGTCCCCGTCAAAGACGAAATTGAGTTCGTGCGGGCCGGATATGGCTTTCAACGCGTCCTTGAGTTTGGCCTGCTTGAAGTTGAGATCGACGGCGGTGCGGCTTTCGAAGGCTTTTATGACGTAGCGGCGATCGAGTTTCTCACGGGTGGCGGAGATTTCCGTCAGCTCCTTGCTGATGCGGGGGTTGCCGCCCTGGATCATGCTGGCCTTCTGGAACAGGCTTTCGGCCAGCTCCAGATTGCCGACCGTCTTGGCCCGCATGGCTTCGCCATACAGGCGGTCCATCTCGCGCCGGTTGATGACACCCATACGCTGCTCGGCGAGCACCGTGTTGCCGGGGTCGGCGAGCAGGCCCATCTCAAACTTCTGGATGGCGTCGGCATAGTTCCCGGCGTTGACGGCCTTCTGGCCCTTGGCGAGGTAGTGCGTCGAGGCTTCTTCCTGGAGACGGCGCAGGTCGTTGCCGACGGCCGCCGTCGGCGATTGCTCGCGATGCTCTTTGCGCTTCTCCATCACGCGCTGGAGGTAGTATTCGTCCGCCTTTTCCGGAGCGGGAGCGCCGAGGCTGGCACCCTGACCGGTCCCGAGCAGGCTGGCGCCGCTGGCGCAGGCAGCGAGGTTGATCGCCGCGAGGAGAGCGGCCGCGATACGTATCGAGCGTGGCGTTGGCATCTGCCCTTACTCCTCGCTCAGGGTGAACGTGCGGGTGATGCCCGCCAGCCGGTCGGTGACGAGCACGCGGTTGTCTTCGATACCGTCGACCTTCAGCGCTTCATCGGTGCCAAACTGCTGGCCGGCTTCGACGGTCTCGACCTCGTCGCCCAACTCGATGAGAATTGCGAGCCGCGCGCCGCGGCTAACGACGCCGATGACCTTGAGTTGTGAAAGGCGGTCCGGTGGCGGGGGTGCGGGTGCGGGCGCCGGTTCCACGGCCGCGACGACAGGCGGTGGCTCGGGCGGCGGTGGCTGGGCGACGTTGAAGAGATCGCGCTTGACGGCGGCGCTGTTGCTGCCGCTTGCCGATGTGAGCGCAGGCAGCCCGAGGGCGGCTGTTGTTGCGGCCTGAGATGCTGTTCCTGGCGCGGCGTCAGGCGCATTGTTCAGCCCGATGTAGGCATAGATCGCGGCTGCGATGGCCAACGCGTATAGTGCGAAGCGAGCCTTGGGGTGCATGGTCATGCCCCCTTGGCCTGACGCCGCTTGAGCAGGATGCGTGCGCGGATGCCCGGTTCCATCCGCTCCAGCACGACGCGCTCGATGGTGACGAATTCCGGCAGGTCACGCAGTCCGGCGAGGAAAGCCTTGATGGCCGCGTAGTCACCCTTAAGCGAGAATTCGAACACCGTGGTTTCGGTGGTGGTCTTATCCTTGGGGGCGGAGCGCGAGGAGAACTGCAGCAACTCGGCACGCGTGGCGACGGCCGCCTTTTCGATTTCGGCGACAAACTGCGGTTCGCTGCGGGCGAGCTGCAACTTCTTTTCGGACGCCTCGGCTTCGGCGGTGCGCGTGCGATAGAGCTCAGTCATCTCCTGACGCCGCCTGAGATCCTTCAGTTCAGCGACGCGCAAGGCATGGATCGTGGTGGCCGTATCGGCTGCCGTGACGGCGGGAAGCCAGATCGTGAGGACTACTGCGGCCAGGGTCAGCGTCGCGCCGCCGAGTGCTGCGAGACCTGCCAGCACCAGCGGTTGACGGACGGCATGTGAAGCGACGCTGCGGCCGATAAATGCGGTCATGGCGTACCTGCCTTCGCGCGGCCTTGGGGTTCGCCCACGTCGAGCAGCATATGGACTTGCGTATGTGCGTTGCCGGCGGCTGCAACCTGCTTCTTGTCGAGCAGGCGCACCTTTGTGAACACAGCATGCCCGTTGAGCACGTCGAACAGCCGGGTCAGGGCTTGGCTGTTGGCAGACGTCGCGACCAGATCCGCGGCGCGCTTGTTGCGATCGTAGTCGATGTTGGTGAGGATCGTGTCGTCGGGAAGTGTCTCTTCGAGCGCGTCGAGTAGGCCGTTGGGGCTGGGGGTGGCGCCGTAGTCGAGGGCGTTGAGCGCGGTGATACGCTCGCGCAAGGAAGCAAATACCGTTGCCTCGGGTGCGTCACCGGCCGCGGCGCGGGCCGTGGCGATCGCAGTGTCCAGGCGGGCGATGCGCGTCTGTGTCTGGCTCGTCTGCAAATCGCTGCCGGTTGCGGCAAACGCCAGTGTGAGCGCCGTGGCGCTTGCGGCGAAAGCAAGTCCGAAGGCGCCGACAGACGTCAGTGTCGAGATGCGCCGGGTGTCGCGTCCGAAGTTTGCCGGAGTTACGGGGCGGGCGGCCGAGGTCGTTGGTTTGCGGCGCGTCATGCGGCCCTCGCGTGTTCAAGCTGGCGTTGGATCGCCAAGATGTCGTCGTGCGCCGTTCCGGTCGGATCGCTGAAACTGACGGGCACGTCTGTGGGATTGCCGGATTTTCCAGACTGAGCGGCGTAGCGCGTGATGCGCGCGGCCATGCGGGTGCCTAGCGTGGCGCCGTCACGGACGAGCGTCGTGACACCGGCGGGGGCGCCGGCGTCATCAAGGAAGAGGAGCGACCAGTTGTCGCCGGCGCACACGCAGAGGACACTGGCGGCAGCGCTGTTGGGTTTGTGCGCTGCCAGTGCCAACGAGACGTCGGAGCTGATGACGTCGCAATGCAAACCATGACTGGCGGCAGCGGCGAGCAGGCCGTCGATGAAAGTTCGTTGGGTGGCGTCGGCAAGCACGACATGTTGGCCATCTTGGCCGGCGTGGGTGCTGAAGGCAACGGCCGTGGCCCTGGCATCCAGCTTGTGATCGCGGCAGAAGCGCTGGGCTACGACGAGCGCACGATCGGCGGCCGGGCGCGGCAGCGTTGCGAAGCGCAGGACGCCGGTGCGGATATATGGCGAGCTAATTGCCACGTGCACGTGCGGGCTGACCAGTTGGCGCCCCGATACAATGCGGGTGAGTGCTTCGTTCAGGGCTGCCGTTACGGCACCGGACCAATCGCCTTCAGGGCCGGGCGCTGATACGGACACAGGCACGGCGTGTTTTCGGGCTGGGCCGTTCCAGGGGCTCAGTTCGGCGGTCACGTCATGCGTGCCGATGCGGATGGACAGGGTGGACTTCATGGAGAATGCCATCATGTCACCCGCGCGACTTCTGCGAGGGACGTCACGCCCGCCTGTGCTTTGGCGATCGCGGCTTCTCGCAGGGTTGTCATGCCTGACTTGCGCGCGTAGTCGCGCAGGGCGGCGGCGGGGCGGCGCTCAAGGATCAGTTCGCGCAGGCCGTTATCGACCTCGAGCACTTCGGCGGCGACGAGCCGTCCGCGGTAGCCGGTGTTACTGCAGGCCTCGCAGCCTCCCGGCGCACGCCACGAGCGCTGTGCCAGATCTTGCGCCAGCGTGCCGTCGTAGAGGAGGGCCTCGACCGCTTCAACGCTGTGGCGTGTTTCGATCGAGCAAGCAGGGCACAGGCGGCGGACGAGACGCTGGGCGACGACGCAATTGAGGGCGGCAACCAGTTCGTGCAGGTCGAGGCCCATGTGGGTGAATCGCGAGATGACGTCGAATGCATTGTTGGCGTGCAGGGTCGTAACCACGAGATGCCCTGTTAGCGCGGCCTGGACGGCGATTGACGCGGTTTCCTTGTCGCGGATCTCGCCGACCATGACCTTGTCGGGGTCGTGACGCAGGATGGCGCGTAAGCCGCGCGCGAATGTCAGGTTCTTCTTTTCGTTGACGGGGATCTGCAGGATCGACGGCAGCTCGTACTCGACGGGGTCCTCGATGGTGATGATCTTGCCTTCGCCGTCGTTCATTTCCGTCAGGCAGGCGTAGAGCGTCGTCGTCTTGCCAGAGCCCGTGGGGCCAGTGACGAGCAGCATGCCGGCGGTGGTGCGCGTGGCGCGCGTCAACAGGGCACGGGCCGCGGTGTCGAAGCCTAGGGATTCCAATGTCAGCTTGCTGTGCTGCTCGGCCAGGTGCGACTTGTCGAGGATACGGATGACGACGTCCTCGCCGAACACACCAGGCAGCACGGACACGCGGAAGTCGACGTCGGCATGGCGTAAGCGCAGCTTGAATCGGCCATCCTGCGGGATGCGATGCTCGGCGATATCCAGCTCGGCCATGATCTTGATGCGTGATATCAGCGGGGCGTGGTAGCCGGGATCGAATGGGCCGAGTGCGTGGTTCAAGACACCGTCGATACGAAAATCGATGACGACGCCGTCGGCGCGGGCATGGATGTGAATGTCGCTGGCACGTTTCTCCAGCGCGGCGCCGATCATCGAATTGACCAGCCGGACGATGGGTGCGGCGGCTTCGTTTGGTGCGTCGAGATCGATGGTCTCGGCCTTGCCGGTGTCGGTCTCGCGCACCAGGGCGATGCGAAATTCCTGGCCAACGTCTTCCATTACCTTGCCGGCGCCGTCGCAGCGCTTGAGGGCAGCTGAGATGGCTTCAGGCGTTGAAACGACGAGGGCGATCTCGCAACGGGTCAGCACGCCAAGGCGCTGTTCGAGATCCAAGCTGTCCGGATCGCTTGTGGCGACGGTCAATATCCGGGTGTCCAGCGTTAGCGGCAAGACCCCGAGGCGGGCTGCGTCGGCAGCCGGCAGACGCGCCAGCGCTGCAGCTTCGGGCCGCTCGTGCGTAACGTCGGCGTAGGGCAGGCGCAGGGTTCGCGCGCGGAGAGCGAGGCGGCTTGCATCCGGCGATTTCACGATCTCAATTGCCGGAGATGGTTCCATATCTGCAATTTCTACGGCGGGTGTGGGGCTCATTTGATAAGCTCCGTCAGCGAGAAGATCGGGAGGTACATGGCAACGATGATGCCGCCGACGACGAGCCCAGCGACGAGGATCAGCAACGGTTCGGCGAGCCCCGTCAGTCTTGTCAGTCCCTGTTCCAGTTCGCCCTCGTGATAGCGCGCAATGTCGGCCAGCATCGGCCCCAGGCTGCCGGCGGCCTCGCCGGCGGCGAGCATCTTCAAGCTCTCAGGCGGGAGGAAATCTTGTGCGCCGAGCGCATCGGACAGAGCGCGCCCCTCCCGAAGTGCGGAATTCGCGCTGGAGAGGCGCAGGGCGACCGCCCGATCCGTGACGCTGCGGCTGGCGACAGCGAGCGCGTCAGCCGCGGGTGTACCGGAAAGGATCAATGTCGAAAGGATACGCGTGGACTGGGCGGCGGCTTCGGCGCGCCGGAAGCTGCCGATGACGGGAACTTTCAGGAGCGCCGCATCGCGGGTGGCCGCGCCGTGGGGCGTCGAGGTCCATAGGCGGTCTGCAGCGTAGAGGCTCAGCAGGCCGGCGCAAACGGCGATTGCGGCGAAGTGGAAGTTGTCGGCCACGGCGATCAGCAGACGTGTCGGCAGCGGCAGGTCGCTGCCGAGGTCGGCATACATAGCGACGAAGTTGGGAATGACGGCGAGGAACAGGAACACGAGAACCGCGGCCAGGGTCAGCAGCAGGACGATGGGGTAGATCATGGCCTTGGAGACCTGCGCGCCGATGCGCTGGCGCAAATCGATGTACGCTTGGTAGCGCTCTAGGCCCTGTGCCAGTGCGCCGGCGCGTTCGCCCGTGGCGATCACGGCGCGGTACGGCGCTTCGAACGATGCCGCCTGCTTGTCTGCGGCCTGAGAGAGCGACAGGCCGCGTTTCACGTCGTCCAACAGCAATCGCAGCGCGGCTTCGAGGCGCGGCTGGCGCGGGCGTGACATGAGGATCGACAAACTCTGAGGAATGGTGACTCCGGCCTGTAGCAGGACGACGAATTGGCGATTGAAGGCTGCGAGATGTTTGAGCGGGATCTTGTTGCCGGACGACCAAGACAGCGTTCGTGTCCGTGCGGAACGCGCTGTCTTGAGGATCAGGTCGCGGCCGGCCAGTACGTCGCGCAGCTGCTCCACTGACTCAGCGCTTTCCTGCCCCTGGCGGGATTCGCCGGACAACGTCAAAGCCCGATAAGCGAAGACTGGCATCGGTTATGCTCGAACCTCGTTTGCGTAAAGACGGACGGAGCCGCAGGATGCGCCCGCCGTCACCAGCTGGTGATGTCGGCTGCGTCGCCGGTACCGCCTTCGCGGCCGTCTGCGCCAAGCGAATAGATGTCGTAATCGCCGTGCTCGCCGGGCGAGCGATAGCGATAGGGCGCGCCCCACGGATCGGGCGGCGGAGCCGTCTTTAGGTACGGGCCCTTCCATTGATCGACGGCTGCAGGCTGCGTCGTGAGTGCCACGAGGCTCTCTGATGTCGAGGGATAGCGGCCGACGTCGAGGTAGTAGAGGTCGAGGGCCTGGCGGAAACCCTGCACCTGGAGGCCTGCGGTCTTGGTCCGCGAGCTCGACATGTAGTTGAGCACCTTGGGCCCAACGAGGCCGACAATCAGGCCGATAATCGCGAGAACGACAAGTAGTTCAATCAGGCTAAAGCCTGATGATGCGTGTACTTTTTTGTTTTGCCAAACGGCAATTGGAGATCGCGACAATTTAAAACTCCACGAAAATCGATTGTCGACGCCTTGGATCGCGATAAACCGGATATGACGCACGAGGTCAATAGGCGCGTAGAAAAAACAGATCTGCGTTCTCTTTCGGCCGCTAAAATTAATTATCCGCTCTAATTAAAATTCAATAAAAAATATCTCCGATGAGGAAATAAATGCGAGGCGGTCGACGATTCATTTTGCATCGGGAATTTTAGACTCCATCTTCGTTGAAAAGCCGACTATGCGTTTTCTATAAACTATCGAGAAAGCGATCGTTAGCTTTCAAAGTGTTTTGGCGATGTGCCGTCTGGGCTTGCCTGGATTTCGCGTGGGCGAAATCCAGCATGTTGCGGCAGTTGGGTTTGGGGGGATCTAAGTATGCGTACGCTCAAGCCGTTTTTGGCTGTGGTATTGGGTATGGCGGCAGGCGCTTTGCCTGCGCAACTCGATAGAGCTCTTGCGCAAGAGACACCTCCGCCAGCGGCAGCGATACCGAGCGCGGCCCCACCTGATACGGTCCATATTCCGCCAGTTGGCGCCCAGGTTGCGCCCGCCACTTCGTTGCCGGAAGCGGTTCAATTGTTAGAACGGGATACGATCAAGTATCTGACCGACGGCAATACCAAGACGGTCTACACGCCTTACGCGACGTCGACAGTTCGATTTAAGCTGTTGAATGAGAGCGATGTTAAAGGACTCAAGGTCTTCGGTGCATCGCCTTATCGCATTGGTGTGAAATCGTACAAAAATGGTCAACTGAACGCAGTTTCCGGTCTTGAATCGATTGATTTGTCGATTTTAAAACCCGGCTGGAACCACGTTGCCGCCATAGGCGGGATGATAGCCAAAGAGATTGAAATTACCCTGACACCGTTGCCGCAGTCCGGGGCGGCAGGGATTGCTGAGATAGAACTTTGGGGTAAAGGCGCGCACATCAATGCAACGGCGGAGAATGTCGCCGTCGCCGTGACGCCGCCGCAGACTATCGTGGTGAAGCCAACCGATGTCGTGGCGGGGGCGGAATTCGCGCTCGGCGGCGGTGAGGGCGCAAGCCAAAGTGCGCGCTTCAATTTCAATGCGCCGCTTACCGCGGGTCAGGTGCGTCAAGCATTCCTGGTGTATGAGTTGTCTGGATTGTCACATTGGAGCGAGGCGGCCCGGTCATTTAACGGTGCGCCTGCACAAGGCGGACATGTCCGCCGGGCAAACACGCAGTGGACGACCCAGAGCGAACCGGTATCTCCAGACCTTATCGCTTCAGGGGCAAACTTCGTTGAATTTCACGCCGTTTCCGACGGGACCGTACCGTATAGCGTGCGCAACGTGCGTCTCGTCTTTGATCCCTCCGATGGTTGGAACTTCATTGACCGGATCGACACCAATCAGGCAGCCGCTTCGGACCTCCTGGACGGCAATGCAGCAACGGGCTGGCAAGTCTATCCGGGTAATGTGGCCGCGCGTGCCGCCGAACCGACGCTAGTTGCCGAGCTCAAGGGCGCCGTTACGGTCGATCGTCTGCGCCTCAATGTAAGTGAGCCGCTGTCAGGCACTATAACGATCGAAGAGCGAACCGCGGCAGGCTGGATTGCGGCTGCCGCTCCGCTGAACGCGTCCAGTCTAACGCCAGGGTTCAACGACATAGCGCTGGGCAAGGCGGTCGCGACGGCTGTCCGTCTACGCTTCACTGGCGGGGATGGTCCAGCGAAGATCAGCGAAATGCAGGTTTCCGGGTCGCCCGCGGGAGAGGCGGACGCCAATCCCGCGCTTGCCCTCAGCTATCCCGACGCCGGGCAATACTTCGGCGATATGGCCTATGTTCGCGGGTTCTTGCGTCCGCACTCGAATGCGTCTGGCGCAGCGCGTATCGTCGTCGCGGGAAAGCCCGCGAACGTGGACCGCGGAACTTTCGAGATCTCGATCGCCAAATCGGAAATGGGCCTTGATGCCGACGGAGCATGGAGTGTCAATGTTGACGCCGTGTATCCGGACGGCAAACTGATCACGCGTTCGGTCAAGTTCGACCAGCTGATCGACGCGCTGCGCAATGATTCAGCGACAGGCGCATCGCTGACGACGGATGTGAGCGCGAATGCAGCAAAGCTGATTTCGATCGCCGACGCCCAATTGGATATTACGACGCAAGCGCTCGGTGAAACGACGCGGATCCTCGCCCGAGACTCTCGACGCGGTGGATTTGGCCCGTCTCGGATTCGGGCATGGTGAACATCACCAAAGGTCCGCGATCCGGTTATCGCTTTCTGCCGCACGGCACGCGTTTCAAGAAGAAGGTGAAGCTGCGCGTTCCCTATGACAAATCCAAGCTCCCGCTCGGCTTCACGGAAGACCAGATCCGCACGTTCTTCTTCGACACGGATCGTGGTGCGTGGGTGCCGCTAGAGCGCGCCGAAATCGATACCGCCAAGGGTGAAATCGTCTCGCTGACCGACCACTTCACCGACTTCGTGAACGGCGTAGTTGCAGCGCCGGATCACCCGGAGACATCGTCGCTCAATCCGACGCAGTTCAAAGACATGAAGGCCGCCAATCCAGGCGCCAAGATCAATGTCATCGCGCCGCCCGAAGCCAATGCCTCCGGCGACGTGCGCCTGACCTATCCGATCGAACTGCCACCGGGACGCACTGGCCACGCGCCGTCGCTGGCTTTGGCTTATTCGTCGTCGGGCGAGAATGGCTGGGCCGGACTTGGCTGGGACTTGTCCGTGTCGGCAATACAGGCGGAGACCCGCTGGGGCGTGCCGCGCTACGACGCGTCGAAGGAAACGGAGACCTACAACCTCGACAGCGAGCAGCTGACGCCGGTCGCGCATCGCGGGGAACTGATCGACCGCACGGCCGACAAGCAGTTCCACAGCCGCTCCGAGACGCAGTTCCGCCGTATCATCCGCCACGGAGATGCCCCGGGCAACTATTGGTGGGAAGTGCGCGAGAAGGACGGCACGGCCTTCTTCTATGGCGGCACGCCCGAGGGCGGTCTCGATGCCAATACGGTTCTTGGTGACGCGAGCGGCAACACCTTCAAGTGGGCGTTGAAGGAAGTTCGCGACACGAACGGCAATGCGATCCGCTACACCTATGCACGCGTCAGCGATCCCGGCATGGCGGGTGGCTCGGTCGCCGGAGTGGCGCTCTACCCGCAGCTGATCGAATACTCTGGGCACACCGGCAGCGCAGGCGCCTATACGGTCTCGTTCGTTCGCGATCGCGATCTGCCGGATTTCGTGCCGCGCAAAGACGTCATCATCGACGGCCGCGGCGGCTTCAAGATGGTCACGGCGGATCTCTTGCGCCGGATCGATGTGTCGTTCGGCAGCGAGCCAGTCCGCTCGTACGAGTTCACCTACCGCGAGGGCGCCTTCCACAAGACGCTTCTCGACAAAATCCAGCAGCTCGATGCCGCAGGCCAGCCGTTCAACGAGCACCTGCTGACCTACTACGATGACGCCCGCGAAACGGACGGATCCTATAAGGGCTTCGCGGGAACGACGACGTGGAACACGGGCGGCGACAACGTTCAGGGTGATGCTCTGATCGGTGGCGGCCTCAATGCCAGCGCTCTCAGCGGCCTGGAAGGCTCCAGCGCCGGTGGACACCTTTACGTCGGTATCGCATTCGGAGCGCCCAACAAGGGGTCGTCCGTTGGCGCCAAGGTCGGCACCAACTCGGGTGACAACGAGGGGCTTTTGGCTCTCGTCGATCTCGACGGCGACGGTCTCCAAGACAAAGTCTTCCGTCGCGGCAGCGGCATTTCCTATCGCCCGAACCGTGCAGGACCGAACGGCACGACGACGTTCGGCGGTGCTGCCAGCGTCAACACGCTGCCGAACATCTCGGTCGAAAACCACTCGATGTCGTCGTTCGGGCCGGAGGTCTATCTCGGCGTCTTCTTCGTAGGCGCCAATTCCTCGTCGACCGATACCGAGAGCCCGATCTACTTCCGCGACGTCAACGGCGACGGCCTGGTCGATCTCGTTCGCAACGGCGGCGTGCTGTTCAACCGCATCGTTGCGGGCGTGCCGACGTTCGATCCCGACAGCGCGCATACGCCTTATCCCATTGGCGAGGCGTCGGTCACCGCCGGGCTGCTAACGGCCGAGATGCAGGCGATGGCCGCGCGTCAGGACGCGGCCAACCCGAAGGTCGACACGCTGCGCCGCTGGGTGGCGCCGTACTCCGGAACCGTTGCAATTACCGCTCCGGTAGCCCTGCTCCAGGATACCAGCCCGCAGCGCGACGGCTACCTCACCGCGGACGGCGTGCGCGTCGCGATCCAGGTCAACACGGCGGAGCTGTGGTCGGAGACGATCGCTGCCACCGACTACGTGGTGAAGAACCCGACGGGTGTCGCGTCAGTCGCGGTGCAGAAGGGCGACGTGATCTATTTCCGGGTGCAGTCGGTCGACGACGGCGCTTTCGACAGGGTCAGCTGGGCACCGCAGATCGTGTACCAGGGCGGTGCCGTGGCCGATGCCAACGGGCTCGACGCATTTGCCTTCAATGCCGCCAGCGATTTCACGCTGAACGGCCTGGCCGGCGCCAGCATCCGCATGCCATTCAACGGCACGGTGCAAGTGACGGGCACGCTGCAGAAGCTCGCGCCAACGACGGACGACGTCACGGTGCAGCTCTTGAAGAACGGCACGGTGATTGCCGCTCCGACGCTGGCGGCTTCCGCTACCGGCAACATCTCGCTCAACGAGAGCGTGACGGTGCTCAAGGACGAGTTCGACGCCAACCAGAACCAGACGCAGACGGGCGACACGCTGGAAGTGCGTATCCTCGTCGACTCGCGCATCGACATGGCCCAGATCAAGTGGGTGCAAGCCGGGCCGCCGCGCATCGCCTACACGGCATCGGCGGAAATCAACCCGATCACGGATCCGCAGACCGGCGGGCCGTCGGTCGCCATCGATATCCCCGCAGGTGCCGACCTTTATTCCGACAGCGATCTGACGCAGCCGCTGGCGCCGTTCGTGGTGTCGACGCCAGGAAGCTATGTGTTCCAGGCGGACGTTACCGCGGGTACCAGCGGCGATATCATCGTCACGGCGAAGTCGCCGGGGGCGCTGCTGGCCAAGCAGACGCTTGCCGGCAGCGGCTCGGCCACGCTGACCGTGACGACGACGGCGCCCAACCAGCCGATCTACTTCGAATTCCACGCCCGCAACTCCGTCGGTCGCCGCCAGCGTCACGCAGCATCGCGTGCGCCAGGTGGCCGGCGGCGTGCCGGCCGCGCCCGACCTGCCGTCGGCGCTGCATTCCAACGCGCCGGCCAGCATTCTGCCGCAGGCCTATCGCGGCTGGGTGGCGTTCGGCTACAAGGCGAACGGACCGGCGGCGAGCCAGCCCGTCGTCATCACCGGCGCGGACCTGACGCTGTCGGGCCTCGCCGGCCTCGACCCCGCCGCCTATCGCGCGGCCGTCGAGCAGATCGTCGCCAACGGCGGCGATCCCACGACGCTGGCGCAGCAATTCGACCTCAAGGTCATCCCGTATTATCCCAACCACGCGCTGCAACGCGTCGACGGCCCGGATCCGGAACTGTGGGCCTCGGCCACCGACCTGTCATCGTCGCGCCGCGGCAAGAACTTCATCGCCAGCGGCTCGGTCGACCGCTTCGCCGGCGCCCGTGCCGTGCCGCTGCTGTCGATGTCGGACGAGTTCGCCATCGCCGGCGGCATCGCGGGCGGCTCGGCCAGCAAGGCCGATACCGTCAGCAAGGCGCTGCTCGACTTCAAGGACCTCAACGGCGACCAGTTCCCCGACGTCGTGTCCAACGGCCTGGCCGTGCAGTACTCGCCGGCCGTCGGCGGTCTGGAAAATGAAACGCAGGGCGTCGGCGCCACGGGTGCTGCGCAGCAGACCACGGGCGAGGCTTTCACGCTCGGCATCGGCGGCAACTTCGCGCACATCACCGCGAACGCCTCGTCCGGCATCGACGTGCGCTTCGGCCTGTCCGGCGCGGGCGACACCAGCCAGCAGATGGCGTCGATCGGCTTCTCCGCCTCGATCTCCAATGGCGAGAGCGACGTCGACTACGATCTCTACGACATGAACGGCGACGGCCTGCCCGACCGCGTGTCCAAGGGCGCGCCGATGACGGTGCAGCTCAACGTCGGCTACGGCTTCCTGGCTGCCGAACCCTGGGCCACGGCCAAGATCAACGAAGGCGAGAGCAAGGCCACGTCGCTCGGCGGCGGCTTCAACGACGGCATCTACGGCTTCGGCGGCGGCATCAACCAGTCGGAGCATCGCTCGGACTCGATCGCCTCGCTGCAGGACGTCAACGGCGACGGCCTCGTCGACCGCGTGACCCAGAGCGGCGGCGGGCTATCCGTCGGTCTCAATACCGGCAATGGTTTCTTCGCCGACGTGCCCTGGCCGTCGGGCCTTGGCAGCGACTTCGCCAAGCAGCGCCAGGAAACGCAGGGCGGTGGCGCCTACTTCACGATCTCCATTCCGATCGGGCCGACGACCTACATCATCATCAACCCGGGCGCGGACTTCTCGCGCACGCTGGGCCGCGGTGAGGCCTCCATCGCCGACATCGACGGCGACGGCTATCCCGATCACCTGAAGTCGACCAACGACAGCGCCATCACGGCGTCCGGCAACACGCACGGCCGCACCAACATGCTCAAGGGCGTGTCGCGTCCGCTGATGGCCTCGTTCGAGGTCGACTACGTGCGCACCGGCAACACCTACCTGCAGCCGCAGAACCGCTGGGCCTTGTCGCGCCTGCTCATCAACGACGGCCAGCCCGGTGACGGCGAAGACCGCATGCTCAAGACGTACGCCTGGGAGGGCGGCTTCTTCGAGCGGCGCGAACGCCAGTTCTTCGGCTTTGCAAAATGCGTCGAGACGCAACTCGATCCGGCCAGCAACCAGCCCTACCGCGTGGTCGAGCGGCTCTATAACAACACCACGTTCTACACCAAGATGCTGCTGGCCAAGGAGACCTTGTCCGACGCTGCCGGCAATGCCTTCACGCAGGTGGAGCACAGCTACGTGGTGCGTGACGAGGCGACGCAACTGCCGCTCGTCAATCCATCCGACCTGACGGCGCGCGCCTTCACGCAGCTGGCGCGCACCGACAAGCGCTGGTTCGAGGGCCTGGCGACGGCCGGCAAGGCCACGTTCGAGACCTTCGCCTACGACACGTTCGGCAACGTCTCGCAGTACGTCGACACGTCGGAGGCGGGGCCCGCCGACGACGTCACGGCCGACATCACCTACCACCAGGATCTCACCACCTACGTCGTCGGCAAGGCCGCGACCATCCGCGTCTCCGGTAACGGCGTTCTGATGCGCGAGCGTCAGGCGACGTTCCAGCCCGGCACCGGCAACCTCCTCCAGGTTCGCCGGCTGCTGGCTGGCGGCACCGCTGCCGTCACCGACATGACCTACGACGCGTTCGGCAACCTCGCCACGCTGACGGGTCCGGCCAACCACGCCGGGCAGCGCTATGGCCTCACCTATACGTATGAGCCGATCGCCAACACGCACGTGGCCTCCGTCACCGACAGCTTCGGCTACACCTCGACGGCGGAGTACGACCTGCGCTGGGGCGCGCAGACCAAGACCACGGACATCAACGCCAAGGTCATCACCACCACCTACGACACGGTGGGCCGGCCGCTCACCGTCACCGGGCCCTACCAGCAGGGTTCGTCGTTCGCCACCATCGCCATGGAGTATCACCCCTACCTCGATGCCGCCCTGACGTTCGATGCCAACTTCAAGCCGTGGGCGCGCACGCGCCATCTCGACCAGGATCGCAACGTCGCCGACTTCATCGAGACCGTGACGTTCATCGACGGCCTGACCCGCGTCACGCAGACGAAGAAAGACCTGGCACTCAATGCGGCCGGCGCCAACACCGCGTCCGACGTCATGGTCGTCTCCGGCCGCACCGTGTACGACGGCTTCGGCCGCGTGGTGCAGCAGCGCTATCCCGTCACCGAGGCGACCGGCACCGGGCCGGTGTTCAACCCGGCCGCCGACAGCGTCACGCCGACGCGGACCACGTACGACATCCTCGACCGGCCGCTGACGGTCACCAATCCGGCCAACGAGGCGACGACCTTCGTCTACAACTTCGGGCCGGACCGCAACGGTCGAGCAGCAGTTCCGCACGCGCGTCACCGATGCCAAGGCGATCCCGCGCGAGCTGTTCCGCGACGTCGACGACGACATCACCAGCGTCAAGCTCATCAACAACGGCGGCGGGCAGACGCTGTGGACCAGCTACGGCTACGATCCGCTGGACCAGATCGTCGCCGTCACCGACGCGAAGAACAACGTCACCCGCGCCAAGTACGACAACTTCGGGCGGCGCACGGAGATCGAGTCACCCGACGCCGGGCGCACCGAGTTCGTGTTCGATCTCGCCGGCAACCTGCACCAGAAGGTCACCGCCAACCTGCGGGCCGCCTCGCAGCGCATCACCTACAATTACGACTTCAACCGCATCGCCACCGCCGTCTACCCGCAGTTCCCGGCCAACAACGCCACCTACACCTACGGTGCGCCGGGCGCCGCCTTCAACCGCGCGGGCCGCGCCTTCCGCATCCAGGCGGAGTCCGGCGTGCGCGTCATGGACTTCGGGCCGCTGGGCGAGGTGGTGAAAGAAGTGCGCACGGTGGATTCATTCACCGGGCCGGACCCCACCTACACCACGCTCTACAGCTACGACACGTGGAACCGGCTGCAGGCGCTGACCTACCCGGACGGCGAGGTGCTGGACTTCGACTACGACAGCGGCGGCCTCGTCCAGCGCATCACCGGTGCCAAGTCGAACGACCAATACGTCTACCTGACGTTCCTGGGCTACGACAAGTTCGAGGCACGCCAGCGCGTCGCCTACGGCAACGGCACGGTCAACGACTATGCCTACAACGCCAACCACCGGCGGCTCGCCGACCTCAAGGCCAAGACGGCGACCAACCGCACGTTCATGGACATGGACTACGGCTACGATCCCGTCGGCAACATCCTGTCGCTGGCCAACGTGGCACCCATGCCGCCGTCGCCCTCCATCTCCGGCGGGCAGACGAGCTACAGCTTCGGCTACGACGACCTGCATCAGCTGAAGACGTCTGCGGGCACCTACGTCACGCTGCCGAACAAGACGGAGAAGTTCACGCTGTCGCTGGCCTACGACGAGATCCACAACATCACGTCGAAGGACCAGCTGGCCGGCTCGCTGAAGAACAACGGCACGATCCAGCCGGACAAGAAGATCACCTACGACTGGGACTACGCCTACGGCTCCACCAAGCCGCATGCGGCCACCCACATCGGCGATCGCACGTTCCTCTACGATCTCAACGGCAACCAGGCCGGCTGGGACGCCGACCGCAGCGGCCAGAAACGCCGCATCGTCTGGGACGAAGAAAACCGCATCCAGACCATCACCGATGGCCCCACGTCCGAATACAAATACGACGAGGACACCAACCGCGTCATCAAGCGGCGCCCCCAGGGCGAGACCTTCTACATCAACCAGTGGTACGTCGACGCCGCCGGCCGTAACTCCAAGCACGTGTTCGCCGGCACGACGCGCATCTCAACGAAGCTCGAGATGCCGTCCAACGGCGGCGGCGGCTTCGAGAAGTTCCAGTATTTCTACCACCCGGATCATCTCGGCTCGCCCGTCGTACGTGACCGACCAGCTCGGCCAAGTCGACCAGCACTACGAAACCTTCCCCTTCGGCGAGAGCTGGATCGAAGAAGCGACCGGTCAAGCCGACAAGGTCACGCCGTATCGCTTCACCGGCAAGGAGTGGGATTCCGAAATGCAGCTCTATTACTTCGGTGCCCGGTACTACGACCCGCGGACGAGCTTGTGGCACGAGCATGGATCCGGCGTTAGAACGGTATTTGCCGACGGTAAACGACAAAGGTAACTAGCTCACGACAGGTCGTTAATAATAAGGGCGTTCTTGAACCTCAGACATCCTGGCGCTTGCGACGTATTTGAACCGACGCAATCCAGTCATCTGCAACGGATACGTGATCAGAACCCGCTGACGCTGCATCGATCCAGACGGCAAATGCGGATACCGTTACTGGCTACTTGCACGCCTGCAAGATCGCTTCGTTCGGGTCAGTAAAATTGCTCGACTGCCATAAGGCTGGACGGATTTTGGCACCAGATGCCATTGGTCGTTCCTCGACTACAACGCAAGTCGCGACCTGCTGGCCGAGGCGGAACTCAATTTCGCCAGTAACTCGGAGAACGAGCTGCGTCGCGTTCTCCCACGCGCCGAAACAGAGAAAGCGCAACATCAGATGTAGATCCTGTTGACGTTGACATGACCAGGACCCGTCTCAGGCGCGGATGAAAGGTCAAGTCACACCGATAGACGTGGAGACAATCTGAAGTCAGAACGAACAATTCGACAGCGCGACGCAATATTTGACGTAAAGACGAGGAAAAACGATTGCATCACGATTCCGGCTCGGCGTTTCGTGATCAGAGAGTATAAGAGAGTACGAGCACTGGAGGTTGGTCGTTCGTACATACGGTGAAGGCAATGCGTGGAAGCGCAAAAAGTCCACTGCGTGCGGAACGGGGTAGCGTTGAAACGTCCCGATGGTCATGATCGGATCTCCAGTTGTGGCGATTGTTCAGCGCGCGCGTTGGAAGCATGCTTACATTAAGCAGATATCGGCGGTCGGATCGGAGATCGAAGCTTCGATCTGGATTTGCCTTTGTGATCGCAAGTCGCGGATACGTCGAGAACTTATCTGTGATTGCTGACGTTACCACGTACAGCGTTACGCTTTCTAGAGAGTCATCAACGGTTCTGTTGATTACTAGATTGCTCTCGATCCTGACTTTTCGTGGCAAAGACCATAGTCTCGCTGGTGAGTTTTTGATCTCATTTTTCCGTTGCGCTCGAGATTATGGAGGATCGACGCAGTCATACTGCCCCGATGCGATCTCTTCTATGTATTCTCAGAAGCTAGTTGCCGGGCCACGTATAAGTCTCCGGCTGGGCTCTGGTTCAGGAGAGCACCTGATTGTCGTCTGGTCGTTCATGATGTGTTGCATTTCGCGACCCGTGCCGGTTCCCTGCGCCATTCTTGCCGCACGCTGGTGTCTCCAGAGAAAACTCCACTACGATCGTCGGATGATCGAATGAATCCATGGGTGATGGCCGCGTATCGATGCATGTCGTTGGATATATCCCCGCCCTCTCTCGCCTCGCCTATCCTTCGCCATCCCGCCGCACCATGTCGGGCGCGAGGCCGTGCTGGGGTCGCGCGAGTGGCGGGAGCGTTCCGGATCTCTGGAAGATATCAGCGCTTCCAGGGTCTCGTTCAGCGTTGACGCCGTCACCACGTGACGGCCGACGTGCTGGCTCTGCCGGCGGGAGATCATCCCCGCCAACCTCCGGCGTGATGATCCGGCGGCGCAGTGGCAACGGTTCGTAATGAGGGCCCACCCTCGTTGAACGTGATGGGGCGGCGCGGCCGCATCCATGTCTTGAGACGAGGCCAACCCGCCCCGTCCCCGATCGCAACATCTCCCCGAGGCATCTCAGCCTGCGGGGCCATCGCTGCTGGTCGCTTCGCGAGCAGGCTGCCGCCCGCACCCGCTTGGGAGGAGACCTCCCAAACCCTCCCTCATTTTTCGCATCCGGCAATTTGAGACGAGACCTCTCAGATCATCCCACTTTTCCGAGACGCTTTAGCGCCAGCTCGGATCATCATCTGACTTTCATCCCGTCGGCCGAACAAGACCGAGAAGTTCACGCTGTCGCTGGCGAACGTGGCGCCGATGCCGCCGTCGCCGTCGATCTCCGGCGGGCAGACGAGCTTCAGCTTTGCGCTTCCGATGCCCACTCGCATCCGCGCTGTCACGCTGTCGCTGGCCTACGACGAGATCCACAACATCACGTCGAAGGACCAGCTCGCCGGCTCGCTGAAAAACAACGGCACCATCCAGCCGGACAAGAAGATCACCTACGACTGGGATTACGACTACGGCTCCACCAAGCCGCATGCGGCCACCCACATCGGCGATCGCACCTTCCTCTACGATCTCAACGGCAACCAGGCCGGCTGGGATTCGGACAGGTCCGGGCAGAAACGCCGCATCACGTGGGATGAAGAAAACCGCATCCAGACCATCACCGATGGGCCGACCTCGGAGTACAAATACGACGAGGACACCAACCGCGTGATCAAGCGGCGTCCGCAGGGCGAGACCTTCTACATCAACCAGTGGTACGTCGACGCCGCCGGCCGTAACTCCAAGCACGTGTTCGCCGGCACGACGCGCATCTCAACCAAGCTCGAGATGCCGTCCAACGGCGGCGGCGGCTTCGAGAAGTTCCAGTATTTCTACCACCCGGATCATCTGGGCTCGACCAGCTACGTGACCGACCAGCTCGGCCAAGTCGACCAGCACTACGAAACCTTCCCCTTCGGCGAAAGCTGGATCGAAGAAGCCACCGGCCAAGCCGACAAGGTCACGCCGTACAGGTTCACCGGCAAGGAATGGGACAGCGAGGTCCAGCTCTATTACTTCGGCGCCCGCTACTACGACCCGCGCACGAGCCTGTGGCAGAGCATGGATCCGGCGTTGGGTGACTTCCTTGATGTCAAGCGGCCGAAAATCCTCGCGCCCGAAGTTCACGCCGACTGGCGCCCTAGGTTTGAGGGCAAGGGGCTTGGAGGTGCCTATGAGCCTAAGAATTTCGGTCTTTCGATTTACGCTCACCAAGCTCCAAACAAACTAATCGATCCAGATGGACGGGACGTTGCGATTATCGACAATGGTCCAATTGCGCCGACCTTTACGAGTAAGTTTCCCTACGTCGATCCGAATAATCCATTCGGCCATTCGGCCATCGCTGTCACCGGCGCAGGCGTCTACAGCTTCGGGAACAATCCCAACAGTCCTTTAAAGAGTTTTACTGGGACTAGCGTGAAGCAATACATGACAGAACAGAGTAAACAACGGAATACGGAAGTATTCATAATAAAGACTACGCCTGAGCAGGATGCGAACATTCTCAGGCAACTAAAGTCGTACGATTCAATTCCTAATTCGTATCCCGACAACTGCACATGCAGAACCATTGACGCACTCAAGGCGGGAGATGTCCCTCTTTCGGATCCGTATCTCATGGGCGGAGAACCCATCAACTTCCCCGCGAGCTTGCAACGCTCCATGAAGGGGTTGGTCGAATTGGGAGAGCGGAGAGAATGTCCGTTCCAAAGAGATCCTCTCCCGATATGAGGAGGTTGGAACAATTCGAGCCGAACCAACAATGAAGTGTCGTGTTGGCTTGGCCCTGCTGGTTGCTGCCGTAGCATTGTTCGGTTGTGCCAGAGAGATAGACAGTAAGTTGGTGGCTGCCGCCGCTCAAGGGAACGCTGAGGAAATTAGGTCCCTGCTTGCGCAGGGAGCAAATCCCGACGCTATTGCTTTTGAAACATGGACGCCTTTGGCTGTCGCCGCCAAATCGGGGCATCGCGAAGCCGCAACGGTTTTATTGGCGCACGGTGCTCAGGTAGATCGGATAACTCCAGGTGGGAATACCGCATTGTTTTGGGCTGTTCAGGCCAATCAGGTGGAACTCATCTCGTTGCTGCTCGACGCAGGGGCACGGCCTGAGAACCTTGCGGACGAAGAAGGTCGACGCCATTTCTGGAAATTACTGGAAGAGCCAGAAAGGCGTGCTGCGAAGGATTTCATAATCGGCAAGGGTTTTCGACCGAATGGGTGATCTAAGTGGATCACGATCTCTCAGCTCGATGGAAGCTGGTGCCGTCACGAGGAGCATAATATGCGATTGAGCTGGCTTGGCATCGCGGTGTGGATCGTATTCTCCTCGCCGGCGATAACTCAGGAAATTTATTCCAATCCTACCCTCGGCTTCAGTATCGCCAAACCTGCAGATTGGCATTACGCCACTGCAGAACAGCATCGTGAAAACCTTTCGCGCACCGACTTCGCGGACCCGGAATTCAAAAAGCTTCTGACGCAATATGCGCGAACTCCTTTCATTGCCATGATGCGCTACAAGGAACCCTACGATGATCTCAATCCCAGTGTTCGCGTGAATGCGCGGGAACTGGGGACGCTCAAGGGTGCGCCTCCCGAGAAGATAGTTGAATTGATTGCCACCGGCATTCAGCGTCAGTTCCAGGATTTCAAGATTGAGGAAGGGCCGACGGCGAGAAGCGTCGGCGGCCATCCTGCTGGTTATGTTCGCATCGCATACACGATAGAGGCGGCCGGACGCAGCTTTCCGACGCTATCGGAACTGTGGGCGGTGCCGCGCGGTGATCTCGTGTTCCTGATCGGAGCGGGCATCCGCCAAGATGGCAAGACCGGCTCGCGCGCTGATGTGCAGAGCATCATCGATACGATCAAGATCGATTGAGCTGACGCACGAACTTATCCCCGCCCCCCGCCACCTCGCATATCCTGGCCGTGTTCCTACCGATGCACGGGGCGCGATCGATCCGTCCGGTTGAGTGGTTGGAACACGGTGCCCGGGACTCAGGCCTGATGGAGGCGGTGATCCGGGAGTCCATGCTCGTCCATCGTGAGGTTGGGTGCCGCAAGGCATGGCCTCTCACGATCGCCAGATGGCTTCACCCCGCTATGCCAGCAACCTGAACAAGGCCAGAGGCACCGCAGACGCGGGAGAATGCGAGACAGGATCACAAAGCCGTAACGCGGGCGCTCTTGAGCGGCGCTCTACACTACCTGAGAGCTGTTCAAGCGCGCCCGCGCCCGTGTTGCTCGATTGCGCATCCGACACCGCTCTGCGGCGCCGGCCGGATGCGCGTGCTCTTTCTTTATGGCGCATCCGACACCGCTCCGCGGCGCCGGCCGGATGCGCAGCTCTTTGCACCTGCCTGACCCGCTTCAGCGTCCGCTCGGATAATCATCTGCCTTCGGCATTGATATCCTCGCTCGCAGCGCCCGACCGCAACGGTCAGCAGCAGTTCCGCACGCGCGTCACGGACGCCAAGGCGATCCCGCGCGAGCTGTTCCGCGACGTCGACGACGACATCACCAGCGTCAAGCTCATCAACAACGGCGGCGGGCAGACGTTGTGGACCAGCTACGGCTACGATCCGCTGGACCAGATCGTCACCGTCACTGACGCGAAGAACAACGTCACCCACGCGAAGTACGACAACTTCGGCCGCCGCACGGAGATCGATTCACCCGACGCCGGGCGCACCGAGTTCGTGTTCGATCTCGCGGGCAACCTGCACCAGAAGGTTACCGCCAACCTGCGGGCCGCCTCGCAGCGCATCACCTACAATTACGACTTCAACCGCATTGCCACCGCCGTCTACCCGCAGTTCCCGGCCAACAACGCCACCTACACGTACGGCGCGCCGGGCGCTGCCTTCAACCGCGCGGGCCGCGCCTTCCGCATCCAGGCGGAGTCCGGCGTGCGCGTCATGGACTTCGGGCCGCTGGGCGAAGTGGTGAAAGAAGTGCGCACGGTGGATTCGTTCACCGGGCCGGACCCGACCTACACGACCCTATACAGATACGACACGTGGAACCGGCTGCAGGCGCTCACCTACCCGGACGGCGAGGTGCTGGACTTCGACTACGACAGCGGCGGGCTCGTGCAGCGCATCACCGGTGCCAAGTCGAACGACCAATACGTCTACCTGACGTTCCTCGGCTACGACAAGTTCGAGGCGCGCCAGCGCGTCGCCTACGGCAACGGCACGGTCAACGACTATGCCTACAACGCCAACCACCGGCGCCTCGCCGACCTGAAAGCCAAGACCGCCACCAACCGCACGTTCATGGACATGGACTACGGCTACGATCCCGTCGGCAACATCCTGTCGCTGGCCAACGTGGCACCCATGCCGCCGTCGCCCTCCATCTCCGGCGGGCAGACCACCTACAGCTTCGGCTACGACGACCTGCATCAGCTGAAGACCGGCGCTGGCACCTACGTCACGCTGCCGAACAAGACGGAAAAGTTCACGCTGTCGCTCGCCTACGACGAGATCCACAACATCACGTCCAAGGACCAGCTCGCCGGCTCGCTTAAAAACAACGGCACCATCCAGCCGGACAAGAAGATCACCTACGATTGGGACTACGCCTACGGCTCGACCAAGCCGCATGCGGCCACCCACATCGGCGATCGCACGTTCCTCTACGATCTCAACGGCAACCAGGCCGGCTGGGACGCCGACCGCAGCGGCCAGAAACGCCGCATCGTCTGGGACGAAGAAAACCGCATCCAGACCATCACCGATGGCCCCACGTCCGAATACAAGTATGACGAGGATACCAACCGCGTCATCAAGCGGCGTCCCCAGGGCGAGACCTTCTACATCAACCAGTGGTACGTCGACGCCGCGGGCCGTAACTCCAAGCACGTGTTCGCCGGCACGACGCGCATCTCAACCAAGCTCGAGATGCCGTCCAACGGCGGCGGCGGATT
This sequence comes from uncultured Pseudomonadota bacterium, assembly GCA_963846845.1. Classification (GTDB taxonomy): domain Bacteria; phylum Pseudomonadota; class Alphaproteobacteria; order Rhizobiales; family Hyphomicrobiaceae; genus JAKAXS01. The sequence goes on along the minus strand of CAWJXQ010000001.1, from coordinate 8,543 downwards.
CGAGAAGTTCCAGTACTTCTACCACCCCGACCACCTGGGCTCGACCAGCTACGTCACCGACCAGCTCGGCCAAGTCGACCAGCACTACGAAACCTTCCCCTTCGGCGAGGCCTGGGTGGAAGAAGCAACGGGGCAGGCGGACAAGGTCACGCCGTATCGCTTCACCGGCAAGGAGTGGGACAGCGAGGTCCAGCTCTATTACTTCGGGGCCAGGTACTACGACCCGCGCACGAGCCTGTGGCAGAGCATGGATCCGGCGTTGGGGGAGTATCTGCCTGATGCTACCAAAGCGATGAAAGCAGACGGCGATCTAGCAGCCCAATGGATTTACCCGGAGAGGACCAACGATTGGACCGCGTCGTTGAACCTTCCTGGAACGGGTGGGGTCTTGGAGCCCAAGAACCTCAATCTAGCAGCGTACGCGCATCAAAACCCGCTTATTGTCTACGATCCCGACGGTCGGATGATGAAGCGCCGCGATCCGACAGATCCACTCGGCAAAAGCAAACTAGAAGGTGGCGGTGGGGGCGGCGGCGGTGGCGGCGGTTCCACCTCAAGCGGGCGTAGCCCATTTACGGATTGGTTTAAGGCGAAGCCTTCCGCTCCAGCGCAGAATCAGCGTTTGCCACAGGACAAGAATGTAAATCCGACTCCTCCTCCGGCAAAAGCTACCGACAGGCCCGTTGGAAAAAGCAAAACTCAGAATGAGGTAGCTCAGAAGGACGTTGAGCGGATGAAGAAAGAGCAATATGACGATATTCGCGTAAACCAACAGCAGATAGATGCAACTGGTCAACGTGTCGGTACCAATCGTCCCGACGTCCAGGGCACGAATCCGAACACAAAGCAACGAGAGTATATCGAATACGACCGCTCAACCTCGAAACGTGGTCCGCAACACCGAGATCGGATCGAATCAAATGACCCTAAAGGTTGCGTAACCTGCAAGACAGCGGATTGAATCATGTTATTAGACGGAGCCTTAAATCCTATTACAAAAAGCATTGGGCTAGTCGAGGCCGATTGCAGGAAAGTGGCAGAGATATACTGTGCTTGGACGGCAGAAGTGTCAGGAGCTTCTGGAATCGGTGCCGAGGCCGAATCCAGGAACGACGATCTTCGGACAATATTGGTTTCTCTTGCGCCGCTTAGCGTTCCATCTACGCGATTTGCATTCGTGCAAACGCAATCGCATTGGACTGCATACTTCGATAATTTTAGATTAGGCACTGATGCTGGCTCGCGGATGTCGGAATTGGGAAGGCGTGTGGGATGTCGCGCTATACGCATCACAAGTGTCGAGCACACTATTAGAAAGGGGCGATCCGACGGAGAATATGGTGGAGTCATACTCAGTGTGACGGGCGCGCTCGGGGAAACAATACGGACAATATCCGTGGTCAATGACGGTGGTCGTTGGACGTTCGACGCGTTCGGTGATCCATTTCCGTTTGAGGTTCCTGAAGCTTATAAGCGCAAACGGATCAGAGATCGCTTCACACACGAGATGTTGGTTGACTACCTGCAACATCTTAATGTTCGGCCGTTCGACGAAGACTGGTACGCGCCCAATGCGATCGTCGTCCAGAAGAGCGGCTTTCCTTATGGCGTTGATGAGTTCCCTCTCAAGCGACGTTGAATAGTCTCGCGTCAACGAGACGGGGGTAACTGCGATGAGTTCCCGGGACGAAGACTCCGAACTAATAATGTCCCCGCCCCCGCCACCTCGCATATCCTGATGACGTTCCTACCGATGCACGGGGCGCGATCGATCCGTCCGGTTGAGTGGTTGGAACACGGTGCCCGGGACCCAGGCCTGATGGAGGCAATGATCCGGGAGTCCATGCTCGACCATCGTGGGGTTGGGTGCTGCAAGGCATGGCCTCTCACGATTGCCAGATGGCTTACCCCGCTATGCCAGCAACCTGAACAAGGCCAGAGGCACCGCAGACGCGGGAGAATGCGAGACAGGATCACAAAGCCGTAACGCGGGCGCCGATGAGCGGCACCCTCACTACGCTAGAGCTGCCCATCGACGCCCGCGCCCGTGTTTTGCTTGATTGCGCATCCGACTCTGCTTCGCAGAGCCGGCCGGATGCGCATGCCCTTTGCATCTGACCGCGTCAGCGCCCGCTCGGATCATCATCTGCCTTTCGGCATTGCTGATACTTGCTCGCAGCTCAAGACCGGGCCGGACCGGTCCGGCGCAGTTCCGCACGCGCGTTACCGATGCCAAGGCGATCCCGCGCGAGCTGTTCCGCGACGTCGACGACGACATCACCAGCGTCAAGCTCATCAACAACGGCGGCGGGCAGACGCTGTGGACCAGCTACGGCTACGATCCGCTGGACCAGATCGTCACCGTCACCGACGCCAAGAACAACGTCACCCGCGCCAAGTACGACAACTTCGGCCGCCGCACGGAGATCGAGTCACCCGACGCCGGGCGCACCGAGTTCGTGTTCGATCTCGCGGGCAACCTGCACCAGAAGGTCACCGCCAACCTGCGGGCCGCCTCGCAGCGCATCACCTACAATTACGACTTCAACCGCATCGCCACCGCCGTCTACCCGCAGTTCCCGGCCAACAACGCCACCTACACCTACGGCGCGCCGGGCGCCGCCTTCAACCGCGCGGGCCGCGCCTTCCGCATCCAGGCCGAGTCGGGCGTGCGCGTCATGGACTTCGGGCCGCTGGGCGAGGTGGTGAAAGAAGTGCGCACGGTGGATTCCTTCACCGGGCCGGACCCCACCTACACCACGCTCTACCGCTACGACACGTGGAACCGGCTGCAGGCGCTCACCTACCCGGACGGCGAGGTGCTGGACTTCGACTACGACAGCGGCGGCCTCGTCCAGCGCATCACCGGTGCCAAGTCGAACGACCAATACGTCTACCTGACGTTCCTCGGCTACGACAAGTTCGAGGCACGCCAGCGCGTCGCCTACGGCAACGGCACGGTCAACGACTATGCCTACAACGCCAACCACCGCAGGCTCGCCGACCTCAAGGCCAAGACGGCGACCAACCGCACGTTCATGGACATGGACTACGGCTACGATCCCGTCGGCAACATCCTGTCGCTGGCCAACGTGGCACCCATGCCGCCGTCGCCCTCCATCTCCGGCGGGCAGACCACCTACAGCTTCGGCTACGACGACCTGCACCAGCTGAAGACGAGCGCCGGCACCTACGTCACGCTGCCGAACAAGACGGAAAAGTTCACGCTGTCGCTCGCCTACGACGAGATCCACAACATCACGTCCAAGGACCAGCTCGCGGGCTCGCTCAAGAACAACGGCACGATCCAGCCGGACAAGAAGATCACCTACGACTGGGACTACGCCTACGGCTCCACCAAGCCGCATGCGGCCACCCACATCGGCGATCGCACGTTCCTCTACGATCTCAACGGCAATCAGGCCGGCTGGGACGCGGACCGCAGCGGCCAGAAACGCCGCATCGTCTGGGACGAAGAAAACCGCATCCAGACCATCACCGACGGGCCGACCTCCGAATACAAATACGACGAGGACACCAACCGCGTCATCAAGCGGCGCCCCCAGGGCGAGACCTTCTACATCAACCAGTGGTACGTCGACGCCGCGGGCCGGAACTCCAAGCACGTGTTCGCCGGCACGACCCGCATCTCAACCAAGCTGGAGATGCCGTCCAACGGCGGCGGCGGATTCGAGAAGTTCCAGTACTTCTACCATCCGGATCACCTGGGCTCGACCAGCTACGTCACCGACCAGCTCGGCCAAGTCGACCAGCACTACGAAACCTTCCCCTTCGGCGAAAGCTGGATCGAAGAAGCGACGGGCCAAGCCGACAAGGTCACGCCGTACAGGTTCACCGGCAAGGAGTGGGACAGCGAGGTCCAGCTCTATTACTTCGGCGCACGGTATTATGACCCGCGCACGAGCCTGTGGACAGCCACAGATTCAGCGTTAGAGGATTATCTTCCGCAAACTTCAAAGTTAGAAAGTGAAAACGAGGACAAGATTGATCTGTTGCTCCCTACACTTGAAATTGATTGGCGCGCTGAAGTAGGCCTTCCTGGCCTCGGAGGTGTTGCTGAGCCTAGAAATCTGGCGTTGGCGGTATACGCTCATAATAATCCATTGCGCTATACCGATCCCGATGGCAATCAAGCGCGTCACCGATTGGCTGATATCATCGGCAAAAAATTGGGTGAGAAGCTTGCTCCGGTAGTGCAGCGGAATTGGTCAAAGGTAACTAACTATGCCGCGAAGACTTCTGGTCGACATTTCGGTCCCTACCGTGGTGCACTTACAAAAGTTAACAAACCTGATGCAAACGCCGATAAGCTTGCCCAACGACTTGGCGGCGACTCGCGCGTCAAATTCGCCAAAGACACGGCAGGTCGAGAATTCGATGTAGTGAGTTCAAAGTTTATTGGTCAAACCAAGGGTGGCTCACTTAAGAACCCATCGCCGAGAGATCGAGTTCAAATGATGGAGACATTTAAGGCAGCGCGGGACACAGGAAGACAACCTTACTTCCACTTTGAAAAGACTCCGAGTCAGCGCGTACTCAACAACATCCGACGCTATGAGGAGCGATACAACGTTAAAGCAGTCTTGGATACAAAGCCGCTCGGACCATGAGCCAGAATTGGAACTAAAGATGTATAACTGTGCGGGGTGGTGTGTGTTGGGCGATGCGGGCGATGACGGCGCTCGAACAGAGCGGCTCAACCGCACCTCGGCTGCACTGAACAAAAAATTGGGCCATGAGTTTGCGCATTTTAAGATCCAAATTGTTAATGCCGAGTGGATGTTAGTATTTTGCGATGCAGGAAATCATGGAAAGCATATGCAGGAAGTGCTTAAGAGCCTGGCTTCGGAGGTAGTGGGTCTGGCGCCGTGTTCTTACGGGTACTTTCATATCGACGACAATGAAATCGATGACGGTAGTCGAATAACGCTTTTGCGCATTGCCGGATCGGAATTTTTCATAGAGACGGACAATAAGATTGAAAAATTGCTACGCGTATGGAGGGGCTCGGCTAAGGATTTACGATTTTTCTTGTGCCGCCGTCAGTGAAACCTATTCGCGATTGACTAGAATTTCACCGCATGATATCCCCGCCCCCTTCACCGTCGCCTATCCTCTCGCCATCCCGCCGCACATGTCGGGCGCGAGGCCGTGCTGGGGTCGCGCGAGCGGCGGGAGCGTTCCGGATCTCTGGAAGATATCAGCGCTTCCAGGGTCTCGTTCAGCATTGACGCCGTCACCACGTGATGGCCGATGTACTGGCTCTGCCGGCGGGAGATCATTCCCGCCAACCTCCGGCGTGATGAACCGGCGGCGCAGTGGCAACGGTTCGAAATGAGGGCCCACCCTCGTTGAACGTGATGGGGCGGCGCGGCCGCATCCATGTCTTGAGGCGAGGCCAACCCGCCCCGTCCCCGATCGCAACATATCCCCGAGGCATCTCAGCCTGCGGGGCCATCGCTGCTGTTCGCTGCGCGAGCAGGCTGCCGCCCGCACCCGCTTGGGAGGAGACCTCGCTCATTTTCTGCGCATCCGACACCGCCGCGCGGAGCCGGCCGGATGCGCTGGCCGCTTCAGCGTCCGCTCGGATCATCATCTGCCTTCGGCATCGCTGATCCTCGCTCGCAGCTCAAGACCGGGCCGGACCGGTCCGGCGCAGTTCCGCACGCGCGTCACCGATGCCAAGGCGATCCCGCGCGAGTTGGTCGGCGACGTCGACGACGACATCACCAGCGTCAAGCTGCTGTGGACGGGCGTGAACGGGGTTTGGTGGAGCTGAGGGGAATCGAACCCCTGACCTCTTGCATGCCATGCAAGCGCTCTCCCAACTGAGCTACAGCCCCTATTTTTTGGCGCGGACGTTGGGGTCCGCGTCTGGAGTTCGCGGCGCTGCTCACACGAGATGGACCGGCGGCGCGAAGAGGCGTCTCATTAGGCCGGGCCGGGCCAAACTGCAAGAGCATTTTAGTGGCGCATCCGACTCCCCTGCGCGGAGCCGGCCGGATGCGCCAAGAAAGATTTTTAAGGCTCTTCGTCGCCTTCGACGGGGCCAATGATGGTGGCGACGTCGCCGCCCTCTTCCTCTTCCTCAAGGAAGGTCTCGTCGGCTTCGGCGGCGATTTCGTCGCCGTCATCCGTCTCGATGTCGGCCAGCGTGTCTTCGGCTTCCGTATCCGCGTCGGTATCTGCAGCTTCGGCCGTGGCGACCTTGGGCACATCTACCTTGCGGGCCTTGCGTGCGGACTTTTCTTCCGCTGCTGCCGCAAGCACCAATGGGGACGAGGCCAGTTCGTAGATCGAGCCGCAGATCGGGCAGGCAATAGGATCGCGATTCAAATCATAAAACCGCGCGCCGCATTCGTTGCTTTGACAGGTGCGCTTTGTCCCGCGCGCTTGCTTGGTGGACATGCTATTCGCCTTTGAAATTTTGAGAGTTGCAAGCGATCTGCCATAGGTGATGGGCGGTGTCAAAAGCATTCGCCCCCAGCGGCCCGCCCAGTGGGCCGCGCGGCGTTGACAGGGGCGGGCGCATCGGGTCTATCGCGTGGGTCCGGCCCGCGGCTCGGGCCCCTGGCTCGAGGCGGCTCGTCCGCCAACATTTATCATGATGTCTCAAGGATCGAAGGCGCACGCTTTGTCCCATTCGCCTCAGCCAAAGCCATTGTCCACCCAGAAGGCGGCCTCCCTGACGGGGCGGCTGCGCGTACCGGGCGACAAGTCGATCTCGCACCGCGCGCTGATGTTCGGCGCCCTGGCGACGGGAACCACGCGGATCACCGGGTTGCTTGAGGCCGAAGACGTTATCAACACGGCGCGCGCGGTGACGGCGCTGGGTGCCGAGGCCATGAAGACGGGCGATGTCTGGCAGGTCAAAGGCCGCGGCGTTGGCGGGTTGAAGCAGCCGGATGGGCCGCTGGATTTCGGCAACTCCGGCACCGGTACGCGGCTGATGATGGGCATCGTGGCGGCGCACGACATCAGCGTGACGATGCAGGGCGATGCCTCGCTATCGCGGCGGCCGATGAGCCGGGTGCTCAATCCGTTGCGGACGATGGGGCTGCAGACGGCTGAGGCAAAGGACACGCTGCCGCTGACCGTGAAAGGCTCATCCAGCCTCGTGCCGATCGTTTATAAGCTGCCGGTCGCGTCGGCGCAGGTGAAGTCGGCGGTGCTGCTGGCGGGGCTTGGCACGGCCGGAGAAACGACCGTCATCGAGACGGAAGCCACGCGCGATCACACCGAGCGGATGCTGCGCTTTTTCGGCGCCAGCGTGGATACGCGCGACGTCGACGGCGCGACGCATATCACCGTGAAAGGCGACGCCGAACTGACTGGCCGCGATGTCGTCGTGCCGGGCGATCCGAGTTCCGCGGCGTTCCTGCTGGCGGCGGCGCTTGTCGTGCCAGGCTCGGACGTGACGATCGAGGGCGTGCTCGTCAATCCTACGCGGACCGGGCTTTACGTCACGCTGCGCGAGATGGGTGCCGATATCGAGTTCTCTGAACGAGCGCGAGGAAGGCGGCGAGCCGATTGCCGATATCCGCGCACGGTTCTCGCAGCTGAAGGGCGTGCAGGTGCCGGCGGCGCGGGCGCCGAGCATGATCGACGAATATCCGGTGCTGGCGGCCATCGCGGGATTTGCCGTGGGCGAGACGCGCATGGAAGGACTTGGCGAACTGAAGGTGAAAGAAAGCGACCGCCTGGCCGCAACGGCCGCGGGGCTGATCGCCAACGGCGTCGTGGCGCGCGCGGACGGCGACAAGCTGATCGTGGAAGGAACCGGGAAGGTGCCGGGCGGCGGTCTTGTCGAGACGCACCTCGATCACCGCATCGCGATGGCATTCCTGACGATGGGGCTGGCCAGCGAAACGCCAGTCGCGGTCGACGACACGGCGATGATCGCCACCAGCTTTCCCGAGTTTCGCGGCCTCATGGAGCGGCTGGGGGCCAGCTATGTTTGATGCTGCTGTGCTCGAAGGTGTTGTGCGCGAGGGTTCTTTAGCTGCCCCGCTCGTTGGATCTGCGAACTTGGAGATCGCCTCCGAGGGATTCATCGTTGTCTCATCGAACTTGGCTGGCGTTTCCCCTCCTTCTCCCCTCACCCTGGTGGGGAGGGGCCGGGGGTGGGGGGACGAGCTAGGCGGAAGGCTAGTTAGCAATTTCCCGTTGGCCGCTGGGGCGTCTCAAGATCAGCAACGTCTCGCCAAGTTCTTCACCCCACCCCTAACCCCTCCCCATCAAGGGGAGGGGAATCTTGTTGAAGTAGCCTCAATCGGTTTCATCGTTGGTTTGCTGTCAGCCTGGGCGGGCGCCGTTGCCGGACAGCGGAAGTTTGAATGCGGGGGGCGGCATGATCATTGCGATTGATGGGCCGGCGGCTTCGGGCAAGGGGACGCTGGCGAAGCGGGTGGCGGAGCATTTCGGATTTCACGTGCTGGATACGGGTCTGCTGTATCGGGCGGTGGCACGCGATGTCGCGAAGGCCGGGCAGCGCCTGGACGACCCTGCGGCGGCCGCCAGTT